>NZ_JACEHJ010000001.1:0-772500 GCF_025377695.1 Alishewanella sp. BS5-314
TTTCTTTTTTTAATGAGCTTAACGGCTTTATAGTGCAAAACAACCGGGTAACCAATATCTGGTGGACCGAACTGGCACGCGCAAGTAATGCCGCCTTTACCCGCGAGCGCAACATTATCAACGAAACCTTGTTAATGCGCCGTTTAACAGAGCAGCTGGGCAGCACCACTCTCACCATGGCGCAGCTGGCAAATATCACCCGGAAAACCGATACCAACTTTAGATACCTTGGCGAAAACGAAATGCGCGGTTTACGCCAGGCCATTACTGACGCCGAAAACCGTCTGATAAGCTTCCGCGACGAACTACAAGGCACGCTGCTTTCACTCCAGGACGAATTCGACCGCCTCAACAACAACCAGGCCGCTATCGAAAAACGCCGTTACGAGGCCCAGGTAGCCGAGCTGCGCGAAAAACTAAAAGCTGCCCAGGCAAGTGGCGACAAAGAAGCCCTGGCAGCAGCCCAACAAGCCCTTAAACTGGCCGAAGATATCTACAAAATTAAGCAAAAGCAGCTGGCCGAAGAAGCTGCGGCAACAGGCTCAACAACCACTACGCGCCGCACCAGTACAACCACTACCAGCGCTACAAGCCCCAGCACTGCCGCGCCTTTGCCGGTTGTAGCCCCAACAGGTCCCGCACCAGTAACGAATAGTGGCAACGCCAGAACTGTGCGCTTAGAGCTGGCTATGCCAGGCCGCACTTTTACCGCAAGCATCGATAGCGCAGAAGCAGACCGCCTGCTCGCCCAAATCGAGCGCGCCCGGAGTACCAGCTTATGATTATCGACACCCTAACCGTGCCAGATATGCCCTGGATTAACGAATACAGCTGGAACAGCCGCACCGCTAATACGCAGTTCGCCAGCAGCGGCGCGCTCATTGTGGAGGTAGCACAGCGACAGGCTGGCCGACCCATCGTACTGCAAGACGACATGTTAACCCGCGCCACGGTAAATGCTCTGGTTGCACATGCCGAAGCCACGCCAGGCGAATTTGATATCACCCTGGGCGATGGCCGCCAATTTACCGTGATGTGGGATTTTGCCGCTGGCCCTATCAGCGCCGATCCACTGCAGAACGAAACCGACCCGGACAACACCAGTTTATTAATGGGTGTAACCCTGCGATTTATGACCATTTAAAAGGCGTTTAACCATGCTAAGAACCGACTTAAAAATCTTTAAATCACAGCGCATGACGCAAAACGCCAACGCAGGCGGCCAGCGCACAGCGAACGAAGTAGCGAACGGCCAGCTAAACGACGTATTTGGCAATATCAGCGCTATCGACCATGCCCAAAGCGCGTTAGATATCGTCAAAATTTACGCTGGCGTTAGCACTGCAAACACCGCCTTGCTGCAAGATGCCCATGTGCTGATCAACGAGCCGCCAGAGGATCCTCAGGTCGACATTATTATGATCGAATCAGCAGCTATTAATGATGCCAGCACTCGCGCTGAAATCGTCAATATCATTGAATCTGGGGTAACACCGGGTTTATTGCTGCGCTCGGGGCTTTCAGAAATGGCATCAGGGCAAAACATCATTAATGCCTTTGATTTAAGTGGCAACGCCGGAGTAAACGAGCAGCCCGTTGTTAGCCTTAACCCCGGCAGCATCATCGCGATCTCAGTAGAGTATACCGGCGCCGAGAATGTAAACTTTCCGCGTTTTACTCACTTCGCTAAAGTTGTTACAGCAATACTAGGCCAGAACGTTATTTTTGAACCGGGCATCCCGTTTAATGCACCGGGTCGAGATACCAATATTAATAGCCAAACTCGTTGCACTAAACTGCGCGCAGTAACTGTAAACGACAATGTTACTTACCACGGCTGCACCCGCCTGACAGCACCAGTCTCTGCCGCTGCTCAGATATTACCCGTTGCAAAAACAACAGGCCAACTATTGCCGCGTCTAACTCAAGCTGTGGTGCGTGCAGCGACAAAACCATTCGATACAATAAATGGCCTGCAGCGTAAAACGCTAACCACTCCTGCAAATGGCATAAATTATGTGCTAGACATGCAAGATGCGGCTGATCTCAACACGCTCAGCGTCGCTGGCGAGCCGATGTTTATCGTTAACTACATTGCCGACGGAGCGCTGCAAAGCCGCACATTTAATAACGCAAGTTATTCAGCTGGTACATTTACGTTTTCGTTGCCTGTACAACCTGATGCCGGCACAGATCTCTATATCTACTACTTTGACGCGACTGTTTACCAAATGTGGTCCAACAGCACAGCGATGCCGGCAGGCTATAGCGTTGCGCAGCAAACAATTCGGGGCACTATTGTATTTAGTGGTAGTACGCGATCTGCAGAATGGCGCACCGACGGCGTATACGCTCAAGTTAACTCGTTAACATGGCAGTTAGCAGCCATTGTTAACACCGATGGTTCGGTATCGCAGTATGTAAACGGCTACAGCAACCTGCAGTACACGGCTGTGATACAAAATGACGCAGGCGCCGGCGTAATCACTACAAGTGTCAATTTTGTACTGGCGTACGACGATATTATTACCGACACCCTCTACATTACTGCTCAGTTAGCCGCCGGTGGTGCAGTCAGCGCATCAGCAGATGCCAATGGCACCATTAGCGGCGTGGGTGTAAGCGGTACAGTGGCAAACGGCGTTGTATCGCTAACGTTTACCGCCGCCATCACCCGCAGCAGCCTCAGCTATACGGTTACCGAGCTGTTGCCGTTAACCCCGCCAGCATCGCTGTACGGCATTAACCAGCTGCGCCTAACTAACAACGGCCGGGTGCCAATTTTCCGGCCTTTTGGCGTAGTAAACATCAGCCACAACCAATACAGCACAGCGGCCGACTTACCAAATGGCACTACCTTAAACCAACGGCCAAACGCCTTTATTGATATCGTCGACAGCAATGGGGCCAGCCTGTGGCATCCGTTAGATGCCCACTACAGCTACAACAAAACCACAGGCGTAGTCACTATTGTGGACACCACCGGCTTTACCGGTCCATTTGAGATATCGGACACAATCGCAGAAATGGCGCTGGTATCTGATGTAACACAAAACGCCCTGCAACTAACAGCGCCTCTTAATCAAGACTACCCAGCAGGATCCGTAGTAAGCAGTGTGCAAGTACTGGGCAATCTGCAGGCATCAGCTGAAGTGCTTTTTGACATGACAACATGGAGCAATGTCTGGAGCGACACTATTACCGGCAGCCCTGCAGTCGGCAATTTTAACGAGTTGAACTATCCCATCGAAGTCGAGAACCGCAGCGCCATTAACGAGCGCTGGGTAATCGTGTTTACCAGCCCAACCGCATTTAACTGTATTGGCAAGGGCCTTGGGCTTATCGCCAGTGGCGACACTTTAAATGATTTTGCACCCATTAACCCCAACACCCAGCAGCCGTACTTTGTAATACGCAAACAAGGCTGGGGCGGCGGTTGGAATGCCGGCGAATGCGTTCGTTTAAACACGTACTCATCGTTCCCGCCAATCGTACTAGCTCGCCCAGTCAGCGCAGGCCATAGTCAAATCGAGCAGGATTCAATCAGATTACATTTCCGTGGTAATGCGGATTAACAGGAGGATTTTATGGCACAGCCAGTAACAGTTTATCGGTGGGATGATCCAGGTGCGCCACAAAGAAGCCCGTCAAATGCCCAGCAAATTTTAAACATATTGAAAAAATGTCTGGTTGAGGGTTACGGTACAAAAGACCCTCTTGGTTGGACACTGGAGTACGAAGATCCTACCGACGGTGTAGCTGTTTTTAGGAACTCCCCTGTAAACGGTAGCGGCGGTGTTTTTCGTTTTACTACGCAGAGCGGCTTAACAGGCCCTTATATTAGGACTCAATCTGCACAGGCTGCAACAGGAACCAGTTTTGCCGACCTTTTTAACCCAGGGTATTTGAATACTATAGGAACCGATCCTAGTTTTACTCGCTGGATTCTTGTGGGCAATAAAAAATCGTTTTATTTTATACTGCACCACGCAAGTCAAAATTTTAATTCATCAATACCGGAAGTTTGTTTTTTTTGTGGTGATATTGATTCTTTAACTCCCGAGGATGCTTCAAAGTTTATTTGCACAGGTTTTAACTCCAATTCAACTACCTCCGCACCTACAATCGGCACTATGAACTCGGGGGTAGTTGGTCCTTTGTCATTTTATAGTGATACGACCAATAACTTAAATGCAACGTTTAGTGGAGATGCTTCTAGGAGCAGAATACTTTTCCCTACATCTGTAGATGGCTCAGCCTTATCTTCAGCTTATAGTATTTATGTACCAGGTTTACCGGGTACAGGTACCCCGAATTCTATAGTGAGCAACACTTCTTGGCCGGCAGGTTCAATTATTGAATATTTGTATATTAAAAGAGAGGTTTCTTTAACTGCTGAAACTATGTTTGCTACCGATAGACCTTTAATCAGAGGTCGTATGCCGGGTATTATGACACCTAAACTGAGGGGCTTCCACGCCGAGACTTGGCCGGTTATAAAGGAAATTGACGGCGTAAATTATTTAGGTGTTTCAATAATTTCTTCTAGTAGTACACACGGCGGTATAATTTTTTGGATAAATCTGGAAGATTGGGGGTAGCCTATGTTTTTTCGTTCAGCTTTACTACCTCCTGAACCACAAGTTATAGCGTTTTTAACTGTAAAAACACAAGTTTCATCGGCTCCAGCACGTAAGCGTATTGTTGTTGTAGATCGAGAAACACAGGAACTTTTATGGCATAGTTTTGTTGAAAACAACGGTGAAATAACTCGCAGATTACCACCAGCATACGCTTCAACAAGATATCTATGTGTTAAGGCATACGACGATACTATGACTTATAACGCGGTTGTTGCGGATTTTGTGCAAGCGGAGCTGATGCCGGAATGACTGTGTTAGTGCTGCAGTTTGAGGAACTGGCCTATTTTCCGGTTAGTCCGATTACCCTCGACTTTGCCGGCGAAGCACCGCCACCACCGCCAAACCTACTACCCAACACCATCATGGCCCTGGCAACCAGCTACCGCCGTATGCCGCTGCAGCAAAACCAACTGCATACCCGTTGGCGCTCTGGCAACGACATTACTGCAAAGGTGCGGATCCGTTACACCGCCGAAGCGCCAACCACGCTGCAAAGCACAGCAAACTGGCGCTTACCGCCGGTAATCACCACCCAGTTTGGTGTACAGTGGCAAGTGCTGCCGGTACTTAACCAGCAGCTAAAAACCGGCTGGCAGCAACTGTTAATACAGCAACAGGTAACCGGCACCAACTGGCGGGAAGCGCCGATGCAGCAGCAACAGTGGCAAACCAGCTGGCGGCGCTCTGGCATCCAGCAACTGCAGCTAACCACTGGCTATCGTTACCCCGGCATCACTGCCCAGCGGTACGACTTACTTTGGCAAAACGGCGGCGACATTACCCGCTACTACCGACTGCCATACGGCCCACGGCCAGCAACCTTTATTTGTACTCAGGATTACCGGCCACCGGTTGGCCGCGTAGTGCTGCAATTTGCAGATCCGGCACAGCCCACAGTAGGCCGTGTAACGCTGCGCTTTAGCAATGCCAATAACCCAATAATTTGCGATCTGGACATCGGCGGCGGCCTAATACCGCCCGCGCCCGACGTACCAACCATCGACACAACAAAACCCATCCGGCCACCGCGCCGCAGGAGCTATGTTATGCAGCCAGAGTTACGCTGCTATCGAGTCAGCGACAATCAAGAGGTCAATATTTTTAGCGCCTCGCTAAGTTTCAGCCGCAGCAGCTGGGCCGCAGCTATTAGCCTGGCATGTGGTAGCCGGGGCGATAAAGACATGCTCTTTGCCGGTGGCCCGCAGCTATTTAAGTTAGTGGTAAACGGATATGAGTTTTTCGGTCTGGCAGAGCAGCCAAGTCTTAGCCATCAATTTGGCCAAACATCCTGGACCGTAAATGCCCGTAGCAGCATTGCGGCATTAGCAAGCCCACACGTTGCACCGCGCTCTTACACTAACAGTACTGCCAAAGGCGTAGCTGCATTAATTAGCGACGAGCTGGCAGGCACCGGCTGGACACTCGACTATCAAATGACAGCCTATAATGTGCCTGCCGGCGCGTTCAGCTATCAAAACAAAACCAAGATGGAAGCTATCGCCCAAGTAGTGTCTGCCATTGGCGGTATGGTCTATGCCGACGGCGCTACCAACACTCTGATCGTACGCCCGCGCTGGCCAGTTGTTCCCTGGGCTATTGCAGCAGCCACGCCGGATATCGCTGTGCATGACGATGTGATCCTGCAATACAACAGTACGCCGGCCGTAAACCCACTTTATAACAAGGTATTTGTTCGGGGTGAGCAACAGGGCGTGATGTGTGGCGTTCGTCGTACTGGCACCGCTGGCGATGTTGTAGCGCCTGATATAGTAGACGCACTCATCACCGACAACCAGGCAGCGCGGATGCGCGGTACGGCTGAGCTGGCAGATAGTGGCTACAAAGACGAGATCAGCATTGTGCTGCCGGTAATGGCCAATCTGCCCCCTTGCCTGCCCGGCTCATTGCTGGGTGTGGTATGGCAAACCGACAGCTATAAGGCCACTGTCGACAGCCTGAGCATTCGCGCCGAGCGCACAAATGACGGCGCCATCACAGTTCGCCAAACCGTAGGAGTATTGCGTAGCTATGACTAACAATTACCAGCGGCTGCGGGTACTCACGGCCCGCGCCACCCGCACAGTGGCAACAGTAACGGCGCATAATGATGACGGCACCAGTGCCGTAGAACTCATGTCCGGCACCAGTATAACCGTGCTTGGCCAGGACGTTGAGATCGGCAGCAAAGCATATATAGAGGACGGCCGCATTATAGGCGCAGCAGCAGATCTGCCCTATGCCGATATCGACGTTTAGGAGGTCCAAATGGGCGCCCAGGTTATTGCAGAGATCTATCGGTCACAAGAGCTTGGCAGTACTTTTAGTGTGGCGTTTACCATTACCTACTTCGGCGATACTGCAAGTATCCAGGGCGTATCTGGCTCGATATCGCCAGCATGTATCAGAGAGCTGATCGCTTACTTGCAAACCAAACCAGGCATAACTCACCTTAGCTTTATCCGCAAAAAACCAGCCGGTGAAAGGCTGGTTAAATACCCTTTAAAGGGGCTTTGTAAGCGGGCAGAAAAGGCGTTAGTTTTAATCGATTGATAGTGTAAGTAACCGTGCTCTAAAGTTGTCCCACGAAGCTGATAAATTTATCACGAAGCCTGAGACAGATTTATCACGAAGCGCGGGCGGCTACACCTGTTGGTCAGTACAGCCGCAGCCTGGATTGGAGTGGCGTTTTGGTACTGTTATGTCAACCGGCACCAGATCAGGCTTGACAGTACGGGCGCCAAACCGTAATTTAGCGCTTCGCGTCAGGCGGGTGTAGTTCAGTGGTAGAATGCCAGCTTCCCAAGCTCGAGATACGGGTTCGATTCCCGTCACCCGCTCCAGTTCACTGTCGATAATTTCCGATCATTTCAATTAACTTTTATTTAAACTTTGCTACACTGTCCGAAAATAAATGCTTCCCCGGACACTATGCAGACTTTGTTTGAATTTTCTTACGATCAGGTTTTTTATCAGCTGAAAGCCAATAACTTTGGTAAGGAACTACTGTTCCGCAACGGTGAGTTGGTGTCACAAGGACGGGCATTCTTTAGTACCAGCAATGATCATCGTTTCTTATGCCCAAAACATGGGCCTTTACGGCTGCATTTTCGGGTATCGCTAAAAACGGCGCTGGTCACTTACCGCTTAGAAAACACAACTGCCGTGCTATATGAGGGAACTACACCGGCACAACCACCAAAATGGCTGGCCAAATTCGAGCAAAAACTTTCTCCAGCGCCAGAACAGCACCTTGCCGACTGTGCCACGACACCCGAAACTGAAACGGCCATCGAGACCGAGCATAAAGTAACTGAACGGCGCTGGTTTCGGCCGCTACTGGTTATCGGTGTACTGATCTTAAAGTTATCCAAAAGTGCCGGCGCCATTAAAGCCGCGCTCGCCGGCACCGCGCTGGCTGGTTGGGCTTGGTTGTTTAATCTAGAGTTTGCACTGGGGCTGATTGCCGCCCTACTGATCCATGAATATGGCCATCTGCACGCAATGAAACGCTGTGGTTTAAAGGTTAAAGGTATTTATCTGCTCCCCTTTATCGGCGGTGTAGCGGTTAGTGAAAGAGCAACTAGCCGCTGGCAGGATTTTAAAATTGCCATCGCCGGGCCGGCTTTTGGTACCGTAGGGGCTCTGGTGGCTTACTGGCTGTGGCTGGAAACCCAGTACCCGGCACTGGCGCTATTTGCTGCTATCAGTTTATTGCTTAACCTGTTTAATTTATTACCTATGGTGCCGCTGGATGGTGGCCGGATCGTGCAAGCTGCCGCCTATAGCCGTAAGGGTAAGGCCGCGAAAATAGGCTTAGTGGTGGTAACCGGCGGCCTGTCCTGCGCCGCCTGGTATTTTGGCTTTTACCTGTTAATGCTGTTTGGCATCCTCGGCACCTTCGACTTACTAAGCGATACCGACGAGCGCGATAAAGCCCTACCGCCAATGACCGACACCGGTATTTTAGTCACTATCCTGGCTTACTGCGGCTTGTTGGCCATTTTGCTCTGGCTATCGGTATTAATGGCAGATAGCGGTATTCCGGGTACTAACTTGCCACTGATTTTTATTTCCAGCTGATTTTTTAATTTAACTAAGCCTTTAAAGTCCTCGAATTCGAGGACTTTGCTTTTTGTTACTGCACCGCTAATCCCATCGAATTCGATGGGATTGAGCTTATGTTGCGTAGCTGCGAAGTTCAGTGATAGCAGAATCCCAGCTTTCACCTTGTGCAGGATCTGCCTTGTAATCGCCTAGGCGAGAGGTAAGAACTGCGCGCTGCCTGGTCGTCAACCCAAAATCTGTAGCAAGGACCTATGAGTTTACGGAAGCAAGCTCAGCTTTTATCAATTAGGCACGGCTTGGCAGCTGAAAAAGCAAAAAAATAAAAATTATTAAAGATTTTTTGTCACACCACAGCGAGCTGCGGCGACTTGTTAAGGTAACCCATACTTAACTAAGGATATCGCCATGCAAAACACCACTCAACACACTCATAATACCCAAGCACAGAAAAAATCCGCTAAAGCCAAACCTGGCTTTTGGACATTTTTCGCCATTTTTATGTCTATTTTTGGCGGCGTAATAGCGCCGCAATTAAAAGCCGCCGAAGTCGAAACCGTCCCCAGTTTTCAGGTCGAGGTAATAGGTGAAGGCAAGCCGGTATTACTGATCCCCGGTTTAATGTCTGATAGCCGGATATGGCAGCACACTGCTGCAGCTCTAAAGCAGGATTATCAGTTGCACCTGATTAGCGTGGCTGGCTTTGCCGGTACCCCGGCCATTGCGGGCGAGCTGTTACCGCGGTTAAAACAGGATTTACTGCAATATATTGCGACGCAACAACTACAACGGCCGGCTATTGTCGGTCATAGCCTGGGCGCTTTTCTGGCGTTCTCACTGGCGAGTAGCGCTCCGGAGCGAATCGGCACGGTAGTCGCCGTCGATGGCTTGCCCTATATTGCGCCAATTTTTAGCCGCAATCCTGCGACCCAGGTTGCCGATATGCAGCAACAAGCGTTGCAAATTAAAGCCTATTATCAGCAACTGAATGGCGAACAACTTAAAGCCGGTGCGGCGCAGGGTATTTTTATTCAGGCCAGGGCGCCAGAGCATCAGCAACTGGTACTGGAAATGGCCGCGGCCTCCGATGCGAATAGCGTTGGTCAGGCGATGTATGAACTGCTCACCACGGACTTACGCCCTGAGGTTACCGCCATTACCAGTAAAGTCTGGCTGTTGGGCGCCAGTGGTGCTCTACCCGCAGCGCAACAGCAACAGGCCGCCGCCCTTTACCAGCAGCAAATTGCCGGCATTGCTAATGCTACCCTGCTGATGAATACTAATAGCCGCCATTTTATGATGCTGGATGAACCAGAGTGGTTTATCAGCACGCTGCGTCAGGCGTTACAGGAGTAACATGATTATGTCGGTTAGCATAGAACAACAATTACAACCCGATGTTAGCGCTGCCATCGCCGGCGATATGCAGGCCTTTAGCCGCCTGGTACAGCGCTGCCAAAATGGTATCAGCAGTATTGCACTGGCGATTGTTAAAGATTTAGACGCCAGTGAAGAGGTCTGTCAGCAGGTATTTATTGCCGCCTGGCAGCAACTGAACAGCCTGCAAAACCCGGCCAGCTTTTTGCCCTGGCTGCGCCAGATCACCCGTTATCGCGCCTATAGCTATCTGCGCGAACAACGGGATGCACAGACCGAGCGCGGCACTGACGCTGAAGCCTTGCTGGAGACTTTTGCCAGCGACAGCAGTCCGACAGACGAATTACTGCGCAGCGAACAAGCCACGCTGATCCGTAATCTGCTGGATGAGCTGCCGCCGGAGAGCCGGGAAATCGTACTGCTGTTTTACCGTGAAGAACAAAATAGCCAACAAGTTGCTAGTTTATTAGGCCTGACGGAGGCCAATGTCCGGAAAAAACTGCAGCGGGTGCGGGAATTGCTAAAAGAGCAGCTATTAGCCAGATACGGCAAACTGATTTTAAGCACTGCGCCGGGTGTGGGCCTAAGCAGTGCTGTGCTTAGCGCCTTACTGGTCGGTAGCCCACCCGCAGCCGCCGCGACCGCCAGTGCTATGGCAGCACATAGCAGCGGCCTGGCAAAATTTGGCTGGCTATTTAGTGGGGCTTTACTTGGCGCGCTCGGCGGCATGCTCGGTGTGTTGCTGGGGATGCGCGCGCCACTGAAAAATGCCGCCAGTGATCACGAGCGCAGTCGCTTATTGCGTTATCGCAATCAGGCTTTGGCTTGGGTTGGCCTCTCAGGCTTACTGCTGGCTGCCGCATACGAATTTACCGCCGGCGCTATAGCTCCGCTGCTGGCCTTTGGCCTTTTTATGACCGGTGTGGTTTATCTGCAACTTCGGGTATGGCAAACCATTAAACCGCGCTTATTAGCAAAAGCCGCACAGAGTGCAGCAGCAAAACGGCAGTATCGCAATAATTTGTTTTGGTGTTGGTTTGGGATGCTCGGTGGTGCGACAGCCGGCTTTGCCGGCTTGATAGCGGGGCTGGTTAAAAACGGCCGCTGGTTTTGGGGATAAAAAAACGCCGGCATCAGCGCCGGCGTTTTTAATTCAGCATTGAAGACTTACAGATACTGTACGTCGGTAATTTCATATTCAACCACGCCTTTGGGCGTCGTAATATTAACCACTTCATCTGCTGTTTTGCCAATCAGGCCACGGGCGATCGGTGAATTCACCGAAATCAGATTATTTTTAATATCCGCTTCGTCATCACCGACAATCCGGTAGGTCACTTCTTCATCCGTATCCAGATTCAGAATGGTGACGGTAGCGCCAAAGATCACCTTGCCACTATTTGGCAACTTGGTCACATCAATGATTTGCGCATTGGACAACTTGGCTTCAATATCCTGGATCCGGCCTTCAATAAAACCCTGCTGTTCGCGGGCGGCATGATACTCGGCGTTTTCTTTTAAATCGCCATGCGCACGCGCTTCGGCAATCGCCAGGATCACCGTCGGGCGCTTTACCGTTTTTAGCTCGTTCAGCTCAGCGCGCAGTGCTTCTGCGCCCTGAACTGTCATCGGGATTAAACTCATCCGTTAACTCTCTTATGCAATTCCTGTACAGATACGACATTAGCAAAAGCACTGGCCGCATTGGCTTTTACCGTAGCAAAAGCGGCATTCAGCGTTGTCGTGTAGTTTACCTTATGCTGTAAGGCGCCACGGCGCAGCATTTTGGAATCTTCAATGGCCTGGCGTCCTTCGGTGGTATTCACCACATAGCTGTATTCACCGTTTTTAATCCGGTCCAGCATATTCGGACGACCTTCGAACACTTTATTGACTACACGGCATTCAATACCGGCCGCTTTTAACGCTGCCGCCGTACCGCCACTGGCATCCAGTTCAAAACCAGATTCCACCATACGTTTAGCTAACTCAACCACGCGCACTTTATCGCTGTCGCGTACAGAAAGCAAGGCACGGCCACCGGTCGGGATCACAATGCCACAGCCCAGTTCCGCTTTGGCAAAGGCCTCTTCAAAGGTATCGCCTACGCCCATTACTTCACCGGTAGAACGCATTTCCGGACCAAGGATCGGATCGACGCCCGGGAACTTGTTAAACGGGATCACCACTTCTTTTACCGAGAAGTACGGCGGGATAATCTCTTTGGTAATGCCCTGCTCTGCCAGCGAACGGCCTGCCATACAGCGGGCACCGACTTTGGCGACAGCTACACCGGTGGCTTTCGATACGAAGGGCACAGTACGAGCAGCACGTGGGTTAACTTCAATTAAGTAAACTTCGCCATCTTTGACCGCAAACTGGGTATTCATCAGACCGACTACGCCCAGTTCCAGTGCCAGTTTGCGTACCTGCTCACGCATCACATCCTGTACCGCCTGCGATAAGCTATGCGATGGTAATGAACAGGCCGAGTCACCTGAGTGCACACCGGCTTGCTCGATATGCTCCATAATGCCGCCAATCACTACCTCTTTGCCGTCACAGATGGCATCGATATCGACTTCAATGGCGTCATCGAGGAAGTTATCCAGCAATACCGGCGAGTCATTCGACACACTTACCGCTTCGTTCATATAACGGCGCAGGTCTTGCTCGTCATAAACGATTTCCATCGCCCGGCCACCCAGTACATAAGACGGGCGCACCACCATCGGGAAGCCGATTTCCGGTGCCTTGGCAATGGCTTCTTCCAGGCTGGTCACGGTGGCGTTTTTCGGCTGCTTTAAGCCCAAGCGGGTTACCGCTTGCTGGAAGCGCTCACGGTCTTCGGCACGGTCAATCGCATCCGGCGAGGTACCAATAATTGGCACGCCGTTAGCTTCTAAAGCGCGGGCTAATTTCAGTGGCGTTTGACCACCGTATTGCACTATTACACCCTTTGGCTGTTCTTTGCGCACAATTTCCAGCACATCTTCCAGCGTAATAGGCTCAAAATACAGACGGTCTGAGGTGTCGTAATCGGTAGAAACGGTTTCCGGGTTACAGTTCACCATAATGGTTTCATAACCGTCTTCACGCAGCGCTAACGCCGCGTGCACACAGCAATAGTCAAACTCGATACCCTGGCCGATACGGTTCGGGCCACCACCGATAATCATAATCTTATCGCGGTTGCTCGGTGCTGCTTCACACTCTTCATCATAAGTGCTGTACATATAAGCGGTGTTAGAGGCAAATTCAGCGGCACAGGTATCAACCCGCTTATAAACCGGGTGAATATTGTAGCTGTAGCGCTTTTTGCGCACTTCAGTTTCGCTGACGCCAAGCACTTCAGCAATGCGCTTGTCGGCAAAGCCTTTGCGTTTTAAGCGGGCAATCCGGGTTTCGTCCAGCGCGGCAAAGCCGTCGACACTCAGCGCCTGTTCTTCTTTTACCAGATCTTCAATTTGTACCAGGAACCAGGGGTCGATTTTGGTGAGGTTAAAGATCTCGTCCATACTCATGCCAAAACGGAAGGCATCGGCGATATACCAAATACGGTGCGCGCCCGGTTCACGCAGTTCACGGATAATCTTTTCTTTGGCTTCCGACGCATTGATATCAATAATCGGGTCTAAACCTGAGACACCAATCTCTAAACCACGCAGGGCTTTTTGCAGCGATTCCTGCTGGTTACGGCCAATCGCCATTACCTCACCCACTGATTTCATCTGGGTAGTTAAGCGATCGTTAGCACCGGCAAATTTTTCAAAGTTAAAGCGCGGCACCTTGGTAACTACGTAATCGATACTTGGCTCGAATGACGCAGGGGTAACACCACCGGTAATATCGTTGGCCAGTTCATCCAGGGTATAACCTACCGCCAGCTTGGCGGCTACTTTGGCGATTGGGAAGCCAGTGGCTTTTGAGGCCAGTGCAGATGAGCGCGATACCCGCGGGTTCATTTCGATAATGACCATCCGGCCATCAACCGGGTTAATACCAAACTGTACGTTTGAGCCACCGGTTTCTACGCCGATTTCACGCAATACCGCCAACGAGGCGTTACGCATAATCTGGTATTCTTTGTCAGTCAGGGTTTGCGCCGGCGCTACGGTGATCGAGTCACCGGTGTGAACGCCCATCGGATCGAAGTTTTCAATCGAACAGACGATAATGCAGTTATCGTTCTTGTCGCGCACCACTTCCATCTCGTACTCTTTCCAACCGATTAACGATTCGTCAATCAGCAGCTCTTTGGTCGGCGACAGATCCAGACCACGGGTACAGATTTCTTCAAATTCTTCGCGGTTATAGGCAATACCACCGCCTGACCCACCCATGGTGAATGACGGGCGGATAATACAAGGGAAACCGATGGTTTCCAGTACCTGATAGGCTTCTTCCATAGAGTGGGCTAAACCGGCACGTGGACAGGCTAAACCGATAGAGCGCATCGCTTTATCAAAGCGGCTGCGATCTTCAGCTTTATCAATGGCATCAGCCGTGGCGCCGATCATTTCAACATTGTATTTCGCCAGTACACCGTGACGCTCTAAATCCAGCGCACAGTTCAGTGCTGTCTGGCCACCCATGGTCGGCAACACAGCGCACGGACGCTCTTTTTCAATAATTTTTTCTACTACCTGCCAGTGAATTGGCTCGATATAGGTGGCGTCGGCCATTTCCGGATCGGTCATAATGGTGGCCGGGTTAGAGTTCACCAGAATAACGCGGTAGCCTTCTTCTTTTAAGGCTTTACAGGCTTGAGCGCCTGAATAGTCGAACTCACAAGCCTGGCCGATCACGATAGGGCCAGCGCCTAAGATCAGAATACTTTTTAGGTCGGTACGTTTTGGCATTGCAGTAAATCTCCGTAATTCTCTTTGCTTAGGCTTTTTGCATCAGCGCGATAAAGTGGTCGAACAGCTCTGAGGCTTCGTGCGGGCCTGGGCTCGCTTCCGGGTGGCCTTGGAAACTGAATGCCGGTTTATCAGTACGGTGGATCCCTTGCAGGGTGCCGTCGAATAACGATTTATGGGTAGCGCGTAAATTGGCTGGTAAGCTGGCTTCTTCTACCGCAAAACCGTGGTTTTGCGCAGTAATCAGCACCCGTTTAGTGTCGAGGTTTTGTACTGGGTGGTTACCACCATGATGGCCTAACACCATTTTTACCGTCTTAGCGCCGCTGGCCAGGGCCAGTAACTGGTGACCTAAGCAGATACCAAAGATCGGAATATCGGTCTCTAAAAAGGCTTTAATCGCTTCGATAGCATAGGTACAAGGTGCTGGGTCACCCGGGCCATTAGATAAGAAAATACCATCCGGGTTTAAGGCCAGTACGTCAGCGGCAGGGGTTTGCGCCGGTACTACGGTCAGTTTACAGCCGCGGTCCGCTAACATACGCAGGATATTGCGTTTCACACCAAAGTCATATGCTACGACATGGAAGCGCCCGGCGGCAGCGGCCTGATGACCTACGCCCAGCTGCCAGCTACCTTCGGTCCACTGATAAGGTGCGCTGACGGTGACTTCTTTTGCCAAATCCATCCCCGATAACCCTGGAAAGCCTTTGGCTAATTGCAGTGCTTTAGCTTCATCCAGATTATCACCGGCCATAATGCAGCCATTCTGGGCGCCTTTTTCACGCAGGATCCGGGTTAATTTGCGGGTATCGATATCGGCGATGCCGAGAATATTGTTGTTTTGTAAATATTGACTAAGAGAGAGTTGGTTGCGGAAATTGCTGGCTAACAGCGGGAGGTCACGGATGATCAGGCCTTTTGCCCAAATCTTGCCGGATTCCTCATCTTCCTCATTGGTTCCGGTATTGCCAATATGAGGATAGGTAAGAGTCACAATTTGTTCTGCGTATGAGGGGTCAGTTAAAATTTCCTGATACCCGGTCATCGAGGTGTTAAATACTACCTCACCAACAGAAACTCCTTCGGCGCCAATGGCTGTACCGCGAAATACGGTGCCGTCTTCCAGTACGAGCAGGGCGGACTTAGTCAAAATAACCTCCAAACAGCAAAAAACGGGCGAAAACCAGTGGCGTTTTACAACCCGTTTTGACCTAAAATTCTGATACCCGTATTTACCGTGCGCTAACAGCTCCCGGTAATGATAACAAAACCAGGAAATCTTCGAGCGTACGGGCAAACCTGCTTATTTTAGGTGATAAGCGCTAATTTGGCTATGACTATTTTTTGTTTTTACAAAAATAGCGGCTTTAACACGTTTTTTCGTTAAATGCCGCAAAAGTTTAATCTAACTTTGGCAAACCCAGCACTTGTTGCATGGTATAAAGTCCTGGTTGCTTATTTTGCAACCATAAAGCAGCGCGCAGTGCGCCTTGCGCAAAGGTGTTACGGCTTGATGCTTTGTGGGTAATTTCCAGCCTTTCGCCAAGATCTGCAAACAGCGCGGTGTGATCGCCAATAATGTCGCCGCCCCTTACTGTGGCAAAGCCGATAGTTTGTTGCGGCCGCTCACCAATCATGCCTTCGCGACCATAGACGGCAACCTCGTTCAGGTTACGGCCAAGACTACGGGCAATGCTGGCACCTATCGCCATTGCGGTACCCGACGGCGAGTCCTTTTTAAAACGGTGGTGCGCTTCGATAATCTCAATATCGGCCGTATTCCCCATCACCCTGGCGGCAGTTTGAGCCAGATGTAGCAGCAAATTCACGCCGACACTCATATTCGGCGCCCAGACAATCGGGATCTGCGTGCTGGCTTGTTGAATCAGCTGATACTGGGCATCGGTTAAGCCGGTGACGCCGATCACCATGGCTTTACGCTCTGCCACGCAGAGTGCCAACTGGGCTAACATCGGCTCGGGCATGGTAAAATCGACCCACACGTCAGCTTGCTGCACTGCCGCAGCGGCAGTAGCGCTCAGCGCCAGCCCGATCTTACCGCAGCCGGCCAGTTCGCCGGCATCAAGCCCCACTAACTCTGAACCGGATCTCACTGTGGCTGCTGTGAGCTGTAATTGCTGTTCTTTTGCTACTGTCACCAAAGCCCGGCCCATACGGCCATTGGCACCAAAGATCCCAATTGAGGTCATATTATGCTCTGCACTCTTCAATCAATCATTGTTCTTAATGGCCGCTATTAGACCAAAAGCCGGCTGATTACAAAAGCAAAACAGCCGTCTTTAAGGAAAAACGGCTGTTCATTCTGAGTTACAGCGCCCGTTGCAGGATACTGCGGCTGACTTCGGGCGTAATATCCCGGTGTTCGCCGAGCTTAATCATCTTATGCTGCACCAGTTTATCGACCAGCTTATCGACGGCATCGGCTTTGATACCATAGTCAGCCAGACGGGTAGGTACGCCCATCCGCTCAAAGAATTGCCGGGTGTGGCTGATGGCCTCGTCAATCAGCCGCTCTTGGTCCTGATGCTGTAGTTGCCAGACCCGCTGACCATATTGCAGTAACTTGGCGCCTTTAGCAGCGCGTTGTTGCTGCATCAGTGCCGGTAACACTATCGCCAGGGTTTGTGCATGATCCAAGCCATAGAGCGCAGTAATTTCATGGCCAATCATATGAGTGGCCCAATCCTGCGGCACGCCCTGACCAATCAGGCCATTCAGTGCCATGGTCGCGGCCCACATCACATTAGCGCGCACGTCATAGTTTTCTGGTTCCGCCAATGCTTTCGGGCCCTCTTCAATCAGAGTTTGCAGTAAGCCCTCAGCAAAACGGTCCTGTACCGGTGCATTAACCGGATAGGTCAGATACTGCTCCATCACATGCACAAAGGCGTCGACCACGCCATTGGCCACCTGCTTCGGTGGCAAGCTGTAAGTGACAGTCGGATCCAAAATAGCAAATTGCGGGAACACCAGCTCACTGCTAAAGGCCAGCTTTTGCTGGGTTTCATAGCGGGTAACGACTGAATTGCCGTTACTCTCCGAGCCGGTAGCGGGCAGTGTCAGTACACAACCCAGCGGCACTGCCGTTGTGACCTTGGCACCTTTGGCCAGAATATCCCAGGGATCGCCGTTAAATACGGCGGCAGCGGCAACAAATTTGGCGCCATCAATTACGCTACCGCCGCCGACCGCCAGAATATAATCAATGCCCTGCTCTTTCACTAACGTCGTTGCCCGCATCAGCGTTTCAAAAGCGGGATTTGGCTCAACACCGGCAAATTCAATAAAACTGACGCCAGCCAGTGCCTTGACCACCTGCTGATAAACGCCGTTACGCTTGATTGAGCCACCGCCATAGATCAGCAGTACCTTTTTATCTTTGGGTAACAGATTAGTCAGCTCGCTGATCTGATCTTTACCAAACACAATACGGGTGGGATTTTGATAGGAAAAATTAAACATGCGCAGGCTCCATAGCGGCATAGTTAAACACCCTTATGCTATGGGGCTAGAACCGGCCTGGATCAATGGTTAACAGAGATAACGCATGAAATGACTATTAAAGCCTGCAGCGCCGCTGCAGGCTTTTTAATTGCTATCCGGTTAGCGTTTAAGGGCTGCCGGCTGGTAACGGCGGGCAAGCAGCGCCAGACCGCTGACTAACAACAGCAGCGTCACAGGTGCGGGTACCCGCTGATACACTGTCTGGCCACTTTGCAACAGTAATAATGCCTCCCGCCCCAGTACACTGTGAGCAGCTGTCGTAGGGTGAATTTGATCCCAGAATACAAAGCGATTTGGCTGACTACAGCTACGCTCAATTAAACCCAGAAACAAACTACGACACTGACCGGTGGTATTGGTAAAACCCTCGGCTGCCGGATTGGCCAGGATCTCATCGAAAATACTGAACACATCCAACAGGTAAATATCGACCAGATGTGTTTTAGCAATATCAATCAGTGTTTGCTCTAATAGCTGATTCCAACTGTTACTGACAAAGGTTGCGCTGGCAGCATTAGCGCCGGTTCTGAATTCCGGAATGGCGCCCAGATTCGGCAAATTGGGGACCAACAAGGTGCTGGCACCGCGCACAACCATATCTGTCAACATCATCCGGAAGCCATCCATAATACTGCTGATGGCATTCAGCGGGTTGGCGTTGCCAACCAGAGCACGCATATCATTACCGCCAGCCCAGGCAACGTAAAGAGCATCGGCATCAAACGGATTGGCGCCAATCCGGCTTTTATATTGCTCGTACTGCGTCAGTACGCCAACCGAAATGCCACCGGCATTGTCAATTTGTGCACCGCCATAAGCAAAATTATTGCCGCCGGCAAGGGAATGAGTGCTGCTCAATCCCAGTCCTGTGGCCATATACTCATGCCACAACTGACCATTCGAGAAACGACCATTATTACCGTAACCTGCGGGGCCTCCCAGCAGATTACCGGTTGATTGCGCCACATTTCCGGTGTCAGATAAGCTATCACCGAAGATGATAAGATTTGAGAATGTCAGCGACGCATTGGCGCCCAGACTTAATGTTAATAATAGGAGGCTTACAGCGGTTGATTGAAACCATTTTAGATACGGTAAAGTCATTGTTAATTATCCTTATTATTGTTTTAGACCTGCTACCTTAGTGGCAACCCGGTTAACTAAGCAGATTTCGTGCCTAACTTCGGTCATTTATCGCACAACTTGCCAGACCTCCGATCAGAGCCGGTTCGCTATTAAAGCCAGACGCCACCGGCCAGCAAGTTGTAAAATAACCTGACAATCAATGCGCTGGCGGCTGATTGGCTAAAGTAGCAGGCTAAGGATGTGACCCGCGTAACGTTTTGACTTGCTGCTCCAGGCTCGCTGCGGTCACGTCCGTTGCAGCCACCGGCTCGCCAACCGCCAGTTTAACTCTCGACCAGAAGCGCCCTTTAAACTTAAAAGCCCCCTTGCCATGATGGCTAAAGAAAGAGCCCCACAAGCCCTGCAGCGCCATCGGGATCACCGGTACCGGGGTTTCGGCGATAATCCGTTCAATGCCCGTGCGGAAGGCATCGATTTCACCATCCTGGGTTAAGCGCCCTTCCGGGAAGATACAGATCAGATTGCCTTCTGAAAGCTCACGCCGAATAGCCGCAAAGGCGGCTTCATACATTTGTTCGTCTTGTTGCTTGCCGCAAATCGGAATGGTTTTAGCGGCTTTAAACAGCCAGTTCGCCACCGGGATCTGATAAATCCCTTTATACATCACAAAGCGTACCGGCCGGCGCACTGCCCCACCAATCAGTAGCGCATCAACATAGCTAACATGATTAGCAACCAGTACCGCCGGCCCCTCCTCTGGAATATGCTCTAAACCCTGTGCTTTCACCCGGTACATGGTATGGCTAAGCAGATAAATCACAAAACGCAGCACAAACTCCGGCACTGTGCTGTAAACATAGATCGCGACCACCGCATTCATAATCGCCAGGATCAGAAAATACTCCGGGATATTCAAGCCAAGTCCGGCCAGAAACAGCATGCCGGCCAGCGCCGCAACCACCATGAAGAGCGCGTTAAAAATATTATTGGCCGCGATCATGCGGGCGCGCTGCGCTGGCTCTGCGCGCTGCTGCAGCATCGCATACAGCGGCACAATAAAGAGCCCGCCAAAAACACCAATCAAGGTTAAATCTAATAGTATCCACCAGCCAAAGGCAGTGGCCAAAAACTGACTCAGTGATAACAACTCCGCTGGCATAACAGCCGGCGTACTAAAATACAGGCTGATACCAAACACCGTCAGGCCAATAGAGCCAATGGGCACCAGCCCCAGTTCAACTCTGTCGCCGGATAGACGCTCACAAAGCATAGAACCTATGCCTACCCCAACCGAAAAGGCGACCAGCAAGGCCGTCACCACAGTATTATCACCGGCTAAATGGCTTTTGGTAAAATTCGGAAACTGGGTCAGATAGCTGGCTCCTAAAAACCAGAACCAGCTGATTGCCATAATTGCCAGATACAGGGTACGGTTTTGATAGCTGATACGAACAGTTTCCAGGCTTTGCCGCCAGGGCGAAAATTGAAAACGCGGACCGGCAGCAATGGCGCCGACTTCCGGGATCTGCAAGCTGGCCAGATAACCCAACACCGCAAATAACACCACTAAACTGCCGATCCATAGCATGGCATTGGCTACGCCGACTAATAAGCCACCAACGATAGTGCCCAACAGAATCGCGATAAAGGTTCCCATCTCCACCCAGGCATTGCCCGCCAATAGCTGTCGATCAGTTAACAACTGCGGCAAGATGGCATATTTAACCGGGCCGAAAAAAGCAGATTGACTCCCCATCAAAAACAACAGTCCGAGCAACCACAAATATTGTTCAAAGAAGAATGCGGCTGCCGCCAATAGCATCAGACCTATTTCCAGTAATTTAAGCCAGCGGATCAGCCGCGTTTTACAAACACTATCGGCGAGGGTACCCGCGGTGGCTGAAAACAGTAAGAATGGCAGAATAAAGAGCCCGGCGGCCAGGTTCATACTGACATCAACACTCCAGGGCATAGCACTGGCTGCACTAAAGGTCAGCAGCAACATCAGCGCATTTTTAAATACATTGTCGTTAAAGGCGCCCAGCGCCTGAGTCAAAAAGAACGGCAGAAACCGCTTGCTGCCAATGATTTGCTTTGCTGCCATCCGTGCCTCCGCACTCGCTAATAATGATTCTTGCGCTCTAACGGTATGTTTTTTATTCAAAATACCCTATGTTATTCAGCATGGGGCAAATGAATAACGCCGTAACACAACATGCCTCAACTGCCGCCAGATTGACAAGACGTCTGGACATCTATATAGTGCGCTTCCATTTTGCTGAGGTTGCTCTAGTGGATACAACAATGAATACCGGCGCTAAGCGCTCATTACTGCCGTTGCTACTCTTTGTGCTGCTGTTTTTAGGCAGCGGCCTGTATTTTCAAAGCCAGAATGTCGAGTACGCGTTTTACCAATTGCCTGGTCATGTCGCCATTCTGCCGGCATTAATCCTGGCGGTGTGGCTGCATCGCGCTCCATTGACGCAATCGATTGACGTTATTATTAAAGGCGCGGGTAATAGCAATATTATTACCATGTGTCTGATCTATCTGCTGGCCGGCGCCTTTGCCAGTGTGGCGACCGCCAGTGGTGGCGTCGATGCCGTGGTCAATGCCGGTTTAAGTATTATTCCGCCTGCTTTTATTTTGCCGGGTTTATTTATTATTGCCGCTCTGGTTTCTACTGCTATGGGCACTTCGATGGGGACCATCGGCGCGCTGGCGCCGATAGCCGTGGGTATCGCCAATCAGGCAGAGCTGAATCCTGCAGTAGTCGCAGGGGTACTGCTTAGTGGCGCCATGTTCGGTGATAATCTGTCGATTATCTCTGATACGACTATTGCCGCTACCCGCACCCAGGGTGCCAATATGGCTGATAAATTTAAAGAAAATATCAAAATTGCCCTGCCGGCGGCACTGCTGACGATTCTGGCTTACGGCTTGCTTAGCTCAGACTCCCCACAAATTAGCACCGAAGCCTATAACTGGACCGGCATTTTACCCTATGCCGCCATTCTGGTACTGGCAGTACTGGGCTTAAATGTATTTGTGGTACTGCTGCTGGGGATCGTATTAGCCGCACTGCAGGGTAGCTTGCTTGCCGATTACGCGATGAGTAATCTGGGTAAAGATATCGCCACCGGCTTTGCCAATGTGCAGGAGATTTTCTTGCTGGCGATGTTGGTTAGCAGTCTGAGCGAGTTTATCCGGCAACAAGGTGGTCTGCAGTGGATCTCAAATCAGATCCAATCCGTTACCGCTAAACTGCGCCTTGCTGGCAATAAGGCCCAACAACTTGCCATTGCCGCCCTGGCCTTTATCAGCAACCTGTGTATTGCCAATAATACCGTTGCCATAGTATTAACCGGCGATGTTAGCCGCAATCTGGCGCAGCAACACCAGATCAGCCCACGGCGCAGTGCCAGTTTGCTGGATATCTTTGCCTGTATCAGCCAGGGATTGGTCCCCTATGGTGCGCAGGCGTTGTTACTGGGTGCCAGTTTTGGCTTATCGCCGTGGCAGGTGATTACACACAACTACTACTGCCTGATTTTACTGCTGGTAGCCTTGGGTGTCGTGTTAGCGCGCCGCCAGCCTAGCCAGGCCGTTTCGGGCTAAATTGGTGCTTACCAAAGAGGGCATCACGTACAGCACAAAATGCTTTCACGCTCAGGTGCCCGAACAGGATCTGTGGCGGCATTTTCAGCCAGTGACCACGGATCAGCGCCAGTAGCGCGGCCAGCTGATCCAGATAAGTGTTTAATAACGGGTGCTGCGGACTTAACAGTCGCAGGAAGATAAAATCCAGTAGCCGTAAGCGCAGTTTTGACGGCTGGTACTGCTCGGTTTGTTGCATCACCCAGGCAGGAATTGGCGTCGCCAGTAAATAACTGGTGTAGCGGCAAGCCAGCATCAATTCAAACATAAAGCCGGTCTGCTCGGCCAGTTGCAGCAATTGCTCCCAATCTTGCTCACTAAAGCCGGCAAATAACAAATGCAGATCGGTCAGGTCCCGAAAGCCCTTTTTGAAATCCTCGTTAAAAAACAGATGGATCAGACTATGTAAGGTCATAGCCGGTAAGCTCAGCACCTGATAACCGTCGGCGGTTAGGTTCAGCTGCTGCCAGAAACGGCGAATATCCGGCGCCCGGCCCGAGATGGGTGGGATCAAATTATGATGAATATCCAGAATAGTGCCGCGGCTATGATGCCGTAACGGCGGGATCTCATGTGTCCATTTACGGTAATAATGCTGATCATAAGCACTAACCGGCTCAGGTAAAAAGCCAAATACCGACAGCCTTTGCTCTACCGCTGTAATTTGCTCTTTCGGTACCAAAATATCCAGATCGCTGAAAGTCCGGCCTATTCCGGCCGGCAATCCTTGCTGTAACGCATAGGCTGCGCCCTTCAGAAATACCGGTTTCACCTGCAACGGTGCCAGTAACTGCGTCAGCTCAGCTGCCTCAGCGCTAACCTGACGATATTGCTTATCGGCAATAATTTCGGCATTGCGTAAGTGATGGCGCGCGTACTGGGGCAGCTGTGTAAAGACGCCGGCCTTGCGGAACAAATAGGCGTAACGGGCCAGTTGCTGCTGCTGACGCAGCAGCCTGATCAGATGCACCCAACTATCCGCACTGAGTGTCAACGCCAGTTGCGGTTGTTGAAATAACTGTAACAACAGCTGACTAGCGCGCATCAGCCAGTACCTCTTGCTCTAGAAACGCGGCCACGGCTGTTAAATCGTTGTACTGCACCTCAAAGGCTGGCACCTGTTCAATAATAGCGGTCAGGGTGGCAAAGCCCTCCTGCCCTATCACACCAAAGTTAAAAGCATTTCGCGCCAGCTGCATAAAGGCCTGAGTCTGATCCAGGCTATAAATATCCAGGTTGGTGTCAGCCTGATAACTCGGAAACACCACTGCTACAATTTCAGCTTGTTGCAAAGCGCCTTGCCAGCTGGCAGCAGGCGGCGACAGGTGCACCACATCACCCTTGTGGGTGTCGGTAGCAATGCTGGAAAACACCCCTGTCGGGAACCAGCTTTTAGCCAGCGCAATGGAGCGGTTTTTCAGGCAGATTGGCCGGACAAAGGGTTGCACCTTATTACTAAACGGCAGGATCAGCGCCATTTCATCGGATAATAAACGCCAGCCGTTAAAGGCAAGATAGGCCGTCAGGGTACTTTTACCCGAGCCCGGTGGTGCAGGAAACAAAATGGCCTTATCCCCTTTGGCTAGCACCGCTGAGTGGATAATTACATACTGCATTTCGTGTGCAGCAATACACCAGTTCATCCCCCATTCCAACATCGCATAACCTTGCTGCAATTGTAACGGCTGGAACGGTTCCTGCGTATCGGCAAAAAAACGCGCCTGAGGCTTAAACAAACGACGTAAGCCGGCTCCCCGTTCCAGTCGTAGCGGATAATCGACCAATAAGGATTCAGCCTGGGGAGCATGGGCATAGAGCCGCTGCAGATTATCGACCACCAGTGGGATATCGGTTGTCACACTGAAGGTAAAGGGAGGGAGATAAAGCTGCTTAGTTATCGTCATGCTGTTCGTCAAGCCGCATACTGTCTGGCCAGCTACCGAAAGCCCGCAATTTACTTAACGTTTGGAGATCCAGTTTAATATCACTACAACCGCTAAGCACCGCTTGCAGAGTTGCGGCATTCCACTCCAAGGCTAGGGTTTCACCGGTATCAGGATCAAAAAACACTGTTCCAGAGCCATCAGCAAAGCTATAGAACAGTGTTTTAGGGTGCAGTCTGGGCAAATCCAGTCGCAAAAGTTAGCCGTGATATTGGGTAATTAAGTTGCCCAAAGCAGCACTGGTACTCTCGGGGCTTGCCATGGCTTGATCATAAAGGTAAAACGCAAACTGCTGAAAAGTGGCGAAGGGCTTGTCATGCCCAACGATCGGATAATAGATACGATCGAACGGCGAACTACCACTGAAAAAAGCATTCAGATAGATACCAACCAGGTTAAAGTTGATATTTGCCGGACCACCCAGCTTTTTCTTACCAGGCTGATCAAGTACATCGCCCAGGGTCGCATTAAAATCTTTAGCATTTACCCCGATAGGAGGCCCACCAAAGACATCAATAAAACGCAGCTTGTTTTGACTGGTCGCAGTATTTTTAAAGTAACCCGGCGACTCCAACTTGATGTCATGGCCATTAGCAAAATCAGAGCCGTGGCCCGAAGCCACTATGGATTGGGTCAAACCACCACTGCTGGCCCATACAGAACGTGCAGGAATAGAGGCAATCACCAAACCAGCGCCGGTACGGGTTAAAAACTTACGCCGGTTCATTTTTGCCGCGTTCTGATCTTTAGGGTCATGTCCTTGCATAGCAAATTCCGTTAGTTAAAGCACTTCTCTGCTGAAATAGTATGCAAGTACTATACCAGCCCTTGCAAACCTTTGTTTCATCATATTGTTAGTCTGGCAAACACCTGACCAGGCCACGATATTGTAAAAATTACTGACACTCAATCCGCAGTTATTTGAGTTCTTGCGGAGCAAGCCAGTCATTAGGGCTTCCGACAAGCCGGTAAAGCACCTTGTTGGCGCCGCTGCTGATACAGTGTAGCAGCTTCCGGCATCTTTTGCTGTAAGGTGCGGATCCGGGTATCCGGGATCGGGTGACTCGATAAAAATTGCGGCACCCCACCACTGCCGGCAGCGGCCATGTTCTGCCACAGCGCAACAGACTCTTCCGGATTAAAACCGGCCCGCGCCATTAAGTCCAGACCTATAATATCGGCTTCAGTTTCATGAGCCCGGCTAAAGGGCAAAGCAACACCAACCTGAGCACCTAAACCAAGAGCTGCCATCATCTCCTGCTGATAACGCACCCCGGCCGCCCGGCTGCCGGCATCACCCAGCGCCAATGCCACCTGTAAAAACTGATTGGTCGATAAACGCTCGTTACTATGGCCGGCCATCACATGGCCAATTTCATGCCCAACCACCGCCGCTAACTGGGCCGACGTTTGTGCCACTTTAAGCAGACCGGTATAAACTCCCATCTTACCACCGGGTAAGGCAAAGGCATTCACCTGATCGCTGTCAAATACCACGATTTCCCATTTATATTGCTGGTACTCAGCGGGGGTAACCTTTAGCAGAGCATTCGCCACACACTGCACATAGTTATTGGTTGCCGGATCAGTACTGATTTTTTGCTCGGCTTTCATTTGCTCAAAGGTCTGAGCTCCCAGAGTGTTCAGCTGGTTGTTGTCAAACAACATCACCTGACGCCGGCCAGTAGGCGACTCAGCACAGGAACTCAATAACAGTGCGCAGAGCGTCGGAATAAGTAATTTCTTTAACATAGGCAGTCCATTGAAAATAACATCGTGGCTTAAGTTTACCGTCTGGGCATAAAAAAACCACCCAAAACGGGTGGTTTCTGTTGTTGCTGCAGCCAGATAACAGCTTTAGCTGGTTAAATCATCAAAAAACTTTTTCACACCATCGAAAAAGCCTTTTGACTTCGGCCGATGCGTGGCTTCGCCTTCACCGGTCATGCTCTCGTCCAGTTGGCGCAGCAGCTCTTTTTGCCGCTCTGACAACTTAACCGGCGTTTCAATCACCACCTTACAGACCAGATCACCGACACCGCCACCACGGACCGACTGCACACCTTTACCGCGTAAGCGGAACATCTTATCGGTTTGCGTCTCAGCCGGGATCTTCAGTTTTACCCGACCATCCAGCGTTGGTACATCAATCTCACCACCTAAAGCCGCGGTAGCAAAGCTCATTGGCACTTCACAGTACAGATTATTGCCATCACGCTGGAAGATTGGGTGAGCCCGTACCGAAACCTGCACATAGAGATCGCCTGCAGGCGCGCCATGCATACCCGCTTCGCCTTCGCCTGATAAGCGAATTCGGTCGCCGGTATCGACACCGGCCGGGATCTTGACCGATAAGGTTTTGGTTTTCTCAATCCGCCCTTCACCGTGACACTTAGTGCAGGGATCCGGGATAATCTTGCCGCGACCAGAACAGGTTGGACAGGTTTGTTGCACCGCAAAAAAGCCCTGGCGCATGGTAACCTGGCCCGAGCCATGACAGGTGGTACAGGTTTTCGCCGTAGTGCCTTTTTTGGCACCAGAGCCATCGCAGCTGTCGCAACTGACCATCGTCGGCACTTTAATATCAACCGACTTACCTTTAACCGCTTCTTCCAGTGTTAATTCCAGGTTGTAGCGCAGGTCAGCTCCGCGTTGTGAACGCGCGCCACCACCACGGCGGCCACCACCGAAGATGTCACCGAATACATCACCAAAGATATCGCCAAAGTCGGCACCACCGCCGCCACCAAAACCACCGGCACCACGATTCGGATCTACTCCGGCATGGCCGTAACGGTCATAGGCTGCGCGCTTTTGCTCGTCAGACAAAACTTCATAGGCTTCCTGTACTTCTTTAAACTTCTCCTCCATGTCTTTATCACCCTGAGTACGATCCGGGTGAAATTTCATGGCGAGGCGTTTATAAGCCTTTTTGATGTCTTTATCATCGGCGCCTTTAGCGACACCTAGTACTTCATAATAGTCACGCTTGGACATAGATCTGTGCTTATTTCTCAGTTAACGGCTGCAGCCTAAGCTGCAGCCTGCTTTAGCGTTAATTACTTTTTGTCGTCTTTAACTTCTTCGAATTCCGCATCGACCACGTCGTCAGCACCACTGGCCTGCTGGCCAGCATCAGTCGCCTGACCTTTGGCTTGCTGGGCTTCCATCAGCTTCTGTGACGCCTGGATCAGCGCCTGGGTTTTGGCTTCGATCTCTGACTTCTCATTGCCCTTGATGGCTTTTTCCAGTTCACCAATAGCCGCTTCAATCGCTTCTTTGTCATTCGCGGCTAAAGCTGAACCAACGTCTTCGATTTGCTTGCGGGTGGCATGTACCATGGCATCGGCCTGGTTACGCGCCTGCACCAGCTCTTCGAATTTTTTATCTTCTTCGGCGTGTGCTTCGGCATCACGCACCATTTTCTGAATTTCTTCTTCGCTTAAGCCTGAAGACGCCTTAATGGTAATCTTCTGCTCTTTACCGGTATCTTTGTCTTTCGCCGACACATGCAGAATACCATCCGCATCCAGATCGAAGGTGACTTCGATTTGTGGCTCGCCACGACGGGCCGGACGAATACCTTCTAAGTTAAACTGACCTAATGACTTATTGTCAGAGGCACGTTTACGTTCACCCTGTAGTACGTGAATCGTTACCGCAGACTGGTTATCATCGGCCGTTGAGAACACCTGCGACTTCTTGGTCGGAATAGTGGTGTTTTTCTCAATCAGCGCGGTCATCACGCTACCCATGGTCTCGATACCCAACGACAGTGGCGTCACGTCTAACAGTAATACGTCTTTCACGTCGCCCGACAGTACTGCACCCTGAATGGCCGCACCTACTGCTACCGCTTCATCCGGGTTGACGTCTTTGCGTGGCTCTTTGCCAAAGAAGGCGGTAACCGCTTCCTGCACTTTCGGCATCCGGGTCTGACCACCTACCAGGATGATTTCATCGATGTCACTGACGCTTAAATCGGCATCTGCCAGCGCCTTTTTCAGCGGCTCCAGAGTACGCTGCACTAAATCTTCAACCAGTGATTCCAGCTTAGCCCGGGTAACCTTGATATTCAGGTGCTTCGGACCAGTCGCATCGGCCGTGATATACGGCAGGTTTACTTCCGTTTGTGACGCTGAAGACAATTCAATCTTCGCCTTCTCACCGGCTTCTTTTAAACGCTGCATCGCCAGCGGATCGTTCCGCAGATCAATACCTTGCTCTTTCTTGAACTCGTCAACCAGATAGTTGATCACGCGGTTATCGAAGTCTTCACCACCTAAGTGCGTATCACCGTTAGTAGCCAGTACTTCAAAGGTTTGCTCGCCGTCAACATCATCAATTTCAATAATAGAGATATCGAAAGTACCACCACCCAGATCATAAACCGCAACCTTGGTATCGCCTTTCTTTTTATCCATACCATAAGCCAGCGCAGCTGCGGTTGGCTCGTTGATAATGCGTTTTACATCTAAACCGGCAATCCGGCCAGCATCTTTAGTAGCCTGACGCTGAGCATCGTTAAAGTAAGCTGGTACTGTAATAACCGCTGCGGTTACCGGTTCGCCCAGGTAATCTTCAGCCGTCTTTTTCATCTTTTTCAGCACTTCAGCTGAAATTTGTGGTGCCGCTAACTTTTTACCTTTTACTTCAACCCAGGCATCACCATTATCGGCTTTAACAATGCTGAAAGGCATGATTTTGATATCACGCTGCACTTCTTCGTCTTCAAAACGACGACCGATTAAGCGCTTGATGGCGAATAAGGTATTTTTCGGGTTAGTCACCGCCTGGCGCTTAGCTGGCTGGCCGACTAACACTTCGCCATCTTCTGTGTAAGCAATAATTGAAGGCGTGGTACGTGCCCCTTCGGCATTCTCCAGGACTCTTGGTTTATCACCATCTAAAATAGCCACACAAGAGTTGGTTGTACCTAAGTCAATACCAATAATTCTACCCATAACGTCTCTCCACCTATATTCTGAACAATGAAACATTGCGATGACCGATTAGTGGGGATTAGCCCTGATCTATTCAAGGTTATCAAAAGTAAAATTTTACGTTTTTGCGTATTTTGTGCCGCTTCTGCCGCTAACTCGCGAAAGCGGTTAACTTTCGCTGGCCGCCAGCGCTATAATCAAAGCACTTATTGCTGCTTACAGGATTTGTTATGCCATTACTTGATAGCTTTACCGTTGATCACACCATTATGAAAGCGCCGGCGGTGCGTATCGCCAAGAAAATGACCACGCCAAAGGGCGATGCGATTACCGTATATGACCTGCGTTTTTGTGTACCGAATGAAGAGATCCTGTCGGAAAAAGGTATCCATACGCTGGAGCATTTATTTGCCGGCTTTATGCGGGACCATCTTAATGGCCAGGATGTCGAAATTATCGATATCTCGCCAATGGGCTGCCGCACTGGTTTTTATATGAGCCTGATTGGTACACCGGATGAACCGCGGGTAGCCGCTGCCTGGCAGGCCGCGATGCAGGATGTGTTACAGGTGGCCAGTCAAAACGATATTCCGGAGCTGAATATTTATCAGTGTGGTACCGCGCAAATGCACTCGCTGGATGAAGCCAAACAGATCGCCCAAAATGTGATTAGCCGTGGTGTTGGCGTTAACCGTAATGACGAGTTAGCCTTACCGGCAGAAGTGTTGCAAAAGCTGTAATACACCGGCTGGCGGCAGCAACAGCCGCCAGCTAAACGATCAACATACCCGATCCCGGCCAGCTTGCTTCGCCTGATATAGCGCAGTGTCAGCTGCCGCAATCAGCAAATCGGCGTTGGCATAGCTACTGTCACTGGTCGAGGCCACCCCCGCCGAAAAACTGCACTGAAACAATTGTTCGGCAGCACTAAACTGTAGCTGGCGAAAGGCCTGTAAAATTTGCGCCGTTAATTGCCGTGCCTGCTCGCTACTGCAATCCGGTAATACCAGCATAAACTCCTCGCCGCCATAGCGACCGGCTTTGTCCGTCTTGCGGATCCTTTTACGTAGCATCGTTGCCAGAGCAGTAATAACAATATCGCCGGTAGCATGACCATAACGGTCATTGACTGATTTAAAGAAATCAATATCCAGCATCACGACACTTAGCGGCTTGCCAGACCGTTCAGCACGCTCCAGCTCCAGCGCGGCCACTTCTTTAATGGCACTGTGTTTAATTAAAGCGGTCAGGCCATCTTTTTCAATAAGCTGCCGGATCTGCAGGCTGCGCCTGAGCCGCACTTTAATCGCTTGCGCCAACTCCGCATCAGCGATTGGCTTGGTCAGGAAATCATCTGCACCCTGTGCCATCGCCTTAATTTGCAAAAACTTATTTGCCTCGGACGATAAAAAGACGATCGGCAGGCGTTTTAGCGACTGATACTGGCGTAATACCCCCGCCAGTTCAGTACCCGAATAATCGGGCATATAGATATCCATCAACACCAGATCCGGTTGAAAGCTTAACAGCTCATGCACGATATTCCGCACATTCTGCATGATCCGGGTTTCAATACCGACTGAGTTCAGTACCAACGCATAGTGTTCCGCCAACAACCGGTCGTCATCGACGATAAAAACACGGCCATGATAGCCATTCGCCTGCTCGACCAGCTCGGACAAGGTCGCAATCATATTGGGCACATCAATAGAGGACACAAAAAAGGCTTCGGCACGCAGTTGCGCGGCCTTGATCCTGAGTTCGAAATTATCCTCAGTAGCAAACACCATCAAGCGCCCGCCCTGCTGCGATAAGCGCTCCAGTAGCAGGCGTTGTTTAAATAAGGATTGCCCATCCAGATTAATGGCACTAAATAACACCGCCGGACATTCCAGCTCCAGCGCCTTCAGGCAGCTGTCGTAGTCGTGGAACTCTCGTATTTGATGGCCAAAGGCCGACAGCTGAGTAATCAGCTCCTTGCTGAGCTGTGCTGTGCCAAGTAATAACCAGATCGCATTTTGTAACCGGACCTCGACGGCCTGATTATTTTGTAAGGCTGCGCGTTGCTGTAAGGCTCCGCCCACCGCCTGCAGAAAGTCCTGTAACGCATATTCCAGCGTTTGTCTGGCCTGACGTTGCTGTGCTGCCGGTTTAGCTTCGACTGTTCGGGCCAATTGCTCGAGGATCCGCGCTTGTCCACCCAGGTTATGGAAACCAAAGGTGCCGCAGGCTCCTGCCAGCTTATGTGCCTCATAAATTAACTGTTGTAAATCATTCTCCGCCAGCTCATCACTGTTAACCAAAGCCCGCATTGCCGCAGCCCGCGCCGGCAGAGCCTGCTCAAACCGCTGTCGTACCTGAGCAAAGGCTGTACTTAAATCGGCTTTATGTTTTGAAATGTCAGTCATCAATCATCACTTATCGGCATTCACTGCCGGTAACGTAAAATAAAACAAGGTGCCCTGCCCGGCGGCAGACTGAAATCCGATCTCGCCACCCATTTGTTCAATCAAGGCCTTGCATATGGCCAGCCCCAGGCCAGTCCCACCTTTTTGCCGGCGTTGCTCAGTATCGGCCTGCGCAAAACGCTCAAAAATCCGTGCCTGAAACGCCTCCGGGATGCCGAGCCCGTTATCCTCAACTTCAATCCGAATATGATCCGCCAGCAACTGAGCACGTAGTTGCACCCGGCTGTTGGGTTTGGAAAACTTAATCGCATTTGATAATAAATTGGCCAGCGTTTGTTGTAAACGCAGGCTGTCGGCCCACAGCTGCAGACCAGATTCAACCGGCGTGACCTCTAATTGCACCTGATATTGTGCGGCGAAAGGCTCCAACTCATGCACCGCCTGAGCTAGCTGTGCCTGTACCTGCAATGGCTGGCGTAAAAACGGCATTTTGCCGGCAACCAGTTTTTCCATATCCAGCAAATCGTTAATCAGATGCGCCAGACGCTCACTATTTTGCTGTGCCGCCACTAGCAACTTTTGTGACGCGGCAGGCAAAACACCAAGCTGGCCGGAATTGACCAAACTCAGCGCGCCTTTAATCACCGTTAATGGCGTGCGTAACTCATGGCTGACAGTGGCAATAAACTCATCCTTTAGCTGCTGTAACTGCACCCGCTCGGTTATATCCTGCACTGAACCGACCATAATACGCTCCGGATTATCGGCATCCGTTACGATACGTGCCCGCTCATGCACCCAGCGGATACTGCCATCCGGCCGGATAATCCGGTGACTGACATCATGAATGCCACTGATTAAGGCTTGTTGTTCACTTAGTGCCACCTTTTGCCGGTCATCCGGATGCAGGGTACTTTTAAACAGCGCCACACTGGGGGTGGTATTGGCTTCATCAAAACCAAAGATTTGAAAAATGGCAGGCGACCACCACAGTTCACCGGTTTTCAATGAAGCCTGCCAGAAGCCGATCAGAGCCAGCTCACTGGCGGTATCCAACCGCTCGCGGGCCAGTTGCAACTGCTGATTGGCCTGCTGCAGCGCCAAAAAACTCTGTTTAGAGGCAGTGATATCCTGAATATAGCCATGCCAGAGCACACTGCCATCCGGCATCGCTTCCGGTGTCGCATTACCCGCCATCCAAGCCACTTTCCCATTCAGATCTTTGACCCGGTATTCATGGCGCCACTCCAGCAGCTGCTGCCTGGAGTGTTCAATACTACTCGCCAGTCCTGCCAGGTCCTCTTCGTGGATCGCTGCAAAGACCGGCGTCGCATCGGCCTTTACCTGCTCTGGTGTTACGCCGTAGATCCGCTTTAAAGCTGCGCTGGCATACGGAAAGGCGGCGCGGCCATCCGGCCATTGCTGATACTGATACACCACCCCTGGTAAGTGTGAGGTCAGATTCAATAACTGCTGTTTCAACTGCTTCTCAGCATTAATATCCAGAATAAATCCATCCAGATAGCGTACCTGCCCGGCGTCGTCATATTCCGCCTGACCACGTTCTTCAACCCAGCGCAAACTGCCATCACGGTGTTGCACCCGGTATTGCAGGGTCCAGCTATGTCGCTGCGCTATCGCCTGAGCAACCGCCTGCTCCAACCGCTCACGATCTGGTGGGTAAATCACACTGGCGTAACTGCGCAGCTTATTCTGAATAAAGTCGCTGGCTGGGTAACCTGATAACGGATCGATACTGCCGCTGATATAGAGCATGGTCCAGTTCGCGTCCGCTTTACAGCGGTAGGTAATACCCGGGATATTATTAACCAACGCCTGGTATTGATCCCGGCTGGCTTTGAGTTCCTGCTCTGCTTGCTCCTGCAAGCGATCGATAATCTCCTGCTCTACGGCATCGGCAAAATCACGCAGGACCTGCCGCTGTTGCAGCGTGAGTTGCCGCGGTTCAGGATCAATTACACAGAGGGTACCAATACGCTGCTGATTGATGGTCAGCGGCGCACCGGCATAGAAACGGATAAAAGGTGCTGCCGTCACCAGCGGATTATCGGCAAAACGAGGGTCGAGCCGGGCATCGCTGATTTCAAATAGCTGGTCAGTTAAAATTGCATGGCCACAAAAGGAAATATCTCTTGGCGTTTCACAAGCCTCCAGGCCCTGACGGGACTTAAACCATTGCCGCTGCTCATCAATCAACGAGATCAATACGATTGGACAATCCAGACATTGCTGAACCAGGCGGGTTAAACGGTCAAAGCGGGGCTCAGCCGCCGTATCTAGTAGCTTTAACGCCTGTAAAGCCTGCAAACGTTGCACTTCGTTAGCTGGCGTTATCGGTGCTTGCATAGTGTCGGCTCTAACTGTCTGATGCCGGCCTGCTCAGATACTGCTGTAACTGCTGGCCAAGCGTAAGGGGATCAAAGGGCTTTTCCAGCACCGCTATGGCACCGGCATTCAGATACTGTTGCTTTTCGGCGTCCTGCAACCTGGCAGTCATAAACACCGCTGGCACGGCAGCCAAACCGGGCAAACGTCGCAACGCCGCCAGGGTTTGCAAGCCATCCATCTGTGGCATCATCACATCGAGCAGCATCAGATCGGGTTGAAACGCCTGTGCCAGACTAAGCGCCATAGCACCTGAGTCACAGCTACATAACTGAAAACCGCTAAGCTGCACCAAAGCGATTTCGGTCACCGCCCGGATATCCTCATCGTCCTCAACGTGTAAAATGCGCATCCTCTGTTCCCGTAATAAGCTGCGATTGCAGTGAGTTAGCACTCAGCATCTGATAGTTCATCTAACAAGTAAAGTAGATGTTGATACTCGACGCCACTGTGCCGGCTTAAGCCAATTTCACAGGTGCGGCTGCTGGATACCCCCCGTGAGCACTTACTTACCTGCCGCGCTAAATCAGACAATGCTGACGCATTAAGCTCCGGTAAGAAAAAGCCCTTGTCACCGGCAAAACCACAGCAGCTGATGCCCTCGGGGATCACCAGCTGTTCAGTACAGGCGGCGGCCAGTTCAGTCAGCTTGCGGCCCTGCCCCAACTGCTGCGCGCTGCAACTGATATGCAGCGCCAGTGGCGCGGCCTGTTTATTCAGCTTTAGCTTAGGCAGAACCTTGTCATAGATAAAGTCAATACTATCAAACAGCTGCAAGCTCGGATCTAAGGCTTCGCGTAAAGTTAAGCTGCAGGGGCTGCTATCGCAAAACACTGCAATCCGGCCCTGCTCACTGTGCTGCATTAACCACTGATGCAATTGTTGCTGCATTTGTTTCGCAGCAGCAAATTGCCCCTTGGACTGAAACGGCATGCCACAGCATTGCTGCGCCAGCTTTGGCGGCTGAAATAATTGATAACCGGCTTTTTGTAGTAAGTTGGCACTTACCTCAGCCAGACTGCGCGGGTCCTGACTATGCTGCTGTGGCCCCAGTACCCGGCCACTGCAGCTGCCAAAGTATAATACCGGTATTAAGCCTGAGCCCTGCTCCGGCTGATCCGGCAACTGAAAGGCGCGGGCCGCAGTAGGCATTGCCTGATGCCAAATTGGCATGGCCGCGCCTAACATACGGGCGCCAAGCTGGCCGATGTTAAGCGCGGCGCGCCCTAGGCTGCTAATAACACTAAACTTACTGGCAGCAAAGTTGGCCAGCCCATGAAAACGCTGATTAGCACGGCCACGCAGTTGCCGCGTCAGATCGCCGGTATTAATGCCCACCGGACAGGCCGTGCTGCACAGGCCACAGGCGGCACAGGTATCGGTGCCGGCATACTGATAAGCTTGCTGCAATGCAGTTAAGCGCGCGCTATCCTCGCCACTTTGCTGCAGTTGAGAGATTTCACGCTGTGCTACTATGCGTTGGCGCGGCGTTAACGTTAGCTTACGCGAGGGACAAACCGGCTCACAAAAGCCACATTCAATACATTTATCGACCAAAGGATCCGCCGCCGGCAGCGCTTTCAGATGCTTTAGATGCAGCTGACTATCGCGGCTTAGCACCACCTCAGGGTTAAGGATATGCTGCGGATCCAATAGCTGCTTAATCCGCCACATCAGCTGGTATGCCTCAGTACCCCACTCCAGCTCCACAAAGGGTGCCATATTACGGCCGGTGCCATGCTCAGCCTTTAAAGCGCCACCAAATTCTACTGCCACCAGCTGCGCCACCTCACGCATAAAATCGGCATAACGCTGGATCTCGGCGGCGCTGTTAAAACTCTGGGTAAACACAAAATGCAGATTGCCCTCCAGCGCATGCCCGAAAATAATGGCCTCGTGATAGCCAAAACAGTCAAACAGCTGCTGTAAAGCTAATACCCCCTCGGCCAGCCGTGGTAGTGGGAAGGTAACATCTTCAATGATCACCGTGGTGCCGGTTTCACGTACCGCGCCGACCGCCGGAAAAGTGCCTTTGCGGATCGCCCACAGTTGCTCACAGACTGCCGGCTCGCGGGTAAAATCCACTTTTTGTTCCAGCTCAAAGGCCGCCAGTTGCTGCTGTATTTGTGCCAACTGGCGTTCCAGCTGCGGCACTGTGGCGGCGCGACTCTCAATTAACAGCGCCGCAGCCCCCTCTGACAAGGTCGCCACCCAGGCCGGCAAGCCGGCTTTATGTTGCACCGAGCGTAAACTACGCCGGTCCAGCAGCTCAACAGCCGCCACCGGCGTGTCTTTTAGCAAGGTTACCGCCTGACAGCAGCTGGCAATATCCGGGAACACATAGAGTGCGCTGGCTTTATGCGGATGTTCCGGCACCGTCTGGTAGGTAACGCTACTAATAAAGCCGAGGCAGCCTTCTGATCCCACCATCAGGTGGCTTAAGATATCGATAGGATCGCTAAACTCTGTCAGGGCGTTTAGCGAAAAGCCCATGGTATTTTTTAAGCGGTATTTATGGCGGATTTTAGCCAGCAGCTCGGGATTGGCGCACGTTTGCTGAGCCAGGGCGCTAAGCTCGGCTAACAGCGGCGCATGCGACTGCCGAAAGGCGGCAATACTTGCTGCATCTTCCGTATCCAACACCGTGCCGTCAGCGAGCACCAAACGCATACCATGCAGGGTATTAAAGCTGTTTTGCGCGGTACCGCAGCACATGCCGCTGGCATTATTGGCGACGATACCGCCAATTTTGCAGCTGTTAATCGATGCCGGATCCGGGCCAATCTTGCGGCCATAGGGCGCCAGCCATTGATTTGCCTGCGCGCCTATCACCCCGGGCGCGAGCCGGATCCGTTCACCGAGCTCAAAAATCTGATATTGCTGCCAGTTTTCGCCCAGCACCAACAGCACCGAATCCGTCACTGCCTGACCGGATAAACTGGTGCCCGCCGCGCGAAAGGTTAGTGGTACCTGATACTGACCTGCCAGCTTTAATAAAGCGATTACTTCCTGTTCGCTTTCAACCCTGAGTACCAACTTCGGCGTTAACCGATAAAAACTGGCGTCAGTGCCAAAGGCCAGCGTGCTGAGCGGATCATCGAAATAGCGCTCAGCAGGAATAAGCTGTTGTACGGCGTGCAGAAACTGCGGCTGCATATCAACCTCAAAGTATGGCGGCTGGTAAGCAGCAAAGATCGCGCTGCTGCCAACGGTTACAGGCTTGGCAGCAGCTTAATCGGTTCGGCGGCAATTAGCAAAACTGCGGCAGCTCACCTAAAACAAAAAATCTGTCGCCAGAAAATGCGAGGCGCGCTGCTGGATAATCTGTTTTACAAAGCCGACATCCGGATCCTGATACTTGGTCGCGACTAATGTTGGCGTGGAAAACTGCCGCAGCGCATCCACGACCGATAAGGTGCCCTCGGCGGAGTCTTTGCGGCCGTTAAACGGGAAGCTATCCGGCCCGCGCTGACACTGAGCGTTAATATTGATCCGACCGACCTGATTGGCAAAAATATCGACCAGCTCACCGACCTGTCGCGGATCCTGCCCAAAGATACTCAGCTGCTGGCCAAAGTTGGAGTTCACCACGTAGTCAATCACCTCGTCGATGCTATCAAAAGGCACGACCGGCACCAGCGGGCCGAACTGCTCTTCCTGATAGAGCCGCATCTTGGCGTTCACCGGATACAGCACCGCTGGCTTAAACAAGGAGCCGGCACAGACACCACCCTGGACATTCTGCACCTGAGCACCGTTGGCGATTGCATCGTCGAGTAAGGCGGTAAGAAACGCCGTTTTACCAGGTTCTGGCAACGGCGTGATCTGTACACCCGCTTGCCAGGGCATGCCCAACTGCAACTGATCTACCGCCTGGCTTAGCGCTTTGACAAAAGCCGCCGCCAAGGGCCGTTCGACAAACAGAATTTTTAGTGCGGTACAGCGCTGACCGTTAAACGACAAGGCGCCGGCGACGACTTCAGCGACAGTGCGCTTTAAGTCGGCATCCGCGAGAATAATGCCGGGATTTTTCGCATCTAACCCCAGTACAGCGCGCAGCCGGTGCGGCTTAGGGTGCATCCGTTTTAAATCGCTGGCGCCTTTGTTAGTGCCGATAAAGGCAAACAGATCGATCTTGCCGCTTTCCATCAGCACCCCGACGGTTTCCCGGCCGCGACCATAAATAATATTAATCACCCCGGGTGGAAAGCTTTGCGCAAAGGCGCGTAGCAACGGCTGGATCAGCAGCACACCATATTTCGCCGGTTTAAAGATCACGGTATTGCCCATAATCAGTGCCGGGATCAGCGTAGTAAAGGTTTCATTGAGCGGGTAGTTAAAGGGCCCCATACACAGCGCCACCCCAACCGGGACACGGCGGATCTTACCCAGTGCGCCCTGTTCGATAATAAAATGGCTGGCGTCCCGATCCTGCTGCTTCAGGGCAGCGATGGTATCGCGGATATAATCGCAGGTGCGGTCAAACTCTTTGGCCGCATCCGGATAATTCTTACCAATTTCCCACATCAGCAACCGGATCACCTCCGCGCGTTGCTGCTGCATCAGGCCTAAAAAAGTTTCAACATGCCGGATCCGTTCCAGCACCGGCATGCTCGGCCAGGCGCCACGCCCCAGATCATAGGCCTTAACGGCGCCATCCAATGCCTGCAGTGCCGCCTCGGCATCCAGCAGCGGCGTATAACCCAGTAATACCGGTGTCAGGGTATCGCCATGGCGCAGCTGTACCGGGCTGATTACCGGGCTCAGCTCACCTGGCCAGCTAACCAGCTCACCATTTAACAGATAGTCGCGTTGCTCCAGTAGCCGCTGCTGGGCAAACTCTGCCGGGATCTCCGCCGCTTGCGGAAACAGTGTCGTTATACTCATACCTTACTCCCATTCAATTAAAGTTTGCCTGGTTGTAGGAGTACTGTCTGATCGATCAGATCTTATTATTAGCGGGCGGGTTTGCCCGCCAGGATGTTATTGTTATTGAAATTGCGATGGCCGGTTCTTGGCCCAAAAGCCATTAAAATGCTCTTTGCCGACAATGGCGCCGGTATGTTCAACCACGAAGCCCGCCAGCCGCGCCGCAAATTTTACTGCCTGCGCCGGCGCAATACCGCCCAGCCGGGCCGCCAGATAACCGCCGTTAAAGGAATCTCCGGCCGCTGTGGTATCCACCACTTTTTTTACCGGATGTGCCAGGGCGCTGAAATCCTGACCCTGATAACGACCACTGATGCCGTCCTTACCGTTTTTTACCACGATCTCTTCCACGCCAAGGGCGGAAAGCTGCGCCACCACCTGTTCGGTGCAGGTGGCAGCAAATAACACCTTATGATCATCCAGCCCCGGCAGGGCCACATCAGCCAGCGCATAGGCACGCAAAAATGCTGCCTTTGCCGCTTCGGCTGTTGACCACAGCGCCGGTCGGTAGTTAGGGTCAAAGATGATCCGACTGCCGCTGGCTTTTAATTCTGCCACCAGCGCAAACAGCGCTTCGCGGTCGCTGTCATTCAAAATGGCCAGCGTGATGCCGGAGAAGAAAAACATCTCAGCGCCCGTCAGCTCGGCGAGGCGCTGCTGACTGCTGGCCAGTTGCAGTACCTGTTTCGCTGCCGACGTATCGCGCCAGTACACAAAGCTGCGCTCACCAAAGGCATCGGTATTAATCATATACAGGCCGGGGCGTGCGGTTTTGCTGCGTAATATCAGCTGGGTATCAATTTTTTCGCGCTCCACCGCCCGCACCAGCTTGTCGCTGATCAGATCGGTACCGACCGCGGTAAAAAACTGCACCTCTACAGGTTGCTCAGCACAGCGTTTCAGATAAACAGCGGTATTAAACACATCGCCGGCAAAGGCCTGGTGATAGACATTTTCCACCAGCTGAAACAGCTCCACCATGCACTCGCCCATAATGACAATACGTTTGCTCATGGTCTTTCTCCTATGCCGCCTGTTTTAATTGCCGGGCCAGGCTACAAGCCTGGTGTGACAATGCCGTGATCTGTGCCCAGTCGCCACTGGCAATGGCGCTGGCCGGCGAGATCCAGGAGCCACCGACCACAAACACATTTGGCAACGCCAGATATTCAGCCAGATTTTGCTGGCTGATGCCGCCGGTCGGACAGAACCGGACCTGCTGAAAAATACTGCTCAGTGCCTTTAACATGGCGCTGCCACCGGATAAATTGGCCGGAAAAAATTTCAGTTCACGAATGCCCATTTCCAGTGCCAGCGCAATTTCTGAAGGGGTCGATACCCCCGGCGCCAACGCCAGCCCGGTATCCAGCATGGCCTGTAACAGTTTGGGCGTACTGGCCGGGCTCACCAGAAACTGCGAACCGGCGTCTTTTGCTGCCTGGGCATCCGCCGCCGATAAAATGGTACCGGCGCCCACCAAGAGCTCAGGTAAGGCGCTGCGAATAGCACTGATACAATCCAACGCTTTGGGTGTACGCAGTACCACCTCAACCGAACCGATACCGCCCTGCTGCATCGCCTTAGCAATAGCTACTGCAGTGCTTGGTACCTCAGCCTGAATAATGGGTAATAAGGCTGGGCCTTGTAAAACGTGAGATAACGCCGACATTAGACTACTCCGCGCGCCACTGGCTGTTCGGATACCAGGGTCGTCAGTTGTTGATAGGCCGCAGTCACGGCCTGGATAAAGGTATCTTGCTTTGGCAGCTCAGTGCCGAACACGGCCTCAATCGCCAGAAAGCGGGCGACATCATGCTGCGCCTCACCGCGACAAGCGGACGCTGCCGCAGTCAGACTGCTGGCTAAGGGGTCAACCAGCGGCTGACCTTCTGCCAGCCGGCGGCGGATAAATAAGAACCAGGCTGCCAGACAAAAGCTCAGTTTGCTGATGCTGCGCCCGGCCGCCAGGTTATCGCGGATCACCGGCAGAATACGCATCGGCATTTTTTGCGATCCATCCCAGGCAATTTGCGCCAGCAGATGGCGGATTGCCGGGTTTTCAAAGCGGGCAAAGATCGCCTGACTATATTGCTGAATATCCAGCTCAGCCGGTGCGGTAAAAGATGGCATAATTTCCTGCTGTACCATCTGCTGCAGTAAATTCAGCAACGTTTTATCCTGCATGGCGTCATAAACGGTTTCATACCCCAGCAGATAACCGATATAGGCCAGCGTCGAGTGCGGGGCATTTAATAACCGTAACTTGGCTTTTTCAAAGGCGCTAACATCGGCGGCATAGATCACCCCGGCTTGCTGCCAGGCTGGCCGCTCTGCCGGTAAAATATCTTCAATCACCCACTGCACAAAGGCTTCGCGTTTAATCGGCCAGTTGTCGTTAACGCCCAGTACCCCCGCGACCTGAGCGCGCAGCGCAGCGTCGGTTGCCGGCGTAATACTGTCGACCATGGTACAGGGGCTGATCAGTTGCTGCTCCAGCCAGTTGGCCAGGGCCGGCGCCTTTTGCGCCGCAAAGCCAATCAGTGCCTTGCGTAGCTTATGGCCGTTATCGGTCAGGTTATCGCAACTGAGTACGCAAAAAGGCGCCACATTCGTGGCATAGCGGGCTGCTAAGGCGGCAACCAGCAAGCCGATAGCGGTGACCGCCGGTTGCCCGCCGCTCAGATCCTGCTGAATTTGCGGATGCTGTAAATCCAGTTCGCCCTGCGCATTCAGGCAATAGCCTTTTTCGGTAATCGTCAGGGTGACATAGCGGGTCGCTGCGTCGCTGAGTCGTGCCAGTACACTCTGATACTGCTCACTGGCAATCAGCACTTCCTGCACACTGCCAATCACCTGATAACGGGTGTCGCTATCCAGTACTGCCAGCGTATAGAGCCCGTCCTGCGGAGTCAGCGCCTGACTGACATCCGGCGAGCGCATCGAGACCGCACTGATCGCCCAGTCACCACCGTGCTGCAGTGCCAAGTCAGTGTAATAGGCCTGATGGCCGCGGAAAAACGCGCCGGGCCCCAGATGCACTATGCCGATACCGGGTTGCTGCGATGCCAGCCGGTAGGCGGGCAGTGGCAGTTTGCCGGCCAAACTGGCAAGGGTGTTATTGCTTAATAATGTCATAGTTTGCCTGCTGTTCGCGTTAAGCCTGATGACGGGTTGCCGGCAAGTGCCTGCCACCGTCATCCAAAGTTAGGCGGTGCTATTACTTCAGCTGATAAGCCTGTTTCACCAGGCCATAAGTCAGCTGGTAGGCCAACTCGGCGGCTTCTGCTTCGGTCAGGCGGTGCTCGGCCACTAAGCCAGCCAGGAAGCGGCAGTCAATACGCCGCGCCACATCATGCCGGGCCGGGATCGAGAAGAAAGCCCGGGTATCGTCATTAAAACCGACAGTGTTATAGAAACCAGCCGTTTCGGTAACCTGATGCCGGAAGCGCAGCATGCCCTCCGGGCTATCATGGAACCACCAGGCCGGGCCCAGCTTTAACGCTGGATAATGGCCAGCCAATGGCGCCAGCTCGCGGGCATAGGTGGTTTCATCCAGCGTAAACAGAATGATATTTAAGCTGGCTTCGTTGCCATATTTTTGCAGCAGCGGCTTCAGGTTGCTGACAAACTCAGTCGGGCTTGGAATATCAGCGCCTTTATCAGGCCCAAAACGCTCAAAGATCACCTGATTATGGTTGCGGTGCGCGCCGGGATGAATTTGCATCGTCATGCCATCTTCCAGGCTCATGCCGGCCATCTCGGTTAGCATCTGGCCACGGAATAACTCGGTTTCTGCAGGCGTTGCAGTACCGGCCAGACAACGCTGGAACAAGGCTGCGGCCTCGCTTGGCGCTAAATCAGCGGTAATAGCCGACGGATGACCATGGTCGGTTGCCGTCGCGCCATGTTCACGGAAAAATGCCCGTCTTTTTCGCAGTGCTGCCAGATAACCCGGCCAGCTTTGCGTATCTTCGCCGGTCAATTGCCCCAGTTTGGCGACGTTAGCGGCAAAATCCGTACGATCAGCATCGACCACATCGTCTGGCCGGAAGGTGGTAATCACTTTATGCTCATAGCCGGTGCCTTTTAGTTTGGCATGGTGGCGCAGGTCATTCAGTGCCCCTTCGGTGGTGGCAATCAGCTCGATATTAAAGCGATCCAGTAAGGCGCGCGGCTTAAATTCCGGTTTTAGCAGCTGGGCATTGATACTGTCGTAATAGTGATCAGCGGTCTCTTCGCTCAGCGCGACCTTAAGGCCAAACACATCGTGAAATACGCTGTCCAACCAGATCCGCGATGGCGTGCCACGAAACAGATAATAGTGCTTGGCAAAAATACGGAAGATTTTACGGTAATCACTTTCTACCGCCACGCCGTCCTTACGCCGGATCCCCAACTCTTCCAGTTTGATCCCCTGGCTATACAGCATGCGGAACACATAGTGATCCGGCAGCAGCAGCAAGGTTGTGGCGTTATCAAAGTTGGCATCGTCGGCAAACCAACGCGGATCAGTATGACCATGCGGGCTGACAATAGGCAGATCCTTGATTTGCTGATACAGCCGGCGGGCAATATCGCGTACCAGCGGATCGGATGGGAATAAGCGGTCCGGATGTAAGGTTAAAGGCGTGGTCTGAGCCATAATTAAGATCCTGTAAGCATACTGACTGCGGCCTGGCCGCAGCATAGGTTAAAGCGTGACACCGTTCTTCCAGATAGCGATTTCACGGTTGTCAGAAATTTCGTTGCGGGTGCGCTCGCCCGAGGCCACCGCCAGCAAATAACGGAAAAATTGCCCGGTAAACTGCTGCGCATCCTGCCCGACCTGCAACAACTGGCCGGCGTCATAGTCAATCCATTGCGGCTTACGCGCCGCCAGATTGGAATTCGATGCGATCTTGACGGTGGGTGCCGGGAAGCCCAGCGGTGTGCCACGACCGGTAGTAAACAGCAGTAAGGTGGCACCGGCTGCTGTTAACGCCGTTGAGGACACCGCATCATTGCCCGGCCCTTCCAGCAAGGTCAGACCGGCGGCATGCGCTTGTTCGCCGTAGCGGATAATTTGCTGCACCACGGCAGAGCCGCCTTTTTGAATGGCACCAAGCGACTTTTCTTCCAACGTGGTCAGGCCGCCGTCTTTATTGCCCGGGCTCGGGTTCTCATACACCGGCTGCTGGTTGTCGATAAAGTACTGTTTAAAGTCATTAACCAGAGTGACCAGATCGGCAAACACCTGCTGATTGGCGGCACGAGCCATAAACACCTGCTCGGCGCCAAACATTTCCGGCGTTTCAGTCAGCACCACCTTGCCGCCAGCTGCGGCCAGCAAATCGGCGGTTCGTCCGACCAGGGCGTTAGCTGTCAGGCCGCTAAAACCATCTGAACCACCGCATTTCATGCCCAGCACCAGATCTGATACCGGACAGGCCGAGCGCTGGTCGTTGGCCATCAGCTGCAGTAATTCCCCCACTGCAGCCAGGCCCTGCTCCACTTCATCTTCAACCTGCTGGGCATTAAAGGCGCGGATACGGCTGCTATCAACATCGGGGCAGGCTTGCAACAGCCTGGCTAACTGATTGTTCTCGCAGCCAAGTCCCAGGATCAGCACCGCACCGGCGTTTGGATGTTGGATCAGGCCGGCCAGTAACTGGCGGGTATGATCAAGATCATCGCCCAGTTGCGAGCAACCAAAGGGATGAGTGAAAGCATGAACACCATCGATATTGTTAAGGGCTAACAAATCGGCATAGTGCTGACGCGCCTGCTCGGCGACCCGCATTGCCGCGCGGTTGACACAGCCTACCGTATTGATGATCCACAGCTCATTGCGGGTACCCACCTTGCCGTTGCTGCGCCGGTAACCCTGAAAGCTTTGCGGCAAGTCAGCCGGAAAACTCAGCGCCGGTGCCTGACAGCCGGTATAGCTGTATTCAATGGTGCCACTTAGCGCGGTCGCCAGATTATGCGAGTGCACATGCTCGCCAGCGGCAATCGGCTGGGTGGCACGGCCAATCGCAAAACCGTATTTCAGCACCGGCTCACCGGCCGCGATTGCCGTCAGCGCCAGCTTATGCCCGGCCGGTACTGCGGTTTGCGCGCTAAGATGTGAAAACGGCGCCGGTAACGGCTCGCCCACCTGCAGCGCTTGCAACGCCACCAGCACATTATCACGCTGGTGCACCTGCAATACCGCCAGCTGGGCTGCACTGCTTTGTTCCGGTAAACGGATACTGCATCCGGCTTGCTGCTCTGTTGTCATCTGTTGTTACCTGTGTTGCGCCAACCTTGTCTAGCGGTGGCAATAAAAACAAAAAATTAAATGCTAATCGCCCGGCCGTTCAGGCTGACGTCTAACTGATCAATACCAGCAATGTTTTCCAACACGCCCAGCGCCGCTGTATTGTTAAACTGCACATGATGCAGGGTAACGCCGCTGATTGGCGCCCGTTCGAAGCCGCGCAGCTCAAAAGCCCGCTGCGCCTTTTGCACTGTCAGATTACTGATATGTAAATTCTTAACCTGTGGCATAAAGTTGCCGGCATCGCCCTCTTCGTAGAAGAAGTTAATCACGATAGCGTCGCGCACTTCACCAATCTCGATATCCCGGATATAGACGTTTTCAATCAGGCCACCACGGACCGAGTTGGTTTTGATCCGGATACCACGCGCCAGATTAGGGCTGCTCATCCGGCAGCGGCGGGCAAAGATATTACGGGCACCGCCGGAGATTTCACTGCCCATCACTACACCGCCATGACCCGCACGCATAATACAATCCTGGATCACCACGTTTTGTACCGGTGTTGCCAGGCGACGGCCGTCATTGTTGCGGCCGGACTTCAACGCAATACAGTCATCGCCGGTATCAAACAGGCAGTTTTCAATCAGGACTCTGTTGCAGGACTCCGGGTTACAACCATCCGAGTTCGGACCATAGCTGATGCAATTCACATTACGCACTATCACATCTTCCGATAACACCGGATTGATTAACCAGAACGGCGAATTACGGATGGTCACCCCTTCAATCAACACCCGCTTACAGCCATAGGGTTGAATAAAAGGTGGCCGTAAAAAGTTTTCGTTAAACACCCGCTCACTGACCGGCACGCCGCGTTCGGCCATCTCAAACAGCGGTGAGCGGGTTTTCACCTGATCAACACTGGCATCGTAATCCCAGTTGCGGCGCTCCCACTGGCCTTTCCACGGCCACCAGGCGTCTACCGCACCATTACCTTCAAGAATGCCATTGCCCGTCAGCGCAATATTTTCCTGCTGATAAGCATAGATCAGTGGTGAATAGCCCATTAACTCAACGCCTTCCCAGCGGGTCATCACATAAGGCAGGTAATGCTCGCGATCGGTATAGAACGACAGCACAGTGTCATCAGCCAGATGTAAATTGACGTTCGATTTCAGATGAATAGCACCGGTTTCAAAACGGCCGCCCGGGATCAGTACCCGGCCACCGCCGGCAGCGGCACAGGCGGCAATAGTCGCAGCAATGGCGGCCGTATTGTCAAAGCCGGTTTTGGCTGCAGCGCCAAAATCAGTAATTGAGAAGCTGCGATCCGGAAACTTAACCGGCTTAATGGCAGCGATAATCTGATCGGCCTGCTGCCACTGCCGCAAATCGTCGGCGTCTTTGGCACTAACAGGCAGTGGAGTAACGCTCTGGCAACCACTGACGCTTAACAGACCAAGACTGGCCGAGGCGGCGGTAAAAAGTTTCAGGCTGTTACGTTTCTTCAGATCTGTCATCTTGTATCCTTTGTTGTTGGCAACAGGGAACAATACCTACTGCGTACGTCGAGGCGGTCGCTCGACAATTACCGGGGTCTGGTTGTTATAATAACCAATTTGCCACCGGTGGCAAGCATTTCACTAAAAAAATTGCCACCGTTGGCAACTTTTTTAGTGCAGCTTAAAAAAGCCGTTTAACCAGGCGCCGTTGCATGACGTGCCAAAGCCGTCTCAGCCGCGGCAGCAGAGCCTTGGCAAGGGCCGGTTGACTCACGTACCACCAGGGTTGGCGCCACCTTGGCTGCCACATTTAATGCCGCTTTATGGTTTTGTTCGATCGACATAATCATCTTCGTCGTCGCCAACAGCGCCATTTGTCGCACCGGGCGGCGAATGGTTGTCAGGGCCGGAGTCACCCGCGACGCCAGCATATTGTCATCGAAACCGGCGACCGATAGCTCATCCGGTACCTTGATGCCAAGGCTATACGCCACCTTTAATACGCCGGCTGCCATCTGGTCATTATTGGCGAAGATCGCGGTCGGGCGCTCGTCGCGCTGCAATAACTGCCGGGCACATTCGATGCCGGTTTCAAAGCTGTTATTGCCCTCCAGGATCATCTGCGGTGGGATCTTTACCCCATAGGCTGACAAGCCAAGCTGAAATCCTTCCATCCGCTCAGTCGAGGATTTATAACGCTGTGGACCACTGATAAAGGCAATCTTCTCATGGCCCAGCTGCGCAAAATAGCGCGCCATTTCGGCCGCAGCCGCGCGGTCGTCCGACACCACGATATGCTCCTGACTATCCAGTGCCACTGAGCTAAGCCGGACATAGGGGCTGCCAGACTCTTTTAACGCGCTGGCCAGGGTTTCCGACTCTGATACCGGCGGCAATACGATCACCCCGTCCAGCTTGGAGCGGCGCATAAAACGCAGACAATCATTGACCAGGGTTTCACTCTGATAACGGCAGGGATGCACTACCAGCTCATAGCCAAGCGTCGAACACACCTCCAGCACGCCGCGCTGTACATCATCCAGATACAGGGCGTCCGGGTTATCATAAATCAGCCCCAGCAAATAAGAGCGGCTGGATGCCAGGCCACGCGCCTGGGCGTTGGGGGCATATTTCAGCTCGTTAATCACCTTCTCAACTTTTAAGCGGGTACTCTCCCCCACGCTCAGTGAGCCATTGATCACTCTTGAGACGGTGCGTTTCGACACACCGGCAATCCGGGCGACATCATTGATGGTTGACTGTTTCTGCATAAGGTTACTCATCTCGCATTCCGGATTATTTCTGATTGGCAGCCAGTTGTGGCCGGTATACGGTTAATCCAATATCGATAGCCGCTTTCTTCACTTTCGCCGCAACCTCAGTGATATTTTGTCGCGGGAACATGCTGGCCGGCGCCGTTACCGACACCGCTGCGACGACTATACCGCGCTCATCGCGGATCGGCGCTGCTAAGCAGCGCACATCCGGATGATACTCTAAATCATCCGTTGCATAACCCCGGCCTAATATGCGTTGCAATTCTACCCTAAGTTCAGGGCAACTCACGATACTTTGTGGTGTTTGGGCGCGAAACAGGCCCTGATCCGCCAGCTCAGGCAGCGCATCAAAATGTAAAAATGCCAGAAACAGCTTACCTGCTGCCGAGCAATTAAAATAAGCCAGGGTGCCCGGCCTTGCTGCCAGCCGCAGTGGGTTTGGGCAATCACAGACCTCAGTGATCAGTGCCCCCTCGGCATGCGGCAGCACCAATTGCACACTCATGCCGGTTGCCAGTGTCAGGCGCTGCAAGAAAGGTAAGGCTTCCCGGCTCAGTTTAGAAGTACTCACCAGCTGGCAGCTCATCTTAAACAGCGCCGCGCCTACCAGATAGCGCTTACCGTGTTTTTCCAGCAATTGCTGCTGACATAGCGTCTGCAAAATGCGAAAGGTGGTCGTGCGTGGCACCGCCAGCCGTTGCTCCAGCTCGGTTAAGCTTAAGCCTTGCTCCGATTCAGCCACCAGGGCCAATACCCGGCAGGCATTAGCCAGATTAGGGATCACATAACTACCCATCGCATTGCTCCTTGGTGTTTTACAGTCCAAACAGGGCCGGTAAAAACTCGCTGATCGCCGGAATATAGGTTACCAGCATCAGTACCACAAACATCGCCAGATACAGCGGCAACATCGGCCGGATAATGGCTTCAATCCGCGTTTTGGCAATGGCGCAGCTGACAAAGAGCACACTGCCAACCGGCGGCGATACCAGACCAATCGACAGATTCAACACCATCATAATGCCAAAGTGCAGTGGGCTCATGCCCAGCTCAACCGCCACCGGTAAAAAGATTGGGGTAAAGATCAACACCGCCGGCGTCATATCCATAAAGGCACCGACAATCAATAAAATCAGGTTAATCATCAGCAGGATCAACAAAGGGTTCTCGCTGATGGTCAGCATCGCCGCGCTGATGGTTTGCGGAATTTGCTCATAAGACAAGATCCACGACATCGCCGACGAGGTCGCAATTAACGCCAGCACTATGGCCGTGGTTTCGGCCGCTTTCATTAAAATACCCGACAGCTCACTGACTTTCACTTCACGGTACAGGCCAACAGCGAGAATCAACGAATAGATCACGGCGATGGCGCCGGCCTCAGTGGCGGTAAAAATGCCACCGATAATGCCGCCAATCACCAGGAAAATCATAAACAGGCTGGGTAAGGCGGCCGCCACTTTCTGCGCCACTAATTTCAGCGGCAAACGGGCACCAACCGGATAACCTTTTAACTTCGCATAGCCGGCACACACCAGCATCAGCGACACGCCGAGCAAAATGCCGGGTAAATAGCCGGCAACAAAGAGCGCGGCAATCGATACCCCACCACTGGCAATGGCATAGACAATCAGAATATTGCTCGGTGGAATTAACATGCCGGTGGTTGCCGCAGAGGCGGTTACAGCGGCACTGAAGTTAACGTCATAACCCTGTTTTTTCATCTCTGGCAGCATAAAGCTGCCGATGGCCGAGGTGGCGGCTACCGCCGAGCCGGAGATGGCGCCAAAGAACATACAGGACACCACATTGACCAGTGCCAGGCCGCCCGGCAGCATACCAATCAGTGCCATGGCACATTCAATCAGCCGCTTGGCAATGCCGCCACGCCCCATAATCAAACCGGACAAAATAAAAAACGGAATCGCCAGTAACGCAAAGCTGTTAATCCCACCGGCCATCCGCTGCGCCATCGTCGTGACCGCCGGCATAAAGTCGATACTGATCAACATGGTGGCCAGCGTTGCCAACCCGATACAGAACGAAATAGGGACATTGAGCAGTAGCAGTGAGAAAAAGACCAGCAACAGTACCAGTATTGAGATTTCCATTAGTGCAGCCCCTCGACTTGTGGCATTGGCTGTCGCAGCGCCAGATGATACAGCTGGCAACAGCCATAAAACGCAATAAGTAAGCCTGATAGCGGGATCACGCTGTAGATATAGGCCATCTTAATTCCCAGTGCTGCTGACATCTGATTTAACTCAAAGGTCAGCGCCATCAGATTACCGCCACCCACCACCATCACCGCCAGCGCAAATAGCACTACGGCACTGGTTAGCAGCATATTCAGCCGCCGCTGCAACTCAGCGTCAAAGCGCCGGGTCACAATATCCAGCCCCAGATGTACACCGGTGCGATAGGCCAGTGCTGCGCCAATCATGCCTATCCAAATCAACAGGCAACGCGACAACTCTTCGGTGACCGAGCTTGGGCTTTGCAGCAAATAACGTGATACCACCTGCCAGCTTACCACCAGCACGATGCTGAGCATCAGCAGCGCCAGAAACCACTTCAGCACCGTATCAACCCAGAACAATAATTTAGTCATCCTTTACCTCCGGGCTAACCTCACGCATGGCCGCAATTTGCTGCAGCAAGGGGCCGATACGGGTTTGCAGCATTTGCTGATAGAAGGGCGCAACCGCCTGACGGAAGGGTGCTTTATCCGGGTAAATAACCGTCACCCCTGCGGCTTTAACGGCATTAAGTGCGTCTTCCGAGGCTTGCTGCCAGGCAGCACGTTGATAGACAATTGAATCATTAGCGGCCTGCTGCACCCATTGCTGCTGCTCTGGCGTCAGATCCTGCCAGACATGCAGGCTCATAATCAGCACATCCGGTACCGCGGTGTGTTCATCCAGCGAGAAGTATTTACTCAGCTCATAGTGGCGGGATAAATAGAAACTGGGCGGATTATTCTCGGCACCGTCCACCACCCCCTGTTGGATAGCAGTGTAAAGCTCACCCCAGTCAATCGGGGTAGCAGCGCCGCCCAGTGCTTCCACCATCCGCACTGCGGTTTGACTGTTAAGCACCCGGAATTTTTTGCCGCGTAAATCGGCCGGGCTATCGATACGGGTATTACTGGAATAAAAACTGCGGCTGCCGGCATCGTAATAACCCAGGCCATACAGACGGGCAACCTGGATCTCCTGCAGCAAGCCCTGACCGATCTCGCTTTCCAATACCCGCCAGAAATGCGCGTTATCGTCAAAAATATAGGGCACACTGAACACCTGCATCGCCGGTACAAAGCCTTCCAGCGGGCTGGCCGACACCTTGGTCATCGCCAGACTGCCGATCTGCAGCAACTCAACCAGCTCCCGCTCGTTACCGAGCTGACCACCACTGTAGATCTCAATCCGCATACTGCCGCCGGAGTATTCTGCCAGCCGCTCGCCCATCAGTACCATGGCTTTATGCACCACATGCTCCTGATCCAGCGTGTGCGCCAGCCTCAGCACCTTAACCTCCTGCTCTGGCTGACAGGCGCTTAGCAGCAAACTGGCCGCTGCCGCCAGCACCCAGCGCATCCGGCTTTGCTGTGTTCGTTTCTTCATACTGTTACCCTGTTAATCCTATGCTGGCTACTGTGGTAGCCGGTCGGCCGGTCTGTGCCGGCCTGACGTTGGCTGCTGCCGTTAGCGCATGGCGCTGGCCGGAAACTTATCCATATCGTGATAATCCAGATTTTCACCGGCCATACCCCAGATAAAGGCATAGTTGCTGGTACCGCAGCCGCTGTGAATCGACCAGGCCGGCGACACCACCGCCTGCTCATTGGCGACCCAAATATGCCGGGTTTGCTGTGGCTGGCCCATAAAGTGGCAAACGCCCTGCTCCGGCGCTAAATCAAAGTAAAAATAGGCTTCCATCCGGCGGTCATGCTGGTGCGCTGGCATGGTATTCCAGACACTGCCGGGCTTTAATACCGTCAGGCCCATTTGTAGCTGACAGGTCTCTACCACATCATTAATCATTAATTGATGGATCGCCCGTTCATTCGATGTCGCCTGGGCTCCCATTTGCAGCACAGTACACTTATCCATGGTCAGATGCTTGGTCGGATAGCTGTGATGTGCCGGCGCCGAATTCAGATAAAACCTGGCCGGGGTAGCGGCGTTGTCGCTATAAAAACTAACCTGCCGTGCGCCCATACCGACATAGAGCGCTTCTTTGTTTTGCAGCGGATAACGCTGGCCATCAACTTCAACCACGCCACTGCCACCGACGTTAATAATGCCAAGCTCGCGGCGCTGTAAAAAATAGTCGGCTTTTAACGCTTCTACCGTCTCAAGCAGCACCGGACCGGCCACCGGCACCGCACTGCCGACAATAACCCGCTCGTAATGGGTATAGCAAAGTACCAGCTGGTCAGGCTGCATCAGGTTATCGACCAGAAAATGCTGCCGTAGCTGCTCGGTATCGTAACGCTTTACATCATCCGGGTGGGTTGGATAACGGCTTTCAAAAATTACGCTCATCATTAGTCCTCTGTTTAATGGGTTGCTGCGCTCTGGCTGTCTTGTGATTTAGCGCTTTAGCGCGCCAGCCAGCCGCCATCGACGGCCAGCACATGACCATTCACATAATCGCTGGCCCCGCTCGCCAAAAATACGGCGGCACCGGCTAAATCTTCCGGCTCACCCCAGCGCCCGGCCGGGATCCGCCCCAAAATAGCGGCATTGCGCTGTGCATCAGCCTGTAAAGCAGCGGTGTTATCGGTGCGGAAATAGCCCGGGGCGATCGCATTAACCTGAATATTATGCTGCGCCCACTCATTGGCCAGCGCTTTGGTGACTCCGGCAATCGCATGTTTACTGGCAGTATAGGCCGGTACCGTGATGCCACCACTGTAGGAAAGCATCGAGGCGATATTAATAATCTTACCGCTCTGGCGTTTGATCATCTCGGCACCGAGCAGTTGCGACAATAAAAAGGCCGCATCCAGATTGACTGCGATCACCTTATGCCACTCGCTCATCGGAAACTCATGTGCCGGCGCCCGGAAAATGGTGCCGCCACAGTTCACCAGGATCTGCACCGGCCCTGCTGCCAGCGCGGCGGCAGCAAGTTCCCGCACGGCCTGTTCGTTACTCAGATCCGCCACCAACTCCTGCGCCTGGCCACCACTGGCCAGAATGGCATCAACCGTTGCTGCTGCGCCACCACTGTTGGAACAGGCGCACAGCACTTTGGCCCCCGCTGCAGCCAGCGCCTTAGCTATCGCCTGGCCTAAACCACGGCTGGCACCGGTGACCAGCGCAGTTTGGCCGCTTAGGGTAAATAAGCTTGTCATCTGTCACTCCTATTTTGTCGGTTTGTCGCTGCGGCATCCGCGGTGCTATCGTCAGGAATAATGTTCAAATATGGAACAACCTGAATTTTCAATAACCAATAAAACGCAATAAATTCATTAAGTTAAACCATGGATCCGCAGAAAGCGCCTGTCGAAAACTGATTTAATTTGCATCATTAATTGACAGGATTTACTGCTTGGTGTTAGCTTTTTGCCATCGGTGGCATAAAATTGCAAGCTTTTTTTGCCACCGGTAGACAAGACAACTATGCTTTAACAGTCGCCGAATTATCAACAGGGGAGCAATATACCCGGCACGATAACCCACACAGCTTTTTGCGCTGCAAGGTTACAGACAACGGGTATAGGTTCCTGACAAAGACGAGAATAGCCAGTTAAGCTGGCAACAGATAAACACTCAGGACAAGGTGAACAAGATGGCAAACAGCAGAACACCCTTTCGCCCCAGTAAAGTCTGCCGGGCATTAACCCTGGCCGGTCTGGCAACCTTATTCAGCGCTCAGGCGCTGGCACAGCAAACTGAACAGGCTGAACAGACCGAACAGCAAAAAGCGGAAGAACAAATTGAAGTAATTTCCGTTGTCGGTAGCTTCCGTGGCAGTCTGGCCAGTGCCCTAAACCAGAAGCGCTTTGAAACCGGCGCCACTGACACCATCAAGGCTGAAGATATCGCTGATTTCCCTGATCTGAACCTGGCCGAATCGCTGCAGCGTATTCCGGGGGTAGCCATTAGCCGGGTAGCCGGTGAAGGCCGCCAGATCTCAGTACGTGGTCTGGGCCCGGATTTTACCCGGGTTCGGATCAACGGTATGGAAGCACAATCCACCAGTGGTGGTACCGACCAGATCGGCGGCGCTAACCGCGGCCGTGGTTTCGACTTTAATACCTTCTCCTCAGACTTATTTAACGAACTGACGGTACGCAAAACGGCGTCGGCCAATATTGAAGAAGGCTCATTGGGTGCGACCGTCGATATGCGCACTGCCCGCCCCTTCGATTATGATGGCATGACCTTCGCGGCCAATATTCAGGCCGGCTATAACGATAAGTCAGAAGAAATCGATCCGAAAGGCTCCTTCCTGTTTAGCAATATTAACGACGATGGCACCTTTGGCTATCTGATTTCAGCGGCCTTCTCCGAGCGTAATATTCTCGATGAAGGCGCCTCTACGGTGCGCTGGAACAACGTCAATGACTTTGGCACTTACCGCGGCAATGCCAACGCACCTGAGCTGCAGACCATCAACAATGCTTTCAGGCCGCGTCTGCCACGTTACGATTCTTACATCCACAATGTGAAACGTACCGGTGTTGCTACCGCACTGGAATACCGTCCAAGCATGGAAACCCGCTTTAATCTGGATGTGCTGTACTCCAAAGACGATTCAACCCGTCAGGAAGCCTTTATGCAGGGCATTCTGAATGCCGGTGCTAACCGGGCCGCCCTGACCAACCCGGCCAGCGGCATTACCGGCGGTATGAACGTACTGGATTACGAAATTGACAGCACCAATACGGTCACCTACGCCTCTTTTGAAAACGCGCTGATCCGCAACGAACTGCGTTATGACGAACTGTCGACCGAGTTCCTGCAAATCACGCTCAGTGGCCAACATCAGTTAACCGATAACCTGAAAATTGACGGTATGATCGGTCGCGCTACCTCTGAGTTCGATAACCCGATCCAAACCACAGTGGTAATGGAGAAAGCCGGTCAGACCTTCAGTTACGATTACCGTGGCGGCAAGCGGCAGAATCCTGAACTGCTGTTCGGTGCCGGCGTGTTCGATCCGAACGGCTGGACCACCAACAGCGTGCGTTTACGGCCACTGGGCGCAGAAAACACCTTTGATAGTGCTGCTTTTAACGTTGAGTATGTACTGAACGATATCCTGACCTTACGCAGTGGCTTGCACTATAAAAAGTTTGAATTCGAAACCTACGAAGCACGCCGGCAAAGTGAAAACGCCGCTGGTGTGGTGATGAGCCCGGATCTGATCCGCCAGTATGGCGCAGGTGTGGGTCCTTACGGCAGCTGGCTGGTGCCGGATTTAGCGGCTATCGATGCCCGCTACAATATCTACAGCAATACCGGTGCCTTTACCGTAAGCCGTGATTTCCGCCGCGTCGATAACTACTCTGCTGAAGAGAAAACGCTGGGTGCCTATGTGCAGCTGGCTTTTGATACCGAACTGGGTGATACCGGCTTCCGTGGTGATATTGGTGGCCGCTTTGTAAAAACCGATCAGTCTTCCACTGCCTGGGCGACCCTGGGTGGAACTGAGCAGCTGATTACCGCCAAGCATGACTATAACGAGTTCCTGCCATCGCTGAACCTGGTGTTTGAACCCATGGATGATGTGATTATCCGCTTTGGTTATGCCGAAGTGATGGCCCGGGCCGGCCTCGGCAGCATCCGACCTAACGTCTCAGTGTCAGTATCGGGTGGTTCGCGCTCTATTAGCGGCGGTAACCCAACACTGGAGCCGACCAAAGCCAAGACCTATGACCTAGGCCTGGAACTGTACTTTGATAACGAGTCGTTACTGGGCGTGGCGGTATTCCGCAAGGATATCGACAGCTATGTACAAGGTCTGCGCGAAACCAAGCTGTTTACCGAAACCGGTTTACCGATCCAGGCCGCCATCGACGCCTGTAATGCCGGCCCCGGCTATGGCGAAGCCACAGGTTGTACTGAGAACGTTGAGTGGCAAACCAATACGCCATTAAATGGCCCTGGCGGTAATCTGTATGGCTTTGAAGTGCAGTACCAGATGCCGTTTAGCTTCCTGCCGGAGTTCTGGAACCGTTTCGGCTTTATCGGTAACTATACCTATGTTAAAGCCCAGATGGACTACATTAACAATACCGGCGTCGTGCTGGCCACCCGCGACCTGCAGGGGTTATCCGAGAATACCCGTAGTGCCACCCTGTACTACGAGGACGAAAAATTCTCCGCCCGGGTGTCACTGGCAGACCGTGCGCGTTACCTGACCAACGCTATCGGCCGCGATAACAATGATATGGAAGGCACCAATGCCACCCGTAACATTGATGCTGCGATGTCGTATCAGTTAAACGATAACTGGAAGCTGACGTTTGAAGCACTGAACCTGACCAACGAAGTGGATGATCAGTGGGTTGATTCCAGCGGCAATCGTTTAACTTACTACCATGCCACTGGCCGGCAGTACTACCTGGGTGCGCAATATAAGTTTTAAGCACCCATCTGACACTTAAGCGGCGCACTGCCGCTTAAGTGCTGTCTGCCCCTGAGTCAGGCGCAGCATGTTTCGCGTGCCACGGAAGGCCCGAATCACTCACAGGCAAGTGCCAATTCTATTTAACAGGGTAACTATCGTGAACAACCGTCTTCTGCAAACTCTTCCTGTTGTTACGCTTAGCAGCTTATTACTGGCAGCCTGCGGTCAACCCGCCAGTCCGCCTGCCGCAAACCAAAGCACTACTGAACCGTCAACCGTGACTACCATGCCGGCGGTAGCCGAGTTACTGATTGCCAATCCGTCTGACTTTGTCCGCAGCCAACAGCCGGTGTACCTGAGTTACTATGATCTGGGGTTAACCGCTGAGCAGGCGCAGGATCTGGTTGCCCGCCGCGCCGGCCAGCTGGTACCGCTGCAGCATCTGGATCGCAGCGGTGACGGCAGGCGCGATACGCTGTTTTTAGCCTTGGATTTTCAGCCAGCCGAACAACTGCAACTACACATTGAACATGATGCTGCCGCCCTGGCGGCCCTGCAGCTGCCAGCGAGAACTCAGGCCGAAATTTCGCATAAAGTCGGTGGCGAGTGGCAAGGTGCCAAATATATTGGCGGCACCTTTCAGAACGTGCAGCAACTGACACCGCCGCCACAGTATACCGATCACTCGGAGTGGATCCGTTATGAAGGCCCAGGTATCGAATCAGATCAGGTTGGCTATCGGATTTATCTGGACTGGCGTAATGGCTTTGATGTCTTTGGTAAAACCAAACCACAGCTGGTGTTGCAGGATGTCGGCCAGGATGGCTATCAGTCGTACCATGAAATGGCCGACTGGGGTATGGATCTGCTAAAAGTCGGGCAATCACTGGGCGCCGGTGGTTATGGTTACTGGGATGGTCAGAAAGTTGAGCGTGTGTCCAGGGTTGGCCAACATACCGCTAAAGTGATTGAAAATGGCCCGCTCTACTCCGCATTACAGATAACCTATCAGGATTGGCAAATTGCCGGTAAAACCGTGACGCTAACAGCCGACTTATCGATGACTGCCGGCAGCCGGCTGGTCAATACCCGGTTACAACTGTCTGAGCCACTGGATAACCTCGCTATTGGTCTGGTGAAACTGCCGGATACCAAATTGATTCAGGGCGAAGTGGAGATCACCGGTCACGCCTGGACCTATGTCGCGACCTGGGGGAATCAGAGTTTATCGGCCCCTGATAGCAAACTTGGGATGGCACTGCTGTTTAAACGCGGCCAGCGCACGGCACAAACCGAGGATGAACATAGTCATGTCAGCGTGATGAAACCGGCTGGCAGCCAGCTGGAATATTACTTTTTAGCCGCCTGGGATGGTGAAGCAGACGGCATCAAAACCGAAGCGGAATTTATTGCCTACCTTGAACAACAAGCCGAGCAATTAACCCTGACACCGCGGCAGCGCCTGCATACCGCCGCCACTGCCGCGAAACTGCAGCAGCCGCTCACTGCTGAGCACGCATTGTATTGGGGGGAGCTACTGGCCCAAAGTGAGATGGTACGGCAAACTCCCTACTACGCTCACGGCGGCTGGGATTATGAGCGTCAGCGTCCGGCGACCTTTGAATACACCACCGGTCTGTTGCTGCAAGCCTATGATGACTTACTACAGCTTAAACCTAACGCCGAATGGCAGCAGGTGATAAGCGACGTTGTAAACTCCTTTGTGACACCTGAAGGAGATATCCGCACTTACAGTATTAAAAAGTACAATATCGACAGCCTGAATACCGGCAATATGCTGCTGCGCGATTATCTGCGCCAGCCGAACGAGCCGGCACGCAAGGCGCTGGCGTTGCTGCGTCGTCAGATCGCCGAGCATCCGCGCACTCAGGATGGCGCCTTCTGGCATAAGCAAATTTATCCGCATCAGCTGTGGCTGGATGGCGTCTATATGGGCATGCCGTTCTACGCCTTTTACACCAGTCAGTTTGAGCAAGGCCAGGGCCTGCCGGAAGTCGTCAAGGAGTTTAAGCTGACCCGTGAATTACTGCGCGATGCCAATACCGGCCTGTACTACCATGCCTGGGATGAAGCGAAACAGCAGGTCTGGGCTAACCCTGAAACCGGCTTGTCGCCGCATTTCTGGGGCCGCGGCCTGGGCTGGCTCAGTATGGCGCTGGTTGATGTGCTGGATTATATCCCGGCCGAACACACCGAGCTGCGGGCACCACTGCTGCAGATGATTACTGAGCTGGCGGAAGCCTTACCACGCTTTCAGCATGACAGCGGCGTCTGGTATCAAATTCTGGATCGGCCCGAGGCGACAGGCAACTACCTGGAGTCATCCGGTAGCGCCATGTTTACCTATTTCTATGCTAAAGCGATAAACAACGGCTATCTGCCACCGAGCTATAAAGCGACAGCGCTAAAAGCCTATCAGGGGTTAGTGCGCGAATTTATGTTGATGCATCCGGATGGTTTAGTCAGTTTAGTTAATACGGTGCAGGTGGCGGGTCTGGGCTTTGGCCGCGATGGCAGCTACCACTATTATATGAGCGAGCCGGTATTCCGTAACGATGCCAAGGCCAACGGCCCCTTTATTATGGCGGCGGTAGAAATCGCCAAATTACTCGGTTACCCGGTTAGCCAGTAACAGCTGCCAGGCAGCAGAGTTTCGCCCAAAGCGGACTCTGGAGTACGAGAGGTCTTCTCCCTCTCCTGTGGTTTGAGCCGGCAACTGCCGGCTCTTTTTTTAACAGCACTTGTTCCGGAGGACCGGATGCGTAACCTGATCTTTATTTTTGTTGTTCTGCTACTACCCCACAGCAGCCAGGCCAGCGAGGTGCTTTACTTAAGCGTCGCACAGGATGGCAGCGCGCAGTTTCAAACTATTCAGGCGGCACTGGATAGCCTGCCAGCCACAGAGCAACAGGCGATTATTCAGATTAAGCCGGGTATCTACCAGGAAAAGCTGTACCTGACTCGGGATAAGGTGGCTCTGGTTGGCCAGGGCCGCACTCAGACCATTATTCAATACGCTGAACTGCGCACAAATTGGCTGGCGTCCCATCCGGATGACTGGGGCAGCGCCGTGGTAAATATCCGCGCCAGCGACATTGCCCTGCTCGGCCTGACGGTTAAAAACAGCTACGGTGAACTAACCGGCGATCATGAACATCAGTTCGCGATCCGTGGCTTTGAAAATGCCAGCCGGATTATTACTGATGACTGTGCCATTATTGCCGGCGGTGCCGACACCCTAAGTCTGTGGAATAAGACCGACGGCATGTACTACCACCGTAACTGTTATATTGAAGGTCATACCGATATGGTGTGCCCGCGCGGCTGGGCTTTTTTTGACAATGTCACTTTTTACAACCAGAAAGCCTATGCCACCCTGTGGCATGACGGTGAACTGGACCCAGCGCAAAAACTGGTGGTGGTCAATTCGCACTTCGATGGTGTACCCGGCTTTTTGCTGGGCCGCCGCCACTACGATGCGCAGTTTTATCTGATCAATAACAGCTACAGCCCGAATATGGCAGACCGGCCAATCTTCCGTCACACCTATCCGCAACAACCTGAGCGTGACCGGGCCAATTTATGGGGCGATCGCTACTACTTTAGCCAGGCCGTTTTTAGCCAGAGCGCAGAAAGCAGCGCCCCGCGCTATCCGTGGCTGGCAGATAATCTGGCTACACATCCGGCTAACCTCAGTGCGGCGCAGATCACCGCACAGTGGACCTTTGACGGTCGCTGGGATCCCGAGGCTGAGCTGGCACAGCTGTATCAACTACTGGCGCAGCAACCATGAAGTGGGCTATTTGCTACCTGCTGCTGCTCTGCACTTTGCCGCTAGCTGCTAAGACGCCGGAACCTAGCCCGGAATCTCACCCAGTACCCATCAGGCTGCATCTGGTCGGTGACTCGACGATGTCGGTTAAGGCTAACCCGGCCTATCCGGAACGTGGTTGGGGTGAGCTGCTACCGGCCTTTATGCTGCCGCAGCTAACGATTATTAATCATGCCGCCAATGGCCGCAGTACCCGACGCTTTGTCAATGAGGGGCGCTGGCAACTGCTGTTAAGCGAACTGAGTGCCGGCGACTATGTGCTGATCCAGTTTGGCCATAATGACCAGAAAATTACGGATCCGACGCGCTATGCGGCGTCAGATGGCGACTATCCGGCGTTTTTACGCCAGTTTGTGGCCGATATTCGTGCCCAGAACGCCATTCCGCTATTGGCAAGTTCGATTTGCCGGCGCAACTTTAACAGTGATGGGGTCTTAATCCGGGATCTGACCGCCTATGCAGAAGCCACTGCTCAGGTCGCCACCGAGCTGACAGTAAGCTTCTTTGATTTACAGCAGCAGAGCTGTGACTTTATTGAAAACGCCGGCCTGGCGGGCAGTCAGCCGTACTTTATTCAAATTCCGGCTGATCTTTATCGCAAGTTTCCCGACGGCAGCACCGATAACACCCATCTGACGCTGCAGGGTGCCGCTAAGATTGCGCAATTTTTTGTGCGGGAGTTAAAGCGGCAGCAACATCCACTGGCGGCCTATATTTACCGTGAGCTGTTATAAAAACGCCCGGCACAGGCCGGGCGCTTAGAAACTGGCAGCAAATTGTTATTATGGCGCCTTAGACACCCCAACCATGGCCGGGCGTAATAAGCGGCCATTTAACTCATAGCCTTTTTGCATCACAAAGGTCACCGTATTCGGTGGTAAATCCGCCGTCGGCTGCATGCTCATCGCCTGGTGCTGCTCCGGATTAAATGGCTGACCGGCTGGATCCAGCTGGATCACGCCATATTTCTCAACTGTATCCAGGAAGCTCTTCATCGTCAGTTCGATACCTTCGATCACGCCTTTAAAGGCCTCGTCTTCGCGGTTGATAAAGTTCAGCGCCCGCTCCAGGTTATCCAGTACCGGCAATAAGTCCGAAGCGAACTTCTCCAGCGCGAACTTATGTGCCTTTTCTACATCCTGCGCGGCGCGGCGGCGGGCGTTATCGGCATCGGCTTTAATGCGCAGCATTAAATCATGTTGCTCAGCCAGCTGACTCTGGGTTTTCGCCAGTTCTTCTTCCAGCTTGCTGATAATGGTTTGCTCAGACGACAGCTCCACTGTGTCGGCATGGCTATCGGTAGTCTGGTTCAGCTCTTCAGGGGTCTCTGCAGGCTTGTGTTGCTCAGTCATTGTTACAATACTCCAATTTTGCGTAGGGGTATTATGGGGATCAATTTGGCCGATTCAAGTTTAAATTTAACTGGGCGGCGCAGGATTCCACCAGTGGCACCAGGCGCGCATAATTCATCCGGCGCGGCCCAAGCAGTGCAATAAAGCGGTGTGGCTGTTGCTGATAGCTTTGGGCGATCACACTTAGCTGCGCCAACTCAACAAAGCCCGACTCTTTACCGAGGATCAGTTTGGGTTTGCTATCCTGGGTCACCAACTCCAGTAACTGCATCAGGCCAGCCGGATGTTCCAACATCTGCACTACCTGCTGCAAGGCCGGGTTTTGCTGATAATCCGGGGTTAACAACAACTGATGCTGACCAAAGATCAGCGGCTGATGCTGCATAAACTCATCCAGACTCAGTTGCCCCAGCACCTTTTGCAGCAGCGCCTGGCTCAGGCCGCTTTCGCTGCGCAGCAAATTACCCAGCCGGGCTATACCATCCTGCCACTGGCCACCGGCCAGGGCCGCGTTTAACAGGCACAGCACCTTACTTAAGGTAGCCGAATCAATACTTTGCTCACATTGCAGCACCCGGTGCAGAATGTCGCCATCTTCATCGATCACCACCAGTAACAAACGGTCACTGGCCAGACGCACCAAATCGATTTGCCGCACTTCACGGCCACTGGCCTTGGGCGCACTGATAATGGCGACACAACCGGTCAGGTTAGCCAGTAATTGCCCGGCCTGCTGGCATAATAACGATACCGGCAACTGCGGTACCAAACGCTTTTTGATCTCGGCCGCCCAACTATCGCTTAGCGGTTGCAGCTGCAGCATCTTATCGATAAATAACCGGATACCAGAAGTGGTAGGAATGCGGCCGGCTGAAGTATGGGGTGAGCGGATCAGCCCCTGCTGTTCCAACTGCACCATGGTATTGCGCACCGTAGCAGAGCTGACAGACAAAGCCTGATTTTCGGCGATCAGTTTGGAGGATACCGGTAAACCATCCAGCAGATACTGCTCAACGATCAGTTTTAAAATCAGCTCGGTTCTGCTTAATGTTTCGGTCATGCGCCTGCACCTGCCTTATATTGCTAACTATGATGGGGCCTTTCTAAAAAATTTCAAGCAGCTCAGGACACTAAAGCCAGCAGCCGTTATACTGAGCCAACAGTCTGGCCGCTGCCCGGGCAGAGGCAACACGCTGGCCGGTGCTTGCCTGGCCATTTAACACAGATCTCCTAACTCTGGTCTTTAAATATGGAAGCCTTATGAGTCTAGCCTTTAGCAAAGTGGGATTAATCGGTAAACCGCACCACAGCGGCGCCAACCAAACCCTGCTCAGCCTGTATCAGTTTTTGCAGCAACAGGGCCTGAGCGTCTATGTTGAAGAGCGCGTCGCGCAAAGTTTGCCCATCGCTGCGACCGAAGTGCTGGATCTGGTGACATTAGGAAAAACCTGTGATCTGGCGATCGTGGTCGGCGGAGATGGCAATATGCTGGGCGCAGCGCGGGTGCTGGCACGATTTGATGTGGCGGTACTGGGCGTAAACCGCGGTAATCTCGGTTTTTTAACTGATTTGGCGCCAGAGAGCTTTGCCGAACCGTTAACTGAGGTGCTGGCCGGAAATTTTGTTACCGAAAAGCGTAACCTGCTGGAAATCGCCGTCCATCGTCATGGCAGCATTAAAAGCAGTAACAGTGCGGTTAACGAGGCGGTGCTGCATGCCGACAAGGTGGCGCATATGATTGAATTCGAAGCCTATATTAATAATGAATTTGTCTACAGCCAACGCTCCGACGGCCTGATTATCAGTACGCCAACCGGCTCAACCGCATACTCCTTATCCGGTGGCGGCCCCATTCTGACCCCGGATCTGGATGCCATGAGCCTGGTGCCGATGTTTCCGCATACGCTGAGTAGCCGGCCGCTGGTAGTATCGGGGAACAGCGAAATCCGCCTGAAAGTAGCGGATACCAATGATGCCCATTTACAAATCAGTTGCGACAGCCATGTGATTCTGGCGGTAATGCCAGGCGATGATATTACCATCCGCAAACACCCTAACCCGCTGCGGCTGGTGCATCCGCCCGGTTATAGCTATTACCATGTGCTGCGCAATAAACTGGGCTGGGGCAGCAAGTTGTACTAAAAAAAATCGGCGCCCGACTTGCTAAAGTCACTTTTACTGTATAAATTTACACTGTAACTATAAACAGTATCAGGTGCCTTATGCTCTGCCATCTTCATATCAGTAATTTTGCCATAGTTCGCGCGCTGGAAATTGACTGGGCGGGCGGGATGTCAACCATCACCGGTGAAACCGGAGCCGGTAAATCCATTGCCATTGACGCCCTGGCACTGTGCCTGGGCGAACGGGCCGATGCCGCAGTAGTGCGTCCCGGCGCCGACAAAGCCGATATTGTCGCCACCTTTGATATCTCAGCCCTGCCCGCTGCGCGCGACTTTCTGCAACAACAAGACCTGTTGATGGGTAACGAATGTATTGTCCGGCGTGTCGTCAGTAATGAAGGCCGTTCCCGCGGTTATATTAATGGCGTGCAGGTGCCGGCGCAGCAGCTAAAGCAACTGGGACAGTACCTGTTATCGATCCATGGCCAGCACGCGCATCAGCTGCTGTTAAAGGCCGATTATCAGCGTCAGTTACTGGACGCCTATGTCGCCAACAGCGAGCTGCAGCAGCAATGCCGGCAAAGCTATCGCTACTGGCAACAGTTGCAGCAGGAGCATCAGGCATTACAGCATTCTCAGCAACAGCGTGATGCCCAGCGCCAGTTACTGGAGTATCAGGTAGCAGAACTGGATCAGTTTGCGCCACAGGCTGATGAATTCAGCGGGCTGGAAGCCGAACATAGCAGGCTGACGCACGGTAACACTCTGCTGTCGCAAAGCCAGCAATGCCTGCAGCAGCTGTACGATGATGATGAACAAAGCATTTACCGCGCGCTGTCTCAGGTCAGCTACCAACTGGAGCAATTACAAGCACTGGACCCGGCACTGGCCGGTATACAGCAAATGCTAAGCGATGCGCTGTTACAAACCGAAGAAGCCAGCCGTGAACTGCGCCGCTATGCCGATAAGGTGGAACTGGATCCGGAGCGGCTGGCTGAAGTCGACGAGCGACTGGCACAGTGGCTTAATCTGGCCCGCAAGCATCAGATCGCTAATGAACAACTGGCAGAGCGGCACCAACAATTAGCGGCAGAACTGGCAGAGTTAACCGGCTCAGAGCAGCGGCTGACCGAACTGGAACTGGCTATCCAGCAAGCCAGTCGCCAATATCAGCAGGCAGCGGCAGTGTTAACCGCGGCCCGCCAGCAGGCGGCCTCGGAGCTAAGCGAGCTGATCAGCAAAAATATGCATGAACTGAGCATGGCCAATGCCCGCTTTGCTATCAATGTTTCGACCTTGCCGTTAGAGCAGGCCAGCGCCAACGGCCTGGATCTGATCAGTTTTGAGGTATCGACCAACCCGGGCCAGCCACTGCAAGCGTTAAGTAAGGTCGCCTCCGGCGGTGAATTATCACGGATCAGCCTGGCGGTACAGGTAATACTGGCGGATAAGGTCACCACCCCTACCTTGATTTTCGATGAAGTGGATGTCGGGATCAGCGGCCCGGTAGCAGCCGGCGTCGGACGCTTATTGCGCCAGCTCGGCCAGAGCACCCAGATTATTTGCGTTACCCACCTGCCGCAAGTAGCCAGCCAGGGCCATCAGCAGTTATTTGTGGAAAAATATACCGATGGTATCGCCACCGAAACCCGGATGCGCCAGCTCAGTGATGATGAGCGGATCCAGGAAATTGCCCGTCTGCTGGCCGGTGAGAATATCAGTGCCAATGCGCTGGCCAATGCGCGGGAACTTTTGTGTACCCCTGCAGTCTGAGCTGCAGTTTTGCTGCGCTAAGCTGCACAGCACCAAAGGTGTGTAAGCAGCTTAGCCTGGTAACGAAACCCGACTTTACCGCACCGCACTCAGAAACAGGTTTTTTGCTTACGCATCCTGGGTTATGATGACGGCACTTAGGTTGATGACATGGTATCTATGAAAGCAGTAGTAAAAATCGTCTTACTGGCGGCGGCTCTTAGCCTGAGCGCCTGTAGCAGCTGGGTATACCGTATTGATATTCCGCAGGGTAACTTTTTAGAGCAAAAGGACGTTGATAAACTCCGTATTGCCATGACCAAGGAGCAGGTGGTGTTTGTACTGGGTAATCCCGTCGCAGCCAACCCCTTTGACCACGATACCTGGCATTACTTTTATGCCCTGAGAGGAGGCCGTGGCAATAATTTTGAAAAGCGCCTGGTGGTGGAGTTTAAAGATGACCGGCTGGTAAATATCAGTGGTGACTTTGATAAGCACCCGGACTTTGACAAGCCGCTGGATATTTAAGACAGCGTATTAGCAAGATATACAACAAAGCCGCTTTATCGCGGCTTTTTTATTGTGGTCACTATTGTTGTGATTTTTATTGTGTGTTGTGATTTTTATTGTGATTCTTGTTGCAAGTGTCGCGGCCAACCTGCTGAATGGTGACATACCAAACAGCTTTGACCTTATAAATGACCACCGGTAACTTTATTCGCCCGCCCCTCGTCCTTGGCTTTTTCGGCACGGCGCCGACGCAAATCTTTCGGATCAGCAATCAAAGGCCGGTAGATTTCAATCCGGTCGCCGTCTTTCACTTTATCACTTAACTTCACCGGCCGGCTCCAGACACCCACTTTTTGTTCGCTCAGGTTAATCTGCGGAAATTGCTGCAAAATACCGGATTGACGGATAATCTGCTCAACACAGGTATCAGCCGGCACCGAGATAGTTAACAAAGCCTGCCGCTCCGGCAAGGCATACGCCACCTCAACGCTAATGGTATCGGAAATGGCGGCACCTGCGCTGTTATTCACCATAAACTTGCTTCGCTCTCTGGGTAAAGGCGTTGACCATGGCAGCTGTTAACTCCTGAAATATCTTGCCAAAGGCAAACTGCACCAACTTATTTGAAAATTCAAATTCCAGCTGCAAAATCACCTTGCAGGCTTGCTCATTTAACGGCACAAATTGCCAGCCGCCCTGCAAGCGCTTAAAAGGCCCATCAACCAGCTGCATTTCTATGCGTTGTACCGGGTGTAAAATATTACGGGTAGTAAAGCTTTGCCCAATGCCTGCCTTGGAAACCTCAAGTTTCGCCACCATTTCCTGTTCAGTGTGGCGGATCACCGTGGCTTTGGTACAGCCGGGTAAAAATTGCGGATAATCCGGCACCGCATTAACCAGGTCGTACATTTGTTGCGCGCTGTAAAAAACCAAGGCACTGCGCTCAATTTGTGGCATACTCACTCCCCTTTAAACTCGCCGCCGATTGTAACAGAATAACGCGCTGCAACAAGGCATGAGCCATCGCTGACATCCAACACTGAGCTGCGACAAGTAACGAAATATGAGCAAAAAACAAGCAAGCAAAAACAAAAACGGTACCATAGCGCAAAACCGCAAAGCGCGGCACGAGTACTTTTTAGAAGACCGCTACGAAGCCGGCCTGGCCCTGCAAGGCTGGGAATTAAAAAGTATTCGCGAGGGTAAGGTCAACCTGTCCGACTCTTATGTCATTTTGCATAATGGTGAAGCATTTTTACTCGGCGCACAAATTCAGCCGCTAAACAGTGCCTCTACCCATGTGGTATGCGACCCCGAGCGCAGCCGCAAACTGCTGCTGCACAAGCGCGAGCTAAGTAAACTTGTTGGCCTAAAAGAGCGCGAAGGTTATACCCTGGTCGCCACCGCCATGTACTGGAAAGCCTGCTGGGTAAAGCTGGAGTTTCATTTAGCCAAGGGCAAGAAAAGCTATGACAAGCGTGACGATATTAAAGACCGCGACTGGTCACGCGAGAAAGAGCGCATGATGAAACACAGTAAACACTAAAACACCCTTGAAACTTTTTCCGCCTGGCCCCATCTAATTAGGGCGACAGGAAAACGGCTAAAGCATAAAGCCCGCTTGTGTAAAGCAATCAGGCTGCGTACAATAGCCAAACACTGAAAGTGAGTGTTACTTCCACAGAATTCGGGGCTGATTCTGGATTCGACGGGATTCACGAACTCTTAGGTGCATGCCGAGGTGAGGTAGGCCTCGTAAAAAAGCCTCAATTAAATAGTCGCAAACGACGAAACTTACGCAATCGCTGCCTAATAAGCAGTAGATAGCTCTTCCCCTCACGCATGCCTGTAAGCTGAGACTCTGGAAGATCACCCCTAACAGGATCGCGTCGCGTCTTCGCCTGGAGACAAAACGTTAAAACCAATCAGGCTCGCCCGACGATAGCCTGCCAGCTGGCGCTCATAGGGTTAACTAAATAACTGGCTAAGCATGTAGTACCGACGATGTAGGTTTTTCGGACGCGGGTTCAACTCCCGCCAGCTCCACCAACTAGAGAAGCGGCGCATTAGCGCCGCTTTTTTATTGCCTGCCATTCCCACTGCCAGACTTATTGGTCGATATTTTGAGTATCTGCCGCCATAGGTATATACTTCACCTATCTAGTTGTTGGAGGTGAATATGGATACGGGTACAGTGTTTAAAAATAACAATACCCAGGCGGTGCGACTGCCGGTTGAAGCGCGTTTTCCAGACGATGTAAAAAAGGTGGTGGTGCGTGTTGTCGGTAAAGACCGTATCCTAACGCCGGTTGCTAACAGCTGGGATTCGTTTTTTCTGCAAGGCCCTGCGGTAACAGACGACTTTATGACTGAACGGGCTACACAGCAACAGCAAGAGCGGGAAGCCTTTTAATGCTGAAATATATGCTGGATACCAATATCTGCATCTATGTAATTAAACGCCGGCCGCTTGAAGTACTGCAAACCTTTAACCAATATGCCGGCTTAATGTGTATTAGCGCCATTACCTATGCCGAGCTTTGTCACGGCGTTGAAAAAAGCGCGCGGCCCGAGCAAAACCGGCAAGCCGTGGAAGATTTTTGTTCGCGTTTGCAGATACTAGCTTACAGTGAAAAAGCGGCTCAGCATTATGGCGAAATCCGCGCTGAGCTGGAACAGCTTGGTATCCCTATCGGCGTCAATGATCTGCATATCAGTGCGCATGCCCGCAGTGAAAGCCTAACGCTCGTGACTAATAATCTGCGCGAGTTTGAGCGCGTTGCCGGCTTGCGGTTAGTTAACTGGCTAAATTAGGCGCTATTAGCCGCAGCGGAAGCCCGGGCAACGGTAATTTAATTAAATATTTTCACATCATTTTCCCTTGTCCTGTGGTGATTTAGCAGCGATTTGCTGCAAAATAAGCGCTTGCTGGTTTGATCTCTGCAAATAAAATCTGCATAGTAAGCATCAGTGCTGCGCTGCGCCTGAAAATGGGCGGCCAGTTGCATAGCTGTATCAGGGAAGAATGCCGCACTCAGGACGCGCCGGCCGGCTTATGCTATTACAACAAAAACAGCATTTTCCTATTGTCAGGGTTGCGCCATGCATTCTAATTCTCAGGCCAGTTTAGCGCTTAGCCTGCTACAAACTGCTGTGCCCAGCGAACCACTCCCACAGCAAGGTGGTCACTGGGCATTATTGTTTCAGCGCGATTTTCAGATCAAGCGCGCCGTTAGTAGCGACGAGCAGCAACAAAGCTATCGTTTACGCCACCAGGTGTATTGCGAAGAGTTAGGCTTTGAGCCTACCAATGCCAATGCCATTGAGCAGGATCACTACGATCAGCGCTCTGCCCATTATCTGCTACAACACCGGCAAAGCCACAGTCTGGCCGGCACTATGCGGATGGTGTATTGCCGTTCAGCCGCGGAACAATTACCGGTAGCTAGTTATTTCGCTGGCAGTTTTACCGAACCACAATTGCAGCCAGCAGCCTTCGCACCGGACAGCATTTGTGAACTATCACGTCTGGCGCTGGCCGGTGAATTTCGCCGCCAGCAACAACCGCATAATCCGGCACTGAGCCAGTTAAATCCGTTACAAGTTAGCCCGAACAACAGTCATTACCGTTATCTGGCGGCGGGTTTGTATCTGGCTGCGCTGGAGCAAGCCTACAGCGAGGGGATAGCGCATGCCTATGCTGTGGTTGCGCCCGCTCTGGCCAGAATGCTCAACCGGGTCGGCTTTCAATTCCGCCAAATCAGTGCGCCAATTGAACTGAATGGCCAGCGTGCTGCCTATTATCTGGATGTGAACAAAAGCCTCTATACTTTGTGTGATGATTATAAGCTGTTACGGCAAGTGCTGGCGGCGCAACTGGCGCAAGTTAGCCTCTCTGGCATCCGCTAACATCTGACGGATTACATAGCACTATGGATTCATTAACCCAAATTGCCCTTGGCTCGGCGGTTGCCGTTGCTGTAGTGGGCCGCAAAAGCTCAGTTAAAAAAGCCGCGCTCTGGGGTGCGGTAGCCGGCACCCTGCCGGATCTGGATATCTTGATCGACTACGGTGATGCGCTGAGTAATATGGTGTACCACCGTGGCTTTAGCCATGCGCTGTTCTATCTGACGCTAATATCACCGCTGCTGGCGCTGCTGATTTGTAAAATTCATCAGCAAATGCCGCTATACCGTCATTGGTTGCTGGCGATCTGGCTGGTGCTAATTACCCACCCCCTGCTGGATACCCTTACCATCTATGGCACTCAGCTGGCGCTGCCCTTTAGTAATCATCCGTTTGCGGTGGGTAGCATCTTTATTATCGATCCCCTTTATACGCTGCCATTATTGCTCGGCCTGGCCTGGGTGCTGTGGCGCGGCAAAAGGGCCCTGGCCGCCAATACCGCAGCGCTGGTGTTCTCCAGCTGTTATTTACTCTGGGGCCTGGCTGCGCAGCAGCATGTCTTACAAGTTGCTGCCAAGCAGCCGGTAAGCAGTGAAGCCAGGGTGCTGGTGGTACCGACGGCACTGAACACCTTACTGTGGCGGGTATTGCTGGTCACCGAAGACGCTTACTATGAAGGCTTTTACTCGCTGCTGGAAAAGAACAGCGACATCGTTTTTCAGCGTTATGTACTGGACCCTGAGTTATACCAGCGCTATCAGCAGCATCCGGATGTGCAGACGCTGGCCGCCTTTAGTCAGGGCTTTTACGCCCTGGAGCAACAGGGCGAGCAAGTAGTAATGACAGATTTACGGATGGGGCAACAACAAAACTATGCCTTTAGTTTTGTGCTGGCCGCGGAGCCGGGGCAACCGGTTAGCCGCTTGCCACGACAACTGCAGCTGGCCGAAACCGTAAGCTGGGTGTGGCGCACTCTGACCGGTGAGCTCAGTGCCGCTAACCAATTACCTCGTAACCTGACCAGTCCGGACGCAGAGGCTGAGCCTGACCGCCCGGCAGCAGCTCAATATAGTAGCCACTAGCCTGCTGTAACGGCAGGCAATCGTCCAGCTGCAGCAAATCATCTTTGTGCGGGCTATCGGCATCGGTCAACAGCTGAGCTTTGGCCCTTGCCTTCGCCTCTGCAGCACTTTTCGCCACACAGAGCATAAAATCATGCTGCTCGGCAATCTTGCCCGGGTAATAACCACCAAAATTTATAAAAAACAGCTTTTCCGCCTGCTCAACCGGCGTTGTCGACAGACGGATCTGATAGCCATCAATATTATGTAGCGCCAGATAGCTGTCCAGATGCAGACCTTTAATCTCGCCAAACCATTGCTGGCGCAGCTGAGGGTAAGTCTGCTCAATGGTCTCACCGACCACAAAACGCACATCGTGCAGTTCAATATTGGCACCGGGTGCGGTGCCACCTAAATAGACTAAAAATAGCTGCATCAGCTGTCCTTATAAACGAATACTTAAACCATCAGTCAGGGCACGGCGATAAGCCACCAAGGCCGGTACGCAGGCCAGTAGCGCAGCTGCAGCCAGAATGCCGCCAGCCCAGTACAGGCTTTGTAAACTAAAGGGGCTCAGGCTGATAAAGAGGCCATAGTTCGCCGCCAGATAGTCCTGCACACCCCACAGCGCGGCCAGCAGTAGGACGGCACTGCTAAGCATCGCCACACTGGTCAGCAACAGCACTTCCAGTTGGATCAGCCAAAACAGATACCAGGGGCTGGCTCCCACTGCGCGTAAAATCGCCATTTCGCGTTGCCGCTCTCGCATCGAAGCCAGCAAGGTGGTCATCATGCCAACTAAAGCTGCCACCAGCACCAATAAGGTGATCAGCAGCAGCATATTCTCTACCATGCCCAGCATCTGCCACAGTTCAGCCAGTGCCACCCCGGGTAAGATGGCAGTCAGGGGTTCGCCGCGAAACTCATTGATCTGCCGCTGCACCACAAAGGTGGCCATCCGTGAATTCAACCCCACCATAAAGGCGGTAATTGCCTTGGGAGTTAAATCCATTTCCAGCGCCTGTTCGGCACTGACCTGCCGGCCAGGCATAGGCGCGCCCTGCTGCCAGTCGATATGGATGGCTTCAATGCCTTCCAGGCTAACATGTACAGTTTGATCAACAGGAGTGCCGGTTGGCGCCAGGATGCCGACGACAGTAAAAGGCTTGTCTTTATGCTCGGAAAAACTGACCGCGCCGATACCATGCGCCAGTACGATTTCCTGCCCCAGCACATAGCCCAGGCGCTTTGCCACCTCAGCGCCTAATACCGCATCATAAACACCGGCAAAGGGCACGCCCTCAGCAAACTGCAGCTGCTGCGATGAGGCGTAGCGGAAATGTTCAAAATAGCCCTGATTCGTGCCCAATACCCGGTAGCCACGGTGCGAATCGCCGAGCGATAACGGGATGGTCCAGGCGATTTGCGGATGCCGGCTGATCCGCTCATAGGTTGCCCAGCTGACATTCGCGGTGGCATTGCCGATCCGGAATACCGAATACAGCAACAAGTTCAGCTGACCAGAGCGGGCACCGACGATCAGATCAGTACCAGACACCGTATTGGTAAAGCTACTGCGGGCTTCTTTACGGATATGATCAATTCCCAGTAGTAGCACCAGACTGATGGTTAGCGACAACAGAGTTAATAACACAGTGCCACGGCGGTTCCATAAACTTAGACGGGCGAGTTTAATTAACATGCCACTACTCCTTGCTCCAGGGCTGTCATCGCCAGTTGATAATGAAAATAACGCTGCAACTGACTGTCATGGCTGACAAAGATCACAGTAGTGCCGCTTTTATCCGCTTCACTGAGCAATACCTGCATAAAGGCATCACGGTTATCTGCATCCAGGGCTGAGGTGGGCTCATCGGCAATCAGTAAGGTTGGCTGGGTCAGTAAAGCCCGGGCAATGGCAACCCGCTGTTGCTGACCTACGCTTAACTGGCTGGCTTTTTGCTGCCAGTAATTATCTCCCAGCCCCAGTGCTGTTAACAGTTCGCGGGCCCGCTGCTGCATTGCTGCGGCCGGCGCCCTGGCAAAGGCAGCGCGTAACAGTACGTTATCCAGCACACTCAGATAGGGGATTAGGTTCAGTTGCTGAAACACCACCCCAATCTCCGAAGCGCGCAATTTATCGCGACGCGAGGCACTGAGCTGATGCAGCGCCATGCCGTTTAACCAGATTTCACCAGCGTTAGGCACGGTAATACCGCATAACAAATTCAATAGCGTGGTTTTACCACTGCCCGAGGCACCGCGTACAAAGAGGTGCTGGCCGCTATTTAGCGACAACTTTGGGATGGCCAGTTGCCAGCCGCCGGGCTGGTACCAAAATTTAAGATCTTTGAGTTCAATCGCAGGAAATTTCGGCTTGGTGGTCACAGGGTCTCCTTTCTGCATGCTATGATAGCGCAGCATAGTGCAATGTGCTGTGCAGTGTTCTGTGCCGTATTATGCGTTAATTAAGAGGCGAAACTCCAATGTTCAACAAGTTGTCTGTTGCGTTTTCTTTGGTACTGACCGCAATGTTGGCTTTTAGCCTGCAGGCGGCCGAGGTTAAAACCATTGAATGGACTGATTTAATGCCGGAAGAGGACCTGAAGCTACTCCAGTCCTTACCCGAGGTGACGCACGACTATAGTCAGCCTTCACCGTTTGAAGATAACTACAATGGTAATGACCCTACTGCCCAGGCCTGGCAGCAAATTTTACAGTCAGCCAAGGTAAAACCGGAATTTAATAACGTTAAGGTCCGGATCCCGGGCTTTATTGTGCCGCTGGAATTTGATGACAAACAAAATGTGACCAGTTTCTTCCTGGTACCCTACTTTGGTGCCTGTATCCACGTACCGCCACCGCCACCAAACCAGATTATCTATGTTACCGGCGCGTCCAATCTGCGCGCGGATATGATCTATTCACCATTCTGGATCAGCGGCACCATTACCACCGACAGTGTCTCGCATGACTTAGCCAACGCGGCTTACAGTATCAAGGCCGATAAGGTAGAAGAATATACCTGGTAACGCCCCCGTAATAAAAAATAGTAACAAAAACAGTTACAAAAAAGCCGGTTTGCTGTTTTAGCAATACCGGCTTTTTTTATGGTGCTGCCTTTCCAGCGCCTTGCGATACCACTGCCGTTAGAATCGAATACTGTTGTTATTCAGCGTTGCTGTAGCAGCGCCCTGGCGACCGTTAATCACCCACTGCACCTCCACCTTTTCCAGTGCCGGCGTCAGACTGAACAACCCCAGCTCCAACTGCTGCAAACGCGCCGGGTTTTGACACAGCAAACTGATATTGGCATAAAAATCACCATGACCAGTGTAACCCGGTTCGGTCAGATCAGTATTAGCATCGGCGCTTTGCACTTCGCAGTGGGCGTCGCGGCTTAAGGTAAGCCAGGTTGCCTGGGCAAGATTATCCAGCGCCAGCGCAATTTCCTGCCGTTGCTCGTTATTGCTTGGCGCATGTTCAAAACCGACGATATTGTAGGCGGCAGATTGCAAAGCCAGTTGCAGTTCATTGCCCTCCAGCACCAACGTCAGCGTCGCCGCGCCATGCACATGAGCACCCAATTGAGTCATGTCATCATGATCATGGTCGTGCGCATGCTTGTGATCATGATCGTGATTATGTTGTTCAGCCTTGGGCGCTTTGTCGTGCTGATGCGCCGGATGCGCCTGAACCAGCGCAGCCGGGCCCAGCAGTAAGGCGGGCAGCAGCAGGGCAATCAATTTTGATGACATAGCCTTCTCCTCAAATGTTATTGTGTCACATCATACTCAGTTTTTACGCGACTGCAACGCTAACGAATGATCGCCAAAGGGCTCACGCCCGTACTCGCCATAACTCTGATTAACTGTGGCCGCTATGCGCAAACTGATTATTATTCTGGGCGATCAATTAAGCCCAGCCCTGGCCAGCCTGCGTCAGGCAGGTCCTGACGACCTGATTCTGATGGCAGAAGTGAAAACCGAAGCCCGTTACGTTAAACATCATAAGCACAAAATCATTTTACTGTTTAGCGCAATGCGTCATTTTGCCGCAACCTTGCGGCAACAGGGCTTTGCGCTTTGTTATCTGGAATACGGCGCACAGCCGGGTATTCACAGTATGACCGATGCCGTGGCCTATGCCCTACAACAGCAAGAGTTCAGTGACATTGTCATCACCGAGTGCGGCGAATACCGGTTGCAACAGGAGATACTGAGCTGGCGCGAACGTTTTAATCTGCCGCTGCACGTGCTGGAAGATGACCGCTTTATTTGTTCAACGGCGATGTTTGCACAGTGGGCCACTGATCGCCAGCAGCTGCGGATGGAGTTTTTTTACCGCCAGATGCGCCGCTACACCGGCTTACTGATGGATGCGAAGCAACAACCTGTCGGTGGCCAATGGAACTATGATAAAGACAACCGCAAAGCCTGCCCTCCGGATCTAAAGCAAGTTCCGCCATTGCAGTTTAGCCCCGATGACATTACCCGGCAGGTGATGGCGCTGGTTGAAACCGAGTTTGCCGACCATCCCGGCAGCGTCGGTGAATTTCACTATGCCGTCACTGGTAAAGCTGCCCGGCAGGCGTTCTTGCATTTTGTTGATCAGCAGCTGGCCAATTTTGGCGATTATCAGGATGCGATGCTGCTGGAGCAGCCATTCTTGTTTCACAGCATCTGTTCGATGTACCTGAATGCCGGTTTACTGGATGTGCGCTGGATGTGCCAGAAAGTCGAATCCGCCTGGCGCGAACAAAGCGTCAGCCTGAATGCCGCCGAAGGCTTTATCCGGCAGCTCATTGGCTGGCGCGAATATGTCCGCGGTCTGTATTGGTTAATGATGCCAGACTACAGCCGCCATAATTTCCTGCAGGCGCATACACCTTTGCCCGGGTTTTACTGGCATGCCGGAACTAAGATGCGCTGTATGCAGCAGGCGATCAGTCAAACCCTGCAACATGGCTATGCGCATCATATTCAACGTTTAATGGTTACCGGTAACTTTGCCTTGCTGGCGGGCTTAGCCATCGATGAAGTCACGGCCTGGTATCTGGCGGTTTATGTCGATGCCTACGAGTGGGTTGAGCTGCCCAATACGCTGGGAATGGCGTTATTTGCCGATGGTGGCATTCTGGCGTCAAAACCCTATGCCGCCAGCGGCGCCTATATCAACCGGATGAGCAACTATTGCAAACATTGCCACTACCAGGTGAAAGAGGTGACAGGTGCCAAAGCCTGCCCTTTTAATGCGCTGTACTGGGATTTTCTGGCCCGCAACGAGTCGCAATTAGGTCAGAATGCACGGATGCAGCTGGCTTATAAAAACTGGCATAACAAAACGCCGGAGCAGCAACAGGCGATCCGCGCCCAGGCTGCGCAGTGGTTAATACAGATTGAGCAGTTATGACAACACTGGTACTACTAAATAGCAGCTTACGACTGGATGACAACCCGCTATTAAAGGCGCCAGCGGGGCCTGCCGCTGCCGTTGTAGTGCTTGAGCAGCAGCAGTGCTTTGGCCGCCAGTATGGCTTGTTTCGCAGCAATCTTTGGCGCCTGAAAACCCAGCTGCAAGCCGTTCAGGCGCTCACTGAGGCCCTGGCACAGCACAATATTGGTCTGATTATCCGCTTTGGCGATACCCGCAGCGAGCTTTTACAGTTAGCAGAGCTACTGCAGGCCGATAGACTGCTGGCCAATGAGCCAACGGCACCGGAGGAATACCAGGCGCTGCGTGCTCTGGCACCGGCGCTTGCGCTGGAACTGCAGGATAATAACAGCCTACTCGGCGCTACGCTAAGACCAGAGCTTGGCCGCTTGCCCGATCGCTTTACGCAATTTCGCAAACAGCTGGAGCCAAGCCTGCTGGTCACGCCGCCACAAAGGACGCAGCCTGCTGGTGACTGGTTAAGCCCGGCAGCTGCCGCCACTTACTCGCAGCAGGCGATGCTGCAGCAATGGCTTGGCAACAGCGTTCCGGCGCGCTGGGATGAAACTAAGGCGCTGGCGCGACTTAAGCATTTTATCTGGCAGGGCCAGCATATTCTGCATTACAAAGACAGCCGCAATGCGCTCATCGGTGAGCATTACGCCAGTTTTTTCTCAACGCCGCTCAGCTTGGGCACCTTGTCGGTGCGCCGCTGCTGGCAGCAGGTGGAACAATTTGAACAGCAGATCGAAGCTAACGAATCGACCTACTGGCTAAAATTTGAATTACTGTGGCGGGAGTTTTTCCGCTGGCAAATGCGCAAATATCAGGCGCGCTGGTTTAGTAAAACCGGCATCAGCGGTAAGGCTGATTACAGCAAACCCAGCCTGAACAACTCGCAGCAGCATGCTTTTGCCAGCTGGTGTGCCGGTAATACTGGCGTGCCTTTTATCGATGCCAATATGCGGCTGTTAAATCAAAGCGGTTTAATGAGTAACCGCGGCCGGCAAAATGTGGCCAGCTATCTGGTGCATGATTTGGCGCTGGACTGGCGGCTGGGCGCTGCCTACTTCGAGCAGCGGCTACTCGATTATGATGTGGCCAGTAACTGGGGTAACTGGGCCTATATCGCAGGCTATGGTAATAGTGAAGCCCGGCCCTTTAACCCGATTAAGCAGGCGCTCTGGTACGATCCGGACGCGGCCTTTGTACGGGCGCTGCTGCCGGACATCAGCGGCGTTGGTAAGGCAGCGCATCGCCCTGCCGCACACGCTCGCCTGTTACCGCAGTGGCGCAGCTGGTTAAGCGAACTCTAGCGATGCATCTGCTGTGGTTTAAACGCGACCTGCGCCTCGAAGACCACGCCGCGCTGTTTTATGCCGCCAAAAATGGCAGCGCCGTGTTACCAGTCTATATTGTCGAGCCAGATTATTGGCAACAGCCTGATGTGTCGTTACGGCACTGGGCCTTTGTCAGCGAAGCCCTGACGCAGCTGCAGCAGCAACTGACAGCACTGGGGCAGCCGCTGTTGGTATGTTATGGCGCCGCGACCCGGGTACTACGTGAACTCTGTGCCCGCTTTCCGATCAGCGCTGTCTATAGCCATCAGGAAACCGGTAATTTATGGAGCTATCAGCGTGATCTGGCAGTAGCACGTTTACTGGCAGAACTGGCTCTGCCCTGGCAGCAATACCCGCAGTTTGCGGTGATCCGCACGCTCAGCTCCCGTGATCACTGGTTCGAGCAAGCCGATCATTGGCTAAGCCAACCGCTTTACCCCTGCCCGGCGAGGCTACCTTTTATTTGCGCCGCGAACTGGCAGGCGCCGCTGCCGGTACCGCAACGTAGCCGCGATTTTCCGGCGTGTCAGCAGCGGCAGCATGGCTGGCAGCTGCAACAAACGCTGGATAGCTTTCTACACCAACGCAGCCAGCACTATCATGGCGGCATTTCTTTTGCGGCGCGCGCAGTAAACAGCTGCTCCCGCCTCAGCCCCTTTCTGGCTTATGGCCAGCTTAGTATCCGTCAACTGCAGCAGCTTACCGAGCAACAACGTAAGGCCAGCGATTCCACACTGCAAAAACGCGGGCTGCAGGCGTTCTACAGCCGGCTGCGCTGGCATTGCCACTTTATACAGAAGCTGGAAGATGAACCGGAAGTGGAAATGCGTAATATGCATCGCGGCTTTGATGGCTTACGCGAGGACGCCTTTGATGCGGCGCTGTATCAAGCCTGGGCCAGCGGTCAGACCGGCTATCCGCTGATTGACGCGGCCATGCGCTCGCTGCTACATACCGGTTGGCTGCACTTTCGCGGCCGCGCCATGTTGGTGGCCTTTGCCAGTTATCATTTGTGGCTGCACTGGCGGCCGCTGGCACTACATCTGGCACAATGCTTTGTCGACTACGAGCCGGGCATCCACTATCCGCAAATACAGATGCAAGCCGGCACGACCGGGATCAACCCCAACCGTATGTATAACCCGGTAAAGCAAAGTATGCAAAAAGATCCCAAAGGCGAGTTTATCCGGCAATGGCTGCCGGAACTACGCCGGGTGCCGGACAGCTGGCTGCATCAGCCCTGGTTGATGAGCAGCTCGCTGCAACAGCAATACGGTTGTGTGATAGGCCGCGATTATCCGGCACCGGTGGTCGCGGCCGGCCAGGCCGTAAGCGCAGCCAGAGCGAAACTCAGTCAGTGGCTGGCGCAGCAACGCGGGCAGTTTGAACTGGAAAAGCGTCAGGTATTTCAGCGCCATGCCAGCCGGAATCGGCCAGCAGAGCGGCGCTCAGTAAAGCAGAGCAGTCAGCTCGGGTTATTCGACTAACACCTTGGCTTAAACTGACGGGAGCAGCTTAGATGGCCTCTTCGTCTTCCTCACCGGTACGAATACGGATCACCCGCTCCACATCAAATACGAAGATCTTACCATCACCAATGCGGCCGGTTTGCGCTGTGGTCATAATGGCTTCGACACAACGTTCTACCTGCTCATCAGTGACTACGATTTCCAGCTTCACCTTAGGCAAAAAATCCACCATATATTCGGCGCCGCGGTACAACTCAGTGTGGCCTTTCTGCCGGCCAAAGCCTTTAACTTCAGTTACCGTCATGCCGGTAATATTCAGATCGGCCAGCGCTTCGCGCACATCATCGAGCTTAAAGGGTTTAATAATGGCTTCAATTTTTTTCATGGTAGAACTCATCGCTCTGCTTAGATAGTGGCCGCAGTATAATACAACAGACGGCAGGCTTCAGCTGTCGGAGCGCATTTTGTTGATCCTTTCAGCAATAAATCCGTTAAGATATCAATAACCAACAGCGAGGCCACTATGAGCATAGAACAAGCAATTATCCGGGAAATGCGGGTGCTGCCGCAGATCGATGTCGAATTTGAGATCCGCCGCCGGGTCGACTTTATTAAAGCGAGGCTGCAAAGTGCCGGCTTAAAAACTCTGGTACTTGGCATCAGTGGCGGTGTTGACTCCACTACTTGTGGCCGGCTGGCCCAGTTAGCGGTGGATGAATTAAACCGCGAACAGAGTGGTGGCTATCAGTTTATTGCGGTGCGGCTGCCGTACGGTGTGCAAAAAGATGAAGAAGAAGCGCAGCTGGCGCTGCGTTTTATCCAACCCAGTCTTAGTGTGACGGTCAATATAAAGGCGGCAGCCGATGCGCTGCATCAGAGCACCTTACTGGGTATTGAGAGCCTGCCGTTACCGGGCGAAGCGCAGCAGGATTTTGCCAAAGGCAATGTTAAAGCTCGCTGCCGGATGCTGGCGCAGTATCATATTGCGGCGCTGCAAGGCGGTTTAGTGCTGGGTACCGATCATTCGGCAGAAAATATTACCGGCTTCTACACCAAATGGGGTGACGGTGCCTGTGATCTGGCACCGCTGTTCGGCTTAAGTAAACGCCAGGTCCGGGCCTTGGCACGGCATCTGGGCGCGCCGGAACTACTGGTAGAAAAAACACCGACAGCCGATCTGGAATGTATGGCGCCGCAAAAGGCCGATGAAGCGGCTTTGGGACTTACTTACCAGCAAATTGATGACTTTTTGGAAGGTAAGGCCGTGGATGCGGCGGTCAGCGCGCGTTTAGTGCAGATCTATCAAAAAACCCAACATAAGCGCCAACCGATCCCAACGGTATACGACCCTTTGTAACAGCGCTCATCCCCTAAAGCGGGCCGAATTACCGCTTTAGGGCGTTTTAGCATAACAACCAAGAACAATATAAATAACATTTATTTTACATAACATATCTTCGCGCTAGACTTCAAAGCAGTAGCAAAGGAGTCTGGATATGCGCCAACTTGGGTTAACCTTACTTGAACTACTGATCGCGTTAGCGGTTTTAGCTATCTTGCTATCCATCGGTGCGCCGGCGATGGATGAACTGATCCACCAACAGCGCGCCAAAAGTTATGTGCAGCAATTCAGCCGCCATATACATTTTGCCAGGCTGCAAGCCAGTAGCCACCTGCAACCGGTACGCATGTGCCCGGTCAGCGGCAATCAATGTCTGGGCAACTGGCAGCACGATCCCATTAGGTTGACGTTACAGTTGCCAGAGCCGACACCACCATTGCTATTACGGGAACTACCGGCGCTACCAGGCGGGCATCGTCTGAACTATAACCGCCAGCAGCTGGAGTTTCGCCGTGATGGCAGTTTAAATGCGCTGGAAAACGGTACCTTTTATTACTGTCCGCCCAGCCGCTTTAACTGGCATTACCGGCTGGTATTAAATCAGGCCGGACGCAGCCGGCTGCATTATATCAATACCGCCTGCCCCTGAATGGATTTCGCTTTAGCTTGCTCATCGCCAAAGCTCTGCGCCATATTGGCATTGCTGCTCTTTTAACTGCAGCATAAGCGGACTTGCTGACGCCGCCCGGCCATTGCCTTTACTCCCAACAGCTTAACGGTTCAGCCAAACCGGGATTGCGCTGCCCAAGATGATTAAGACTAAACTGCCGGCAGAGCTGGTCCTGCTGCTGGGGTCCCTGCGCCGTTAACAGCAGTAAATAGCTGTGCGGTGCCGTGCTTGCCGACAGCTGTAACTGATAACGGCCGTTAAGAGTTAGGGCTGAGCTTAGCCCCAACTCAACCGCACTGGTGGCATAACGACCTTCTGCCAGCAGATATTGCTCTTGCCGGGCAGCCAGTTCTAATAAGGTAGTAACCGCCTGAGCACGGTAGGAGCGCAGGATATATTGCTGATAAGACGGGTAGCTGATACTGGCCAGGATCCCCAGCAACAGCAATGTGATCAGCATCTCCAGCAGCGTAAAGCCACGCGCTTTCATTAAAAGGCCCCCTGCTCGTCTTTAAAGGTGGCCAGACGTCGGATAAAAGCTCGGGCATCCAGCTGCAGCGGCTCACTGCAATAGTGACAATCACCACTGATCCGACGCAGTAACGGCAGAATAGTCAGTTGCTGATTAGCATTAGCCCAGATCAGGCTGACACTCAGATCCACCTGCTGTTGCAATTGCAAACGCCCGTCTGCCAGATAAGGGATACTCAGCTGCCGGCTTTGATAGACCTGCCCCGCAGTATGTAATTGCACCGCCAATAGCTGATGCTCGGCTAGTTCAGGCTGGCAACTGTCTGCGGCCGGGCGCATTAAAGGCGCATAGATCACACCGGCGACCACTCGTGGCAGCGCCGTTAAGCGACCGTTTAAGCGCATTTGCCAACCCGCCGTTGCCAACAGATTACGCCAATCAGCAGCGCTGAGCGTAAGTTGCTGCTCTGCCTCGGATAATTCAGTGCGATCTGTGAGCTGAGCGCCCTGGACAAAGGTCTGCAGCGCCGGATTAACGCTATAACGCAACAGCAGCAACACATCCTGATCCGACAGTGGGTCGCGGCCAAGCAATAACAGCAGATGCTGCTCCAGATTTTGCCAGACTGCCGGCGCCAGGCGGCCTGGTAATCGCGTTCTGAGCAAGCTGACGCTATAACGAAACTGCAGCCCAAGCCCAGACAAATCCGCCAATAGCACAGGCGTACCCAGTTGGTTGCCGGAAAAAGCCGCCCGCCAAATTAAGCCTTGTTGATTCACCAGCCACAGATGATCCGCCAGCCCATCCAGATCCGCATCTTCTGCCAGTGGTTGCGCCATAAAGCTACCGGAAAAAGCCGGATGATTCAGCGCGATGCTGGCAAGTAGTTGCTGATCTGCTGCGCCGAGCACCAGCAGCTCGGCAGGCTCTGACGATGCTGCGGCCCAGCTCAGCTCCGCCTGTATAGTCTGTTGCTGATGGTTAAGCGTTAGCCGTGCCGGTTCAGCCGGCAGAAACTCCGGGCAAGCCGCAGGCAAAGCCAGACTTTGCAGCAGCAGCCAAAGTAACAGAATGCGGGGGCTCATGGTGCAAGCTCCGGGATCTGCAACCTTTTACGTAGCAGCATGCTGCCGTAGCGGGTATAAAGCGGGTATTGATGATGTTGCTCTGCTGTTTCAAATAACACCAACTCACATTGCATGCTGGCATCTGACCAGGCAGCATAGGTTCCCGGGCAAGAGGGCAGAGCTGATACCGGATCAGGTAGCAGTTCCGGATCCAAACCGGATAACTGTAACAGATGCGCCTGCAATGCCTGTACGTCCAGTTGCAGTTGCTGCTGCGCTGCCTGAGCCGATTTCACGCTAAGCTGGCTGATATATAAATTACTACTGACCATTAATAACATAACCACTAAAAACAACAGTGCACTGAGTAAAACCATTCCTTGCTCTCTCATAGCTCCTCCGTAGTTTCAGTAACGATGCTCTGAATTGTCGTCCTCACTCTTCTGCCGTACTGGCAAAACTAAAATTCACCGCCCCACTTAACAGCAGGCGCCGGTAGTGATCGCCGGGCGCAGCAAACTGCTGCGATCCCAACTGATATAAACGCTGATTCTGATACCGCATATCCGGCTCCAACGCCCGCAGTAACACAAAGAAGCGGACACCCAGGATCCGCGCATCTTGTTGAAACCAGTTGCCGCTGGTCATATCGGCGGTGGGTACTATGGCATCAGGTTGCCCGTCCTGATCCAGATCGAGCAGAAACTCAAAGTGCAGCCGCTCCACCCCATCGACTACCGAGTCGGTACTGATACTGGCTTGTCCGCCTGCAGTGCGAACCAGACGCTTGCGCATCAAGACCGGTATACTGCCAGTGCTGTGTTGCTGCCATTGGATATACAGCACTAAATGTTGGTAGGGAAAAAGCAGTGTCTGAGCCGGAATAGCACTGTCACGATCGACGAACTGCGCTTGCTGCCACTGCGGCCAGAAGTAATAACGGTTGGCACGCATTTCATCAGGCGTTACAGCTAAACCCAAAGTGCGTTTGAGTTGGATAAACTCAGTGCCATTTGCCAGGTTAGACAAACAGGATAATTGCCCGCTGCTACCGGCCGCCGCGGCATAAAGCGTCAGAAAGGGCTCATTGGTAAGCGGAAAACTACCATGCGTCATACCGGGCAGCCGGCAATCGGCGGCCGGTGGCGCAGCCTGGCTGCTACTTTGCCTGACTTGTGCTAGCGATTGACCGGCCCAGAAGCCACTGTTTTCAAACTCGTTATACAACAAATTCAGTACCAGCTGGCCATTTTGCTGCAAAAACGCCAGCTGCCTGCTCTGGGTAGAAGCAGCACTAAGACTACTAAAAGCAGTTAACATCAACGCTAACAGCAGCAGCGCCAGCGTACTGGCGATCATTAATTCGATTAATGAAAAGCCTCCTTGCTTACCAGTCATAGGCTACTCCATGGCAGGAACCTGTAGACCGGTCCGGCCTGGCCCGCCGCCGCAGTGCTGGCTGGCCAGGCTTAGCGCCGAGCGCTGTTGCCAGCTGGCTTGCAATCTGATGTGTCCGGCTTGCTGCTGTAGGCAAAACTCGGGCGCCAGCAAGAGCCCGTAGCCACTATCGGTTAGCCATTGCTGCTGCCAGCGCGCCAGCAAATGCTGGCGGTAATCTCCATCAACGCAACCCGACGCGCAAGGCGGCATAACCGTTTCCGGCAATATATCGAGAGCGGTATCTGTAGCAGTATGAAAACTGGAAAGTTGTGGCAGGATATCACGCGCCAGCGCCACCGCTGTGGTGGTTTGCAAGGCATCGGTAGTCAAGCGCAGTGCTTGCAGCTGAGCGGCAAGCACTGTCAGTAAGCCGACTTTTAAGATCAGTAAAGTGACCAGTACCTCGACTAAAGTCACTCCCTGTTGGCGTAACATGGCGACCTCGTTTAGCAACCCTTAGGTAAATAAACTTAGATCGCCTTGTTAAAATTTCAACAAGATTTGTGAATTTTTTTACCAGCACCTTTGCACTGTTGCCAGATCAAAACCACCGTTAGCCCCCTTGCGCCCGGTCTGATCATAGGTCAGCACACCACAACCATCCCCAGCCTGGGCTGCGGATGGCGTTGCCGTTATCCGATAGGTTCTGGCGGCCTGATTATCCAGCGCAAAGGTATAGCGCTGGTTAAGATCGTTAATACACTGACTAGCAGGCAAATTTAACCCAAGGTAGCTAAAGTTCGCCGAATAGCCGCGTTCCATAAAGTGCGACAGCTCCATCACGCAAGCAGTAGCTGCGCCTCGATTACTACGCAACACATAATCGCGGTAGGATGGGTAGGCAATAGAGGCCAGAATACCGACTATTGCCACCGCCACCATTAACTCGATTAGCGTGATACCTTTAATTTTATTTATCATCATGGATTACTTAACTCCCGCCAGGATACCCTGCCGCGTAAAAATTCCAGATCGACATCAACATCAGCAATACGGGTATCTGCCAAGCCGACAATCATTTTGTTATCAAAGAATACCGGCTCACTCGGCATACCATCAAAGCGGATCGCACTGACGACGGTAAGTTCACCATTGTTGACACCGGGAATACTTATAGAATCATTGCCATCAAAAATACCATCATTGTTACGATCAAAGAAATTGTAACGCAGACGACTACCTGTGTACGGGTCAACTGACATTACCCAGCCGCTACCTTGCGGATTACACAGGTTATCACCCGGAATAATAGTATTGACGACCATCGCATTACCAACCAGCTGCGGCCGGTTTACGATCCGCTCCCGCTGATCGCCCAAATCAATAAACCAGCCCCGCTTTGTCGTCATATCATTGGGTGCGCCCAGTTCAATGACACGGGCATTATTTTGCTCGCCGAGAATTTTTCGCTCCTGTAATTCACTACGGCTGGTAATCTTGGAACCATCCCGGATCCCATACCAGGTATTCAGGCTGCTGGTCAAAGGGTCCTCTTCTGACAACATCCGTCCGGTACCGAAGTTAACCCAAAGATAACCGGTCTTCGGATCCGAGCTCAGCGTTAAACCGCCGGTAACAGGTTGGCGCACGCCATTTTTGTCTGTTGCCACAAACAAGGGATCACCGCCATAAGCTACTGCCCAGCTGGCTGCTGTATTGGAAGATAAGTCAAACTTCCAGATATTGCCCTGCAGATCGCCAACAAAAAACCAATCCGTAATCCCATCGCCGTTAGCATCCCAGCCTTCAACCTGGCCAGTGCCATTATTCAAAGCAGTACCGGCATCTAGTTTTCGCAATACCTCGCCGGTTTCCAAATCAATAACCAATAAACCGGCCTTATTGACGCTATTGTTGTAACCATAGCCTACAACCACAGCCCACTTGTTATTATTTAAGCGCGCAACTACTGGTTTACTGGTTGTGATACCCAGCTCCGGAAAACTCTTATCCCAAAGTACCAGCTCCGCCGCATTAGCACTTGCCAATGCTGTGGGTGAGGTAACATCTATCGCAAACAAACCAGTACCACCGCGGCCTAAAGAACCTATGAGAATGGTTCTCCAACTGCCGCCGAGATAGACGTCAAAAGCGACCGGGGAGCCATCGACAAAGTAGCGGTGCTCGTATTCTGTGCTGGCATAATCCGCGAGATTTGCTGCTGGCGTAAGTACTGAAGCCGGAACATAAGCCATAATTTCCGTGCCATTGGTAGCATTAAACCCATGTAACATGCCATCGTTAGCGCCAACATAGACCACTGGTTGCCGGTTCTGTTGCTCGGCTAAAAAGTCCCGATAACTACTGGCACCTGCCCAATTGTAGCGCTGAAAATTGCGATTTACCGGATTTGCTAGGTACAATGGTGACGAGTTAGCAATATCACCCAATATACTGACCCGCTTTCTAAATTGGGCAGATTCACCTTCCTCTTTAGTCTGATCACCGCGCAGATAGTCAATCAAGTCTCCGTTGCCACTTAAGGCATTTCCATCAGCATTAACATTAGCAGTTGTAAAAGCCGCTGCACCGGCATTATTTCGCTTACCAAAGAAAATATTTCTACTATCCCAGGCCGGGAAATTGGCTTCCCAAACCGGCACTACAGTGTCGTCAATATTGAATGCCTTTAATGCACCACTCCACTCACCCGAATTAAAACTGCCCTGAAACACGAAATTATCTGCCTGGGTTGAGGTCGTAGTACCTGCCAGATTGGACGCTGACGCCACCCTATCTTGAATTGCCCTTAGCGTCGCCTCCAGTCTGCGGGCAAAATCATCCGGGTTATCTGCGGTAAAGAAACCACCACGACCATTAACTGCAGCATGCAGCAGGTCATCCAACTTAGCGGCATTCGTTGTCGGGTTGTTCCATGTAACACTAGCAAGATTACTAATCGCATTAAATGCAGTAGTAGGACTAACTGAGCCTGTTACACCTAACCCCACACCAAAGGTCACCATATGTTGCCAGAAGGCTGGGTTAATAGTGCTGGTTGGCACTCGATTTTCCAAATCAGGTCTCAGATCACGGTTCCAGTAATACATGGCAACGTCGGCTAGCGTGTTACTATGCCCATCAGAAAATGGCGATCTGGGCTGATATTGAAAACTCAAATTATTCGGACCTGTGATTAGAGGACCTGTGCTACCGTCAACATTGGCTCTGGCACCTGCGGTAGTTGCTTCGGCGTCATTCCAATAACCATCGGTCATCAGGATGGTAAAGCTCTGCCGGCAAGTAATATGATCTAAAGTCGGCTCTGTACCTGAGCCCGGATTTAACCCCCAGGGCCCTCTACTATCAGTACGGGAGAAGTAACGGCCCGCATCATCCAACGCCCTGCGCAGTGGGGTGTTAGAAGTTGGCCAATTACTTGTGTATAAACGACTGTAGAAATCGTCCTTATCAGAGCCGGAAAAAGGCCGTACGCCACGGATAATAGTTCTGGTACTGACACCGTCGACGTTAGTTGAAGCCGCATTTAGGGAACCAAAGCCGACCCGCATCCGCTCTGACTGACTAACGAAAGCCCGACCAATACCGCCTTGTGAAGCCAACATTCTGGAACGGTAGTAGGTATACCAATTGGCAAAATTCTGGATTTCCTGGGCATAAGTACAAACCCCGCCGGTACAATCGGTGCGGTTAGTCCTGCCACCGCCACTATAAGAGGTCGTGGTTGGCCGGATCTCCACTTTAGTATAACTGGCACGGGCAAAGCGGTTGCCGCCATTATACTGAAAATAGACCGCAGGAAAGAAAGTCCGGGTCTGACTACTGGTGCTGCATGAACTGGAGCCAGATGCACCGACAGTACAGGTAACCCAGGTTGCCGACTGGGAGTTGTCTGCCGTTAAGTTCCGGGTACCGACATTCCTGATCGGATGATGCGGCGCCGCAGCAGGGGGCGCTGGAGGAAAAGAGCTGCCGTCAGCCCTTACCCAAGGTCGATAGGTAATCTCTGGATTATAGTAAGACTTATTCACCTCGAAGGAGCGCATTGTAGCAACAAAGTTGCGTTCAGCTGCTGCTGTAGAGGATTCGTCACGGAATGAGACTACAGTATTTGTATAATCATCGGCGCCATAAACGCCATTGGCTCGAGGAAACATATAGTACGCTGAACCTCTGAACTCATCCGGCGTAATTTCCCAATGCATTGAACCCGAGTCATCAATAATAAACATAACATTAGGCGGTACAGCACTACCGGTTTGCAGTGGTACATTCGAGATCTGTATTGCACTGTGGGCACTGGCGGCGCCAAAGAGCAATCCGAACAAAAACGCCGGTTTACTCAGCATAGGTATTGCGTTAAAAGGTTTCATAGCTTGTCCTCAACGACGCCAAACGGTTTGTAACATGGTTTCTGCCCGGCCATCATTCGCTGGTACCCTGGCGGTAATTCTAAAGGTAGGTTGCAGGCAATTTGCCGGTATCGTTAACGAACGGTCACAGTCCGGCGGATAGGCCCAGTCCCCCATATATTCGATAATATATTGTGCCTGCACGACCATATCGTCATTCATCGCCGGCCCCGGTTGCCACTGCGAGTTATTCCCCGGCGCCCAACGATCGGCAGCCAGCGGATTGGGTAAATTGTAAATGCCCGGCTGACCTATCAAGCCAACTGGTCCAGCCGGCAAAGCTGCATTTTCTAAACGCCGCTCAGCAAAGAGTAAGGCCGCTTCTGCTTGCTGCATTACCAACTGACTGTCATAGAGGTTACCTGTCATTCGCTCCTGTACCGTGGTACGCCGCATATTACTGACCGCAACCAGAGTAATGGCCAACAGCAGCAGTAAACTGACCACCAAAGCAACACCTTGTTGTCTGGATCTCATCATAATTACCCCAATCTATTACGCAGCGAGACTAAAAAACGAATAGTTCTGGCGTTTTCCGGTACCTCTGTTCCTTGCAAAATAGCCGGATCCAGAGTGAGTGTGACATTGACCGCTATCACCCTGCCCCAGGCATTAGCAGCGGTCACCGCCGCCGCTGTTTGAAATGCCATGGTGTCGCCGTTTAGGTAAGCAAACTGCAGATTGTTTACGCCAAATAGCACCTCTTCATTTAGCTGTCCGCCATTAATCAACGAAGCGCGAAACAATGACGAAACATTGGCATCATCCAGGCTGGGCGCGACAAACCAGGCCACGGACTCCAAACGCATTAGCATGGCGCCATTATTAAAGTTACGCGCCGGGTGCACACCGCAGGCCCAATCCTCCGGCGCGACAAAACCCAGATTAGCGTCACAATTTAATCCGGCTACCATGTGCTGAACCTGATCCTGTGCGGCACCGCCGACCTGACTTACCTGAAAAATACTGGCCAGGTTCTCATCACAGGCAATGGCTAACTCACCGGCCCCGACCACAGAGGGAGTATTTAGTGTTAGCGTTTGGCCATCATATAAACGAATGGTATTACTTCTACCGCCACCATAAAGCACCCGTAATGCTTCTGAGCCATCATTTGCGGCACGGCCATTAATAGCGCCAACCGGTGCAGGCAAACCGCGGATACCCTGACCATCGCGCCAATTGGCCCAAATTGGGTTAGCACCTGCAACCGCGACCACATTTGCTACCCGCGGCGAGTTACCACAACCGGTAAAGCCGGCATTGCGAATATCATGCGCCATTAACAGATGTGCCATGCGGGCGGTATTCTGAATTTCCGCCAGCGCCTGATTGGCGCGGCCAGTGGTTTGATTGGCCAGGAACACTGTCAGAGCACCACCGAGTACCAGTAAGCCCAGTACCATCGCCACCATCAATTCAACCAGCGTGAAGCCTGTTAACTGCTTCTTCATGGCATAATTTCCGTAATAACCCGGCTCTCAACACCGGTTCGCTCATCGCCCCAGACAATGCTGACCAGATAGGTTCCATCCTGCCAGGTTACAACCGGGCAGGTATCAGCCCGTGTCGCTTGTTTCACGTCCAATACCCAGCCATGCGTGCCCAGCTCAGTACTGCCGGTACAATCACTAAAGGCAAAACTGCCCTGCCGTGCCAGCTGTGGATTCGCACGCAGTAACTCAGACAGGGTTTCGGTCAGGATCACTGCCATAGTCCGCTCCAGGGCATTATTGGTATGTCTGACACTGGCACCTTGCAGCGCTGCCACGCCTAATAACCCTATACCCAGCACAAAGACTGCGATCATAACTTCCAGCAGGGTGACACCCCGCTGCATAGTTTGGCTTTTGTAGCTATTGCGATTTTTTTGTTTCATCACTGCACCTACGCTAAGTTTGCCGGGGCATTACAGCCAGCGTTATGAATTTGCACAATTCTGACCCGTCCGCCGGATCTCAGCTGGATATCCCGTGAATTCGGATTGATACTGGCGACATTAGTACACACCCGCAGCACACCGTTCAATACCGCTTCCTGATTGCCCTGGCGCACCACACCTTGCGGATTAAAGCGAATCACCTGGTTAACATTATTGCGGGTCGAGTTATTCACGGCCGGGCTGGCCAACAGGATAAGGTTGGCTGAGCTAAGACGACCGGCTGCAATCACGGTATTATCAGCCGGCCTTAATACCAAATAACCACGCCAGCCCGCAGCAGGTGCATTTTCGCAAACCAGCAGATCATTACTGTGGCAAAATACGATGTCCTGATTTTGCTTAATGGCTTCATTTCTGGCCAACGCCAGTGCACCCAGTATTTCATTTGATTGGCCGGTTAAACGGTTTGCCGCCAGTAAATTGCCAAAGCTGGGCACGGCTACAGTAATCACTATTGCCAGCACCGCCACTGTTACCATTACCTCGATTAACGTAAAGCCGGATATGTTTGCTTTTTGCACAGCCACTTCCTTATCGGGTTGTGAAAACCTGTCTCAGTTTTACTATAGCGGCGAGTACAAACAAGGTAAAAGCCGGCTTGACCAGCGGTTGAAATTTCAGATAAGCGGTTAAGCCAGCGCTTGTTTAACCTGGCTGAGCAGACGGCGGCTAACTTCCAGTAGCTCAGGGCGCCCCTGGCATTGCATATAGTGTTTGCCATCCCGGGTTAACAGCGCCTGACAATGCGCCTTATGCACCAGCAGACTACGATGGATCCGCAACAACTGATTTGGAAAACGTTGCTGTAGTGCCAACAGACTTTCTTCCAGCAAGATCTCCTGCGCCGGCAGTACCGCCGTCACATATTTATCGCCGGCGCGAAAATAACACACCTCACTCAGTGACAGTGAGCGTTTAATTCCGCCCTGCAGATAGACTAATTTCGCCGTGTCAGACTCCCGGGCTCGCTGGTCCGCCCGCGTTACCAGACTCAACTTCGCCAGTGCTTTATCCAAACTTTGCTGACTGACAGGTTTCAGTAAATAGTCTTTCGGCGCACAGTCATAGGCTGCCAGTGCATGTTCTGCATAAGCGGTGCAAAAGATGATTGCCGGTGGTGTTGGCTGAATGGCGAAAACCCTTGCCAGCTCTAAGCCATTTTTGCCGGGTAAGTTAATGTCCAGAAACACCACATCTGGCAGGTGTTGCTGATTGAGCAGGAGCGCCTGCTCAGCGTCCGCTGCTTCATCGATTTCTGCAAACTGCGCGCTCGTTTGCAGTAAACGTTTTAAGCGGGCCCGTGCCAGAGGTTCATCATCTATGATTAGCGCCCGCATCCGCTGTCTCCCGTTTTATGATAGGTAACACCAGTTTAACCCTGAATACACCATCCTGCGCGCTGCAGCTAAATTGCTGTCGCTCGGCATAAAGCAGATCCAAACGATTGCGGATATTACTCAGCGCAATACCGTTTTGCTGCGTTAAGGCCGTGGCTGGCTGCATAGTGGAGTGGTTAATCGGATTCGTGATCAATAATACCAGCTGCTGCTGTCCAACCAGTAATTGCACCGAAATGGTGACTGGTTGCGACGCTGGTTCAACACCGTAACGTACTGCGTTTTCCAGCAAGGGTTGTAACGTCAGCGCCGGCAGTTGAGTATCCGGATAGTCTGCTGGCAGTTGCCAGTCCAGTTGCAGTTTATCGCCAAGCCGGATCGACTCCAGCTGCAAATACTTGCGTGCTAATGCCAGTTCCTGACTAAGCGGGATCAATTGCCCCGCCTGCATGGCGGCCCGGAATAAATCAGCCAGATCCAACAAACTCTGCTCTGCCGCCGCACTGGATTGATGCGTCAACTCTGCTATCGCATTTAAACTATTGAACAAAAAGTGCGGTGCAATCCTGGCCTGCAGGGCATCTAACTCGGCCCGCTGCTGGGCAACCAGCAGCCTGGCACGCTCGGCATGCATTAACAGTAGTTGAATTAACAATAACGAGACGACAAAAGCCAACAGCATATTCGCTGCAGTAAAATGCCAGAAACTCTGATATTCCGGCAGGCCGGCAGCGAAGTACCACCAGATCACCAGCGACACCAGGACGGTTGCTAACAACAGGGTACTACCGACCAGCGTCGCCAGACGAGGCAAACTGACACCCGGCAAGCGTTGCAAGGCCGGACACAAGAACCCGAGACTTAACAAGGTGATCCAGTGACTGCACAGCGATATCACCCCCAGTCTGAGCCAGGGGTCGCCGCTAATTCCGGGAGCAAAGGCCAGCAGGATAGCTACGGCCTGGGTTAACACCAGCAGCCGCAGCAGCATTTTACCGCGGCAAAGTGATGGAAAAACGCCAGACTGTTCGGGAGCTTGCGTCACAGTCTGTCGCATGGTCGTCTCCGCTTAACGCAGCTCAGCCGGAATGGCGAACACCACATTCTCTTCGCGGCCGGTGGTTTCGGTCACAGTTTTACCGCCCCACATTTTCAACTGGCTAATCACATCCTGCACCAGAATTTCCGGCGCAGAAGCACCAGCGGTAACGGCAACCCGGCTGATACCGTCGAGCCAGCTTTGCTGGATATCGTTGGCGGTATCAATTAAATAGGCTTTGCAACCAAGCTTCTCCGCCAGCTCGCGTAAGCGGTTAGAATTACTGCTATTTTTGGCACCGACAACCAGCATCAGTTCGGCTTTAGCGGCCAGTTCGCGCACCGCATCCTGGCGATTCTGCGTGGCATAGCAAATATCATCTTTGCGCGGCCCTTCAATATCCGGAAAACGGGCGCGCAGCGCATCAATCACATCGGCGGTATCGTCTACCGACAAGGTAGTCTGACTGCTATAGCACAGCTGTGCCGGATTTTTAACCTGCAGTTTTGCCACATCCTCGACCGACTCCACCAGATAGATGCCACCTTCAGCGTTATCATACTGGCCCATGGTGCCTTCTACCTCAGGATGTCCCGCATGACCAATCAGGATACATTCGGTGCCTTTGCGGCTGGCGCGGGTCACTTCCATATGCACCTTGGTCACTAATGGGCAGGTGGCATCAAACACCTTTAAACCGCGCTGCCGTGCATTTTCACGCACCGCCTGCGACACACCGTGGGCGCTGAAAATCACAATATGGCTATCCGGCACTTCGTCCAGTTCATCAACAAAGACTGCGCCGCGACGGCGTAAACCATCTACCACAAATTTATTGTGAACCACTTCATGCCGCACATAGATTGGATGCGGAAACAGCTCCAGCGCCCGCTCTACGATACTGATCGCCCGATCAACACCGGCACAAAAGCCCCGCGGATTAGCGAGTAAAATATCCATCTTTAGCTTACCTGCACAATTTCGACATTAAAGGTCAGGGTCTGACCCGCCAGCGGATGATTAAAATCAACGGTGACCGAATCGCCCACCACTTCCCGCACTAAGCCAGGCAATTCCGAGCCATCCGGCATCGCAAAGCCAATAATGGCGCCAACTTTCGCCGGCGCATCAGCCGAGAATTTACTGCGGTCAACGTAATAAATATTATCCGGGTTCGGCATACCATAGGCGTCTTCCGGGGCCAGGGTAAAGCTTTTTTTCTCACCGGCCGTCATACCTAACAGCTGGGCTTCAAATGCCGGTGACAAGCTGCCATCGCCCATCTGTAATTTTGCCGGCTTGTTGTGCACCCGGGTACTCTCGGCCGCACTGCCGTCGGCCAGCGTGATATCAAAGTGAAAAATTACTGTACTTTTGGCCTGAATTTCGCTCATTTTTTTGCCTCGGAATCACTGCTAAAACTGTCCCAGATAATCAGGGCGGCGCCAATACAGATCGCCGAATCTGCGATATTAAAGGCCGGATAATGCCAGGTCTGGTAATACAGATGGAAAAAGTCTATTACGTAACCATAGATGCTGCGATCAATTAAATTACCGATAGCACCGGCAAACACCAGGCTTAATGCCAGTCCCAGCTTAATCTGCTGCCGTGGTAACCGGCTCATCCAGACCGCAATCACGCTACTTATCACCACCGCCAGAATCGTAAAGAACCAGCGCTGCCAGCCACCGGCGTCACTTAAGAACGAAAAGGCAGCGCCATAGTTACGCACATAGGTCAGATTAAAAAATGGCAACAGTTCAATCGAATCGTACAGGGCCATATTCTGATGTACCAGCTGCTTGGTCAGCTGATCCAGACCGATTAACAGCAGGATCAGCCACCACCAGCGCCAGGCGGTATTATTAAACAACTGCATCAGGCAAATTCCCGCTGTTCACCGCTACCTTCTACGTTACTGACGCAACGTAAACAAATACCCGGATGGGCGGCATCGGCGCCGACATCATGACGGTGGTGCCAGCAGCGCTCGCACTTGGCGGCGGTAGAGGCTTCTACCAGCACACTTAAACCTTTAATGGCGGTGGCCACCGCCGCAGCAGCCGGTTGCTCCGCACTCACCTTAGCGGTTGACGTAATCAGCACAAAACGCAGCTCGTCGCCCAGCTGTGACAGCGCCTGCGCCAATTCAGCACCGGCGAACAGTGTTACTTCAGCCTGTAAAGAGGCGCCGAGCTTTTCTTCGCGGCGCGCTGCTTCCAGCACCTTATTCACTTCATCGCGTACTTCTAACAGCTGTTGCCAGAAGGCGTCACTGAATTTACCTGCCGGTAAGTTGGCAAAACCCGGATACCAAACATCGGTAAACACATAAGGCGTGCTCTGGCCTGGTAAGGCCTCCCAGATTTCCTGCGCGGTAAAGCTCATTACCGGTGCCATCCAGCGTACCATCGCCTGAGCGATATGATACAGCGCAGTCTGGCAGGAGCGGCGGGCTTTGGACTCGGTGTGCGCGGTATACTGGCGATCTTTAATCACATCCAGATAGAAACTGCCAAGCTCCACGGTACAGAAATTCATCAGTTTCTGACTTACCTGATGGAACTGGTAGTTATCGTACGCATCAATAATTTCTTGTTGTAACTTCGCCGCCCGGTTTACTACCCACAGATCCAGCTCCACCAGTTCATTAAATGGCAAGGCATCCGTTTGCGGGTTAAAGCCATTCAGGTTGGCCAGCAGGAAACGCGCGGTATTCCGAATACGGCGGTATTTATCAGCGGCACGGTTCAGAATTTCATCCGATACCGTCATCTCCGAGGTGTAGTCCGTGGTCGCCACCCATAAGCGCAGAATATCAGCACCCAGTTTGTTCATCACATCCTGCGGTGACACCACATTGCCCAGCGATTTCGACATCTTGCGGCCTTCACCATCCACGGTAAAGCCATGTGTCAGTACCTGTTTATACGGCGCCTTGCCTTTAATGCTGACGCCAGTCATCAGTGACGACATAAACCAGCCACGGTGCTGATCCGAACCTTCTAAATACAGGTCAATTTCGGCGCCATGGAATTCCGGCCGCGCATCGACGACTGCGGCATGGGTTACACCAGAGTCAAACCAGACATCCAGGGTATCGGTAACCTTAATGTAATCCGCGGCGTCCGCGCCTAACAGCTCAGCAGCATCCAGATCAAACCAGGCCTGAATCCCCGCCTGTTCAACTTTCTGTGCCACCTGCTCAATCAGTTCAGCCGTGCGTGGATGCAAGGCACTGTTATCTTTGCGCACAAAGAGTGCAATCGGCACGCCCCAGGTGCGCTGGCGTGAAATACACCAGTCCGGCCGGCCGGCGACCATATTTTCAATCCGCTGCTGACCCCAATCCGGGATCCAGCGGGTTTGCTCAATTTCCGTTAATGACGTCTGGCGCAGGCCCTGCTGCTCCATGCTGATAAACCACTGCGGCGTGGCACGGAAGATAATGGGCGTTTTATGGCGCCAGCAATGCGGATAACTGTGCTTATAGGCTTTGTGTACCAATAAGGCACCGGCCGCTTTCAGTGCTTCAACCACGGTGTCATTGGCTTTAAACACATGCTGCCCGGCAAACAGCGGCGTATCCGGCAGATAAACCCCATTGGCACCAACCGGGTTAGCGACTTCCAGGCCATATTTCTGGCCAACCACAAAGTCTTCCTGACCGTGACCCGGTGCCGTATGCACACAGCCGGTACCCGAATCCGTCGTAACATGTTCGCCTAACACTACCGGCACGCTAAAGTCATACAGCGGATGCTGCAGCTGCACTAACTCCAGCGCCGCGCCCTGACAGAAACCCAGCGCATGGTAATGCTCGATATTCGCGCGCGCCATCACGTCTTTCACCAGGTCAGTGGCCAGAATTAAGCGTTCTGCGCCATTTGGACCTTGCTCAACCTGTACCAGCGAGTACTGTAACTCAGCGTTGAGTGCCACGGCGCGGTTTGCCGGAATAGTCCAGGGAGTGGTGGTCCAGATCACCACAGAAATCGGGCCCTGACCGGCATGACCAGCCGGATGATCAAACTTATCCGCAACGCTGTCATCCTGTACCTTAAAGCGCACATCAATCGCGGGCGAGACCTTATCCTGATATTCTACTTCGGCTTCGGCCAAGGCCGAACCACAGTCGGTACACCAGTGCACCGGCTTAAAGCCCTGTTGCAAGTGGCCATTACCGATAATTTTACCCAGGCTGCGGATAATATTGGCTTCGGTCGCATAATCCATAGTGCGATACGGCTTATACCAATCGCCTAATACCCCTAACCGGATAAAGTCAGTGCGCTGCGCTTCAATTTGCGTTAGCGCATACTCGCGGCATTTTTCACGAAACTCTGCTGGCGTCAGCTTGGTACCCGGCTTGCCGTATTTTTTCTCCACCACCAGCTCAATCGGCAGGCCATGGCAATCCCAGCCCGGGACATAGGGCGCATCAAAATCAGACAGGGTTTTGGCTTTAACAATAATATCTTTCAGAATTTTGTTAACGGCATGACCGATATGGATATTGCCATTGGCATAGGGTGGGCCATCATGCAGGATAAAGGTTTTCTTGCCTTTTTTTGCACTGCGGATCTGACCATAGAGATCATCCTGCGTCCACTTGGCCAGCATTTGCGGTTCCCGCTGCGCCAGATTACCGCGCATGGCAAAGGCCGTTTCCGGTAAATTAAGGGTATGCTTGTAATCGCTCATCCGTTTCGGTTCCGTTAGGTTGTCGGGGCCTGCGCGGACGCGGCCTCACTAAAATACTGTTGTGCTGCCGCAACATCGGCGGCAATTTGTTGTTGCAACGCATCCAGACTGGCAAAACGTTGCTCGGCTCGAAGTTTATGCCGTAGCTCTACCCGGATCTGGCTGCCATATAAATCCTGATCAAAATCAAATAAATGGGCTTCTAACTGCTCACGACTGCCTTGCACTGTCGGTCGGTTGCCAATATTGGCGACACCGTTAAAAACACCATAACAAGTATGCGCTGTAATAGCGTACACACCTGACACCGGCAGCTTACGCCGGTAAAGCCAGACATTGGCCGTCGGAAAACCCAGATCCCGCCCCAGCTTACGGCCATGGCGCACCCGGCCGCTTAGTGTAAAAGGCCGCCCCAGCATGGCTGCGGCTCTGTCCAGTTGGTCTTGTTGCAGCGCTTCGCGAATCAAAGTGCTGCTGACCCGCTGCTCGCCCAGTTTTAAACTGGAGGTGCTGTTTAAACCAAAGCCATATTGCGCCGCGGCCTGGGCCAGTAAGGCATAATTACCACTGCGATTTTTGCCAAAATGAAAATCATCGCCCACAATCAGATGCCGTACGCCCAGCTTATCCAGCAACAGGGTTTTGATAAACTGCTGCGGATCCTGAGCGGCAAAGCTGCGATTAAAATTCACACACAGCATGCGGTCAATCCCGACGGCGGCCAGCGCCTGATATTTTTCGCGAAAGCGGCTTAAACGCGCTGGCGCGGCATTACCGGCAAACAGCTCCAGCGGCTGCGGCTCAAATACCATCACGCAGGATGGCAGCTTGAGTGACAGCGCTAACTGCTGCACCTTTGCCAGCACCGCCTGATGCCCCAGATGCACACCATCAAAATTGCCAATAGTCAGTACACAGCCTTGATGCTGCGGCAGAATATTATGGATACCGCGGATTAACTCCATGCCTGCAATAATGCCTCTGGTGCCTGTAAACGCCGGATTATAACCGGATTAGTGACGGCTTTCAGCAACAGATTTCGCTTTAAAATCAGCCAAACGTACCCCGAAAAGCAACAGCAAGGCGAAGTACAGCAGCACCGCGCCGACACAAAGGCTACTTAACAACAGAATTTGTGCTGTCAGTGGCCGGGCAATCCAGTCATTCAATTCTGGACTTAACCACCACAAGGTTGCCGCCATTAAGATCGCGGCCAGGCTAAACTTGGCTAAGAACCAACAGTTCTGCCGGCTTAGCTGATATATTCCGGCCAGCTTTAAACCCCGATACAGTAAAAACGCATTTAAACTGGCCGACATCGCAGTCGCTAGCGCCAGACCGACATAACTTAAAAACGGCGCCAGCATCAGGTTAAACACCATATTAGCGACCATGGCAATAATGCCAATTTTTACCGGGGTTTTAATATCTTGCCTGGCGTAGTAGCCCGGTGCCAGCACCTTAATCAGCATATAGCTGAGCAAACCACAGCTATAGGCCACCAGACTGTATGACACCATCAGCACATCCTGCTGGGTAAATTCGCCGCGCATAAAGAGCACACTGATAATGGGCTGCCCCAGCACCATCAGCGCCAGCATCGCCGGCAAGCCAAACATCACCACAAAACGGATCGCCCAATCCAGCGTATGCGAAAAACGCTCCGCATTGGCGGTGGCATGATGGCGTGACAGGTTCGGTAGAATGACAGTGGCAATCGCAATACCGAATAAACCCAATGGAAATTCAATTAAGCGATCTGAGTAATACAGCCAGCTCACCGCACCGGTTAATAAAAACGACGCGATCACGGTATCCAACAGCAGGTTGATCTGACTGACAGATACCCCGAAAAGCGCCGGCAACATCAGGGTGCGGATTTTCGTCACGCCCGGATCGTGCCAACCCCATTTTGGCATCACCAGCAAACCGGCTTTGGCCAGAAACGGCAGTTGAAACAACAGCTGCACCACGCCACCGATAAACACACCCCAGGCCAGGGCCAGCGCAGGCTCATCCAGCGTCGGTGCCAGATAGAGCGCACTGCCGATAATGGCAATATTTAAAAATACCGGCGTAAAGGCCGCCACCGCAAAGCGGTTATAGGTATTTAGAATGGCGCCCGACAAGGCAACCAAGGTGATAAACCACAGGTAGGGAAAGGTAATTTTCAGCATTAACGAGGCCAGCTCAAACTTATGCGCATCCGGGCCATCGTTAAGCCATTCGATAAACCAGCCCATACCGAACAGTAAAGCTAGTAGCGGTGAGGCGATGACACCAAATAGGGTTACCAGTGTGACAATCACACCGAGTGTGCCAGCGACTTTTGCCACCAACTCACGCACCGCATCATCGCCATGCTGCGCTTTCACCTCACTTAATACCGGCACAAAGGCCTGCGAGAAAGCGCCTTCGGCAAATAAACGGCGTAAGAAATTTGGAATGCGGTTGGCAAAAAAGAATACATCGGCCGCCGCACCGGCGCCGACAAAATTAGCAACCACCACATCGCGGACCAGCCCCAATACCCGTGAAATCAGGGTCATAAAACTTACAATCAGCCCTGACTTTAATAATTTTCCCGACACCTGAAACTCCTGTGTATAATGCGTCGCTATTTTCACCTGTTCGGGGCGCCAATTACCAGCGGTAATCCCAATTAAATTGCTGGCCTTTTCGCGGAAAGCATTTGACAATGGCACAGTAAATAGGCATATTATGCGGCCTTTAAAGAGTCCGGTTTAGTTTTTAGGAGTGTTACCTTGGCTAACATTAAGTCTGCTAAGAAGCGCGCAATTCAATCAGAAAAACGTCGTCAGCAAAACGCCAGTCAACGTTCTATGATGCGTACTTTCATCAAGAAAACCTACGCAGCGGTGTTAACTGCTGACGCAGTTGCTTCTCAGGAAGCATTCAACAAAATGGTTCCGGTAATTGACCGCATGGCGGCCAAAGGTCTGATCCATAAGAACAAAGCAGCTCGTCATAAAGCTCGCTTAAATGCACATGTTAAAGCGTTAAAAGCCGCTTAACTGTCAGAGTTCGACGAAAAAGCCAGCTAATGCTGGCTTTTTTGTTTGACGCGATTCTTCATAGTAAAGGTCAACAAACCCTGATAGCGGCCAAAAATAAAGGCTGCCGTAGCAACCTTTATTCTGAACAGTACAATTTATGCATCAACGCGATCAAGGCCTCGGCCTCGGCGCTGTTAAGGCGGTAAAATACCGTTTGTGCTTCTTTGCGGGTTTTCACCAGTTTATGCTTTCGTAACAATGCCAAATGCTGCGAAAGGGCTGACTGACTTAAATCCAGCTTTTCGTTAATTTCACCCACCGACATTTCACCTTCTAACAGGTGACATAAAATAATCAGCCGCCGTTCATTCGAAACGGCTTTCAGCAATTTCACCGCTTGTGCTGAGTTCTTCAGCATATCTTCTAAATTCATTTATTGTTACCGTACCTGACTGAACCTGAAAAAGAACCCAGAGCTGACAACTGAAGCCCTGATACGCCTGACCAGCCTCAGACCAACAATCAGAGCAAAGGTTGCACCAGATGACTAATTCGCTCTGCCGAAAATGGCTTCACGACAAAAGCCTTGGCACCACCTGCTACTGCCGCTTTCAGGTTGTCGACGCTGGAATGGGCCGACACCATAAAAATATGCGAGTGCTGATCAATACGCCGGAATCGTTGTAAGAGTACCTTACCGTTGATGTCTGGCAGCTGAATATCCAAAAAAACCAGCTGCGGTTGCTGTTGCACAAATAAGGCTTCAGCACTGGCGCCATCTGCGGCCTCATGCACTACCGCTACGCCAAGCGACTGCAGGATCTGTTTCAGATAATGTCTGCTGGTTAGCGTATCGTCTACCACCAAAGCTGTCAGGCCTGATGATGCGTCTCCCTGTGTCTGCCCTTGCATCCTGAAGGTACTCCTTACTCAGTTAGTCTGGCTTTTTCTTACGTTAGCCGCTAAATCTGGGTTTAATCCGTTAAAGATGATAAATTCGAAAAAATCTAAACTACCAAGGTCACTTAGCATATGAAACTCTGGATCAGCACAATAATAGCAGCTTTTAGTCTGAATGTGCAGGCAACAACCCTACCACTGGATAAAGATTTAGCCTATAAGCTGGTGGAGTCCTTAACCGTCGAGGTCGGACCGCGGCTGGCTGGCAGTGAAGCTGACATCCGCTCTGTGATCTGGGCCGAGCAACATTTTAAACAGTTAGGCTTCGATAAAGTCTGGCGCGAGCCGTTTGAGATGCTGTATTGGGAGCGTGGTGACGCCAGTCTGCGCGTTGGTGCTCCTTTCAACCAGGCATTGGTACTCACCGCTCTGGGTGGCTCTGTGGGTACGCCTTTTGATGGTATCACGGCGCAGGTCGTAATGTTTAATACGCTGGAAGAGTTGATTGCCGCCGAGCCGTCACAGGTCAAAGATCGTATCGTCTTTATTAACCATGCGCTGGAAAAAGACATCCGTGGTGGCTTCTACGGCCAGGTAGTCGGTGGTCGCGCCCGCGGTGCTGTCGAAGCGGCAAAACTCGGAGCCAAAGCCTTGCTGATCCGCTCGGTCGGTAGCAGCAGTAACAGGTTCGCTCATACCGGTCAGATGCGCTATGAAGAGGGCGTAGCGCGGATCCCGGCGGCGGCGATCTCGGTACCTGACGCCTTGCAGCTTAATAAAATGCTCAGCCGTAACCCGGAAGTCAGCCTAAGTTTGCAAATGAATAACAAGCTGCCAGGCACCGTCACCAGCCATAATGTGATTGCGGAAATTACCGGCAGTAAAAGACCGGATGAAATTGTGTTAATTAGTGCGCACCTGGATTCCTGGGACGAAGGCACCGGGGCTTTGGATGATGGCGCCGGGGTGGGCATCGTAATGGCGACGGCCGCCCTGCTAAAACAGGAAAAGCCGGAGCGCACAATCCGGGTGGTGCTGTTTGGCAACGAAGAAGGCGGTCTGATTGGCGCCCGTGCGTATGCCGCCCGTCATCACCAACAACTGCATAAGCATGTCTTTGCCTCTGAATCTGACTTTGGTGCCGGCCGGGTTTGGCGTTTTGATACCGGTATGGGCGAGCAGGCGCTGCAATTTGCCAGACAGATCCAGCAACAACTGGCACCGCTGGGTATTGCCATGGGTCCGAATACCGCCTCAGGTGGTCCGGATGTGTCAATTTTAAAGGCTCAGGGCGTGCCAGTCGCCAGCCTGATGCAGGATGGCACCGATTACTTCGATTATCACCATACGCCAAACGATACCCTGGATAAAATTGATCCAACGGCACTGCGGCAAAACCTGGAAGCCTGGCTGATTATGACCCGCGCCATCGCCAATAGCAGCGTTGATTTACGCCAGTAAACTCCCCCCGGCCCTGCTGTCGCCTTTATGACAGCAGGGTTACATTTATACCCAAGTGACCTCAAGATACGAATTTCAGCTGGAGAGCAAAGCGCTTTAGGCAAGGCGGCTGTTTGAAGCTTTGGTGGTTCCAAAGTGAAAACAGCTAACGCGGCATAAAGCGCTTTGAACCCAGCCCTACGGGAGCCTTTGGGCGCTTCTACTGCGGCGTTACCCTGGCTAGCAAGGTAGTCGACATTGCGTCGCCAGTGTGCCTTGCATTAAAAGCGCCCAAAGACTCTGAAATACGTATCTTGAGGTCACTTGGGTATATTACTTAATCTAATCCGAAACTCACAATATTCCTCAGTTGAGTAAAAACTCGACACTGCTCATAATGCGCGCAATTAACCTGCCGTATCGTGGAGCCTGCAGATGGAAAACTTAATTTATGACATTATCAGCTGGGTTGGCCTGACGATCTGTATCGGCGCCTTTTTTATCAAAGATGTATTCTGGCTGAGATTAGCTACATTAATAGGTTGCAGCCTGTTATTTGTCTATTACAGCCATATTGCCATTCCGCAAGGGGTGATCTCCAATCTGCTGGTATTGCTGATTAACGCCTACTATTTACTGCGCTTTGCTGCAGCACGCAAAAAGGCCGCCAGTAGCGACACCGTACCCGCCGCCTTAAAACCGCAAGCCGAATAAGCCGCTTTTTTCCAAAGCGGCTTGCCGTTATACTTTCCGATCTTTCAGGTCTGGACCAGCGCTAGCTTTTTAACGTAGTGCATCCAGACCATGCTAATCGACGGAGACCGCTATGCAGGAAGATGAATTCGAGCTGTTTCTTTCTGAAATGGCCGATGTAAAGCCACTGACTCAGGATGCTGTGCTGCAAGCCAACGCTGAGTTTAGCCCCACTCTGGCGCAACAAGCCAGACGCAAGGCGGCGGAACAGGAAATGGAGTATGATCCGCATTACCTGAGCATGGAATATGTCGAGCTGGTAAAGCCGGATGACGTCTTTGCCTATTGTAAAGACGGTGTGCAACAAGGGGTATACCGCAATCTGCGCCTCGGCAAGTATCAACTGGATGCCACCCTGAACCTGCTGGGCAAAACACTGATCGAAGCCCGCGGTGCGCTACAGCAATTTATTACCGACTGCCATCAACGGGGCGTGCGTACCTTATTGATCCAGCATGGTATGGGCCGCAACAGCAAGCCGCATCCAGCCATCTTACGTAGCTATGTTTTCAAATGGTTACCGGCTTTTGGTGTCGTTCTGGCGGCGCATACCGCTCAGCGTCAACATGGCGGCTATAGCGCCACCTATGTCCTGCTGCAGAAAAATGCCGAACAAAAACGCGAAAACCGGGAACGGCATAGCAAGAAATAATGAAACAAGATTAGGCTAACAGATAAAAAATTAAGGGCCCAAAAGGCCCTTAATTTTTAAATCACCCAGCAAAAGGCTTCTGCCCGGGTGAGAAAGGCTGACAACGCCATTAAAATCACGGCAATAGCCAGAGTGGTAAAGCCAAAACCACGACTGGACGCTTTACTCATAACCTAACCTCAACATTTATTCTTATTATTCTGTCACGGCAACAGCCCTGGTTGCGACCAGCAGGCAGGTTACTGCGACCAAAAGAGTGTAGTCCGTTAATAACTCCTTGGCAACGCTGTAATTTTAACCAGTTAATAGCCCTGTTGCCGGTCGATTTGATTTAACAATGCTAAGCCGGCTTCACTGCGCCGGTAATTCTCTGCGATCTGCGCCACCACTGTATCCACCCGGGTTACCGCTGAGATATGCGGCGTGACCAAAATCGACGGATGCGACCAAAACGGATGCGTTGCTGCGAGAGGCTCTTGCCGGAACACATCAAGACAAGCCGCCTGAACCTGCCCACTGTCCAGTGCGGCCAATAAATCTGCCTCCACCAGCAGCGCGCCACGCGCGACATTGACCAGTATCACTCCCGGCTTCATCAGGGCAAACAGCTGTTGATTTAACAGATCCTCGGTGGCACTGGTCAGTGGTAATAAACAGATCACCAGATCGGCACCGTTAAGAGCTGCGGCTAAGCCATCAACGCCGGCATAGCAAGTTACACCGCTAAGCTGCTGCGGGCGTCGAGCCCAGCCCGTCACCTGATAGCCCTGCATCTGAAAAAATTGTGCGGCCGCCGCGCCCAGTTCACCTAACCCCAGCACACAAAGCTTGCGCAACTGACGTGGGCTTTTCGGTTTCCACTGCGCCTGCTGTTGCTGGCGATGAAACTGATCCAGGCGCAAACGGTAATAGCTTTCAATACCGGCCAGATAACGCAGCATAGACTCAGTTAACGCCGGATCGACAACCCGCGCCAGTGGTACCAAAGGCAGCTCAGGATCGGCAAGAATACTATCCACACCGGCACCATAACTTTGCAGCGCTTTTAAATTTGGTAGCTGCTGTAAACAGCCTGCCGGGTGCTTCCATACCACGGCAAAGGTGACAGCAGCAGGATCATTCAGCTCGGGCCAGACCTCAATCGTTACCCCCGGTAGGGCGGCACTGAGCCGTTGTTGTAAGTCATCCAGTTTTCGATCAGGGATAATAAGGGCAATAGTCACAGCTCACTCCATATCTTGGCCAGGGTGCCAACCTTAGCATAAAAGCGGCACTTCGGCTGTCGTCAAACTGCCATAAAACTGCCAACTTGGCGTCATACAAAGGCATTAGGCTCAACTGTGTGACCCTATGTAACAGGTGAGAGGACAGAGCGATGCTGAATGTCGAGCAAATGATCGAACAACAACTGCCCCAGGTTGACCGCCAGAGCTGGTTTTACCGGCCGGTTAAAGGATTCCTCAGCTACCTGTTACATGAGCAGGATTTTCAGAATTTTGCCAAGCGCTACCCGCACCTGCAGGGACTGGAGTTTGTGGAGCAGGTGCTGGACTATTTTAACTTCAGCTACGCCGTACGCGACAACGAGCTGGAGCGGATCCCGGCGACCGGGCGGGTGGTGATTATCGCCAATCATCCGATCGGCTCGCTGGACGGGCTGGCCCTGCTAAAACTAGTCAGCGAGATCCGGCCAGACGTTAAGGTTTTGGCCAATCAGCTACTGATGGCGCTACCGCCGCTGCATCCCCTATTGTTACCGGTAAATAATATGACAGGTGGCACCGAACGGCGCCGCTTAGACGCCATTGCCGCCCATCTGGCGGCGGAAGGCGCACTGATCCTGTTTCCGGCCGGTGAGGTATCACGCTTAAAACCCAATGGAATCCGTGACGGCAAGTGGCATAGCGGCTTTTTGCGCTTTGCCAGTCAAAGTAAGGCGCCAATTCTGCCGATCTATATTGGTGGGCGCAATTCGGCGCTGTTTTACAGTGCCTCGATGCTATATAAACCGCTGGCCACCTTATTGCTGGTAAAGGAAATGTTTAAGCAGCAGCGCAAATCGATCACGCTGCGCATTGGTGAAAGCATTCCGTTTGACAGCTTTAACAACCTGCAGCTGGAGCTGGCAGATAAAGTTAAACTGTTTAAAAAGCATCTGTACCGACTGGCAAAAGATAAAGCCCCGCTGTTTAAAACCCAGAGTGCTATAGCGCATCCGGAAGAGCGGGCTGTGCTGAAAAAGGCGGTAGAAAGTTGCCAGTTGCTGGGCGAAACCGGCGATGGCAAAAAAATCTACCTGTACCATCATCAGCAAAGTTCGCCGGTGATGCGCGAAATCGGCCGCCTGCGCGAGCTGGCGTTTCGGGCTGTCGGTGAAGGTTGTGGCCAGCGCCGTGATATTGACCGCTTCGATAGCCATTATGAACATCTGATCCTGTGGGATAGCGATGATCTGGAGATCGTCGGCGCCTACCGTTTTGCCAATACGGCGCGGGTGATCGCTGATCACGGCTTAGCCGGCTTATATACCGCCTCGCTATTTCAATTTAGCGCCCAGATGCAACCCTATCTGGCGCAGGGGCTGGAGCTGGGACGCAGCTTTGTGCAACCACGCTACTGGGGTAAGCGCAGCCTGGACTATCTGTGGTATGGCATTGGAGCTTATCTTAAGCAGTATCCGGAACTACGCTATCTGTTTGGCGGCGTCAGCCTGTCGAACAGCTACCCGCAAGCAGCCCGGGATCTGATGGTCTATTTCTACTCTTTATATTTTCAGGATGAACAGCAAACAGCAGTATCAAATCAGCCCTATCAGCTGCCGCACGCTATTCTGCAACAGCTGCAGCAGCACTTCAGCGGTCAGGACTATGCAGCAGACTTTGTGCAGCTAAAACACCTGCTGGCCAATATGGGGGTAAGTATTCCCACCTTATATAAGCAATACAGTGAGCTGTGCGAGCCAGGCGGGGTGAAATTTCTGGCCTTTGGTACGGATCCGGATTTCGCTGACTGCATTGATGGCCTGGTACTGGTAGACCTGACGCAGCTAAAAGCGCAAAAGCGCGCCCGTTATCTGAGCTAATCCACTGTTTCTTGTGGCTTAGTGTAAAGATCCGGTAAAGTTCAGCTACGATTCAGCCGCGGCCCTCTATAAGTTGTATACTAAATGTCCAACCCTCTGCCGGCGCAACTTAACGCCCGTGGTAAGGAGCTTGATATGACGATACAACGAACCCTGCCACAGCTACTGTTAGCCCTGGCGATTTTATTGCTCAGTGCCTGCGCCAGTCAGGCACAAAGCCGCAGCAGCAACAGCGAGGCTGAGCTGGACCAGATGCTTGCGCCGATTGCACTGTATCCGGACTCAGTACTAACCCACGTCTTGATTGCCTCGACCTATCCGCTGGAAATTGTGCAGGCGGCACGCTGGTTAGAGCGTAATCCGGATCTTCGCGGCGAAGACGCGGTAGAAGCCGTGCAGGGCCAGGACTGGGACCCCAGTGTCCAGGCTTTGGTTGCCTTCCCACAGTTAGTGCAACGCCTGAATGATGATCTGCAATGGACGCAGCGGCTGGGAGAAATCTTTTTAGCCGATGAGCCAGCGTTACTGGCCAGTATTCAGCGCTTACGGCAACGCGCCTATGCCCAGGGCTCACTGCAGCAGATGGAGCATGTGGTGGTGGAGCGCGAACGCGAAGTGATCGTGATTGAACCGGCGCGGCGTGAGGTGATTTATGTGCCCTACTACGATACCCGGGTGGTTTACGGTAACTGGTGGTGGCCAGCCTATCCGCCACTGTATTGGTATGAGCCGGTCGGTCACCGCAGCCGGGTCAGCTTTTACTGGAGCAGTGGTTACCATGTCAGACCGGCGTTTTATTTCAGCGTCTTCGACTGGCATCGTCATCATGTGATAGTGCACCACCATTACTATCATAAACCACCGCGCTATTATCCAAAACGGCAGCACTTCCACAATGCACCACGTTGGCAGCATGATCATTATCACCGCCGTGGCGTGCACTACCGTCACAGTCAGTTACGTGACCGGCCAGACTATCAGCACCGCCCGGATCGGCCACGCCGTCATGACGATGCGCCGCACAGACCTCGCGAACAATGGCGTGCTGAGCGTAATCAGGAGCAGCGCTCACAACCAGACAATCGCTTTATTCCGGCCGACAGCAAGCTCCGTCAGGCTAACCGCGAAGCTGAGGCAGCACCACGCAGTGCGCAGCGCGAAGGCCGTCAGTATGACAGCAACCGTCAGCCGCGCCAGCATGAAACAGCACGAAGCGAACGGCCGCAACATCAGGAGCGCCCGACGCAGGGACGTATTGCTCAGCAATGGGCGGAAAATGAGCAGCGTATGCAGCCAATCCCTGTTGCAGACACCAGCCCGGCCGTTGACCGGCAGCGGCCGCAACGTGTGCAGGACAGTGCGCTACGCACACAACAGCGCAATGAGGCACTCAATAGAGAACAGCAGCGCAATGAGGCGCTGGGTAGAGAGCAGCGAGCACAGCAGCGCAACGAAGCATTAAATAGAGAGCAGCGGGTACAGCATCAGCGCCCGGCACAGGACAGCCGGACCGAGCGGGTGCAGCCTATCAGAGTACCGCAAGCTGAAACCCAGCGCGTACAGTATCAACAGCCGCAGCAAGAGGTAAGAACCGAGCGGGTGCAGCCACAAAGATTTCAGCAAGAGCGGGTACAACCGGTGAGCCGGCCAGCGCAGGATAGCCAACGGGTACAACCGCAGCGGCCACAAATGGAACAACGGCAAGCCGTTGTCAGCCGGCCAGCAAGCGAGAGCCGGGCAACAGGTTCAATCTCCGATCGCTCTAACCGCTTTGAGAACAGGCGCCAACAGCAGGACTAGGCCGCGCTGCGCAAAGGCAACCTGTCCCTACCACTTTGTTGATATAGAACAATACTTACCATTAAAGGCCCGCTTTGTAGCGGGCTTTTTTGATCCAGCCCAAGGTTTTCACCGCCAGCAAGCGCACAATGGCGCCAGTTATCTGACGGGAGAATACAATGAAAACAATGTTATCTACAGTAGCACTGGGCCTGAGTTTAGTTGCCGCCCCTGCCATGGCCGAATTTTCTGTCAACGTTGGCGCCATCAGCGTGATGCCAAGTGACAGCAGCGGCAATCTGAATGTGGTAGAAGCCGTCGCAGGCTTACCGGCCGGCTCAACTGGCGTCAAGGTGAATGACAATACCCAACTGGGCCTGACCTTTGACTACAAACTGGATAAAAACTGGGGCGTGCAGTTAATTGCCGCTACCCCTTTTACCCACAAAATCAGTGGCGATGGCGCTATTGACGGTTTAAAAGTAGGTAAAACCAAGCATTTACCGCCTACCTTACTCGGCCAGTATTATTTTGATGTTGGCAACAGCAACATTCAGCCTTTTGTTGGCCTGGGCGTCAATTACACCAACTTCTTTAATACCGAAGCCGATGGTCAGCTGAAAAGCACGCTGGTCGCGCTGGGTGCGGCCGGTGCTAATGATCCTGTGACCATTAAGCTGAAAAACTCCTGGGGCCTGGCCGCACAAGCCGGCGTCAATATCAAACTGGCTGATAACCTGGGTGTCCACCTGATGATCAGCAAAATTGATATCGATACCAAGGCGCATGTCCGGGTTAATGGCAATACAGTGCAAAGCGTTGATGTCAGTATTGATCCGCTGGTAGCAATGATTGGTCTGCGCTGGACGCTGTAAGTTTTATCTTGCCCTTTGCCGTCAACATTACGGTGTTGACGGTATTTTTCCGGGCGCTCCGACCAAAGTCGGGGCTTTTCCCGCTCCGGCTTCTGGATTAGAGTGCTAATACTGATCTCAAGCCGGAGCTGTTATGCCAAGTCCTGTCTCCAAACTTAACTGGCAACACCTGCTAAAATCCGGAAACCGGATTTTTATTGGCTCCCATGCCGCGGTGCCAACCCTACTGATTGACGATCTGATTGCGAATGCCAAAAGCCTGCATGATATTGAAATTGTGCAACTGGTGACCCTGTCAGACAACAAATGGGCCAAACCCGAGTTTCAGCATTTATTTAAGGTCAATACCTTCTTTATCGGCGGCAATACCGTGCGTCAGGCTGTCGCTGAGGGCAGGGCTGATTACACCCCCTGTTTTATGACCGATATTCCGGCGCTTTTTACCGACGGCGTACTGCCGCTGGATGCCGCGCTGATTATGGTGAGCCCGGCCGATGAACATGGTTATCATTCACTTGGTGTATCAGTTGATGTGATAGCCGCGGCAGCGAAAGCCGCCAAAACAGTGATTGCCCAGGTCAATCCGGCCATGCCTATTACCTATGGCCAATCGTTTATTCATAAAGATGATATCGATGCGTTTTTCTATGCCGAGCAGCCACTACCGGAAGTCCAGCCTACCGAGCTGGATCCGCGTACTGAGCGTATCGGCCAGTACGTGTCACTGCTGGTCGAAGATGGCGCCACTATTCAGCTTGGCGTAGGGAAAATCTGCGAAGCGGTAACCCGCTATCTGAGCAATCACAAGGATCTGGGTCTGCATACCGAGCTGCTGACCGACGGTGTACTGGAGCTGATTAAAAAAGGAGTGATCAACAACAGACGCAAAACCTTTCATCCCGGCAAAAGTGTCACCAGCTTTTGTATCGGCACTAAGCAACTGTATGACTTTGTGCACCAAAACCCGCATATCGGCTTTTATCCCAGTGAATATGTCAATTCGCCCAGCAATATCGCCCGCAACGAGCGCATGGTCTCGATTAACAGTGCCATCGAAGTTGATCTGACCGGACAGGTGGTGTCAGATTCAATCGGCCATCAGTTTTACAGCGGCGTTGGCGGTCAGGTTGACTTTAGCCGCGGTGCTTCAATGAGTAATGGCGGTAAACCCATTATCGCCCTGCCCTCGACCGCTAAAGATGGCAGTATTTCGCGCATCGTGCCGCATATCCGCGAAGGCGCCGGCGTGGTCACCAGCCGGGCGCATGTGCACTATGTGGTGACGGAGTTTGGCGTGGCGTCGTTACGCGGCAAAAGTATCCGCGAGCGGGCGCTGGAGCTGATCCGGGTCGCCCATCCGAAATTCCGTAATCAGTTACTGGCTGAAGTCCGCAAACATTACTGGGTACCGCATTATCAGGTGCAAACCCCGGTCGAAGTACCGGAGCTGGGGCCTGTCGGCTTTAAAGAGCTGAGCGTAAACGGCGAGAGCTTTGATTTGCGGCCACTGAACCCTTCGGATGAACGGCGCTTGCAGGAGTTTTTTTACTCCCATACCAAAGAAACGCTGCAAATGCGCTATAACTCAGTGCCGACACAGATGAGCCGCGAAAAATCCTGCACCCTGGTCAGTGTCGATCAGTCCAGGGATTTAGCACTGTGCATTGTGAAGCAAAAAGGCTCAGTCGTAGAGATCCAGGCCGTCGGCCGCTACTACCTGATTGAGAGCCAGAATAGCTGTGAAGTGGCCTTTGTTACCCGTGAAAAGTTCCAGGGCAAAGGTATGGCTAAGCGGCTGCTGGCAGAAATGATTAATGTGGCAAAAGCCCGCGGCCTGGCTTCAATGCAGGCCTATGTGCGCGCCGAAAACAAACCCATGCTCAAAGTATTCGAAAACGCCGGCTTTGTGCGCTTGCGTAGCGAAGATCCATCCGAAGCCTATTTAAAACTGGATTTAACTCCAGCAGGAGACAGCTGATGCCCATTACCATTTTCAGTCACCCCAGCTGTTACTACCATGAAAATGGCGTTGATCATCCGGAGTGTCCGGAGCGCCTGTCGGCGATTAATGACCAGCTGATCCGCTCCGGAATGGAATATGTGGTGATGCAGCGCGACGCCAGCCCAGCCACAAAAGAAGCGCTATATCTGGCACATGGCAAACGCTATGTCGATGAATTATTTGCCAAAGCACCAACCGAGGGCCATATCTGGCTGGATCCCGATACCATTATGGGCCCGAAAAGCCTGAATGCCGCCGGCAGCGGTATCAATGCCGTGGATCAGGTAATGAAAGGCAGTAACGAGCAGGCCTTTTGCGCGGTGCGCCCGCCCGGTCATCACGCCACCCGCGAGCAGGCAATGGGCTTTTGTCTGCTAAATAATATTGCTATCGCGGCTGAGCACGCCCTGAATACCTATCAGCTAAGCCGGATCGCCATCGTTGATTTCGATGTACATCATGGCAACGGTACCGAGGATATTTTTCAGCACGAACCCAGGGTACTGTTTTGCTCCTCGTTTGAGCATCCACTATACCCTTACACCGGCGCCGACAGCAGTAACGAGCATATTATCAATTTACCACTGGCCGGCGGCTGCCGCAGCAGCGCCTGGCGTGAGCAGGTACAGCAACACTGGCTACCGGCCATTGATGCCTTTGCCCCACAACTGATCCTGATCTCGGCCGGCTTTGACGGCCACGCTGAAGATGAGATGGCGCACTTTATGTTGCGCGAAGAGGACTATCAGTGGATCGCCAGCGAGCTAAAACAACTGGCCGATAAACATTGCCAGGGCCGCATCGTCGCCATGCTGGAAGGCGGATATGCGTTAAGTGCGCTCGGACGTAGCGTGGTGGCTTTTTTAAAAGGCTTGCTCTGAATAGCAAATTAGCTGCTAAGCTTAGAGGTATCATTTGGATATCTCTTTTCTATGCAATTGATTAAAAACTACTTTCCAGCTTTATCTTACCTGGACCCGGCCAGTGAAGCCGAGTTCCGGCTGTATCTGGTTGCCAGCACCCGCCATATCGCACAGCGGCTGGCGCTGGTCTGTGCCCTGTTGCTGCTGGTGTTCAGTGCCACCGATATTATCCTGGGCGACCAATGGCACAGCCTGAACAATCTATCGCGCTTTATTGCCGCTACACTGATAGTCGGCTTCGCTATTTACAACCGGCGCCTGACACCCGACCACTGGCTACAGGGCTGGCTGGCGATAGCCGCCCTGGTGTTATTGCTGCTGGCGGTGACCTTTTACAGCTCGGCCCAGTATTTTGGCAAACTGGGCGAAGGCGGCCCCCTGGTGGTGGCCTTTGCGCTGGCCGCTATCCCGATTTTTAACCTGCAGCAAAAACTGCTGCTCTGGCTGCAACTGAGCGCCAGCATTTTGTTTCTGAAGTACTGTACCGATACCAACACCGGCTGGACGCTGTTTTATCTGAGTATTACATTATTACTCTGCCTGAGCTGGCAACGGCAATTTGATATTTTATTGCGCAGCCAGTTTAAAACCGTGCGGCTGGAGCAACAAAAAGCCGAAACTGATCAGTTAACCGGCTTGCTGAACCGGCGTAGCTTCGAACAACGTTTGCAGCAAAAACTGCAACAACTGCCGCCAGGTCAACAATTATCGCTGGGGTTGCTGGATATCGATTACTTTAAACGCTATAACGACCATTATGGTCATTTGGATGGCGATCTGGTGCTGGTGCAACTATCCAGGCTACTGTCTGCCGATCCCAAGCTGCTGGTGGTGCGTTTTGGCGGCGAAGAATTTATTCTGGTAGAGCAGCACAGTGCCAGCAGCCGCAGTACTTTACTGCAATTACCCGACAAGCTGGCGGCAATGGCGATCCCGCATCAAAACTCACCCTTTGGCGTAGTCACCGCATCGATCGGTATTATCACCCTAAATTACCCGGCCAGCGGTTATCAGAGTGGTCAGTTGATGCAGCAAGCCGATCAGCTGCTTTATCAGGCCAAGCAACAAGGTCGTAATCAGGCCCGGCAGCAGTTTTTAGCATCAACGGTGCAGCAAGCGACAAGCTCAGCATAGCCGGTTCCTTAGCTATAGCAGTACCCTTATCGAGTTAGATTGCCCTTATCATGTTAATAAAACGCTAATTGACAGTATATTTCTTAACCGCTAAGCTTAAATCCCGACCCTAATTCAGGATGAATCAATGAAACACACTACACGGTTTCTGGGCAGCTTAGTCTTTGTGTGCGCCTTTTTGCTTCCCTTACAATTGCACGCCCGATCTGCACAGTCGCAGGAACTTGCCTGTGTATCAGGCAACTGCAACAAAGATATCAGGGATTTACATAAGTTAGCCCGTCACGGTAGTACAGAAGCCATGACTCTACTCAGTATGATTTACGCTACCGGTGATGGCCGGCCGGCTGAACCGGAGCGTGCGCTGCGGATGCTGCGCCGGGCTGCGAAGTCGAATCATGAACCCGCATTGCTGTTAATGTCGGACTGGTATGAACGGGGTTTTGTGGTTGAACAAGACCCGGCACAGGCCGCTTCCCTACTACAAAAAGCAGTGGATTTGGACTATGCACCGGCCCTTTATAAAGTTGCAGTGACGAAATTATTGGATCCAGACCCGGGTATCCAGCGTGACGGCTTAGCGTTATTGGAAAGGGCCAGTGAGAAAAAACTGCTTGATGCCGTCTTTTTACTCGCCCGGATGAAACTGAGCGGGGAAATTGCGGAGCAGGATATCAGCGCCGCCGCCAATCTTTTTAAACAATTGGTGCTGGTCGGTCATCAGCCGTCCCGACCATACCTACAAAACTGCATTACACTCTTATCCGCACAGGTATCCGCGCAGGCAGAGGTTGCCGAGCAGGTCGCTGACTTACAACAATCTTACGATATGGAAATTATTCAGGTAATTGGCCGTGACTTTAAAACGGAATCGATGCTGACAAACGTAGTGCAACAGTTACAACGTACCGGATTATTTGAACCTGGCAGTATGGTTAGGATCAGAAGCCAAAGGTGTGACGGTTCTTTTGGCTGTGTATCCATCAGCCCGCGCGCCGGTGACCGGGATCTGAAGCAATCGCTTACCAATAGCATGTAACGTTACTTTGCCCCTATCTTCCCGGCTTTATCATACAACCAGGTATGCAGATACCCGGTTGTATGATAAAGCTTTAGTAGGACTAAATCGCGGTTAGCCAGCACTTTTAGTGCTAAGGTGTGTACTTTAGCAAGGAGCCAGATATGAAAAGATTAATAACAGGGAGTGTCGTTTGTTTATTATATTGCATAGCAGCCATACCCATCCACGCAGAGATAGTTTTCGATAGCGTAAATATGACGTTACATGTACCTGCCAGTAAAGCCGAACACGAACTTATCGTTGGCTTTAATAACGGGCAGCTGTCCCGGCTTGAACAGCGCAACGCTTTGACTCGCTTCCACACCGAATTGAACATAAAATATGTTAAGAAAGGCATGACGGAATGGCAAAGAGCGGAAGTCGCATTGCAAAAAATTAACTTACTCCGTCAGGCCGGCCCACTAACTATTCAACGTATACCTACTTGGCGACGCCTTGAAGGCATTGGCCATGAATATATGGTGGTTCATCAGGATGCCAAAATTAATGCTGGAACTGGCCTCTTATACTTTGGCGATGTTGATAGGCAATTACAGTATCTGGCGCAGATGCTGGGCGCGCGTGTCGCAGCAGATGCTATTGGTACTTTGGTCGATACCGAGCATCAGATGAAACTGGAATAACAGCAAGACTTTTAAAACAAAAAGCTGGGCATGCCCAGCTTTTTTTTTATCTACCTGTATCGTGGTTTACCCTAACCATACCCGGGCATTGCGGAACATCCGCATCCAGGGGCTGTCTTCCTGCCAGTCATCCGGATGCCAGGAGTTGGCCACGGTGCGGAATACCCGCTCCGGGTGTGGCATCATAATAGTAACCCGGCCATCGGTGGTAGTCAGCGCGGTAATACCGGCCACTGAACCATTCGGGTTTGCCGGATACTGCTCGGTAACCTGACCGTAGTTATCAACAAAACGCAGTGCCACAGTACCGCTTTGGTTGGCAGCCGCAAAGGCAGCTTGAGAGGCAAACTCGGCATGGCCTTCACCGTGCGATACGGCAATCGGCATCCGCGAGCCAGCCATACCGCTAAAGAACAGCGACGGGCTTTGCTGGACTTCCACCAGGCTAAAGCGGGCTTCAAAGCGCTCAGATTTATTGCGCACAAAGTGTGGCCATAAATCGGCACCCGGGATCAGGCTCTTCAGATTCGACATCATCTGACAACCGTTACAAACACCCAAGGCAAAGGTGGATTGCCGTTCAAAGAAGGTCTGGAACTCTTTGCGTGCCTGCTCGTTAAACAGCACTGACTTGGCCCAGCCTTCACCGGCCCCTAACACGTCACCGTAAGAGAAACCACCACAGGCCGCTAAACCGTTAAAGTCTTTTAACGACACCTGACCGCTCAGAATATCGCTCATATGCACGTCAACGGCGCTAAAGCCGGCACGGTTAAAGGCAGCGGCCATTTCCAGCTGCGAGTTAACGCCCTGCTCGCGCAGAATCGCGATCCTGGGTGCAGCGCCTTTTAAAATCATCGGCGCGGCAATATCGGCATTCGGATCAAAGGTCAGTTTGGCGTGCAAGCCCGGATCCTGCTGATCGGCCTTGGCGTCAAACTCCTGCTTGGCACCCGCCGGGTTATCGCGCAGGCTTTGCATCTGATAAGTCGTTTCGGCCCAGACCGTGCGCAGACGGCTGCGGCTATCGTTAAATACCACTGTGCCCTGCTGGCTGATCGCAAAACGATCGCTTTGCTCAACTTTACCTACAACATGGCTTAAGTCTGCCAGGTTATGTGCGGCCAGCACCTGCTGGACATAAGCCAGTTCACTGTCGGCAACCTGCAGCACCGCCCCCAGCTCTTCGCTGAATAACGCCGCCAGCGCATCGCTGCCCAGAGCGCTGATATCGGCGGCGATACCGGCTTTACCGGCAAAGGCCATCTCAGCCAGGGTGACAAATAAACCACCGTCGGAGCGATCATGGTAGGCCAGCAATTTCTGCTCGCGCGTCAGCTGCTGCATGGCATTAAAGAAGTTAATCAGCAGCTGTGGGCAATCCAGATCAGCAGGCTGATCGCCCAGTTGCTTATATACCTGAGCCAAGCACGAACCGCCTAAGCGGTTAGCGCCCTGCCCCAGGTCGATTAGCAGCAAGGAGCTGGCGCCTTTATCCGTACGCAGCTGTGGCGTCACGGTTTTACGGATATCTTCTACCCGGGCAAAGGCGGTGATAATCAGCGACATAGGCGCGGTAACGGCCTTATCTTCACCATCCTGTTGCCAGCGGGTTTTCATTGACATCGAGTCTTTGCCCACCGGGATCGTCACTTTTAGTGCCGGACACAGCTCTTCGCCAACGGCTTTTACCGCCGCATATAAACCGGCATCTTCGCCCGGGTGACCGGCGGCGGCCATCCAGTTGGCAGAAAGTTTAATCCGGTTTAAGTCACCAATATCCGTGGCAGCAATATTGGTAATAGCTTCCGCCACTGCCAGACGGGCTGAGGCAGCAAAGTCCAGCAAGGCAACCGGCGTCCGCTCACCCATCGCCATCGCTTCGCCATGGTAGGTATCATAACTGGCGGCAGTGACACCACAGTTCGCCACCGGCACCTGCCAGGGGCCCACCATCTGATCGCGCGCGACCAAACCCGTTACCGTACGATCACCAATGGTTACCAGAAAGGTTTTCTCGGCAATGGTCGGCAAACGTAATAAACGCTCGGCCGCATCGGCAAGCGTAATAGCAGAGCGATCTAAAGGCTTAGCCGGCGCTTTTAAGCTTTGCACTTCGCGGTGCATTTTGGGCGCCTTGCCCAGTAACACGTTTAACGGCAGGTCAATCGGCGTATTGCCAAAGTAGCTGTCGCTCAGCGTTAAATGCTGTTCGGCGGTGGCTTCACCCACTACCGCATAAGGGGCACGTTCACGTTTACAGATGGCTTCGAATACCGGCATTTTGTCTGCCGGGATCGCCATCACATAGCGCTCCTGCGATTCGTTACACCAGATTTGCAGCGGCGACATGCCAGGCTCATCGTTCGGTACATTACGCAGCTCGAACTTACCACCGACCCCGCCGTCGTTTACCAGCTCCGGGAAGGCATTGGATAAACCACCGGCACCGACGTCATGAATAAAGACGATAGGGTTGTCCTGGCCCAGCTGCCAGCAGCGGTCAATTACTTCCTGACAACGGCGTTCAATTTCCGGGTTATCGCGTTGTACCGAAGCAAAATCCAGATCTTCATTCGACTGGCCTGACGCCATCGAAGACGCCGCACCACCACCCAGACCGATATTCATCGCTGGGCCGCCTAATACCACTAGCTTGGCACCCACCGGCAAATCGCCTTTTTGGACGTGCTCTTCGCGGATATTGCCCAGACCACCGGCAATCATAATCGGCTTATGGTAACCACGAACTTCTTCGCCGTTATGGCTGTGCACCTTTTCTTCGTAGGTACGGAAATAACCGTTGATCGCCGGGCGGCCAAATTCGTTGTTAAAGGCGGCGCCACCCAGTGGGCCTTCCAGCATAATGTCCAGCGCGGTAACGATGCGCTCCGGCTTACCAAAATCACTTTCCCATGGCTGTACAAAGCCCGGAATACGCAGGTTAGACACCGAGAAACCCACTAAGCCCGCTTTGGGCTTAGAGCCCACGCCGGTGGCACCCTCGTCACGGATTTCGCCGCCCGAGCCGGTTGCCGCGCCCGGATAAGGAGAAATCGCCGTGGGGTGGTTATGGGTTTCTACCTTCATCAGCACATGGATTGGCTCATGATGATACTGATACTCGCGGCCATCCGGCGTCGGGAAGAAACGACCGGCTTCAGAGCCAACCATCACCGCAGCGTTATCTTTATAGGCTGATAACACATAATCCGGTGTTTGCTCGAAGGTGTTCTTAATCATTTTAAACAGCGATTTAGGCTGTTTTACGCCATCGATGGTCCAGTCGGCGTTAAAAATCTTGTGCCGGCAGTGCTCAGAGTTGGCCTGAGCAAACATATAGAGTTCAATGTCGTTCGGGTTGCGACCCAGCTGCTGAAAATTGCTGACCAGATAATCAATTTCATCATCGGCCAAGGCCAGACCCATCGTCTGGTTGGCCTGCTCCAGTGCCGCACGGCCACCGCTCAGAATGTCCACCGAGCTTAAAGTACCCGGCTCGGCCTGTGCAAACAGCGCGGCAGCCTGCTCCAACTCGTTAAACACCGCTTCCATCATCCGGTCATGTAACAGGCTGGCCAGTTGTTGCTGCTGAGCCGCAGTTAAGGCCTCCGCGTCAACATAATAGGCAATACCACGCTCTAAGCGTTTTACCGTTGGCAGGTTACAGTTGCGGGCAATGTCGGTGGCTTTGGAAGACCAGGGAGAAATAGTGCCGGGGCGTGGTGTCACTAACAGCAACAAACCGCTGGGTTGGTGGCTGGCAATGCTCGGGCCGTAGGTTAACAGTTGATCCAGCACCTGGCGCTGTTCGCTGCTAAGTGGTGCCGATAAATCAGCAAAATGCATATATTCGGCATAGATACCGTTAACCGGTAAATTTTGCTGGGCACAAAGATCGAGTAACTTTTGAATTCGGAATTCGGACAGTGCAGGTGCACCACGCAGGATCAACATAGGCTATTTTCCGTTGGTTGAACGACAGTGGAACCTAAAAAGGCGCCACATTATAAAGAAAATTCGCGCTAAGTGATATGTGAAAAGTCTGGCTGCGACTAAGAAGTTTGCGGTAACATCGCAAAGTCGTCTCAACCGGAACTGATTATGCTGCGATTATGGTCTGTGCTTTGTCTGAGCTTGCTGTTACTGGCATGCTCTAAGCCATTGCCAGAACAAACAAATCAGCTTACTGACATTTATCAGCGCGGTCAGATCCGCGTCGGCATCCTGCATGGCCCGACCAGTTACTATATTGGCGTCGATGGTCCGACTGGCTTTGAATATGAATTGGCTAAGGGCCTGGCCGATCGTCTTGGCGTCGAATTACAACTGTTTCCCAGCTTCGATTTGGAAGATTTACAGCGCAAGCTGAAAAACGGCCAGGTGGATTTTATTGCCGGTGGTTTAACGCTGACACCGGAGCGCACCGCGAAATTCCGGGCCGCGCCGGCCTACCGCTGGATTGACGAATTATTAGTTTTTCGCCAGGGCAACAGCTGGCCACAGCAACTGGCCGAACTGGATGAGCCGGTAATCGTCTCGGCCTTTAGTAGCCATGCCGAAACGCTGCGCCGTCTGGCAGCGGAGGAGCCGGCGATCCGCTTTCAGGAATCGGCCGATCTGGACGCCGATGAGCTGCTGCAAAAAGTGGTCGATGGCAGCATCCGCTATACCCTGACCGACTCTAACCAGTTGGCGGTAAACCGCCGGCTATTCCCGCAACTGAATATCGGCCTGACAGTCAGTGAAAATCTGCCGGTAGGTTGGCTGCTACCCAAAAATCAGGACGATAGCCTGTTTAGTGTACTGATCGAGTATTTTGGCCATGTTTATCAAAATGGCGATTTGGTTACGCTGGAAGATCGCTATTTTGGTCATGTTGAGCTGTTTGACTATGTCGATACCATCCGCTTTATCCGGGCTATCGAGGACACCCTGCCGGCATTCCGGCACTGGTTTATCGAATATGCCGGCGACCTCGACTGGCGCCTGTTAGCGGCGCTGAGTTACCAGGAATCGCACTGGAATCCGAAAGCCCGCAGCCCTACCGGGGTGCGCGGCATGATGATGCTAACCATGCCCACTGCGCGGCAAATGGGAGTACAAAGCCGGTTGGATGCCGAAGAGAGTATTGCCGGGGGTAGCCGTTATCTGCAGCTGCTGCTAAACCGGATCCCGGAGCGGATCCCGATGCCAGACCGGCTGTGGTTTGCGCTGGCGTCGTACAATATTGGCTGGGGTCATCTGGAAGATGCCCGGCGCCTGACGCAGCGTGATGGCGCCGATCCGGATAAATGGCTGGAAGTAAAACAGCGCTTGCCGTTACTACGGCAAAAATCGGTGTACCAACATACCCGCTTTGGTTTTGCGCGCGGTGACGAAGCCGCACTCTATGTTGAAAATATCCGCCGCTATTACGATACGCTGGTGGGCGTAGATGAGCGGCAACAATTAGAGCAGCGTCAGGAACAACAGCGGCAACGACTGGTCGAACAGAGTGAGCAAGTTGCCGAGGCGCCGCCCCTGTCACAATAAATTCATCTGAGGTGCTTGCAGCCCGCCAGCCCTGCCCATATTATTCACAACAGTGTAAAGAACGGGATAAGTCTATGCTAAAAAAGAAAAAGCCGGCGCTAAAACGTCGCCGTCGCTTACTGGATGTGGCATCCAGCCGCCGCCGGATCAAGCGCAATCTGCAAATTAAAAAGGTACATCACCGCCGCCGCAGTTTTATTGCTTACTTTCAACATCTGGTTGAAGCGCCTGCTGTTTAAGCTGTTTTTTCTCGGCCCGCCGGCGTTGAAAAAACGCAGACAACATGGCGGCACATTCCTCAGCCAGCACCCCGGCCGTTACCTCTAACTGATGATTAAACTGCGGGTAGCGCACTAAATCGAGCACCGAGCCTGCGGCACCGGTTTTATAATCAGCCGCCCCGTAGACCAGACGTTTGATCCGGCTGTGTACCAGTACTCCGGCACACATAGTGCAAGGTTCCAGCGTAACATAGAGCGTACAATCGAGCAGCCGATAGTTGTCCAGTACCTGGCCAGCCTGACGTACCGCCTGCATTTCAGCGTGCGCCGAGGGATCATTCAGACTAATCATCTGGTTCCAGCCTTCAGCAACGATCTGCTGATCTTTAACCAATACCGCCCCGACTGGCACCTCGCCCAGCTGTTCCGCCCGCTGTGCCAGCATCATGGCATGGCGCATCCACTGTTCGTCAGTCATAAAGCCTTACAAAAATTCACTTTCTTTGGCCAATTTTACCACTAGACTATGTTAAAGCTGACTAAATATTTGCATTTTACGCTAAGTACAGGCCGCACCTTTAAATCAATTTGCTTTTAATCAATAACTTACAATAATGGCATTGTGCTTGCTTTTACTTACAAAAAAACAGCAAGGAGATAACAATGGATATTGGCGTGGTAGTAATAGTGGTAGTGGCAATCGTCGGTGGCGTGGCCTATGATGCGCTGAAAATGCGCTATAAATACCGGCACCTGGCATCGGGTAAAGGCTTTGATGAACTGCAGCAGGAACTGCTGGCAGTAAAAGAGCGCCTGGCGACACTGGAAAGCATAGTGACAGATAAAAAATATCAGTTAAAAGAAGAAATTAACCGGTTATAAGAGGTAAAGCAGAGATGGGTCCATTTGAAATTGCGGCTATTGCCATTATTGGTGGTCTGGGCTACGCAGCCTACGAAACGCATATGAAAACCAAAGGCAAAGCCGGCAAGGCGGATATCGAAGCCTTACAGGCAGAAATTGCCAAACTTAAGGAGCGGGTGGGCACCCTGGAAAGTATTGTTACCGACAAGTCCTATCAGCTAAAAGAGCAGATCAACAGACTCTGATAGCACCTACTATAACCTCCGGAACGGGCCGCTTACTGCTGCCCGTTTTTATTTTTGCTGTAACAAGCCAGACCTACCGCCGCCACCAACACAGGCGCTGGCCCTACCGCTAGCTCACATTCTACTCTGATAAAGATTTTCACCACTAATTGGTTAATTTCACTAAGCCCGGTGGTCGCAAACCGCTGCAGCGACAGACGAACCAGATTAAGGTATTGATATTAAACAACTATATTTTTGGCATGCTGTTTGATTACCTTAAGCTAACCTGAATCAATAGCTCGAACAAAAGGATCTTAGTATGAACAGAACAATCGTTATTATTTTATTAGTCGCTGTCGGTATTTACTGCTTACCAAGCTTAATCGCCATTGCCGCGACTATCTTTGGCTTATTAATTGGTCTGGTCGGCGCGGTTATTGGCATCGGCCTGACCTTGTTATTCACAGTATTACCCCTAGTGATCCTGGGTTATCTGATCTGGTGGCTGGTGCGCGATAATAAGCGCAGCCGGCAGTACTGAGCAGTTAGCTGGCAAGTGCGGGTATCGCTATAAAACGTGCCAGTAAAGTCTTTACCACAGCACGACACTGAATTCAGAGGCTGAGCGATAGTTCAGCCTCTGGCATTTCTAGCCTGGCTTAAAGCTGCTCAGGCCGCCTTTAAACGCTTTAAGCGCAGCAGATCACGGCCCAGCTCGTAAGCCGGAAAGCAGGCGGTAATTAATAAGGCCGCTACTATAGAGCGCTGCAGTGAAGTCCAGTCAAAGGCATAGGGCCATACTTCTACTTTAATGTCCAACAGCGGCCCATTCACAGCCAAATACAGCAAGATCAGCACCAGCGCACTATTTAGCATCACATTCGCGATTAACAGCGGGCGACTCCAGAAGCGTTGTTTCAGCTGTCCAATATTCAGCACTATCCCGGCCAGCAACACCGGTGTACACCAGGTGAGAAACTGCCGTGCCGGTTCAGCCAGACTAATACGCTGCGCTTCCAGCTGCTCTGGGGTAAACCAAAGCGGATACCAGATCAGCACCAATAAAAAGGCATAGGTGCCAAGATCGGTAAAAATATTCTGCAGCGAAATCGTCTGCCAGCCCGGCTCCACTGCCGGTAACTGCCGCGGATGCCAGTTCGGTGTGGCTTTAGCTGCTGCAGCCGGCTCCCGCGATAACAACATATAAGTCACCGTAATCGCAGTAAATGCCAGACAGGCATCGCCGATAAAGCCACTGGCAACGCTTTTCAGATACAGCAATAAACCAAACTGACTATGCAACCAGGCACTGGTACTGGCGATAATTTGCAGGACAAACAAAATCCCCAGCACCATATACAGGGTATAGCGGTACACCGGCATATAGCTTAGGCTAATTAATGGCTGCGGCGGCACAAATTGCTGGGCTACATCGCGTGGATGCCCCATTTGTAGCAGCACGGCAGCACTGTCGTCGTCGCTAAGCTCACCTTTTTGCTCCGTCAGCGCATCCAACTGATCCCGGATATTGGCATTCAGTTCACGGCCAATTTCATCGCGTTTATCCTCGGGTAACTCGCGCTGCACCGCAGCAATATAACGTGTGACTAAATCCATTATGCTGTCTCCTCTGGCTTTACACCCAGTAAGTTACTCAGGGCGCCATTAAGCTGTTGCCATTCATCGGTTAACTGCCCAAGCAAGCTGTGGCCGCTGGCAGACAGCTGGTAATAACGCCGCTCCCGCCCTTCGCCTTGCTGCCATTCACTGTCGAGTAACCCCTGCTCTGCCAAACGGCGGATCAGTGGATACAGGGTGCCTTCATCAATCTCAATACCGTTGTCGTTAAGTTGCTTGCGCAGCGAATAGCCATAATGCGCTTCTTTCAACGACGCCAGCACCGCCAAAACCAGCACCCCGCGGCGCAGTTCCAGCCGAATTTTGTCCAGTTGCGATTGCGTCATCTTTTGCTCCTGATACTGTGCAGCACATACTGTGCGCCACACAGCTACTTATACTAGGTGGCGCACAGTATAAAAGCAAGGGGGGATAATAATAAAAAATTGCACCACTGGCTCATATGGGCTATTTTTAATAGGCCATATGAACCAAAAAGGGCTCAGTGATGACTGTCAGCGCAGTGAAAAGCTTTAAACCCTCGCCGCTATACCAACCGAATTATTGGTATGGCCTTGGTATAGAAGATGAGGTAACGTCAAAAAATGCCGCTATTCATCAAGGCTTTAAACCAGAGGTCTATCGGAATATTCTGGCGAAAGCCCGGTTGTCACAAACCGAGTTTCACCATGTGACCTTGATCCCAATCAGCACCATTAAGCGCCGCCTGAAAAATGGAGAACGTTTCAACACTCAGGAAAGTGATGTGATGTACCGCCTGGCATTGCTGGTCAAACTAGCGACCGAGCTTTTTGGCAATGAACAACGCGCTCTGACCTGGTTGCGTGAAAGTGTGTATGGCCTGAATGGCAAGCGGCCATTAGATATGATTGCGACCACTGTCGATTTTGAAACGGTTAAAGAGTTAATCGGCCGGCTCGAACACGGCGTGTTTTCTTGATGCAACTGTACCGGCTGACCCAAAAAAAGTTCGCCGAGGCGCCCTTCAATCCGCAAGGCGCAAAGTTATATGGCGGGCGCTGGAACTCAAAAGGCACAGCGGCGCTGTATTTCGCTGCATCCGAATCGCTTTGTATCCTGGAAGTTTTTGTACACCTTAATCACGCCCCCGAGGTGATTCACCAATACGATCTTTACCGCATTGAGTTACCCGACGAGCTGATTATCCCGTTGGACAATTCAGTTCTACCAGCTAACTGGCGGGCAATACCCGCGCCGGAACAGACACAACTGATTGGCGATCAATTTCTTAACGCCGAAAACCCCGAGTTCGCCGCACTCCAGGTACCCTCAAGCATTTCGCCGCGAGACCGTAACTACCTGATTAATCCGCAGCACCCGCTGCTACCTGCTATCCTCGCCAAAGCCGAAAAACTCGAATTTAGTTTTGATTCACGGATCTTCAGATAACTTAATACGCCAAATCCAATGCAGCTCCCGGCCCCGACTCCGGTATGCTTGCCGTACCGGAGTCGCCATCTGCGATAGTGGGATAAGCACCTTTAGTTGATGTCGCTCTATCATGTTGCGACGAAAGGCTGCTTTGAGCGTGAAGCAGGAATTCAACACAATATATAACTGTCATACCTAAAACTTCGTAGCAACCAATAGAAAAACGAGCTAATATAAGACCATAATTAAGGTCAAAATAGAGGTTTTCATGCGTCAGGTATTAGCGGACTTTTCTGTAAGCATTTCAGAATTAAAGAAAAACCCCTCAGCCTTGCTCGCTCAGGCAAGTGGTTCACCGATAGCGGTGCTAAACCACAATAAACCTGCAGCCTACCTGATTCCAGCAGAGACCTACGAGGCTCTGATGGATATGCTCGAAGACTATGAATTGGCGCGGCTTGTTGAGGAACGTCGTGGTGACAAGGATAAAGCTATAACGGTGTCGTTGGATGACTTATAAGCTGCGATTTCTTCCGGCAGCGCTTAAGGAATGGGAAAAGCTTGGTGCCCCGATCAAGAGTCAATTCAAGAAAAAACTGGCGGAGCGATTAGAAAATCCCAGAGTACCTGCTGATAAGTTAAGTGGCTATGAATCAGTGTACAAAATTAAACTTCGCTCTGCTGGATATCGATTAGCCTATGAGGTTGTTGACGATGAACTGTTCGTATATGTAATTGCCGTAGGTAAGCGGGAAAAGGGTAAGGTTTATTCGTCTCTCAAAAAGCGAACCTAAGATCTAATAGAGCAAGCACTACAAACAATTGCAACAGACACCGTTTGAACTCATTATTTTAAATAAACCGAATGCCCGCATTGATTTAGTTGCGGACATTCAGTTTGGGTAGCAAACACACAGCTTGCGGACGCCGGGATCCGGCAATGCCCTATTTTCCAACGGCCAAATGCTGGAGCTGCGGGCTTTCTCGCGCACTGTTAGCTTTAGCGCTTAAAACACATAGATAAAGCCGATGCCAACCTCTGCTTCAAAGTCACCACGGGCAATCGGGCTTTTGCGAACAGCGCTGCTAAAATGCTCATACAGTGCCTCACCATAAATCTGCCAGTTATTGTTTATGTAGTGACGATAATTGTAATTGATACCGACAGAGCGATAACCGCCGCTCATATTGGTTGCGGCTAAACCTGATGCCGCCGACTGCTCAGCGGTGATGCCGAAATCTTTATTGGCATATTTACTATCGTGAAATACTGCAACAATATTCACCTCTGAGCCCGAGCCATCAAACTTCTCGCCAAAGCGGCGACCCACACCAAACAAACCCAGGTTACCATCACCGCCGGTGACAAGCCGGCCAACCAGCCAATAGCGCCAATCTGTATCAAAGGCGCGACGGGTTTGCAGCACTAATTCAAAGCCCTCATCACTGTCACCGAGCCCATCCAGATAACCTTTTTTTGAATCACTCTCTGCACGACCTTCGTCAAAGCCAATAAGGGCTTCAAACAACCAGGTATCCGCACGTAACCCACGCCACCCTATGGCTTCACCGACCCAAAAGAACACATCATTACCGCGCCGCCATTGCAAGCCCCCTGCCGGTTCAAGCTCCAAACCAAATTCGTCCGAGCCTTCGTAGGCGGTTTCGTATTCAATACCCGCACCTAACGCGAAACTCCAGCCATCTTTACCCCGACTAAAATCATCAATAGATGGCAAAGGCACCAAAGCGGTTTTTGTTTCTTGTGCGCTCGCTGCTGGCAACAGCAGGCTATGCATAACAAGGGCAGTACACAACACTAGGAATTTCTTCATAAAATGCTTTCCTATGCCAATTTAGCAAAATGCCAACTTATCTATACGTTAGCGTTTACGGGTTTTGTTGCGTAAAGATCACTGTTTGTCATGTTTTTAGCGTGGTTCTGGTATCGACGCCGGCATGCCTGTCGTACCGGAATCGCCATCGGCGATATCGGGATAAGCACCTTTAGTATATGCCATGCCAGGTTTGCTGCAGAAAATGACGGGCTCTGAGCAATAAACCAAGCCCTCGAAGATTTAGCCTGACTTCGACTCCGGTATGCTTGCCGTACCGGAGTCGCCATCTGCGTTAGTGGGATATGCATCTTTAGTTGATATCGTGCCAGGTCTGTAGCAGGAAATGACGGGCTTTGAGCAATAAACCAAGCCGCGCAGATTGAGCCTGATCTCGACTCCGGTATGCTTGCCGTACCGGAGTCGCAACCTGCGATAGTAGAGTTGGCACTTTTCGTTGATGTGGAGCCTAGCTTGTGGCGGAGAAACGCCGCTTTGAGTTTGGAGCGGAAATTGCCCCCGCAACAGAATTTACATACGGAAGTCTGCGTTTTACAGGATAACTGGACATATTTCTGGTTTTTTCTAATCCTGATTTAGATGCTAGTGCCGGGAACAGTAGAACTAATTCTTGTTATCTATACGTTATTTGCGTACACTTTCTCTATGAAAAGTGTATTTGTCGAATCAACAATTTTTCAAAAGCACCGAGATGAATACCTCAGTGATGATGAGTACAGACTCTTTCAAGCTGAATTAATGTTAAACCCTCACTTGGGTGATGTGATTCAAGGTACTGGCGGTTTACGCAAAATTCGAGTTGCCAGCAAAGGTAAAGGAAAACGTGGTGGTTCACGGATTATCTATTACTTTCTCGATGAAAAAAGGCGTTTCTATTTGCTAACCATTTACGGCAAAAATGAAATGTCCGATTTAAATGCAATTCAAAGAAAACAATTAATGGCTTTTATGGAGGCGTGGCGCAATGAGCACTCGTAATTTATTTGCAGAGTTGAGCTCAGCTCTTGTTGAGGCTAAACAGCATTCAGAAGGTAAGCTGACCCTAAAAACACATCATGTGAATGATACGGGTGAATTGAATATCTCACCAGATGAAATCGTGAGCATTCGAGAGCAGTTTAATATGTCCCGTGGCGTCTTCGCAAGGTTACTTCATACGTCTTCACGCACATTAGAAAACTGGGAACAAGGTCGTAGTGTGCCAAATGGTCAAGCTGTTACCCTTTTAAAGTTAGTACAGCGTCATCCTGAAACGCTGTCTTACATAGCCGAGCTATAACAAACGGCTGTTGTCGCTACTACGGGCTTGGGCTCCTGCTGATAACTAAAAGCTGACCTTTATGCCAACGTAGTGAAACGTCTGCAATTGGCACATACCAAAAAAATCGCGACTCTCTGTACGACCAAGCCTATACCAAGCCTCACTCCCCCCCAAAAGGCAGATGTGTATTAAGCGCTCCCCCACTCTGGCATTGCCGCATCACCCAATTTGCTGCAGTTTCCAATGGCCTTAAGGTTTCCTCGTCTGGCATAAGGCGAGTCTCAACTATCTCACCATGCCTATCGACGGTAAGTGCTGTAGTAATATTGACCGAACCGCCGTTCGGCAAAGAAAAGGACGTATTTGCTGTGGCCAGACCCGCAGTGGGCTGACCAAATACCCGCACATTCTGCTGACCTTGTAACAGAATAGGAACAATCTCACCCGAACTGGCACTAAAAGGCCCCACAATGATGGCGATGCGCCGAGCTGGATACGTCGGTTGCTCCGTTATCGCACTGTTAAGGTTATGACTTTCACCACGGTAGAAAATCTTGTTCTGCCACTTTTCAATTAACCGGGCTTCATCTTGTGCGCTCTTAAAGGAGCCCAGTAAGCCCTCCGTTAACAGCGGGCTCAGACCAACGAGGGTCGGCCACATATTACCGCCTCGATTATTTGAAAAATCCAGAATAATGCCGCAACGCGGTACCGATAATACACTGTTTAATTGCTCCCTCAGTGACCGGGTTACCGCCATAGCCTGCTGCGAAGTGCCCGACCAGGCGAGGATCCGGATGACTGGAATGCCAGCGACGGGCGTCCTGGTCTCAGACAATAGCTTCTCTGATTTCTGGTTCGAATTTTTTACGGTGTCCGCAGTTTCACCTGTTGGCGGTATATAGCTGGAATGTCTGTCACCCAACGCTTCAAGGACAAAGCGGATCGCCGCCGGCTCTCCCCGACTTGTTAATAGCAGCTTAGCTTTAGTTTCAATCTGTGGCCAGTCAACCCGATCAGCATAGTAGCCATGCTGCTTTGCCAATTGCAGGGTAACGTCAAGGCTTGAACCCCGCTCAACAGCGGCCAATGTAAGTGAAGTGAACAAATAACAACAAACCAATAGCAGTCGCACTGTTGTCTCAAAATCAGTATTTAATTAAAAACTGATAAGTTAAACCATAAAAGGTCCCTCGTCTTTATTTAATGCGTTGTTAAATTTAAACGACGCGTCCAGACACGCTATCCAAAGCAAATTCAGTAGTTTTTTACCTGCTTTAAACTGCGGTCTGCTGCAAAACCACCAATTGCGCTATTATTGCCACTAACCACTGGGCTGGCAGCGGCCAGCAAATCACACTAAGGAGTCTGGAATGCGCATACTAGGTTGCGTTTTATTGCTACTAACACTTACCGGCTGCAATAGAAATGAAGTGGGAGATGTGTCGTTGGGGCTCTTTACTACTAAAGATATCAAACTGGATGCTTTTACTGATCCTATCGTTAGCGGCGTAACCTGCCACGTATCCAGTATTGAGGCTAATCTGGATTTTTCGGATCCTTCGGATAGCGCTATCTCTTGCCGGCAAACCGGGCCTATTACCGCTGAGATGATTGCTAAAATCGATAAAAGCAAAAACGGTGAAGTACTGTTTAGTAAATCGAAGAGTATCTTTTTTAAAAGCATGAAAATCCGCCGCATCTACGATGCGCAGAATCAAACCCTGATGTATCTGTCTTACTCAACCAAGGAAACCTCGGGTAGCTTTAAGCATGGCCTGTCAACGGTACCACTGTGGGGGACCGAGGCTTATACCGCTCCGGGTGTTGCCCGTTAAGCTCGGTGTTCCTGTCACTCTCGCAGGATCGACTCCGGTACGACAAGCATACCGGAGTCGTGGTGCGGTGTAGCCTTGCGTTTGGTGTTTTTCTCGCTAGCGCAGGATCGACTCCGGTACGGCAAGCATACCGAGTCGCGGTGCGGTGTAGTCTTGAGTTCGGTGTTCTTCTCGCTATCGCAGGATCGACTCCGGTACGGCAAGCATACCGGAGTTGTGATGCGGTGTAGCCTTGCGTTTGGTGTTTTGCTCGCTATCGCAGGACCGACTCCGGTACGGCAAGCATACCGGAGTCGTGATGCGGTGTAGCCTTGGGTTTGGTGTTTTCCTCGCTATCGCAGGACCGACTCCGGTACGACAGGCATACCGGAGTCGTGGTGCGGTGTAGCCTTGAGTTTGGTGTTGTTCTCGTTAGCGCAGGATCGACTCAGGTGCGGCAAGCGTAGCGGAGTTGTGGTGATATTGGCGGCAAAAATCTTTTGGCTTTCACCTTGAAAGCGAACAGCGCTGTACCAATTTCAGCCAAACTGCGTAAGCTATCACGGAGATACCATGTCAAATATTGTTGAGTTATTAAACTGGCGCTATGCCACTAAGAAAATGAATGCGGCCGAGCGAGTGCCGGCAGATAAACTGGAGACTATTCTGGAGGCGATTCGTCTTAGCGCCAGCTCCAGCGGCTTACAGCCCTATCAGGTGTTAGTGATAACGGATCCGGCGATCAAACAGCAAATCCGTGCGGTGGCCTGGGATCAGTCACAGGTAACCGATTGCTCGCATTTGTTGGTGTTTGCCGCCTGGGATAACTATACCGCTGAACGGATCAATATGATGTTTGATCTGGTTAACGAACAACGTGGCTTTAAAAACGAAGGCTGGGAAGCCTACCGGCAGAAACTGCTGGCGTACTATCCGCAGCGTCCGGCAGAGCAAAATTTTGAGCATGCTGCCCGTCAGGCCTATATTGGCCTGGGTTCAGCGCTGCTTGCTGCGGCAGAGCAGCAAGTCGATGCGACACCGATGGAAGGCTTTGAACCGGAAAAAGTGGACCAGATCCTTGGCTTGGCAGCCTCAGGTTTAAAATCGGTGCTGTTATTACCGCTGGGTTATCGCGCCGCCGAGGGTGACTGGCTGGTTAACCTGAAAAAGGTGCGTCGCGCGAAAGACGAGTTTGTTTCCTACCGTTAATTTATCTATCGCTATCGCAGGATCGACTCCGGTACGGCAAGCATACCGGAGTCGTGATGCGGTGTAGTCTTGAGCTCGGTGTTCTTCTCACTATCGCAGGACCGACTCCGGTACGACAGGCATACCGGAGTCGTGATGCGGTGTAGTCTTGAGTTTGGTGTTTTTCTCACTATCGCAGGAGCGACTCCGGTACGGCAAGCATACCGGAGTCGTGATGCGGTGTAGTCTTGAGCTCGGTGTTCTTCTCACTATCGCAGGACCGACTCCGGTACGACAGGCATACCGGAGTCGTGATGCGGTGTAGTCTTGAGTTTGGTGTTTTTCTCACTATCGCAGGAGCGACTCCGGTACGACAGGCATACCGGAGTCGTGGTGCGGTGTAGTCTTGAGCTCGGTGTTCTTCTCACTATCGCAGGACCGACTCCGGTACGGCAAGCATACCGGAGTCGTGATGCGGGGTAGTCTTGAATTTGGTGTTTTTCTTACTATCGCAGGACCGACTCCGGTACGACAGGCATACCGGAGTCGTGATGCGGGGTAGTCTTGAATTTGGTGTTTTTCTTACTATCGCAGGACCGACTCCGGTACGACAGGCATACCGGAGTCGTGGTGCGGTGTAGTTTTGAGCTCGGTGTTCTTCTCGCTATCGCAGGAGCGACTCCGGTACGGCAAGCATACCGGAGTCGTGGTGCTGGGCTAGGTTTTTAGATAGCGGGCAAACCAATCCAGGGTGCGTTGCCATGCCAGTTTGGCAGCGGCTTCATCGTAACGGGGTGTAGAATCATTATGAAAGCCGTGGTAAGTGCCGGGATAGAAATGGGCTTCGAAGGTTTTATTAGCGGCTTTTAGTGCTGCTTCTACCGCCGGCCAGGTTTCGTTGACTCTGGGGTCGTTCTCCGCAAAATGATATTGCAACGGCGCCTTGATTGGCGCTACGGCGGCCGGATCTGCCTGCCGGCCATAAAAAGGTACAGCACAGGCCAGCTCTGGATACGCAATAGCCGCCGCATTACAGACACCGCCACCATAACAAAAGCCGGTGATGCCGATTTTATCGGTGGTCAGCTCGCTGGCCATTAAAAATTCAAGCGCAGCGAAGAAATCGTTTAACAGTTTTTGTGGATCAACCTGACGCTGCAAGGCCCTGCCCTCGTCATCATTGCCCGGATAACCGCCAACCGAGCTTAAACCATCCGGTGCCAGCGCCACATAGCCGGCTTTGGCTACCCGCCGTGCCACATCTTCGATATAAGGGTTCAGGCCACGGTTTTCATGTACCACCAGCACGGCTGGCGCGGGCTGTTCCAGCTTGGCGGGCTGTTCCAGCTTGGCTGGCCGCACCAGGTAGGCGCGCACCTCACCATGTCCATTGGGTGACGGATAACGAATATAGCTGGCGATAATCGCGGGGTCGTTAAAAGAGATCTGCTGTGCCAGTGCATAATTCGGGGTTAGCGCGGACAGTAGCGCAACCGCCGTCATTGAACCGACGGCAAATTTAGCTGCCCGCTCTAAAAAATCACGCCGGCTTAATTTGCCATGCACGTAAAAATCATACAGCTCAAGTAATTCCGGGCTAAAGTCGGCGGCGGTTAAACGGGGCATAATGCTCTCCTAGGATGCGTATTTCTTTGTAACTGTTAACGCAGTCTAGAGCATACCGGTTCAATCTGCTGCGTTCTGCTGCGACCAGCCGCCATCTGTCTACGCCCGATAGCGGTGAGCCGGAAACGATGATGCAAAGCTTAATCAGTAATAGTACAAACTGCGGGCACGCTAGCCCTAATTTGTTGCTCACTATCCTGAATATTGGCATCGTCAGGCGCCAGCCGCCGCGCAGCTTTGATCAGTTCGAGCGCCTGCGCTTTGCAGCCCAGCTCACTCAATACCAAAGCATAATTATTTAAATAGGCCGGTTGCTGTCTGGCCAGCGGCAGGCCCTGAGCAAACCAGGTGGCGGCCTCGGCCGGTGCTTGCGCTAAAAAGTGATTACCGAGTAAAAAATACGGTAGCCAGTAATCCGGCCACTGTTCGGTGGCGCTGATTAGCGCTGTTACGCCGGCTGTAGTCTGGCGGGTTTGCAATAGATCCTGACAGGCTCGGGTATAAAGAAAGGGGTCCAGCAGTGCGCTGGTGCGCCCGGGCGGCAACATCGCCAGTAGCCAATAGTTAGCTCTGTGCCAGGTCCGCTCAAAGGTAGCCAGCGGAAGCCGGTACTCGGCGCTGAGACCGCTATGCAAAATAATCTCGCGCCGATCCAAATCATAGCCAATGACAACTGCATAGTGCCATTGCGGCAACCAGCTAAGACCATTGTTTTGCAGTACGATCACCGGGATTTTTTCATCAATTAGCTGTAGTAACTGGCTCAAACTGCCGCGCTGTTCATAAGCCACAAAGCCCAGCTGGCGGCTGGCAGCGGCCATTTCAATTTGCAGGCTGCCCTGCAGCCCCGGCGTAAAGGTAAGACTGGCAATACTATCGGCGCTGTGCTCTACCCCATAATAGGCAGCCACTTCCGAGAGTGTGGTTGGGCCACAAAAATAGTCTTGCTGTGGATAGAAGGGTACTGTGCTCAGCAAGGCCTGGCGGCTGATTGCCGGTGGCTCAGCTAACAGTTGCCGGCTTTGCGGTGGGCTTTGACAAGCCACTAACAATAACAGCGTTAGCAACAGGCCGATTTTCAAGCCGGCCGTCGCATACTTGATCAGCATCAGTTGGAATTGATAGGACGAATAAAGGGATAAACGTCAGTAATGCCCATTAGGTCCAACACCGCCACAACCACCAGCACAGTGACGATAGTGCCCACGACACCACCCGCCGGCATCTCATGTAACTGACTATTAAGCGCAGCCAGTTCCGCATCGGTCATATTGGCAATACGCTGGGCGGCGTCCTGCTGGCTAACACCCAGCTGCACCAGCTTTTGCTGCACTTCGGCCGTATCGAGGAACGACAGTACCTGCTGCTTATTATAATGGTGTTGCTGCTTGGCAATAACCTGCTCAGAGCTGATTACACCAGCGGACGCCTGGCTCAAACCAAACGTCAGGCTGGCGGCCAGTAAAGTTGCGGTAATTAGCTTAGCTTGCATTTCGGTATCCTTGTAGTTAATAACAGAATCTGCAACAGCAACAACTAAGATAGTACTGCGCTGCTGAACGCTAACTGACTGAGATTAGACCAATAAAAACCAAGCTGCAAGGAAGGAACAGGGTCCTCGGCAGCGTCGCTACCGAAGACCTTAGCGCGCCGTAGCGCGCTGTCAGATCACTTATCGTGATGTAAACGCATATGCGGGAACAGGATCACATCGCGGATCGAGGCGGCGTCGGCTAGCAACATCACTAAGCGGTCGATACCGATACCCTGACCTGCTGTTGGCGGTAAACCGTGTTCCAGCGCGGTAACAAAGTCTTCATCGTAGAACATGGCCTCATCATCACCGGCGTCTTTTTGCGCAACCTGCTCGCGGAAGCGCTCGGCCTGATCTTCGGCATCGTTCAGCTCGCTAAAGCCGTTACCCAGCTCGCGACCACCGATAAAGAACTCAAAGCGGTCGGTGATCTCCGGGTTATCGTCGTTACGCCGCGCCAGCGGTGATACCTCAGCCGGGTATTCCGTGATAAAGGTCGGATGCCGCAGCTTGGTTTCCACCAGCTCGTCAAACACTTCCATCAAAATACGACCATGACCATAGTTGGCTTTAACTTCAATGCCCAGCGATTTTGCCAGCTCAGCCACCGACTCGCGGGTCGCCAGCTGCTCTTTGGTGATTGACGGGTTGTAATGCAGGATCGACTCTGTAACAGACATCCGCGCAAACGGCTTACCGAAGTCAAACACCTCGCCCTGATATGGCACTTCAGTGCTGCCCAGTACGTCCAGCGCTAAACCACGGAATAACTTCTCAGTTAAGTCCATTAAGTCGTTATAGTCGGCATAGGCCCAGTAAAACTCCAGCATAGTGAATTCCGGGTTATGCCGGGTCGACACGCCCTCGTTACGGAAGTTACGGTTTAACTCAAATACCTTTTCGAAACCGCCAACCACCAGCCGCTTTAAGTACAGCTCTGGGGCAATGCGCAGGAACATTTGCATATCCAGCGCATTGTGGTGGGTTTCAAACGGCCGTGCCGAGGCACCGCCCGGAATGGCTTGCAGCATCGGCGTTTCGACTTCTAAAAAGCCATGCTCGTTAAAGAAACGGCGGATATAGGCTACGGTTTTGCTGCGCACCAAAAAGGTTTTGCGAGATTGCTCGTTTGAGATCAGATCCAGATAACGCTGGCGGTAACGCGCTTCGTTATCGGTTAAACCGTGGAATTTGTCTGGCAGTGGGCGCAGTGCTTTGGTTAATAAGCGGATTTCCGTCGCCCATACCGTCAGCTCACCGGTTTGGGTTTTAAATAAATAACCTTTTACACCGAGGATATCGCCCAGGTCCCATTTTTTAAACTGGTCGTTATACAGGCCCTCTGGCAGGCTGTCGCGTGCCACATACACCTGAAACTTGCCGCCCATATCCTGCAGCGTACAGAAGCTGGCTTTACCCATAATACGGCGGGTCATCATCCGGCCGCCCAGGCTGACTTCTACCTTGTTGGCTTCCAGCTCTTCTTTGCTTAACGCATCGTACTTGGCATGAATTTCATCAGAGATATGCGCCCGGCGAAAATCATTCGGGAAGGCAATGCCCTGCTCGCGAATCGCCGCCAGCTTATGTTTTCGCTCAGCAATCAGTTTGTTAACATCCTGAATTTCTTCATGTTGGTTATGCTGTTCAGACATTTGTTGATTCCTGAGTGAGTTAAAAAATTACAAACCGGCTTTTAAGCTGGCTTCAATAAATTTGTCCAGATCGCCATCCAGCACCGACTGGGTATTGCGGGTTTCTACCCCGGTACGCAAGTCTTTAATGCGCGAGTCGTCCAGTACATAAGAGCGGATCTGGCTGCCCCAGCCGATATCCGACTTGGTATCTTCCAGTGCCTGCTTTTCGGCATTTTGCTTTTGCAGCTCAAACTCGTACAGCTTGGCGCGCAGTTGCTTATAGGCATTGTCGCGGTTTTTATGCTGCGAGCGGTCATTCTGACACTGCACCACGATATTGGTTGGTAAGTGGGTGATCCGTACCGCTGAATCGGTACGGTTAACATGCTGACCACCGGCACCCGAGGCGCGGTAGGTATCAATACGTAAGTCTGCCGGGTTAATTTCGATTTCGATATCGTCATCGATTTCCGGCGACACAAACACCGAGGCAAAAGACGTATGGCGGCGGTTACCGGAGTCAAACGGGCTCTTACGCACCAGGCGGTGTACGCCGGTTTCGGTACGCAGCCAACCATAGGCGTATTCGCCGGTAAATTTAATGGTACAGCCTTTAATACCGGCCACGTCACCATCGGTCACTTCGTACAGCTCGGGCTTAAAGCCTTTATCTTCACCCCAACGCAGATACATCCGCATCAGCATGCTGGCCCAGTCCTGGGCTTCGGTACCACCGGAGCCAGCCTGAATATCCAGATAACAGTCGTTCTGATCATGTTTGCCGGAGAACATGCGGCGGAATTCCAGCAACGCCAGTTGTTTCTCCAGATCGGCCAGCTCAGCTTTGGCTTCTTCAAAAGTCGCTTCGTCTTCGGCTTCGACCGCCAGTTCCAGCAAGCCCTGCACATCTTCCAGGCCCTGGTCCAGCTTGTCGATAGTGCCCACCACCTGCTCCAACGCCGAGCGCTCTTTACCCAGCGCCTGGGCTTTGTCAGGAGTATTCCAGATAGCGGCGTCTTCTAACTCGCGCGAGACTTCTTCTAAGCGTTCTTTTTTGCCATCGTAGTCAAAGATACCCCCGAAGCACATTGGTGCGTTCAGTAACATCTTTGATGCTGTTATATACCGGATTCACTTCAAACATGGGATAAACCGACCTGTAGGACGATAAAAAAATTGGCGCGGATTATAACAAAAAAACTGCCGCTACGGGCAGTTTTTAACAGCAATCTTCAACCAGGGCTTGTTGCAGTAGGCTTACAGGCCTTCCATATAGCGCACGATCAGCTGCAGGCTTTGTTGTTCGCGATATTCGTTAATATCCAGCTGGTAGGCCAGCCGTACCCGCTGAATATTCACATTGGGCCAGGCTTTGTTATCGGCATTAAACCAGATCGCATCAACCAGCTTGCCGCCGGGGCCTTTTAGCAGCATTTTTAAATGCCGATCGGCCAGCATTTTCTGGCTTAGCAGCTGAAACTCACCATCAAACACCGGCTCCGGAAAAGCCTGGCCCCAGGGCCCGGCATTTTGCAGCAGCTGGGCAAAACTGAGCTCAAAACACTCCGCCTCCAGCTCACCGTCGGTTAACACCATCGCGGTCAGTTGCTCCGCTGTCAGGTATTTTTTTGCCGTCAGGTTAAATGCCAGCGCAAAGGTATCGAGCTTGTCTGCGCTAATGGTTAAACCGGCTGCCATCGCATGGCCGCCAAATTTTTTAATCAGCCCCGGATACTGGGTTGCCATCTCTTCCAGCACATCACGGATATGTAAGCCAGTAATTGAACGCGCCGAGCCTTTTAACTCGCCGTTATCCCCCTCGGCAAAAGCAATGGTCGGCCGGTGAAACTGCTCTTTAATACGGCCGGCCAGAATACCAATCACGCCCTGATGCCAGTCGTGCCGGTATAAACACAGGGTTTCCGGTAAATTGCTGCCATCAAAGGAGAGTTGGCTCAGCAGTGCCTGCGCTTCCTGCTGCATACTTTGCTCGATACTGCGCCGCTCGGCGTTCAGGTTATCCAGCTCGGCGGCATATTGGCGCGCTAAACCTAAGTTTGGCGCCAGTAAACAACTGATGCCAAGCGACATATCATCCAAACGGCCCGCGGCATTCAGTCGCGGCCCCAGTGCAAAGCCAAAATCACTGGCAGTCAGTTTGGCCGCATCCCGATTGGCGACATCAATCAGCGCCTGAATACCGGGCCGGCATTTACCGGCGCGAATGCGCATTAAGCCCTGATGTACCAGGATGCGGTTATTGGCATCCAGCGGCACCACATCGGCGACGGTACCCAGTGCTACCAGGTCGAGCAATTCCGCCACATTAGGCTCGGTTAGCCCCTGTGCAGCAAAATAACCCTGGTCACGTAAGGTCGCACGTAATGCCAGCAATAAATAAAACGCCACACCAACACCGGCCAGCGCCTTACTTGGGAAGTTACAGCCGGGCTGATTCGGGTTAACAATGGCATCGGCATCCGGCAGCGTATTGCCCGGTAAATGATGGTCAGTGACCAGGACTTTGACACCGGCACGTTTTGCCAGTGCCACGCCTTCGATAGCGGAAATGCCGTTATCAACGGTAATAATCAGCTCAGCGCCCTGCGCTACGACAATTTCGGCCAGCTCCGGCGTTAAGCCGTAGCCGTATTCAAAGCGGTTCGGTACCAGATATTCCAGATACTTAAAGCCAAAGGCCTTTAAGCCACTCATCAATACGGCGGTGCTGGTAGCGCCATCGGCGTCGAAGTCGCCAACAATCACAATACGTTGCTGGCTGGTCAGCGCCTCCACCAGTAGGGCACTGGCGCGGTCGATATCTTTTAGTTGCGTAAAAGGCAGTAACGCCGAGGCCTGACGTTGTAGCTCACTGGCACAGCTGACGCCCCGGCTCAGATACAAACGGTGTAATACCGGGTGCAGTGCCGGATCCAGCACACTTTCAGCTTGTGCCGGCAATGGCCGGCGGCTGATTTGTTTTAGCTGCAAAGCTTAGCCTCCGCTGGTTAGCTGTTGCAGTAAGGCCGCGGCCGGCATATAGCCCGGTATAATATTGCCATCCGGCAGGATCATCGCCGGGGTACCGTTAATGCCAAAGAACTGGCCCAGCGCATACTGGCTGGCCACCGGGTTCTGACACATGGCTTTGGCGACAGACTTGTCGGCTTTTGCGTTATCCATGGCAGCGTTTTTATTCTTTGCACACCAGACATGCTGCATTTGTAAGCCAGTTTCCGAGCCGACACCGGCCCGCGGATAAGCCAGGTAGCGCACCGTAATGCCGGCATTATGGTAGTCTTTCATTTCCTGATGTAACTTGCGGCAATAGCCGCAGCTTGGATCGGTAAACACATGCACCACATACTTCTCTTTCGGTGCCTTATACTCAATAACCTGGTCTTTTTGCTCTAACAGTTTTTGCTGGATTAGCGGTGCCATCAGCTGATCTTTCAGGTTAGTGGGAACCCGCTGCCCACGCACCGTTTGCCATTGCTGCAGATCCAGCACATTACCGGCAATCAGATAACGGCCATCTTCTGACATAAAAAACAGCCCCTGATCCGTCAGTACCTGAGCAACCCCGGGCATCGGCGAAGCTTTGACTTCCTGCACATTTAGCCCAACTTCTGACAACGCCTGGCTGATTTTTTCATTGGCAACCGCCGTTAGTGGCAGCATGGCGGCAACAAGTACCGATAACAGGGTTTTAACTGACTTTTTCATAATGCTTCCCACTCCGCTAACCACGCGGATGATGTTGTTGATGCAATTGCTGTAAGCGCGCCTGCGCGACATGGGTGTAAATTTGTGTGGTAGAGAGATCACTGTGCCCCAGCAACATCTGCACCACCCGTAAATCCGCACCGTGATTCAGCAAATGCGTGGCAAAGGCATGCCGAACCGTATGGGGCGACAAGGTAGCCCGGATGCCGGCTACTTTCGCATAAAACTTAATCCGATGCCAGAAGGTTTGCCGTGTCATCAGCTGTTGCCGGCTACTGGGAAACACTACATCACTAAGCTGACTTTGCAGCGCCGGCCGCGCTTCTTTTAAATAGCGGCTAAGCCAGTACTGTGCTTCTTCGCCCATTGGCACCAGGCGCTCTTTACGCCCCTTGCCCAGCACCCGCACTATGCCCTGCTGCAAATACAGCTGTTGCATCGATAGCGTCACCAGCTCAGTTACCCGGATGCCAGTGGCATATAACAGCTCCAGCATGGCTTTATCGCGAAACTGGATCAATTCACTGATATCCGGCGCGGCCAGCAAGGCTTCAACATCCTGCTCCGACAGCGTTTTCGGCAAGCTGCTGCCTATTTTCGGGTTAATCAGCTCTGTGGTTGGGTCTTGCGCAAGCTGTTGTTGCTGCACCAGATAACGGTAAAAACGGCGCAGGCTGCTCAAAAGCCGCGAAGTGCTGCGCGGGTTAAAACCTTCGTCATAGCGTTTCGCCAGATAGCGGTTAATCAGATCACTGGTTACTGCCGTAAGATGGGGTTGCCCCTGTTGCTGGATAAAACGACCAAAATGTTTCAGATCGGTGCCATAAGCACTTAGCGTATGCACACTGGCGGCCTGCTCCAGTTCCAGTTGTTCCTGAAACTGTTGGATCAGGTGCTGATTTTCGGCGGACAGCGGTGGTGTTGGCATAAGCTTTCTTTCTTAATACGTTACGGCTAGTGTAACGGAGGCCCCCCTTAGGGAACAAGGGTGCTGATCTGCTGCCAGACGTCAACTACCCCTGCTTGTTGATGGGCGCAGGGCGCACACTATGCTAAACTGCCGGCCGTTTTTAGCGTGCAAACACACTCTCGATAAAAAGGTCTGCCAGATGAAGATTGGCTTGTTTTACGGCTCAACGACTTGTTACACCGAAATGGTGGCAGAAAAAATTCAGGCGCTGATTGGCCCGGAATATGTGGCGCTGCATAACTTAAAAGATACGCCGTTAACTGCGATGGCTGACTATGACATTCTGATCCTCGGCTTATCGACCTGGGACTTTGGTGAAATTCAGGAAGACTGGGAAGCGCACTGGCCGGAGATTAATCAGGTGGACTTGAGCGGCAAAACCATCGCGCTGTATGGCATGGGCGATCAGCTGGGCTATGCCGAGTGGTTTCAGGATGCACTGGGTATGCTGCATCATGAACTCGCCAAACAGCAGGTAAAACGGGTTGGCTTTTGGCCAAATCAAGGCTATGACTTTATCGCCTCGAAAGCTGTAACACCCGATGGCGAGTGGTTTTATGGCCTGGCACTGGATGATGAAAATCAATACGAGCAAACCGATGAGCGGCTGGCGCAGTGGGTGGAACAAATTTTACTGGAAATTTCTGAAATAGGTTAGTGATTTAATACCACGATTTTGAGAATAAGCGGGCGACGGCAATCGCCCGCTTATTCACTTTGTTAAAAAATATAGCCCGCTTGCAACCAGATACGGGTCTTATCGCCCGGCTCACTAACCGACTCACCCGATAACTGACGAGCTACCTGCGCCCTCAGCAGCAGCCCTTGACCATAACGGCCACTCCAACCCACACCAAAACCAGATAACTTTTGATAAGAGTCTGACTTCACTGCCCGCGCCTGCCCCGCCTGTGCAAATAAACTCCACTCATGCTGCAATTGCTCATTACCCGCAAAAGGCCGGCTCAATTCTACACTCAGCAAGCTCGCGTCCGTACCTGATGCCTCACTGTAGGGGTAAGCAGACACAGAGCCTACGCCGCTTATCCCCAAGCGCTCACTTCCATCCAGGTTCTTACCCCCAAAACTGCTTTGGTGGCGCAAGCTGGTCCGTAAACGAAAGCTATCCGGTAATAAACTTAAGCGACTTAGACTAAGATTGATTTTGGTAAAACGTCCATCCGTATCTGGACCTAACGGCGACTGGTCAAACTCCAGTGATAGCGCATCACGGATATTTAAATCGCCATGCCCCAAACGAATATCGGCCTCTGTCAAACCATCCAGCCCCCATAAGTACGCCTCATCCCGCAGACTAAGTCCCGCGCTAAGCACCTGAGAGCGCTTGCGTGTCTCTGTATCAAAAGCCTTTACCTCATCTTTTAGATTACGCATCGCATAACCTGCACTAAAAGCGATAGTCTGCGCCCGGATACGCCGAATGGGATAACTGACACCCAGGTCAAAGCCAGTGGCAACGCCTTCTGCATCCAACGCCGCAAAGCGACTACCCAGAGTATAATTGGTGCGTGATAACGCTGCTTCACCCCGCCAGCCACTAGCGCTTAAAACCGTCGAATACCCGGCCCACCCGTTTAGCAAGTCGCCGTTGAGTGAGGTCAGTCCGGTTATCGACAAACTGTCACCACTGCCAGTCGGCGAATTCCAATCCCAGTTTACGCTAAGACGCTCGCGGCCTGTCGCCTTAGAGCCATAGTTATCCAGCAACATATAACCCTGATGCTCCGGTACCGCAACAGTGCCTACCGCAAAATCTGACGTGCCTACTGCCTCACCGGGCATCACATCCGCTCTGACAACCTGCACACCTGGCGTGTCATTGATAATCAGCATCGCTCGCTCTAATGTATCCAGCGAAACAATGTCATATTTTTTCACATCATCCAGCATGGCCTGTACGATGCTGTCCCGCACCAGAGAACGGTTTTCCAGAATAAAACGACCATAATTACCCTCAACTGCCCGCAGTACGATGACATCGTTCATCACCTCCTGCGCCGGAATATAAACTCTAGCTACAAAGTAGCCGCGGGTACGGTAGTAACGGGTTAGCTCTGTTGCCACAGCCTCCAGCTCAGCCAGCGTCATCGCTTTACCCGCATGGCGGTTCGCAATCGCTTCAAGCTCAGTGGCTGCCATCTCGCGACTCCCCTCTACCCGAAAGGCGCTAACCTTTACCAGCTCTCCACCATCCGGTAAACTCTGCATCGGTGAAGCCAGTTCAGCACCAACCTGAGGTAGCGGTGCCTTCGGCCGCTCAACCTGCGGCTTAGCCGGCACCTCACGCAGCACATCACCCACCTGCGGCACCGTGCTCTGCGCCATCACTGCCGTTGTCATACAGGCGATGTTTAACGCTAACGCGCCGCGCAATGTTTTTAATAAATCAAGCTGCATATTCTTATCCTTCTTTTGCTCAGTGCGCGTCATTGTGGATTACCTTTTACCAGGAAGATTTTTTGTTGCACGCCCTCTGGCAGCCTGACACCACCATTGACAATCTCCGCCAGAGAGTTACGGCTTACCGGAACCCGGATTTCCCGCTCACCCTGAGCACCCGCACCACTTGTCTCACCAAACAGCAATGACTCTGCTTCATTAAGCGACAGTACCAGTGTCTCTTCATCCTCGTCCGCCATTGAAACCATCTGTGCACTGCCCTCACCAAAGGCTGCGGCCAACGCCGCTGGCAAGGTAATGACAGCTGTCAGTCGCTCGCCACTATATATTAAGGCTTCAGAACCACGAATAACGATTGATGTAACACCTTGCAGTTGCAGGCTCTCCCGACCAATAGTGGTAGCCAGCAAGTTCGTCAAAGCCGAAGACGCGCCGGGCGCAGGTGATACCGCCGGATTAATCATCGCAGTCAAACCCGTTTGTGCTGCCAACTCATAGTTTGCAGCCAAACCGCCGTTAATGCCGTCGGCAAGACTGTAAAACACCGTCGCGGTACGGCTACCCGGCTCTGCCGAGTCAAAGGTACCCGTTGCACTCACGACCAAGGTTTCATTACCCACCAATCCTTGCAGTTGCCCCAAGATCACCTGTGCTAATGTCGACCCATCAAATACCTTGTCTTGCACCTGGGTGCCGAGGATACTCAGGCTGCGGCGTAAAATATCCGCCAGCAAGACCTCATCCGCCAGCGTGTAGTTCGGGTTATCCAGCGTATAGGTCACCGTCACTGATTTACCCTGACCCGCGTTCTTATCAGCAAAGCTGCCGCTGGCACTGACATTCACGCTGTCACCATCTACCAAACCCTGTAACATACCGACTGTTACCGATGCCGTGGTATTACCATCATAGGTTTTATTACTCACCACAGTGCCGCTGATACTCAACGCCTTCGCCAGAATATCCGCCAGCAGGGTTTCATCCGCCAGCGTGTAGTTTGCGTTATCTAGCGTGTAGGTCACCGTTACCGATTTACCCTGACCCGCATTCTTATCAGCAAAGCTGCCGCTGGCGCTGACATTTACATTGTCACCATCTACAAAGCCCTGTAACGTACCGACTGTTACCGATGCCGTTGCGGTGCCATCAAAGGTTTTATCAGCAATAGTAGTGCCAGACACGCCCAAAGCTTTGGGTGTTATCAGAGCTGCCAGCAACTGCGGACTCAACGTATAATTGGCGGCCAACCCCGTCCCATCTGCCAATTGGTAAGTCACTGTTACACCGCGCTGTCCGGCGTTGGCACTGTCAAAGACCCCGGAACCTGTCACACCCAGCGTCTCAGCGCCCACAAGACCTTGCAGGGCGCCCGCTGAAATATTCGCAGCAGTAGTACCATCATAAGCCCGGCCTGATACCAAAGTTCCGCTTATGGTAAGCGCCTTAGGTGTAATCACCGCCTGCAGCTGCTCACTGGTTGTTGCCAGAATAAAGTCAATGAGGTTACTGCCACTTAGGCTATAACTGACTGTAGCGGTGCGGTTTCCGGCATTTGCACTGTCTAGCTGCGCACTGGCATTCACCGTTACATCCTCACCCGGCTGCACACCATTTATACTGCTAAATTGCACCTGAGCCTGTGTTGTGCCATCGTAATCACGGCTCACCACTGTAGGTGCATTTACCGTCACCAACGATGCATAAGTCTGCCATACTGGGGCGCCCAGCTCTTCTGACCAAATCAGCGTAGGATACAAATTGCCCGCAAGCGGAGTAGCAATATCCCAACCGGCACTCTGGAATATGCTGGAGCGTTGCATTTGTGTGGTGGTTTTAGATTCAATTTCACCAAGAGTTGACCCAACACTTAAGTAAGGCAAACCAACAGCAGAAGATGCGTTATATGCTGACAATGTAACGGAATTATTTTGATCCCAAAAGTTATTGCTCAGCATCGGTATTAAATCAGCCTCACCGATAAATGCCGCATGACGCCCCGTAGCAATCACTGAACCTGAAAAATAACTGTTTGAAATACTAATTTCAGGTGTTCCGCCGTTTGGAATAGTCGCGGGAGCAACGAAATATCGGCCAATAAATCCTCCCACAGCTTCAACGCCTGATACATTACCCTGCGCATAAGAATTAGTGATCTCAATAGCAATATTGGGGTACGCTAATCCAATCAGGCCACCGACGGCCTGACCGCCAACCACATTACCTGTTGCAAAGGATTCCCAAATACTAGTTGCATCCAACTGACCAATTAGACCACCAACACTTTGCGAAAATGGTGCGTTTGGTGTTATTACATTGCCGGTTGCATAAGCATTTCGTAGTTCATAAGCATCAAGGGTATAACCAAAAAGACCACCGACTGCTTCCACATACTCTTGCCCTGAGACTGGGCTAACATTAATTGCGGTCACATCGCCTGTAGAGAAGACACGGTGGAGATTGCCGTTATCCCAACCACCGGACAAGCCACCAACTGAATAAATTTCTCCATTGGCTAAATTAACGTCTAACACACTCCCATTTACGTCGACACGCGAATAAATATCTGATGCCTGCTTTACACCTAAACGTCCAGTCAAACCGCCTACATTGCGCTGCCCGGTGACAGAACCTGTAGAGAAAACGTTGTGAATGAGGAGATCACGGCTACCTATCAATGCGCGGGTTCTTCCAGCTAAAACCCCCACTCTTTCAAGCCCTGTTACCTCGGCGTTGACAAAACCAACATTTGAAATTGTTCTTGTGGTGCCACTTGATGGCCGTATAACACCAAACAACCCTACATCTGATAGACTAGGACGATTAACATAAAAATTATCAATTATATTGCCTAAGCCGTTAAAGCTACCTCTAAAGGTATCACTACCGCCTATAGGGCCAAAACCAGCACCGCTGTCCCAACCAAATGTTGCTGCAGCGTCAATATTACCAGCTAAAGCATAATGCCCGTTTAAATCTCCTTGCATCCCCTGCAAACTGCCTAGTGCTGTATCTGTATGATCAGTTCCAATCCGATTAATCAGCGTGTAAGCCTGACCATTAATCGTAAGAATACCCTCGCCGCCACGGAGATCTCCCTGCGCATCTTTAAACTTAATACTGCCGCTGAAAGAATCCGTTTGCGGATTAAGCCGCATCTTTAACAATTTATCGTCGCTGTACTGGCTGCCATCAAACCCAACATCAAGGTTTAATGTACTATTACCTCGTGCAACAATAGGCGCGTTAACGAGGATATCGCCACCGGCCTCTAATGATAAAGCGAAATCAGACCATTCAAATGCCTGAGTAATCAACATATCACTCTGACTAAGAATTTTCGCACCGGCTTTAAAATCTTCGGCTAGGTAACCCGCATCAATTTGCGCCTGTGACAAGCTAATGTTGCCACTGGCAAAAGTTAGTTGTCCGTTGTCTAGTGTCAAACTACCACTACCCTGCTGGGCACTAAATGTACCGCCAGTTTGCAGAATTACGTCGCTAAATACCGAGTACAGCATGCTAAACGGAATAACCCAGACACTGCTGCCACCAATCTCAGTACTCCAACGTAACTGTGGGTAAGGGCCGGCAATATCCGCAGCAACGATATTCCAGATAGGTGCATTAGGGTTGCTGCCACGGAACGTGAGAATATCGGACATTTGCGCGGTGGTTTTTCCTAAACCGCCAGCACTGCCGGAGGTTTGACCTGATGAGCCTATACCTGAAGTTGTAACATTCCAGAAACTATTAGAAATTATGGCATTTGAATTATCTTCGAACGCGATCAATCCACCGCGGATTCCACCAGGGGCTACTGTTACCTGACCGACAGAGTAACTATTAACCACTCGACTTTCGTTTGAATATCCAATAAAACCGCCCACTTTGTCGACACCATTCACATTACCAATTGCATAACTATCTCGAACCTCTCTTGTACCATAATTGTTGTTATAGCCGATTAAACCGCCAACATTATTTTGACCGTGTACATTTCCAGTCGCAAAGGACTGAAGTATTTCAGTTTCATACATAAACCCTATAAGCCCACCAACCGACTCAGAATTTGTGGGATCAGAAGTGACATTTCCCGTGGCATGTGACTGCTTTAGACCCTGCGTACCGTCAATATCGCCTATTAACCCCCCGACACGCGAAGCACCCGCAGAAGCATTTACATCGCCAGTTGCAAAAACCTGGGACAAGCTACCCGAATCCCAATAACCGATTAACCCACCTATGCCCTCGCCACTACCTTGAACATTTGCACGAGAGTAAAGGTGTTCAGCATGCTTACCTCCCCACTGCCCAAATAAGCCACCCACTTTGCTAGTGCCAGTTACTTGCCCCGAACTGAAAACGTTAACAGCACTGAGACTTCGATCAAAACTAAGGCTTGCATAGCCTGCAAAAATTCCAGTCTCTCTTCCCCCAGTAACATTGGCGTTGCGAATGCCGATATTTGAGATCAGTGGCTGTACCTCCGCGCCTCCGGGGAAAACACTAACATAAGTTCCAAAAATTCCAACCCTGTCTTCATCTGGACGATTAATGAATAGATTATCGATGGTATTTCCTAGACCGTTGAACGAGCCCCTTACAAAAGGGAACCCTTGACCAATAGGCTTAAAGCCAGCTCCACTATCCCAATCAACAGTATTAATTGCATTAATATTGCCAGCAAGCGCATAGTTTTTAGTTGAATGTGCCTGCATTCCCTGCAGTGTGCCCAAAGTGGTGTCGGTGTGACTTATGCCGAGCGAGTTAATAAGCGTATACGCCTGATTGTTAATAGTCAGAATGCCATCACCACCACGCAAACCACCTACACCATCGGTAAAATTAATTTTTCCGGTAAACTGGTTATTACCCCTGTCCATTTGCATCCGGACGAACTTAGTTGTGTCGTAACTGCTGCCATCCCAACCGGTTTTTAAATCCAGCGTACTGGTGCCACTGGCCGTAACAACGGCGTTTACATTGATATCTCCATGAGCTTCAAGAGTAAGCTTATTTGCCGACCAGGTGAGGTTTGCATTTACATTTATATTCCCGACTTCGCTGCCAGAGGCTACGGTTTGAATCACGACATTACTGCCAGCTAAGGCTGACTCTAATGTTTGAGCACCGATACCACTATTTGTCTGTGAAATATTGCCCTGAACAATATCAAAATCAGTTGGATCTATTAACCAAGTGCCGGTTTCGCCATGATCAGATAATGTCGTAATATTAACATCATTAATCTGTACATTTGCTGCAGAGGTTTCAATAAAGCCGCCATTACCGCCTTCCGATGCGCTGGCATCTAACTTGCCGGCGACTTCAATACGGTCGTTCTCCATGCCACCCAACAAGAAAATCCGGCCTTCTTTGTTTTGAATGGTCTGGGCACGAATTTCACCGGTGTTATTCACCACCGTGCGCATCACTTCATCCAGGCCCTTAGCGGTAAGAGTAACTAAACCACCGTCCGCAATAATCGCCTGTTTGTTTTCTACCAAAGCCTGCAAGGTGCCACGCTCAATGGTGACGCCCACCAGCGAGTCACCGTTAAAATTCAGGGTCAGCTTATCTGCCGCCGCAAGCATCGCGGTGCCAAGCCGGGCATGAATTACCCCCTCATTGGCAACTTGCTGCCCCAGTAACGCAATATAACCCGCATCAGCAGCCTGCAAGGTACCTAAATTGATAATACTGCCACGGCCTGAGCCTGCTTCAAAGGTCGAACTGCCAGCCACAAAATCGGCATCACTCATATCCAGCGTGGTCGCTATCAGGCTACCTACGTTAACTTGCGCATCACGGTTAAATAGCACGCCATGACTGTTTAAAACCCACACCTGGCCATTAGCATTTATAGCGCCGTCTATCACACTGCGCTCATGCCCTACCACCCTGTTTAAGGTAATGGCACTGCTGTTCGGTTGCAGGAAGTTTACCGTAGCATCACTACCTACACTGAAGCTGTGCCAATTAATAGCGCCGCGCTGTGTTGCCTGCTCAATGTTCATCACATTGCCTGCACTATTTATCGTAATCTCACCAACCGTTACTGTACCGTTTCGAGGCAACGTATTAGCAGGTAGCGCATTCGACACCGCCATCGCAACCCGCTGTGGCGCCACGCCCGTCATACCCGCCTGTACCGGATCAAAAGCAGCAACCGACGAAGCCCAAGCGCCTTGGCTCATCAGCCCAGCAGCCATCACTGCGCCAACAATCCGGCCCTTTTTGCCACGCGATTTTGCTTTTTCACTGACAACAACAACCTGCTGCTGAATGGGGTCCCAAATTAGACGGTAGATACGATTCATAGGTGGATTCCTTCAGATAAACAAAAGCATGAATGTCATGAGCAAATCCACTGACCAGAACTTTATCAACCAATGGATTTAGCCAAGATAGACAAGATAAACGGTATATTTTCAATATACTTGATTATATGAAAGAGGATGAGATAGGAGAGACACTTTAAATACCAATTTCTCTCTTTTTCTCACTGGATAAGAATTTTGCTGACAAGTTGCAGGCGCTGACCGGGTAAGGTAGTTATAAATAGATTGATCTTGGTCACTTTTCGGATTTTTGCTCGCAACCGGCTAATGTGGACATCTAAGCGATGCATATCGTACTGTGCGGGTTTTGCACCTAACTGCAAAACAATATCATGCTTTGATACCGGTTCACTTTGTCTTGCTAAATACTGCAGTATTAAAAGCTCACTGGATGTTAAATTTATAATTTCAAAATCTGGTGATATAAGTATCTTCTCTGCTGTATTAATTTTCCATGGAAAAAGCGATTCATTGTTTTTATTAAAGTCATTTTTTTTCCATTCCGCCCTTATTATTTCCGATAGATCCTCTGGAATGATAGGCTTTACTAAATAATGTTCAACTTTTAACTTGGCAGCTTTTATCCTATCATTTGCGCTTGTACGAGCAGTTAGTACAATAATAGATATTTTTAGATTACTCCGTAAAAACTCTATCAACTCTAAACCATCTTCTCCTGGTAAACCTAGATCAACAACAGCCAAGTCAAAGTTATTAACTGCAGCTTGCTTATAAAACGCCTCTGCACTTGGCACAGACCAAACTTGAAAGCCATCCAACTCAAGCCATGCATGTAAAGCTTCACGCTGATTTGTATCGTCTTCAATCAAAACTACTTTTAATGACATTTACTGCTAGTCTCTATAATTACTGGCAAGCGAACGCTTACACAGGCGCCACCTCCCGTTCTATTTTCTATAGTTATATTTCCTGAAAATAAATCAAGAATTTTTTTTACTAAATACAAACCTATACCAGTACCGCTTACTTTGGTTGCTGCAGAACCACGAGTATATTTCTTAAACATTTGGTCTATCTCAGCTGGAAGAAATCCCGGGCCACGATCTGCAATGTTAAACGAAATATCTTGCAAGGTTACAACGAGATTGAATTCAACACATGCGCTATTGGGAGAATACTTTAAAGCATTATCAAGTAAATTTTGCATTAAGATTTCAAGTAATAAAGGATCGTTTACCGTTGTTTGAGATTCGCCTAGAAGCGTAAGGTTAATAACCCTGTTCGGATACTGCGAGCTTAAGTTATATATAACATTGTTGGCCAATACTAGAATGTCGCAAGAATGAGCTTCAGGCCTAATTTTGGTCTGCAAACGATCGGCCGCTGCAAGACTATCCATAAAGTTTCGAAAGCGCGTTACCGCTTGTCTTATTTTTAACGTCATGTCTAATGCAAGCTGTGGATTTTTAATTTCTAGTGCTTTTTCAAGAACCGCAACACTGCTATTGATAACAGACATGGGTGAACGAAGCTCATGCGATAGCATCGTAAGTAATTGCCTATTCTCTTCCAGTGCCTGCTCGGTTTTTAACTGAGATTCCTGAAGTCTGATTGTTCGATGGAGTACTTTATGCTCTAAACTTTCGTTAAGTTTTTGCAGTTCAATTTTAGCAAGTCTTAATTGCTTATTACGGTAACCAAACAGCAACAATGTTAGCAACAAGCTACTAACCCCAAGGATTAATAGAAATAAATATTGCTTATACAACTGCCAAAATGTTAATTCTGCAAACTTGACGACACTATTCTGAGGGAGATTTTTATCAGAAATACCCCATTTGTGTAATTGTCGATGGTCAAAATAATAGCCTGAACCACCTTCACGATAAATAATAGATTTTGTTGAATCCGAACTGGCTAATGCTTCAAAAGTTAGGTTAAGTAAATCTGAAGCCAAGTGCTTGGTATCAGCTAGGTAGCCACCAACAGCTCCAGCCCCTAAGAAAGAGCTCCAAAAGGTAAAAATAGGTACAGACGCCTGTTGGCTGATAATATTTAAAATGTTTCTGGGTATAAAACGCTGCCCTGTAACATCTAACAAAGTAGGGGTATAAAAAATAACCGAGTCTGTAGGTAGGGTAGCAACCTTAGAAATCGCTTCCTGTATGGGTATGTCACTTAAATTAACCAACGTTATAGCTGGGTAAGTCTTGAGTTCTTGCTTTATATGCTCTAACTTGTCGTTACCTACCGGGCTATTATCGACAAAAGCATAAATTTTAGAAGTCGCAGGTTTTAGCTTTAAAACGAGTTCTATATTCCGCTTTATTTGCATTGAAGTAATCAGTGCAATAACCTTACTCTGTGTATTAACTAGCGAGGTATCCCCCTCATCCCCAGTGTAGATGTGAATAAAGGATTTAGAAAAAATTTGCGGCGCGTAACTTACTAAAAAGCGGGTAGCGTGACCTTGTAAGGTTATAACAACGTCAGGTTGCTTAGTTTGATACTTTTTCTTGTATAATTCTGCAAGATGTTGGGCGTAAAGCGCATCAGAATAAGAAGATAGGCCTGTATATTCATAGTCAACCTGCACTACACCAAGCTGCTGTGAAGCAAACGCATTTAATAACTCCTGCATGACAGCGTCAGACCAAGGCATACCTACGCTATGCGAATTTAGGATCAGTACTCTACTAGGCTCTGGCATAGCACTCGACAAGCTGCTCGTAATCAACATAAAAATAACAACTAGGTGAGAGATGTGGTAACTCAACACTTTATTTTTCAGTCTCATTACTTTGCATTCCATTATTAGGCGAGTTTATTGCCTATTTAAGCCAAGCTCTTTTTCTAAACCCAAAACTTAAAACTAAAATTTCAAATAAAAATCAACAAGTAAATTGCGATAGGCTGAAGAATATTCATTGCTGCTCTGATATATTAATAGCTTTGTAATCACAGGTAAATCAGGCTTTGTATATCTAATCCAGCTTTGTAAATAACGGCTTACCGGTTTATCGGCTTTACTTTTCACAGTACAAAGCCGCTGACACAACCAGCCGCTCTCTACCGCGGTTTTAGTAAAAGCCATCTGACTGGCGGCCGGCAATACCAGACTAAACTCTCCACCAGGCGCTAATAAACTGGCGGCTTTCTCTAACAACGCAGCAAAGGGCAGACTAGCGGTATGCCTGGCCTGTTGCCGCGTGGCATCCTGACTTGGCAGCGCATCCTGAAAAAAAGGCGGGTTAGAAATAATTAAAGCATAACGTTCAGCAGTGCTATAGGTTAGAATATCGCCCTTTATCACGCGAATGGCCTCAGGCCAGGGGCTTGCTGCCACATTAGCGGCAGCCTGGGCAGCGGCATGGGTATCGAGCTCCACTGCCGTGATCGGAATGTGGCCCCCGGTGCGCTGTGCCAGCATTAAACTTAAAATGCCACTGCCGCTGCCAATATCCAGTATGGCCGGATTAGCCTGTAACGACACGGGCAGAGTGGCCCAGGCACCCAGTAACAGCGCATCGGTGCCGACTTTCATCGCGCAGTGCTGATGGCCGATATAAAATTGTTTACACTGAAAACCTGCTGACATAAGCCCTCCGGCGCGGAGTGTAACGCGCCAGCCGCTAATGTCACAATATAACAGCTTAAGGAAATAACATGAGTTTTGCCGAGTTCCAACTGGATGACGCCTTAAATCAGGCGCTGGAAAGTGCCGGTTTTGATCAGCCTACCCAAATACAGCAACTGGCGATCCCGCCGGCGCTGGAAGGCCGTGATCTGTTAGCCAGTGCCCCCACCGGTACCGGCAAAACCCTGGCCTTTGTGTTACCGGCAATTCAGTATCTACTGGATTTCCCGCGCCGCGATCCGGGCTTTGCCCGGGTACTGGTGATGACACCAACCCGCGAGCTGGCGTATCAGGTTTACGATACTTTTAAACAATTCAGCCAGTTCACCACGCTGAATGTCGGTTTGATCACCGGCGGTATTAATTACGGCAGTCACAAAGATACGCTGGAAAAGAACAACGATATTCTGGTCGCCACCCCGGGCCGCTTAATTGAATATCTGGATGCCGAGAGCTTTCAGGCCGATGAAGTCGAGCTGCTTATTCTTGATGAAGCTGACCGCATGCTGGATATGGGCTTTATCGGTGAGATGAATCGCATTGTGCTGGAAGCGCGCCGCCGCCGCCAGACGTTCCTGTTCTCTGCCACGCTGGAAGGCGCCTCGTTAGAGCGCTTTGCCGAAAAAGCACTGAAAGAGCCGGAACATGTCGAAGCCAACCCATCGCGCAAAGAAAAAGCCAAAATTTTGCAGTGGTGCCATCTGGCCGATGATGCCAACCATAAGCTGGCGCTGCTAACCCATATTCTGAAGCAGCCCGACGTCAGTAAAGCCATAGTGTTCGTGAAAACCCGCGAGCGGCTGGCAACGCTAACTGGTCAGCTGGAAACCGCCGGCATTAAGTGCTGCTGGCTGCAGGGCGAAATGCCGCAGGACAAACGTTTACAGGCGCTGGCACGCTTTACCAATAATCAGGTACGGATTTTAGTTGCCACCGACGTGGCGGCACGCGGTCTGGATATCGACGATATCAGCCATGTTATTAACTATGATATGCCGCGCAGCGCCGATGTGTATGTGCACCGCATTGGCCGCACCGGCCGCGCCGGTAAAAAAGGCACCGCGATTTCGCTGGTTGAAGCCCATGATATGGCAGTGGTTGGCAAGGTTGAGCGTTACACCGAGCAGCCGTTAAAGCGCCGGGTGATCGACGAGCTGCGGCCAAAACATAAAGAAGCCAAGGTCACCAAGAAAAAGAAAAAACCGGGCCGGGTTGCCGCGAAAAAGCTGGCACCGAAAGCCAAAAAGTAAGCTTTGTCACCTGCCATTCTTCAGCCCGGCCGCACTCTGCGCCGGGCTGCCGTTCGAAAAAACGCCTGATTTTCCGCCCTAGCTGCTGCATTTATTCCAAAGTTATGCTACCAATAGGAATAAATTATTACTGATAAGCATGGTGCCGCTGATGGATAAACGACAATTTCTAAAAACCAGTGCGCTGGCATTAAGCCTGCTGCCGCTTACCGCTTGCGCTGTACCGGCCGGTGCTGCCACGGCCAAACGGCAAGTGACTGGCCGCATTCTGCCAAAACCGCTGCGCAAGGGCGATACGGTGGGCTTAATCGCCTCCTCGGCTGCCGTCGCGGATCTTGAAGATCTGGCAATCGCCCGCGAAACCCTGCAAGCCCTGGGTTTTAAAGTAAAAAGCGGCCGCTTCTATAACGAACGCCGTGGCCACTTAGCTGGCAGAGATGAAGATCGCGCCGCGGATCTCAATGCCATGTTTGCCGATCCAGAGGTGAAAGCCGTGATCTGTGCCCGCGGTGGCTCTGGCGCAGCCCGCATTTTACCGCTGCTGGATTATCAAATGATCCGCCGCAATCCTAAGCCATTGCTCGGTTATTCCGATATCACTGCGCTACATAATGCCTTGCTGGCACAGTGCGGTTTGGTCAGTTTCCATGGCCCGAATGGCATAGGCAGCTGGAATGCCTTTAATGTTGATCAGTTTGAGCGGCTGTTCTTTAAACAAGAGCTGATGCAATACCAGAACGAGCAGGATCTGAAAGGCGAGCTGGTGCAACGCGAAAACCGCACCCGAATCATTACCGGCGGCAAAGCTCAGGGCCAGCTGATCGGCGGCAATCTGACCGTATTAACGGCGCTGGCTGGCACGCCTTACCTGCCGGATTTTCAGAATAAGATTTTATTCCTCGAAGATATTGAAGAGCAGCCATACCGTATCGACCGCATGATGAGCACCTTAAAGCTAATGGGCGCGCTGGATAAAATTAAAGGCTTTATTTTTGGTGACTGTAACCGCTGTACCCCAGGCAACGGCTGGGGCAGTTTAACCTTAGATGAAATCTTTGCTGACTTTATTAAGCCGCTCGGTATTCCGGCTTACCGCGGCGCCATGATTGGTCATATTCCAAAGCAGTTTATTGTGCCGGTTGGCGCTATGGCAGAAATGGATGCCGACGCCGGCACCTTCCGTTTGCTGGAGCCGGTGTTTCAAAGTTAGCCCATATTAGCCTTACCTGCCTGATAAAAAGCTTAGCAAAAATCTGCTAAGATTTTTACATTAAAGCTACATCTTGTCCGTTGCCCGCCGACTCTGGTAAGTCTGCTTACCCCATTGTGTGTATTGGTGTGTGCAAGATTGCGAAACGGAGCTATAATGAGATCTATAGATCTGATCAGGGAACTGAAAGCTGCAGGCTGTGAACTAAAACGGCAAGGCAAAGGCAGCCATCAACTATGGTATTCGCCACTTACCGGCAAAACCTTTGTCGTCCCCCATCCCAAAGGTGCTTTACCTATTGGAACATTAAAAGCGATCAGAAAAGCCGCTGGTATATAGTGAGGTAATACATGTATTTTTCGGTGGGTATCGAACAACCAACAGCTGATAACACCGCTTATGGTCTGGTGGTGCCTGCGCTTTGTACCACTGACTTTAGTTGTATCAGTGCCGCCGACAGTCAGGCAGAAATTGCGCCGGCTGTAACAGAAGCCATTATGATGACGCTGGAACAGCTTCAAGAGCAAGGCCTTGCACTAACCAATATTCAGGATCTTGGCCCACTTAGCTATCAACAGCAAGCTGAGTATGCTTATTGTGATAGTTGGTTGCTGGTTTATATTGATCTGTCTAGTTTTGACGGTAAACCCAAGCGTATTAACATCAGTATGCCTGACACCTTGATCAGCCGCATTGATCAAACAGTGAAGAACTCACCTGATCGCTACCGTGATCGTAGTCACTTTTTGGCTACAGCTGCGCGGCATGAATTGGAGACGGCAAGCAATTAGCCATTCCGTTACAACACCAGCTCATAATGGTCACTGCCTTGCCCTGATACAGCTCCTGCTTGAGTACCTGCCAGCCCAGACGTTGATAAAATTCTGCCTGATCTTCGGTAAATAAATACAGTTGCATCAGCCCCAGCTGCCGGGCTTCTGTCATCACCTGCTGCACCAGCCATTTGCCAAGCCCTTTACCTCTTACCGAGGGTGCCAGATAAATATTGGCCAGCCAGGGCGATAACTCACGATTGGTTTGCATATCGTGCAGTAACAGCGAGGCGGTACCTACCACCTGATGTTCATACACCACCACCCAACTGATCGGCAATTGCTGCTCATTTAAACTGGCGGCCAGATCGGCGGCAAAGTCGGCTTCGGTTTTTTCCGGAAACAGGGCGCCCCACTCCAGATAATGCCAATGCGCCAGCTCAGGGATCAGCTCAGGCAAATACTTAAGCAGGATCAGATCGGGACTGCTCATAGCATACCGGTATTAATCTGCAGAAAAGACAGCGTCATAGCGCCTGGGATCACTCGCACAGGGCCTTGAGATAGAAATTATTGTGCTGGATGACTTTGACGTTACGCATCGGTTTTTCCTCTTATTATGCAATGCGAAGCCGGCGCTGTGTGGGTTAACGCGGCTACGGATCCCGTCCGGAGTTGGTCAGCCCGATAAAAGTAGCACAGTGGCGCCAACTTGGGAATCTTAGCCTGCACTGCTACACCTGACTCCGGTATGCTTGTCGTACCGGAGTCACATCTGCGATCTGGAGCAGAAAACTACTGTAGTCGTAAATGCGGATATTGGAGCTGTAAAAGTATCCTGTTCGCATCTGAGTATAGCCAGCCAATGCTTTTAGACGGATTAGTCCTTGTTTTCAGGAAGTGTAAATAGCCGCTTGTTGTAAGCTTTAGAAAATCCATGTAATATTTAACACATTAAATTAACAACAGCAGAAGGATCTGTATTTAAATACAAATTTTTCCGGATATTAAGCATTAGAGAACAAGGAGAGTTAATTTGCAGCAACCCAAATATGAATCATGTGGCCATTGCAGCAATTCTGGGACATGTAGAAATGGCCAAGACGGAGTTGCATGTGCAATCTGTGCCCAATCGGCCACTGCGTGGCCTGGACCTCAACCGCTGCGCGGGTTTCGGCCTGTGCTACGAACATTATGTTTAAATTTTATATCAAAAATGGAGATGACAATGAAAAGACTTTTTTTGCTTGGTGCAGTTTTTTTATCGGCAGCAGCGGATGCTGAAACACTACCAACGCAGCACGCAAAGGGTGCTGGCTTCAACGCTTGCCTAGATTTGGTTGACGGGTTGTCAAAATTTGTGATTAAAGACAATAATCATGGCTCATTAGCAACATGGAATAATAATGAGGCAGATACTCGGCTGTTTAATGCGCTAATTGCTGTCAAGTATCCAGATGGGCATTCTGCTGCTATGTTGAATGTTTCACCCGGTAAAACAGGCCGATGCGATGGCTCGTATACGACAGTTTTTTACGTTGATAAATCCTGCAGTGTTGCTCGTGAAATAAATTTTAGTGATTGGAAATATTCAGGAGAGCTAGCAGGTCTTGTGGTTTTGAAGAATCCGTCAGGCAGCGTTGATAGACTGCTCATGCCTGCCGGTAATGGCTGCATTGCTATATCAACCGAGGTTGTTTACCAATAAACATAACAATCAAACTTTTTCGACAGCAAAAAGTTATGTCTGTGACGTCAGCCCGCTGCGCGGCTCTCCGAGCTAAATTTATGCATTAGCTGCCACAGTAGGAATATAGTCTTATCATGAAAGGACAAGAAGCTAAAACACAGAGGAATAGCCTATGGCTGCTTGCAGAGGAGTTGTCCATATCGATCGCACAAACTGCGATCTTCTTCTTTATTGCAATGTTCTCATCCAATTTTCTACGTGACAGCGCTGCTCTGGCAGCTTACGCCAACCAGAAAATCAACGGCACTACGTTCCCTGAGTTCTTCCTCTCACTACTGTCCATTTTGGTAGTGTCCGGCGTACTCTTCTTTCTATTAGCAGCGACGAAGGAGAGCCCCCGCGTGCTCTCGATTGCCAAGAACGTGCTCATGGAGATGCCACGCACCATATCCATTTTCGGCAGCTCTATTTTGGCAACATTATTCGCCGTTGCGATTCACCTGCACATCTATCCGGACCCAAGCGGCTCGAGCTCATTTGCCAAGGCTCTGACAATAGGCTTTATGTTTTGGGTGGCGTCCTTCGCGTACGCCGTCGGCCTGAAGCACTTGCTGGCGCAGTACCGTCCAAAAATTGGCATCGCCGGTGGCAGCTAATTATTTGTCCAAACCGATGCAGCTTCACGGAGCGTTTAATTCAGGTGTTAGCCGCTTTCGGGTGTTTAAAGTTGTGGTTCTTTTTTTCTGCTAAAGCGTTCCTCGCATTTTTTCTTGCTATCACAGGCACGGCAATGGCTTTTTTTTTCGGCTCCGCCTCCACTACAAAGCCGCGCGTGCTTCGTAATGCTCTTCACTTAAGTGGAGCGGCATTGCGGTTTACCGGATAACGGGTTTTGGATATCTTCACCGCCCTAGGTCTTGCTGGCCTGGGGCGTTTTTCTATAAACAGATTGCCGACACAACCGCGCAGTTCTGACAGTCTTCTTGCTGAGTGTGACGGCGAGATAGCGCCCGCCATCATCACCAGCTTGCTGGCTATAAACTGACAAGCAAACTTAAAGCTGACTTCGTAAGGTGCCCGTTTGTGCGCGACTGCGGCCTGACTGGCTTCCCGCCTGACTAGATTGTATCCCAGCAATAGACCCCATAATTCCTGATACACCAACGCGACTTTTTTGCTGCGAAGCGTGATGGTGCGTATTTCGGGATGATCCGGCCAGCGATTTCGGCATGAGTCGGCCACCCATTTCGGTATCATCCGGCCACTGATTTCGGCCTCATCCGGCCATCTGTTTCGGTATCGTCCGGCCAGTTTGTTCTTCCTTCGTTTTACGGACTTTGGCATAACAGTTTTTTAACTGTTTGTCGGAGTAGTCATGACACGTAAAAAGAAAATGGTAAGGACAGATATGCAAACTTATCTGGATATATTCCGCCTCAAATTCGAGGCCAAGTTAAGCGACAGACAAATCTCTCAGGCACTAAATATCGGCCGGGCAACCATCAGTGATGTGGTCATACGCTTTAACAATTTAGGTCTGAGCTGGCCGCTGGCAGCCGATTACCCGCTTGATAGCCTCGATAAACAGTTATTTCCTGGACGTGATTACAGTACACAGCGGGTCTTGCCGTTGTGGGTGCAGGTACACCTTGAGCTGCGCAGAAAAGGCGTCACCAAACTGCTGTTATGGCAGGAGTATCAAGCTGAGCATGGCAATAAAGCGCTTGGTTACACGCAATTCTGCGAACATTATCGCCGCTGGTGTGCTGTACAAAAACGCTCAATGCGGCAGCATCATGAAGCCGGTGAGAAGCTGTTTATCGACTTCTGTGGCCCAACAGTGCCAATTGTGCATCCAGAAACAGGCGAGATAAAACCCGCTGCTATCTTCGTCGCCACCATGGGCGCATCGAACTACACCTATATTGAAGCCTGTAAAGGTCAGGATAGGGAATCCTGGCTGATGGCGAACAGTCGTTGCCTGACATTTTTAGGTGGTGTACCCGCATTATTGATACCCGATAATCTCAAAGCCGCGGTTGATAAAGCGGATAAGTTCGAGCCGGTGATTAACGACAATTACAAAGCGCTGGCCAGACATTATTGCTGTGCATTGATGCCCACCCGACCACGCAAACCGCAGGATAAAGGCAAAGTCGAATCGGCTGTGCTGATAGTTGAGCGCTGGGTCTGAGGTATCCCCAGAAATTCTGCATTTAAAATAAAAAGTTAGGCGATTAGGGAACATTCATGGCCGTTCCTGATCTGATCGTTCGCCAAAACTAAACCATGTCATTAACAGCCATGAATGTGAAAAGAATGCTCGCCGATTTCCTCGGATTTGTCACCCCCAAAACTATGCATAAAGCGCGATTTTCTGTCTTATTAGACGCGGTTACTGCGCTTGCTAAAGACGCGCGTTGCACTGTGACCGCCATAGGGCGCGCAATGCCAGGATCGTCCGACAAAATCAGTATCAAGCGCGCGGATAGATTACTCAGCAATGCCAATCTGCAACGGGAACTGCCTCTTATCTATGCAGCAATGACTAAGTCTGTCGTTAGCAGTAAATCGCAACCGCTCATTCTGGTTGACTGGAGCAACGCTGATACCGCGAAACGGCACTTTATACTGCGAGCCAGTATGGCCGCTGATGGCAGAGCATTGACGCTATTACAAAAAGTGGCGGCAGCAGAAGAGTATACTTGCCCACATTTGCACCGCGCGTTTTTAAAACAGCTCAAGGCCATGTTACCCAAAGACTGCAAGCCCGTTATCGTCACCGATGCTGGCTTCAAGGTGCCCTGGCTTAAACAGGTACGCCAATTAGGCTGGCATTATGTCGCCAGAGTCAGAGGCAACGTGAAACTTAAGCTTACAGAGCAAACAGAATTTATAACCGTGAATGCTCTTTATAAAAAGGCTCGCGCTACACCCAAACACGTAGGCGCAATCGTGCTGACTCAGACGCAGCAATATGAAACCCGCGCTATTCTGGTAGGTAAAGGCTATAAGCTCTTGAAGCGTGATAGAAATAAATCTTACAAAGAACCCTGGTTATTGGTGTCATCGTTACCTGAGTGTCATGACTATGCGGATAAAATCGCCAAATGCTACAGCAGCCGGATGCAAATAGAAGAAAGTTTCCGCGACCAGAAAAGCCCGCGCTATGGCTTAGGGAGTGACTTGCACGGCACCAAGTGTAAATCACGTTTGAATATATTGCTGCTATTGGCTGCACTGGCAAATTGGTTCCACTACCTGATGGGAGCCGCAGGTGAAATAGCAGGTGTGCACTTACGATATCAGGCTAACACAGTAAGAAATCGACGGGTACTTGCTCTGAACTTCCTCGGCATCCTGCTATGTAATGAACCCAAGCTCCCAATCAGCAGGCAACATTATCAGCAAGGGCTAAAGCAAATCTTGCACTGGGCTGCTCAGTGGGACTGGGCGCAAATCAAGTTGGCAAAGAGCTGATACTATGAGGTGTAAATTTGTGGGGATCCCTCAGGCGCTGGGTATTAGCCCGGCTGCGCCATCAGGTGTTTCACTCACTGGCCGCGTTAAATCAGGCCATCCGCGCACTGAATACTGAGCTTAACCAGCGGCCGATGAAGCATTACAACGGTGCCAGCCGTGAGCAGTTGTTTAAATTGCTGGACGAACCTGCCTTGCAGCCATTGCCGCCTTACGCCTATGAGTACACCGATTATCGCATTGCCAAAGTCGCCAAAGACTACCATGTACAATACGACTATCACTGGTACTCGGTGCCACACCGTTTAGTGGGTGAGCGAGTTGAAATCAGCGCCACGCAAACGCTGATTAAGATTTACCATCAAGCGAAATGTGTCGCCCAGCATGCTCGCAGCTATACCCCTTACCGGCACACGACGGACATAGCGCATATGCCAGAGAACCATGCTGCCCATCTGGAGTGGAGCCCTGAGCGCATTCGCAGCTGGGCAACCCATATTGGCACCAACACGCTGGCAGTGGTCTTAGCGGTTGAACGTCACAAAGATCATCTTATCCAAGCGCAGCGCACCTGTCTGGGGCTCCTTAGCGAGCAAAAACGCTATGGCAGTGACCGACTGGAAAAGGCTTGCGCACTGGCCATCAGTCGCCAACTACCTTATATACCGGTCATCAAAAAGCTGCTTAAAAACGGCGAAGATATGCGCTGGCAACCGGATGAAACCAAAACCATTATCCCTGGCACACACACCAACATCCGTGGCTCAAAATACTACCAATAAGGACACCACTAATGGATTCACTACTTATCCAACTGCGCCAGCTTAAGCTGGCAGCCATGGCCAATGCGCTGGAGCAGCAACGCCTTGCGCCACACACTTACGCAGAGCTGAGCTTCGACGAACGACTGGGATTACTGGTCGAGCAAGAACATCTGGCAAGAGATAACACCCGCTTACAACGCTTGCGCAAACAGGCTAATCTGCGCCTTAAAGCGACACCGGAAGGCTTACGCTATCCGGCAAAGCGAGGCTTACGCGCTGAGCACATTACCCCGCTGCTGCAAGGTCATCACCTGACGTACCATCAGAATATCCTGATCACCGGCCCCACTGGCAGCGGCAAAACCTATCTTGCCTGCGCCTTAGGTGAGCAAGCTTGCCGTCAGAATAAACGTGTACTGTATTACCGCTTAGGCCGGTTACTGGAGAGCCTGAAAATGGGGCATGCTGATGGCAGCTATCTTAAACAACTGGTACAGCTACAAAAGGTGGATATGCTGATCCTGGATGACTGGGGCCTTGAGGGATTTAAAGGGAAGCAAGTCAGTGATTTACTGGATGTGATTGAAGATCGCTACGAGCAACGCAGTACAATCATCGTCAGTCAATTACCGGTCTCAGAATGGTACGGCCTGATGGATAACCCGACCGTTGCAGATGCGCTATTAGACAGAGTGATCCACAACGCCCACCGACTGGAATTAACAGGTGAGTCACAACGTAAAAAAACACTGGTTCAGGGGGAAGAAGTCGGGTAAAAAGAGAACATAAACGAAGGTCAGATCATGCTGGCCGGATCACACCGAAACGCCTGGCCGGATGAAACCGGAACAGGTGGCCGGACAAACCGAAATACGCAGATAGCGAAAAAGAGCTGGGGGAGGCATTGCTGCAAGAGGCCAGAGCCGGTCTGTTTGAAAGTGCCAAAACCATTCAGGAGCGCTTTTACACCCCGCAAAGTAGACCACAGGTGAAGTCTGAACAGCACAGCCTGCAAAGTTATGATGCGCTGCTGGCTTCATTAAAGGCGCAGACGAAACACGATGTGGAGGAGCCGTTTTGACCTCCTCCGTTGCATTGCTACTCAAAGAATTAAAGCTACCGGCCTTTGTCAGACACTATGAAAAACTCTGGCAAACCGCGGTAGAGAAAGGCTGGTCGCATAGCGACTATCTTGCGGCCTTATGCGAATACGAGCTCTCAGAGCGTTTTACACGGCGCACCCAGAGTTGGGTACGTGAAGCTAAGCTGGCACCGGGCAAAACCTTGAGCGCGCTGGATAACAGCCCATTAAGCCGGACAAATCAAGCCCTCATTGCCAAGCTGCATCAAGACCTGTCCTGGGCGCATCACGCGGATAATATCCTGCTGATTGGCCCCAGTAGCACCGGCAAAACACACATCGCCAACGCGCTGGGTTACCAGCTGATAGAGCAAGGCATCCGCTGCAAACTGTTTCCGGCTATTGGCTTGGTACAACAGTTACAACAAGCGAAGCGCGAACTGGATCTGATGAGCGAGCTGAGTAAGCTGGATAAGTATCAGGTAATTATCATTGATGACATTGGTTATGTGAAAAAGACCGATGCAGAAACACAGGTACTGTTTGAGTTTATCGCGCATCGCTATGAAAGTGGCAGCCTGATCATCACAGCCAATCAACCGTTTAGTGCATGGGATCAGATCTTCCCGGATAGCATGATGACGGTAGCGGCCATAGATCGGCTGATCCATCACGCGACAATTATAGAGTTAGAAGGAGAAAGCTATCGAAAACAGCATCAACTAAAACAGGTTGGAAATAGGAAAAATGAGAAAACCTAACCGGCCATCATAATTGACGCGAACCGGCCAAGATAGTTGACGCCGAACACGGCGGATTCCTCCTGAGCTCCCAGATTCAGTCTACAGGGAGGTCGTGGTTACACCTTGTCGCATTTTTTATCGTGAGGATGAGCAGCGGGTTTTTATCCTCTTTGTCATGCGAGAGGAGCGACAGCTTCGTACATTTATGCTTGAACACAGCTAAAAATCCGCGTCATTCGTGGCCTACGGCCCCAGCAACGCTTACAATCTAGCCACTAAATCAACTAAAAGTGCCCATCTCACTATCGCAGGATGGACTCCGGTACGGCGGGCGTACCGGAGTCCTGGGTTTGCGGTAGCGTTGAGATTGGCGCTGCTATCACTATCGTAGGATGGACTCCGGTACGACGAGCGTACCGGAGTCCTGGGCTTGGGGTAGCATTGAGATTGGTGCTGCTATCACTATCGCAAGATGGACTCCGGTACGGCGAGCATACCGGAGTCCTGGATCGAGGTAGCGTTGAGATTGGTGCTGTTATTACTATCGCAGGATGGACTCCGGTACGGCGAGCGTACCGGAGTCCTGGGCTTGGGGTAGCGTTGAGATTGGTGCTGCTATCACTATCGCAGAATGGACTCCGGTACGACAAGCATACCGGAGTCCTGGGTTTGCGCTAGCGATTAGATTGGTGCTGCTATCACTATCGCAGAATGGACTCCGGTACGACAAGCATACCGGAGTCCTGGGTCTGGGTAGCGATAAGATTGGCGCTGCTATCACTATCGCAGAATGGACTCCGGTACGGCGAGCATACCGGAGTCCTGTGTTTGCGGTAGCGTTGGGATTGGTGCTGTTATTACTATCGCAGAATGGACTCCGGTACGGCGAGCATACCGGAGTCCTGGGTTTGGGGTAGCGTTGAGATTGGCGCTGCTATCACTATCGCAGAATGGACTCCGGTACGACTAGCGTACCGGAGTCCTGGATCGGGGTAGCGTTTAGATTGGTGCTACGATTTTGACGACGTCAAAATCATTCCCACTCAATGGTGGCTGGTGGCTTGCCGGAAATATCATAAACTACCCGTGAAATACCATTGATCTCGTTAATAATCCGGTTCGACACCTTACCCAGTAACTCATATGGCAGGTGTGCCCAGTGTGCGGTCATAAAGTCGATGGTTTCTACTGCACGCAGCGAAATTACCCAGTCGTACTTACGGGCATCGCCCATTACACCCACTGATTTAACCGGCAGGAACACCGCGAACGCCTGGCTGACTTTATTGTACAGATCGGCTTTATGCAGCTCTTCGATAAAGATCGCATCGGCACGGCGCAGTAAGTCGCAGTATTCTTTTTTGATTTCGCCCAGTACCCGCACGCCTAAACCTGGTCCCGGGAACGGGTGGCGGTACAGCATATCGTAAGGTAAGCCCAGCTCTAAACCGACTTTGCGCACTTCGTCTTTAAACAATTCGCGCAGTGGCTCGACTAAGCCCAGCTTCATATGCTCCGGCAAGCCGCCGACGTTGTGGTGCGATTTAATAACATGGGCTTTACCGGTTGCTGAACCTGCGGATTCAATCACGTCCGGATAGATAGTGCCCTGTGCCAGCCATTTGGCATTGCTGAGCTTTTGCGCTTGTTCGTCGAACACCTCAACGAAAACGCGGCCGATAATTTTCCGCTTGGCTTCCGGCTCGTCAACACCGGCTAAAGCCGACAGGAAACGCTCTTCGGCATCGACTTTGATAATGTTCAGGCCAAAGTGATCGCCAAACATATCCATGACCTGCTTGCCTTCGTTGAGGCGCAGCAGGCCGTTATCAACAAAGACACAGGTCAGGTTTTTACCGATAGCGCGGTGCAGCAGCATGGCAACAACAGAGCTGTCGACACCACCAGATAAGCCCAGGATCACCTGATCATCACCGATTTGCTGTTTTAAGCGTACGATGGCATCTTCAATAATTGAGGCTGGCGTCCACAGCTTGTCACAGCCACAGATATCGACCACAAAATGCTCCAGCATCCGCAGGCCCTGCCGGGTATGGGTAACTTCCGGGTGGAACTGCACACCGTAAAACTGCCGCGCTTCGTCCGCCATGGCGGCATGCGGGCAGGTTGGGGTTTGGGCAATAGTCGTAAAACCGGCCGGGATCTGTACCACTTTATCGCCGTGGCTCATCCACACATCTAACAAGGCATTGCCGTTGGCGCCGATATGGTCTTCAATTTTGGCGAACAGTTCATTTGGCGCCAGCACTTCAACCTGGGCATAACCAAACTCACGCTCCTCTGAGCCCTGCACCTTACCGCCCAGCTGCTCTGCCATGGTTTGCATACCGTAGCAAACGCCCAGTACCGGTACGCCCGCTTCGAATACATAAGCCGGTGCCCGTGGTGAGCCAGCCTCGGTAACGCTTTCCGGGCCGCCGGATAAGATAATACCGGTTGGATTAAAATCGCGGATTTGGGCTTCGGTCACATCCCAGGCCCACAGCTCGCAGTAAACGCCGATTTCGCGTACCCGCCGGGCAATCAGCTGGGTATATTGCGAACCAAAGTCGAGGATCAGAATACGATGATGATGAATATTTTTGTTCATAGTAACCTTGTATGCTCAGGCGGCTGGCTTGCGCCAGCCGGATTCGGGTATTGGCCTAGCGAAAACGCCAAGCTAACCTAAACGCTAAATTTACCTAACCGCCAACTTAACCCAAACGGTAGTTCGGTGCTTCTTTGGTGATCTGCACATCATGCACATGCGATTCGCCCATGCCGGCGGCCGTCACTTTGACAAAGCTGGGCTTGGTGCGCAGGGTATCGATATCCGGTGAACCGGTTAAGCCCATCGCAGAGCGCAGGCCACCCATTTGCTGATGGATAATGGTTTCAATCGGGCCTTTGTAGGCAACGCGGCCTTCGATGCCTTCCGGTACCAGTTTTTCCGCGTTGTTGCTGCCCTGGAAATAGCGGTCAGACGAACCGTTACGCTGCGCCATCGCACCTAAGGAGCCCATACCGCGGTAAGATTTGTAGTAGCGGCCCTGATAGAGTTCAACTTCGCCCGGTGCTTCTTCAGTACCAGCAAACATCGAGCCGACCATCACACAGTTGGCACCGGCAACTAAGGCTTTAGCAATATCACCGGAGAAACGGATACCGCCATCGGCGATAATGCAAACGTTGGTGCCTTTTACCCCTTCCACTGCATCAGAGATGGCAGTAATCTGAGGTACACCACAGCCGGTCACAATACGGGTAGTACAGATAGAACCCGGACCAATACCGACTTTAACCGCATTGGCACCGGCTTCGGCCAGCGCCTTAGCGCCTTCTGCCGTGGCCACATTACCGGCAACAATTTGCAACTCCGGATACTGGGCGCGGGTTTGTTTCACGCGGTCAATGACACCTTGCGAGTGGCCATGTGAGGTATCAATCAGCAGGATATCGACGCCAGCTTCTACCAGGGCGGCGATGCGCTCGTCAGTGCCTGGGCCTACGCCCACTGCCGCACCGACCCGTAGCCGGCCTAATTCATCTTTACAGGCATTCGGCTTGCTGGCGGCTTTGTAGTAGTCACGAACGGTGATCAAGCCTTTCAGTTTAAAGTTATCATCCACCACCAGTACCTTCTCGATACGGTGTTGATGCATCAGTTTCAGCGCCTGCTCGCGTGGCGCATTTTCATTAACAGTAACCAGACGCTCACGCGGCGTCATTACCTCGGTCACTTTTGCCTGCAGATTGGCTTCAAAGCTCATATCACGGCCGGTCACGATACCGACTAATTCACCCTGTTTATCCAGTACCGGAAAGCCGGAGAAACCATGCTGCTGCGCCAGTGCCTGCACTTCGCGTACCGTCATTTCAGCAGAGGCCGTTACCGGATCAGATACCACACCGCTTTCGTACTTTTTCACTTTGCGTACGTTGGCAGCCTGCTCTTCAATGGTCATATTTTTATGAATAAAACCGATACCGCCTTCCTGCGCCAGCGCAATGGCCAGCCGGGCTTCGGTAACCGTATCCATAGAAGCGGATACCATTGGGATATTCAGCGTGATTGAGGCGGTAAGTTTAGTGCGTAAATCCGCAGTGTGGGGTAAAACACTAGAGTGTGCCGGTACTAATAACACGTCGTCAAAAGTAAGGGCTTCTTTGATGATCCTGAGCATTGCAACAATCTCGCTTTCTGGGTGAAATGATAGGGAATGTTGCGGTGCAATTTTAGCGCAAAGCGGGCTTTAGGACAAAGGCTTTTTTTCTTTTTGTCAGGTAGCCCCGCTCTGGGTACACTAGGGGCCTGATTGCTTAACCGAATAACGCTATGCAAAACCCGGATATTTATACGGTATCTCGCCTGAATTCTGAAGTACGACTGACGCTGGAGCTGCAGTTTCAGCAGCTGTGGCTGGTGGGCGAAGTGTCAAACTTTGTCGCCGCTGCTTCCGGCCATTGGTATTTTAGCCTCAAAGATCAGGCGGCACAGGTTAAGGTAGCGATGTTTAAGCAAGCCAACCGCTATGCCACTGTCAGGCCGCAAAATGGCCAGCAAGTGCTGATCCGGGCCCGGATCAGTGTTTATGAGCCGCGTGGTGAATATCAGTTGCTGGCCGAGTTTATTGAACCGGCCGGTGCGGGTTTGCTGAAACAACAGTTTGAACAACTTAAAGCCAAACTGGCCGCCGAGGGCTTATTTGCCCCCGAACGGAAAAAGCCGTTACCGGCCAATCCGCGACGTGTCGGGGTGATTACCTCACCAACCGGTGCCGCCGTACGCGATATCATTACCGTGCTGGCACGCCGGGCGCCGGGCATTGAGCTGATTATTTATCCGTGTCAGGTGCAGGGTGAAACCGCCGCCGCTCAGCTTCGAACTATGCTCAGTAGCGCTATCCGGCGCAAAGAAGTCGATGTACTGATTATCGGCCGTGGCGGTGGCTCGATTGAAGATCTCTGGTGTTTTAATGATGAAGCCCTGGCCCGTGCCGTGGCCGACTGTCCGATCCCGATTGTCAGTGCCGTGGGCCACGAAATTGATTTTGCACTCACCGATTTTGTCGCCGATGTGCGGGCCGCTACGCCCTCAGCTGCGGCAGAGCTGGTATCACCTGACCAAAGCCAGTGGTTAGTGGCGCTTAGCCAACTGCAGCAACGATTAAGCCGAGCGATGCGCCGGCAACTTATGCAGCAGCAACCGCGTTTAATGCAACTGCAACAACGGCTACAGCAATTACATCCACAACGCCGGCTGGAGCAACAGCAGCAGCGGCTGGATGAATTGCAGCTGCGTTTGCAACGACAGATGCAACAACAGCTGCAGCAGGCGCGGCGGCAACACAGTTATTTACAACAAAGCCTGCAGCATTTATCGCCGGCCAAGGCGATTAAGCAACAGCAACTGCAGCTACAGCAGCTGGCAAAGCGTTTACAGCAGGCGCAGCAGCAACAACTAAAACAACATAAATTCAATTTGCTGCAACTGAGTAAACAACTGCATACGGTCAGCCCTCTGGCGACTTTAGCTCGGGGCTATAGTATCGCCTTTGATGCTCAGCAACAGGTGGTTACTCGTAACTCGCAGTTAGCTGTTGGTGATAAAGTCACGGTTAAGCTGGCCGAAGGGGCCTTTGAGGCTGAGGTGCGGAAACTTACCGAGCAATAAAAGCATGGTGCTGCAGGCACCACTACACTTGTCGCTGGTGTCTGTAGCACTCATTAGCTTAGCTCGCGTTCAACGAGGCCATATCAATCACAAACCGATGGGCTAAATCCCCCTGTTTCAATCGACTAAAGGCGTCGTTTATCTGATCCATTCGAATCATCTCGCAATCTGGATAGACATTATGCTCAGCACAAAAGTTTAAGACTTCCTGTGTTTCAGCAATACCACCAATTAATGAGCCCGCAATACGCCGCCGTCCCATAATTAACGGAATCGTCATCAGCTCATTGAGCGGACCAACCTGCCCGACGATAACCAGCGTGCCATCAACATCCAGCAGCGGCGTGTAGATACTTACATCATGTTTAACTGGTACTGTATCAATAATTAAATCAAAGGCGCTGGCGGCAGCTTTCATCGCTGCAGTATCAGATGAAATCAGCATTGCCTCCGCACCCATAGCGAGGGCTTCGGCTTTTTTCTGATCCGAGCGGCTAATGACGGTTACCTCTGCACCCATCGCATGAGCCAATTTCACCGCCATATGCCCAAGCCCCCCTAACCCAACTACCCCAACCCGGCTGCCTCGGCCGACTTGCCAGGCACGAAGTGGCGAATAAGTGGTGATACCAGCACAGAGGATAGGGGCTGCCTTTGCCAGATCCATGTTTTCCGGAATTTGCAGCACAAACTCTTCCCGCACTACGATGTGCTTAGAGTAGCCACCCTGAGTAATAACACCGTCAACACGATCCGGCGCGCCATAGGTCGGAGTGAAACCGTTACGACAATATTGTTCTGCATGCTTTTCGCACTGTTCACAATGCTGGCAGCTATCAACCAAACAGCCAACCGCTACCCGGTCTCCCTCTTTATACCGCACTACCGCAGATCCGACAGCCTGCACTCTGCCGACAATCTCATGCCCTGGTATTAACGGATACGGCTGTGGCCCCCAATCACCATTGACGGTGTGTAAATCTGAGTGACAGACACCACAAAACAAAATCTCAATGGCAACATCATTAGGCCGTAAAGCCCGCCGCTCAAAATGATAAGGGGCCATAACTGCATCGGTAGAAAAAGCTGCATAACCAATTGTTTTCATGTGATTTCACCCCAAGGTTAGTTTAGATACTGCAGCATTAGCACTTTGCTTTTGCTCATCGCGCGTGCGCGGTGTTAGGCTCAAGAATAGAGGCCATACTATCAAACAGCAAGCTAACCGCGGCTCCCTTACCAAAATAGCGACTCCGGAATGTGCCTGCCCGTTCAGCTGCTTTAACGTTATACTGCACTTACCAAAAAGCTGGGCGCGAGCCCAAACTCAGGGTAATGTTGGCACTGGGTATCACCCTAACCTGTTAAGTGACTATAAGAGAACCCCAAGATGGTTAATCTAAAAATTGATCTTGTCTCCGATATCGCCTGCCCCTGGTGCGCGGTGGGTTACGCCCGCTTAGAGCGCGCTTTGGCCAGCCTGCCTGAGCTTAAGATTGAACTGGAATGGCATGCCTTTGAGCTCAACCCGGATAAAAATGCGCCGCAAGAGCCGATCCTGCCGGCGCTAAGCCGTAAATACGGTAAATCCGAAGCTGAGATGCAGCAAAGTCAGGCCTATATTATGGAAGTGGCGGCGGAGCTTGGCTTAAATTTTAGTAAGATGCAGCAGCGCTTTACCTGTAATACCTTTGATGCCCACCGGCTGGTGAAATGGGCTGAGACGCAAGGCCAGGCAACGGCAATGAAAATGGCCTTATTTACCGCCTATTTTGGTGAGGCGGCCGATGTTTCGAATCATCAGGTGCTGCTCGACTGTGTGGCCAAACTGGGGTTAGATCTAGCAACAGCGGAACACATTCTGGCCTCAGATGACTACAGCCAGCAGGTAACAGAAGATATCGCCCGTTACCAGCACGCCGGTATTTCGTCCGTACCGGCCTTTATTATCAATAATAAATACCTGATTTCCGGCGCCCAGGAGCCGCAACAGCTGGCAGCAGCCCTGCGGCAGATTGCAGCAGAAATGACGCCTGCTACAGATATTTAGACCGCTGCACTAGCTGGATAAGGTATAGCAAATTAAGATCGCACGATTTGATTATTTAGCCTGTTCCGTGTTATTTGCTATACTTGGCGTGTGTTTTCTCATCCGGGTCTTTGCCATGCAAACCTTAACCGCCAACGACGCCAAACGAAACTTCGGTGAGTTGCTGCTAAACGCGCAGCGCGAGCCAATCAAGATCAGCAAAAACAGCAAAGATACGGTTGTCGTTATGTCTATCCGGGACTTTGAAGCTCTTGAGCTGATGAAAGCCGAGTACCTTAAACATTGCTTTAAGACGGCACAAGAAGAGCTGGCACAAGGCAAAGTTGTTGATGGCGAAACCTTTCTGCGCGCGCTGTAAAAACGGTTAAGCAGCGTATGCGTTATAAGCTTAGCAACTTAGCTCAGGCCCATCTGCAGAGCATCAAAACCTACACCGTCGAACACTATTCTGATGCTCAGTGGCAAAAATACAAAACAACGCTTTTAACCGCTTTGCAACTGTTGGCCGAGAATCCTGATGTGGGAAGAAGTTGTGCCGATATTTACCCAAATGGCTACTATTTCCCCGTTGGTAAACATGTCGCTTATTTCACAAAAGAAGCTGACTTTATTTTGATTGTTGCGATCCTGGGTCAACCCCAACTGCCGCAGAATCACTTAAAGTAAAGGTGAGGTTGCGGTTATTGCTTGGTCAGGCTTTGAGAAGCGTTAAAGTGCCGTGATAACGGTTTGCTCTTACTCCGGGAGTACAATGTCGTACAACACCATCGCTTTAAACCAACAACGCCAACCTTTAGATCATCTGAATACGGTATGGTTGTTCGGTTATGGCTCCTTAATCTATAAAGCGGATTTTCCCTATCTGGCTTGCCGGCCAGCCTGTATTTATGGCTGGCAGCGCCGCTTCTGGCAAGGTTCGCACGATCATCGCGGTACGCCAGAGGCACCGGGTCGGGTTGTTACTCTGGTGGAAGCGGCCGCTAAGCGCTGTGTTGGTATGGCGTATCAGGTAACACCGGCTACCTTTGCCCATTTAGATCAACGGGAGAAAAACGGCTATCTGCGCTTTTTTACCGAACTGCACTGGCTGGATAACGCAGGCCCCCACTCCACAGCGGATAGCTCAGGCCCGGAGCAAGGCGTAGTCTATATTGCCAATCCTGATAATGCGGCCTATCTGGGGCCGGCAGCGGAAGCCGATATCGCCAGACAGATTGCCAAAAGCCGTGGTCCGAGCGGCCCGAATAGCGAGTATTTGCTACAACTGGCGCAGGCACTGCGCCAGCTTAACGAACAGGATGAACATGTGTTTAAGCTGGAGCAACTGCTGTTAGAATTGCGGCAGCAACCAGGGGTTTAAGGCTCAGTCCCGCTGAGCGTCAACGCACTAAGCCAGGGCTCAGCAAAACGGCCATAGCGCACCTGAGCCTGAAAGCGGATTTTCTGTTGACGATTGATATCCCGTGGCAAGTGTTGCGCATAAGGCTTTGCCACATATAACGACTCTACCGCCAAGCGGTTTATCATTACCTCGGGCTGTTTTTTCAGTTTATCGTCCTGACACCAGTTATAGCTAAGCTGGATATCTGCCGGCACTATTAATAATTGACCTGCATTCTGCCCGCTATGTTTTGCCAGTGTTTGTTGTAACAAATTGAGATCAGCGGCGGCATCAATCACAAACAGCCGGGTGGCTTCCTCGCGGGCAACCCGCCATTGCTCCTCGGCACGTTGCTGCTGTTCATGCCGGCGCTTAGCCGTTTCCTGCAGCCTGTCCTGTGGCATGCTGGCAGTTAACTCTGCAGCCGCTTCTGCTGCCAGCCGTTGCTGTAACGCAGCATAATATTGTTCTGCTTGTGTCAGGTAGTGCTGATAACTCTTACCATTAAACTCCAGCAGCACCCAACCTGAGCGCTGTTGTCGCTGATAGCCATCCGCGCAGCTACCGAAATGAAAACTGGCAAATTGCGGCTCCTGCAGCGCCAGGATGCGTTGTTGCTGCCGATACAAATAGTGCCATTCGTCTTCGCTTGGCGTTAACCAGGGTGTGGTCCAGGTGATATTAAGGCGTAACGATGAATCCTCTTTGGCATAGCCCCATTGGTATGGCAAGCCAAGCTCCCGCTCACTCAGCGTCAGCTCAGCCACAACCACACTGCGGTTTAGCCAGACCTTGCCAAGGATAAAGGCGTTGACGCCCAGTACGGTTATCAGAGCTAACAGTAGCAGCTTTTTTGCCCCTGGCTTAGACATTAGCCACCTCATCTGGCTTGGCGGCTGTTTGCACCGCCAGGCGTAACCGGTTAAAGATTAACAGTGCCAGAATGGCCGTCAGCCCTAACAGGAAAAAGAACAGGTACTTCGGTAACCAGTCCCACCACCAGTCAAAAAACTTGGTATACAAAAACAACGCAAAAAATACATTACCGGTAAGCATTAACTTTGCGGCCTGTTGCCGGATCCCGTAAAGCACCAGCAAGGCGCTGCAGGCAAAACCCAGCACCTGATACAGCCCTTCAATGACGCCATGCGACCAGGGTAAATAACTGACACTGCCCCAGTTCGCCAGGATCAGTATCGCGATAAAGAACGCTACCGCTGAGAGGATCTGATAGATGGCAGCAAAACCATCGTAGCGCTGCTGCTTAAATTTCAGCGGTAATAAAAAGAACAACAGGCTGGTTAACAGAAAATGTTCCGGATATTCGCCGGTCGACACCCAGTAACTGCCCATCCAGCTGCCAAAGCGGGCGCCAAGAAAAATATAACTACAGAGCATACCGGCAGCTAGCAGTAACCGCAGGTTTAGCCAATACGCCAGCGTAAAGGCATAGAGCGCGAAGACGGCAAAGGCATTCGGCGAGGCCGGTAAATTAAAAATACTGCCCAGCATCACGATATTCAGCACCCAGGCAGCGAAGGATACCAGCGCCGCCAGCTTGGCATAGTAACCGCTGGCATCGATCCGCTGCAGCCAAACCACCAGACCCAGGCTTAACAGCGGCGCACTGAGCAAGAGTCCGACCTGGGCTGCGGTGCCAAAGAGCCCCCAATACTGATAGAACAAAAAAAACAAACTGGCAGCCAGCGCCAGTGCACCTAAGAAAGAAACGATTTGCATGCCCAGCGAGAGATGCCGGGCCTTGTCATTGAGATCGATATTCAGACTATGCTGAAACTGTTGCAACAACGCATCGTGATAGTCGCGCACCTTGCCGGCCTGCAGCTCGGGCGGTAATAAGCCTTGTTCGGCCAGCAGCTGTTGTTCGGCGCGAAACGCCAGGATTTGGTCGACACGCTGTTGTGCCTGGGTTTTATTCAGCGGGGGTGAGCTACTCAATGCATCTGTCCCTGTTAGCCATGGCCGGGCAAAATTGCCACTGTTGCGTCCTTGCAGCATAGGCGAACTGTTGCCGGATGCAACAGTTCGCCATGACTTTATCATTCTTGGCTAAAAACGATATGTTGCACTTAACAGCATTAATCTGGTCTTTGCTTGTTCAGTGTTATATTGCTGCCAGGATATCCCCAGAGTGAAGTTCTCACTCAAAGGATAATCGACGCCTAAACCTAAAACCAAGTTAAAATCCAGATCCCTTGATCTATCTAAGCGTTCCGGCCAAGTTGCCTGGTATTGCTCTCGATTAACTAATACCCCCGCCCGCAAATAGGGGGTTAGTTTATAACTCTGTAGCAAATTAAAACGGGTTGCAAACTCAACACCACTGCCCCGCTGTGGTTGGGCCAAGACCAGTGCATTGCTGTTTGTTCCCTCAGGTAAATTTTGATAATCAACAACAAGCTTCCCCAGATCTACCCAGCCGGCTTCAATTGCAAACCTTTCATCTAACTGATATCCCAACAACAGTCGGTAAGCTGTATCGCTATTATTGCGAGTTGTGGCTAAACCGGTTCCATTTTGCATCAACGCTTCTGTTAATTTCAGGCTATTGGTATCTGACTTAGCTGAACCAATTGCAGCATCAAGATACCAACTATTGGCCTGTGCAGAAATCGGTAGGACCAGGCAGAGCATAAGGGCTAATATCTTACGCTGCCGTATAAAGATGATTAGCGCTAAGCCAAACAACCATAACAACTGTATACTTCCGCCTTTCGAGGTTACCTCAGCACTACTCTGGTACCATAGCGCTGTTACCTGTAGATCTTGCGCTGGCATGATTGTGGGTAATGCAGGTGACCAACCTTTGAAGGTATAACCCTGCCGTACCGGCACAGGTGCAACTATTGCACTACCAAAATTGACCCGCAACGGACTTAACGCCTGTCCGCCAGCGACATCAAACTGCACCTGATATTGATTAACTTGCCATTGCGCGGTGTAGGTTTGATTCTCTGCCGGCATGGTTGCAGGTAGAGCAGGAGACCAACCGATAAAGGAGTGACCTTCGCGCACTGGAGGTAAAATATTTAATGCACTACCAAAGGTTTGTGTAACTGACGCCACAAGGCTTCCACCATTACTATTGAAAGTCAAAGTGAAGCTATTCAACAAAGTTAGAACACCGGGGTCACGAATCACACTATTGGCGCGCCCGTCATCATCATTAGGACCACCATCCTGAATAGTCAATCGGATACAGGCGTCGCCTACATTTAATCCCGGACGCCAGCTATCTGCAGAAACACCAGGGCAATTACCCAGAATATTTCGGGGCGAGCTTGCAAGTTGGTTTTGTTCGTTGACCACAAAGTCTTGCCAGCTGCCATTAATTAGCTTACGCCATACAGCAAACTCCGGAATAAATTGGCCTCGAGGTAACGGAATGGCTATAGGTACGGCCTCGCCAGGTCTTTGTAAACCTAAAACGTCCATATTCACGAGATAGCCAAGCTGTCTACGCCCAACATCAGGTAAGCGCTCTTGCGCCAAGCCGACACCAAATTGACCACTTTGCCAGGATTCTTGCTCACTAAACAACCCCATTGACAATGCGTATTGATTCGGCACTTCAACAAAAGCCCCTGTTTGCCCCTGACACTCAGTCACTCTATTTTGGGCATCAGTCTGTGGACAGATTGGCAAACGATTCGGTCTCCCCGCGTAAGCGTTAAAAAGTTCAGGGATACCACTTAAACCAGTATTGCTGCAATCTGCAACCGGACAGCCATCTACCACATTTATTGCAAGCTCTAGTTCACCACGCCGATCTCCAGCCTGAGCCGTCAATTGCACCAGGTATCGACCCGTTGCTAATGAAACAGGATCGAAGCTGGCATTATTATCAACCTGAACCAAACTAAAACCTGCACCTTGCCAATTAAAGGTTGCTGCAACAGCATTGATCTCTGCTGCGCTCAAATTGACTATCCCGCCGTTACGCTGTACGACCAGACCGGCCTGATTATTCTGGGTTACTGTGGCTTTTAATGATAGTGGCGGAATATCGAGCTGGACATTTAAACGGTGCTTAGCGGGTGAACCCAATATCGCCTGTTCCAGGCCATCTTCCAATAGTGACAACTGACCAGGCTCAGCGGAAGTCGCTGCTACATTTATTGTTTTACGTCTATCGTCATTTGATAGTATTTCAATCAGCTGCTGCTGAGCGCTAGCATTATTCGTTGATAATCTTACTCGAGCAGGATATTCAATAGGCTCATCACTCAGCCAAATAGTTACAGGCACCGTATTATCCCGCTGTACCGGTTGACTGCTTGCAGTGAAAGCAATAAATGGTAAGACCTCAAATGTAACCGAGATCCGTTGCCCACTCACCGAATCAGTAAATTCAAACGTGTAGCGGCCTGTCTGCTCAGCGCTAAACAAATAGCTACCATCTTCAGACTGAGTTAAAAACTGCTGAATATCGCCTGACTCAAATGTTTCCAAGCTTCCATTACGCAAGCGATCTAAGCCAGTTGGAAGCACCTCTCCAGCACCACCAGCAACTCTGAAACGAACTACATCTCGACTACCAACAGGACCACTTTGCTCAAGTTCCAAATCGGCTGCTGGATAAACGGTAGCTGCAATGTCGCAATCATCTATGATTACAGCTGTAACTATCTGATTTCCCGACAGCGAAGCCTGACAATTGCTATCAAGGCGCAAGTAGGTGTTATCTGCCAGAGTTACCGTAAAGGATGCAGCTTGTCCATAAGGTATCTGCTGGGTAGCTGGCTGAACCATACCCTCCCCGACCAGACTTACTCGCACCGTGAAGACTTTCTGCTCCCAAAGGGCGGTTAATACTAAATTAGAAGCGGGCATGATGGAAGGCACAGCAGGCGTCCAACCCATAAAAGTATAGCCCTCACGGACTGGGTCAGCCGGCGTAACTACTGTGGCACCAAAATTATAACTGGCAGGTGCAATATTAGTGCCGCCAGCACTGTCAAAGCTGAGTGTGTATTGGTTAACCGCCCACTGTGCGGTGACGCTAAGATTATTCGCGGGCATGGTAGCGGGTAATGTAGGTGTCCAGCCAACAAAGATGAACCCCTCGCGCACCGGGGCTGCCGGTGCAACTACTGTGGCACCAAAGTTATAATTAGCCGACGCAACATTGCTGCCACCAACAGTGTCAAAATTTAAAGTGTAACTATTTATCCCATATTGCGCGGTGACAGTAGTATTAGCCGTAATATTGCTAAAACTAGCAGGATCCCAGCCAGTGAAAGTATAACCGATACGGCTAGGGTTTGCCGGCGCAGTTGCTGCACCGTTTTGTGTCACGGTTTCTGTTTTTAATACCGTTCCATCCCAATCAACAAAGCTGACGGTATAACTGGGTAAAACAAAAACCGGTAACAACGTCAGGTTATTAGCCGGCATGACAAAAGCATGAGGATTGGCGGTTGAGAATGTACCAGTACAACCGGTAACACATTGCCAACCAGTAAATACCAACCCGGAGTTTGGAATAGCTGACAAGGTTACAGAAGCACCCGCGCTATAAACATCACCAAACAACGATCCTCCCGTAACAGTGCCGCTGGTACTGCGATTTAGCCTAAGCATGTAGACATCGCTAACCACCGTATCCGTCGCTCCCCGGACTATCGACGCATTGCGTGAATTCCCAAGTTGATCTGTAGTGACTTCAAAATTCTCTGGGTTTGCGCCAATAAAACTTTGCCAGTTCGCTCCGTCAAAATATCCTGCCACGGCAGAAGGTAAACGACTATAGCCAGTGCGAGTTCCAGCGTTCGCAGGGTCAAGAGCATAACTGCCTACTTGCAGAGTACCTGAGCGGCCATTTCCAGCATCAACTAGGAAAGGACGGAATATTTGTGCGCTACCTATCTCTAGACCCTGTCCATCAGTAATTCTGGCAAGGATACCACCTGAGAATAGGGTGTTATCGCTACCATCAGCAGCACCGTTATAAATGAGGTTATTGCTGATCGTATTATGACCGACTGGCGCGACATGAAAAATATTAAAATGAGAGATGATTGTACCTTGGTTGAAATACTTTGAGACATCATCCAAGGCGAAACTGGTGGGATTGGTACTAGTGCCTCCATTTCGCACATAGTTATAAGCGAAGATATTATTAACCAATCTGACAGTACCAGTATTAACGCCAATAGCGCCACCTGCAGTGAGGCTACCGTAGCCAACATTACCAGTAAAAGTACTGTTCAAGATGTAAGCATTTCCTGACAAGTAGTTATTAATACCTCCACCTATTTCAGTACTTTGGTTGTTTGAGAAGGTCGAATTATTTACGAAAAGAGAGCCAGTATTTTGCCCACCTCCTCCACCGCCATTGGCTGCCTGACTCCGATTCTCAGCAATCAGAGAGCTGTCGATATGCAAAGTGCCAGTGTTATTGAATCCGCCCCCAAAATTAGCAGCGTTTCGAAGTAATTTGCTATTGTTCAGCACTGTGGTACCAGCATTCTGGATACCACCACCAGCGGAACCACGCGAGCGACTGACAACTGAATTGTTAAGTACAAGTGTGTTGCCACTATCAACCTGAATCGCTCCACCAGAAGTATTAAGATAGCCGCCTCGAATTTCGAGGTTATTGATAGTAACGCTAACACCGCCGCTGATATTGAAAACTCTGAATGCTGAGCCAGTTGTTACGATGATTCCCGATTCATCTAAGCCATTAACAGGCACAGTGATTAGACGGTTATTACCATTGATAGTGATATTTTTATCAACCGTTATTGCAGCTGAAACAACAACATCGCTGGTTATATTGATGATATCGCCGCTAGCAGAGCTGCTAACTGCACTCAATAACTCATTGTAGGAGCCGGCATCACGAACCGTATTTGCCTTAACCTGGAAGCCGAGTATCAGCAAAATCATAGTAAGTACAACTAGCCAGCGCCGGATAGTGGACGAATCAACCTGAAAGTACATTGTTACACCCTGTTTAGTAATGCCCATAACGCTTTAAATTATGAACGTAAAACAGGTCGACAAATCTTACAATTTCTTACATTTTACCTTATTTGGGAGCAAAACTACTGTTAGATATCAAGAATGCAGGCAAGTCAAACCAGTCGCCGGGGTAGAATAATTTCTATTTGGGTACCTGACTTAGATGTTGTCACTTTAGTTTCCCCCTGATGAGACTCCACGACCAAATTTACCAGATACAACCCTAACCCTAGACCACCTAGATGTTTGTGCTTACGGGAGCGGAAACCACGATTAAATAACATTGGGATATCAGCTTCATCGATGCCATCACCTTGATCCTCAACCCTAATGACCCAAGAGGCTTCACTAAATCTAGCAGAGAGCGTAATTGTGCCTCCATTAGCGGAATACTTTACGGCATTATCAAGCAGATTGAGTACTGCAAGAGTCAACCAATTTTGATCAATTTTCACCAGATAATCTTTCTCTGGCTTCAGAATCTCAAGATCATGTCTTTCAGTAAGCAAGCACAATTGACTCAACTCATCTAACCAACGAAACAGGCTTTGTTCAGTCAACTCCAAACCTTCATCCAACAGATGCAGGCGATCCTCTGCCAGGGCATTATCAATAAGATTGCTTAGGCGCGCAGTTGCCAAGCGCGCTCTCTCAATACGAGGCAATGCGGCGGGGACGCTTTGAACTTGTAGTGATAGATTAGTCAATGCGGAGCTAACTACCGCCAGAGGCGTACGTAATTCATGCGCTATTAACTGATAGAAACGTTGTAAAGCGACATTGTGCTCAAGTTGTTGCTGTAATTCACGCTGCTGTCGATTTAAGCTAATTAATAACACTAACATCAAAAAACTAACCTGCAAGATCGCTGTAAACGCCCATAAATGCGAAGTCCAGAAGTTATAAGGCAGATACCCGAGATTGCGTAATGACTGCAGTATGATGGCGAGGCATCCCGGAGCAACCATCCCCACTAAAAGCGAGGGGACAGGTTTAACATGCCTGGCTGCCCACAGCATAATACCGAGTAATATTAATGTCTGACATAATCCGGCTAGCATCAACACCGGAGCCAGCTTAGGGTAGGCTCCTAGCGCAGATGCAAGAGCACCGATAAAATAAAGTATCACCCATAAATCTAACAAGCGACTCAATCGTGGCAATAACTGCCTCAGCGGCACAAAGTACTGCACGAGTAACATTAAAAGTGCCCCCAAAAGAAAACCGCTTACCCCAATTAATTGGTCTGCAATAGCGGTTTGCTGTGGATAGAGATATTGTTGGTCAAAACCGTTTATCGTGAAATGAAACCATGCAAAAGTTAGGCTATAACAAGCAGCGATAAAGTACGCATATTGCTTGGTCGTGACCCAGCTAAACCCAGCCAGCAAAGTTGCCATCAAGCTTAGCCCAAACAAAATACCGTATGCTAAGGTAGTGTTTTTTTCCTGAAGTAATAAATCTGGAGGGGCGAGCAAAACAGGTCTTAAAGTCAAAGTACTTCCTGTTTCGACTTTTAGGATATATTGCTGTACCGAGGGCTCCAAAACAGAAGGTAACCTTAAAACCAGACTGCGCCCTAGCACAGGGCGTTCAAAAAAAGGGATATGATCACCGGTAATTTGTTGTTGCAGTTGCCCTGAAGCATCACGATAGAAAAGCTCAACGCGATCCAAAAATGTGGCTCCAAGTTGCAAAAATAGTGGCTGTTCAGGAAACTGTGTTAGTTCAAAATAGAGCCATAACACGTCTTTAGTATACCCAAAAGATAAGGAAGCAGCCGCCATAGTACCGCTGAGCTGGTTTGGGTCTTCAAGCAGCTGTATTGGCAGCCATTTGTTTACCGCTGCAAGCTCATAGCGGCTGTTTGGCAAAGCTCCTAAAGTTGTGCCAGAATATTCAGGTAGTTGCGAGGGCATTTTTAACAATTCCGATGCCACCGAAAATAACGGCAGACCTAAACCAATAATAAGTAGTAATGTCATGCGTATTCTGGTCACTGAGGATCACCCGGATTTACAACTTGAGTTAATTGATTACCTGCGAATGCACGGGCTAATAGCTGATGGTGCTGATTCTTTGTTTAGCATGAACGAAAAACTCACCGGAGGCCAGTACCAAGTCGTGTTACTTGATCTTGGTTTACCAGACGGTGATGCGCTGGAATGCTTAACCTCGCTACGGCAGCAATTTGGTTTGCAGCTTGGTATAGTTATTGTTAGTGCCAGAGGGCAACCTATCGAGCGAACTCAGGCTTTGAATTCAGGTGCCGATGCCTATCTGGTAAAGCCGGTATTTTTACCAGAGTTGCTCGCTGTTCTGATGCAACTGGCGCAACGACTAGAACCTAAGATCCATCTCACCTGGTATCTGGACATTATTCGTCGAACACTGAGGTCTCCTGGTGGTGAAATAATTGCACTCAGTCACAGCGAAACCAGCTTATTGTCGGCTTTGGTGGAACATAAAGGGGTGCTTAACAAAGAACAGTTGCAGTGTACACTCACCCCTTTTCTAAAGCTAAGTCATGATTACACCAGACTAGATACCTTAGTTTGTCGCTTACGGCAAAAGGTAAAAATGGCAACCGGAGAAGCCTTACCGCTAATGACAATCCGTAATAAAGGATACCAATGTATTGATATTATGTTAGTCGATAGCTTGCGGACACAGCATTTAGGTTTGATTTCCTGACAAGAGGTTGCTCCAAACCCAAAAAAGATTTGGAGCTCTGTAGCGCTACTCTAGCACCACATCAATAAAATACTTCACTTCACCGTCAACCGTTTCCCGTACTAAACCGTGCACGTCGGTTTCAAAGCCCGGGAACTCGCTGTTAAAGGCGCGGGTGAATTTCAGATAGTTGATAATGGTTTTATTAAAGCGCTCGCCCGGAACCATCAGTGGAATGCCCGGTGGATAAGGCGTCACCAGCATAGCAGTAACCCGGCCCTCGATATCATCAATCGACACCCGCTCAATTTCGCGGTGCGCCATCTTGGCCCAGGCATCGGCTGGCGTCATCGCGGTTTCGATATTCGACAGATACATCTCGGTCGTTACCTTAGCCACATCGTACTTACGGTACATATTGTGGATGCGCTGACACAGATCGCGCAGGCCGACTTTCTCATAGCGCGGGTTCTTGGCGGCGAATTCCGGCATTACCCGCCACATTGGCAGGTTCTGGTCATAGTCGTCTTTAAACTGCTGCAGCTCGGTCACCATCGAGTTCCAGCGCCCCTTGGTAATACCGATAGTAAACATAATAAAGAACGAATAAAGGCCGGTTTTCTCGATAATAATACCGTGTTCGGCCAGATACTTGCTGACGATGGCCGCCGGAATACCGGTTTCATCAAACTGACCATGCAGGTTCATGCCCGGCGTAATGATAGTGGCCTTGATCGGATCCAGCATATTAAAGCCCGATTCAATCTCGCCAAAACCGTGCCAGCTGTCCTGCGCATGCAGCACCCACTTCTCGCGGTTGCCGATGCCCTCTTCCGGCAAACGATCCGGGCCCCAGACTTTAAACCACCAGTCATCCTCACCAAACTCGGCATCGACTTTGCGCATCGCGCGGCGAAAATCGATCGCTTCCAGTAAGCTTTCTTCTACCAGCGCCGTACCACCCGGTGGTTCCATCATTGCGGCTGCCACGTCACAGCTGGCAATAATCGCATATTGCGGGCTGGTGGAGCTGTGCATCAGGTAAGACTCGTTAAAACGGTGGGTATCCAGACTGCGCTTTTCGGCATTTTGCACCAGAATTTGTGATGCCTGGGATAAACCGGCCAGCAGTTTATGCGTCGACTGGGTGGCAAACACCAGCGTATCTTCTGACCGCGGCCGATCTTTTCCGATGGCATGCATATTGTGGTAAAACTCGTGGAAGCTGGCATGCGGCAGCCAGGCTTCATCAAAATGCAGGGTGTCGATCGTCGAGCCCAGCTCCTGCTTAATCTCTTCCACGTTATATAAAATACCGTCATAGGTACTCTGGGTAATGGTCAGAATACGTGGCTTTTTATTTTTGGCATTGCGGGCAAACGGATTGGCTTCAATCTTTTTCGCAATGGCTTCAGGGGAAAACTCACTTTTCGGGATCGGGCCGATAATGCCGTAATGGTTACGGGTTGGCATTAAAAATACCGGAATCGCACCGGTCATAATAATCGAGTGCAAAATCGACTTATGGCAGTTACGGTCCACTACTACGATATCACCCGGCGCCACGACGGAGTGCCACACCATCTTATTCGAAGTGGAGGTGCCGTTCGTCACAAAGAACAGGTGGTCGGCATTAAAGATCCGCGCTGCATTAGCTTCGCTTTCCGCTACCGGCCCCGTATGGTCCAACAGCTGTCCCAGCTCATCCACCGAGTTACAGACATCGGCGCGCAGCATATTCTCACCAAAGAATTGATGGAACATCTGGCCCACCGGGCTCTTTAAAAAGGCCACACCACCGGAGTGCCCTGGGCAATGCCAGGAGTAAGAGCTATCCTGGGCATAATCCATCAGCGCAGTAAAAAACGGTGGCGCTAACGCATCCAGGTATTTACGCGCTTCGCGGATAATATGCCGCGCCACAAACTCCGGCGTATCTTCAAACATATGGATAAAGCCATGCAGTTCACGCAAAATATCGTTCGGGATATGCCGGCTGGTGCGGGTTTCGCCATACAGGAAGATTGGAATATCAGCATTGCGTTTGCGCACTTCCTTCACAAAGGCGCGCAGCTCAGCCAGTGCCACATTCACTTCCTGCTCACTGCCGCTGCCAAACTCTTCATCATCAATCGACAAAATAAAACAGGAGGCCCGGCTGGCTTGCTGGGCGAAAGCGGTCAGATCAACATAGCTGGTGTAGCCAATGACTTCAAAGCCGTGGCTGCCAATGGCTTCGGCCAGATCACGGATCCCTGAGCCAGAGATGTTCTCAGAGCGGAAGTCTTCATCTATTACAATGACCGGAAAACGAAATTTCATCAGTTAATCCTTAGTTCTTCTGCGCCAGTTTTTGCCGCGCCTTTAACAGCCGCTCACGCTTATATTTCTGCAGAGCCGTTTCGGTATTCTTCTTAGTTGGGGTAAAGGGGTTTTCCCCCTCGCGGAATTCAATACGAATTGGTGTACCCATCATCTGCAACGCCTTGCGATAATAGTTCATCAAATAGCGCTTATAGGAATCCGGTAAATCTTTCACCTGGTTACCGTGAATCACGATAATAGGTGGGTTATAGCCACCGGCATGGGCATACTTTAACTTCACCCGCCGTCCGGCAACCATTGGTGGCTGGTGATCTTCCTGCGCCATTTTCATAATCCGCGTCAGCAGCGAGGTACTAACCCGCTTGGTGGCAGAATCAAAGGCTTCTTCGACGGATTCAAATAAATTACCGACGCCCGAGCCATGCAAGGCCGAGATAAAGTGTAAGCGGGCAAAGTCAATAAAACCTAAGCGCCGATCCAGTTCACGTTTAATTTCGTCTTTTACGCTGTCGTTCAGACCATCCCATTTATTGACGGCCAACACTAAGGAACGACCAGCATTGAGCACAAAGCCGAGGATGCTTAAGTCCTGATCGGAAATGCCCTGCCGGGCATCCAGCACTAATACCACCACATTGGCATCTTCAATCGCCTGCAGGGTTTTTACCACTGAGAACTTTTCTACCATTTCGTCAATCTTGCCGCGACGACGTACGCCGGCGGTATCAATCAAGGTGTAGTTACGGTCATTGCGCTGCATCGGAATATAAATCGAATCACGGGTAGTACCGGGCATATCATAAACTACGACCCGCTCTTCGCCGAGAATGCGGTTGGTCAGCGTCGATTTGCCGACATTTGGCCGGCCCACAATCGCCAGTTTAATATGCTCGGAACGTAAGCGTGCCGCTTCAGCCTCGGCTTCTTCCTCAGTCATTTCTTTAAAATCGGCCGGCTCAGCAAACTCAGCCTCATCCTGCGCTTCACCCTCTGCTGCCGCGGGCAACTGCTGCTCTAAAAACGGCAGTAACGCCAGTTGCAGTAACGAGGTGACACCGCGCCCATGCGCTGCGGCTATCGGATAGACTTCGCCCAGGCCCAGGCTATAAAAATCCGCGACTGCGGTATCGGCATCCAGGCCATCGGTTTTATTGGCAACCAGAAATACCGGCTTTTCGACTTTACGAATATGCGCCGCGATCGCCGTATCACCCACTGTTGCGCCGGCACGGGCGTCAACCATAAACAGCACCACATCCGCTTCGGCAATGGCTTTTAATGACTGCTCAGCCATTTCTACTTCAATGCCTTGTTCATTGCCATCGATACCACCGGTATCGACCACAATAAACTCCATGCCTTCAAACTTTACCGAACCGTATTTACGATCGCGGGTTAAGCCCGGAAAGTCAGCAACTAAGGCATCACGGGTGCGAGTTAAGCGGTTAAATAATGTCGATTTGCCAACGTTGGCGCGCCCTATCAGGGCAACTACAGGTAACATGGTGTCAACCTCAAAAAATAACAAAACAGGCCTGACTCAGGCCTGTTTTCAGTTTAAAAGCGCAACCCGCCTGTGTTAAGGCGTTTGCAGTACGGTCAGCTCGCCATCGCGGGTACTGATCACCAGCACCTCGTTATTGCTGACCGGCTCACGGAAAAAGCCGGAGCTGTCAAAACTCTGCCGGGCAACAAAATCACCGCTGTTGCGATCCAGCCAGTGTAGGTTGCCTTTATTGTCACCCACCACCAGATAGTCTTTGTACACAGCCGGTCCGGTCAGGAAATGGCGGTGCAAACCGGTTTGGCTCCACAGCTCAGTGCCGTTACGCCGATCGACGGCATGGATCCGCCCGACCGAGTCCACCAGATACAAGACGGTACCCTGCACTGTCATATTGCGGAAGCTGGCATAATCACGCTTCCACAATTGCTGGCCAGTGCGCAGATCAAGGGCATGCAACTCCCCATTAAAAGCAATGCTATAGATGGTACCTGCTATGACTATCGGCTTGGCATCGACATCAACCAGCCGTGACAGATCGGTACTGCCTTTAGGCGTAGCAATGTTTTCTTCCCAGGCCTGGAAGCCACGGTCCACAATTAGCACACCAACCCTGCCGCTGGCTGTACCATACACCACGCCACCACTTTCAATCACTGGCTCACCAGTACCGCGCATGGTTAACGGCGGTTGCTCGTTTTCAAAAATCCAGCGCTGTTCACCATTGTCTGAGCTTAGACCAACCAAAGCGCCGGTGCCTAATTTTGCGACCACAAAACCATCACCCACTGCCGGGCTAACCAGCACCTCTCCCGGAACCTGTACCCGCCAGCTTAACTGGCCGGTCTCCGCATTTAGCGCTACAACTTCGCCATTTTCGGTACCGAAATAGATATTACCAAAGCCCTGGCTTATGCCACCGGCAATGCGGGCATTGTCGGACGAGAAACGCTGACGTAGCTTCTGGATTGTCGATAGGGTGTCGTCTTTACGCAGGTCATAGGTCCAGAGCCGTTTGCCAGAGCTCAGCTCAAACGCCATCACCATGCCCTCGCGGCTGGCCATATAGACCCGCTCGGCATGAATCAATGGCCTAAGGCCTGATTCATAATGCGCTACGCCTTTGCCAACCTGAGCACTCCAGACTTTTTTCGGACTGATCTGGTTTTGTACTTCTGGCAATACCAGCTTCTCTTTGCTGGAGCAGGCAGCCAGCGTTAGGGTCATTAATACGACCGCGGCCTGTTTAACAGAAAATCTCATGCCGGCCCCTTAATTCGTCACAGCAACGTGCGCCAGCTCATCCAGCTTAATTTGTACCAACTGCGTATTCTGTGGTGCTTTGCTAAGCGCCAGCTGATAAGCGGCTTTAGCGGCAACCAAATCACCACTTTGCTGCAGAATATCGCCTTTTAACTCGGCTTGTTGCGCGGCAAAGCTGTCCGGTACCGGCTGATTGACGGTGGCCAGAGCGGCCGCCAGATCACCAATTTCACGCTGAACCCGGGCTAACCGCAATTGAGCAATGGCTTTGACTCCGGCGTCTTTGGTTTGCTGTTGTACCCAGCTCAGCTGTTGCACAGCCAGGGCTAAATCCCCTTTATTGACCGCTTCTCTGGCAGTTAATAAGGCGGCAAAAATCGCATAGTTATTGGAGCCCTGAGCGGTAATAAAGCTTTGCGCCTGAGCGATCCATTCGTCACCGCCGCCCTGCTGTTGCACTAGCTGGCTGTAACTGCCGGATAAGGCCTCAGCACTGGCGCGTTGCTCAGCCTGATAATAGCGCCAGCCATAGAGGGTGGCTAAGCCGATAACGACACCACCGACAATGGCTTTGCCGTACTCGTTCCAAAAGCGTTTAATGGCCTCAACCTGTTGTTCTTCGCTATTATAAATTTCCACCTAACTACTCCGTATACTCTCAGGCCAGCTGCTGAGCAAGCTCGCTCAGCTTTAGCGTTTGTTGTGGCTTCTCTTCGCGCAACCATTTAACGGTAATTTCCTGCCGCGCCAGTTCTTCTTCGCCTAAAATCAGCGCTATGGCTGCGCCTGACTTGTCTGCTTTTTTAAATTGTTTTTTCAGGTTACCGCCACCGCAGTGCAAGATAACACGTTTTGCCGGTAACTCGCTACGCAGCCTTTCGGCAACACTTATAGCGGCAAGTTCCGCAGTTTCCCCCATCGCAAGCAGATAAATATCCGCTTGCGCCGGTAAATCCGGTGCCAGGTTCAAGCTTTGCAGTAACAGGATTAACCGCTCCAGCCCCATCGCAAAGCCAACCGCAGGCGTCGCTTTGCCACCGAGCTGCTCGACCAGACCATCATACCGACCACCGGCACAGACGGTACCCTGAGCGCCAAGCTCAGTGGTGACCCATTCAAATACAGTTTTGTTGTAATAATCCAGGCCACGTACCAGCCGTGGGTTAATCACAAACTCAATACCCGCTGCGGTTAAGCGCTGCTGCAGCGAGGCAAAATGTGCGGCAGACTCAGCGTCCAGATGCTCAGCCAGTTGCGGCGCTTTAGCCAGCACCTCAGCCAGCGCTGGATTTTTGCTATCCAGCACCCGCAGCGGGTTGCTATACAGCCGGCGCAGACTGTCTTCGTCCAGCAAGTCTTTATGTTGTTCCAGATAGGCCACTAACTTATCGCGATAGGCGGCACGCGCCTCATTGGAGCCGAGTGAGTTTAGTTCCAGTTTCACATAAGGCGTTAAGCCCAGCTTTTGCCAAATCCGCGCCGTCAGAATAATCACTTCAGCATCAATATCCGGCGTGGCAATACCGAAAGCTTCCAGACCAAATTGATGAAACTGGCGGTACCGACCTTTTTGCGGCCGTTCGTGGCGGAACATCGGTCCGGTATACCACAGCCGTTGTTCCTGGTTGTACAGTAAACCGTGTTCATTACCAGCGCGGACGCAGCAGGCAGTGCCCTCCGGGCGCAAGGTTAAGCTGTCACCATTGCGATCGGTAAAGGTATACATCTCTTTTTCAACGATATCGGTGACTTCACCAATCGAGCGTTTAAACAACTCGGTCATCTCGACAATCGGAAAACGGATTTCGCTGTAACCGTAACTGGCAGCGGTGTCGCGCAAGGTGGTTTCTACATATTGCCAGAGGGCACTGTCCTGCGGCAGGCAGTCATTCATGCCGCGAATTGCCTGGATTTGCTTCGACAAAATTTTGCTTCCATTTAGAGGGCGCCGCAGCGCCCCGATGCAATAGGTTAATAAAAAAGCGTGATTATAATCGGTAGTGGCTGAAATGTCGCCCTAGACTTGCTTTACCACAATCCGCTGCTGTAAATACTGCCGCACCTGTTGTTCCAGTTGCTCGGCAATGTTGTCATTGTCCAGCCGCAGCTTTTGGCGTTCGCCATTCAGATAAAAGCCACTTTTTTTACTGGCACCGGCGACACCCAAATCCGACACTAAGGCTTCACCCGGGCCATTGACCACACAACCAATTACCGAGACAGTCAGTGGCTCCACCACATCTTCCAGCCGCTGCTCCAGCTCGTTCATGGTTTTAATCACATCAAACTCCTGCCGCGAACAACTGGGGCAGGCAATAAAGTTAATGCCACGTGAGCGGATGCGCAGCGACTTCAGAATATCAAAGGCCACTTTGACTTCTTCCACCGGATCAGCAGCAAGTGAAATTCTTAGCGTATCGCCAATGCCTTCGGCCAGCAGCATACCTAAACCAATAGCCGACTTAACGGCACCGGCGCGGGCGCCGCCGGCTTCGGTGATGCCAAGATGCAAGGGCTGTTTAATTTGTGTCGCCAGTAAGCGATACGCCCCTACTGCCAAGAACACATCTGATGCTTTAACACTGACTTTAAACTGATCGAAATTCAGTCGGTCCAGAATCTCAACATGCCGCATTGCCGACTCAACCAGCGCTTCCGGTGTCGGCTCGCGGTATTTTTCCTGAATATCGGCTTCCAGCGAACCGCCGTTGACGCCAATGCGGATCGGGATATTGTGATCGCGCGCCGCATCCACCACAGCGCGGATCCGATCTTCACGGCCGATATTACCCGGGTTTATCCGTAAACAATCAACGCCATATTCAGCGACTTTCAGTGCGATGCGATAATCAAAATGGATATCTGCTACCAATGGAATTGGCGATTGCTGTTTAATCAGCTTAAAGGCTTCAGCTGCGTCCATTGTTGGTACTGATACCCGCACCAGATCGGCACCGGCAGCTGCAATAGCACGGATTTGCGCCACAGTAGCGTCAACATCGGTAGTGCGGGTATTGGTCATCGATTGCACGGCGATAGGGGCATCACCACCAATCAGTACATTACCGACCTTAATCTGAGTACTGGGCCGGCGCTTAATCGGATTCTCTGCAAACATTATTCGTTTTGTCCTGACAAGGTAAACTTGGCAACGCGGTTACCGGGGAAACGCGACATATCGTAAGGCTGGTCATTTAATTCAATGCTTACCACGCCGGGATTACCGAGGGTAATCACAAAAGGCCCTTTGGCGTTGAGCTCCATCACATAGCCGGCTTGTTTGGTACCAAAGGCAATGCGATCGCCGTTGGCATCCAATACATCAATCCAGCAGTTATCACTAAAGGTCATCTTTAACCTGTCGTGTAACGACTGTGGCGGCTGCTCGCTGACGGCACTAACCGCTTCCTCTTGCTGTAATGCCTGATTCAGCTGCTCCAGTTGCTGCTGCGCTGCGGGTGGTAAGGCTGTCACGTCCAATTCGGTTAGCGTCTCAGGCTCAGAAGTTGTTAGTTCCGGCTCCACAGTAGTCAGTTCAACCGCACTCAGCGGTTGTTCGCTGACCAGCTCTGCTGTTGGCGCGAGCACCGTCTGTGCCGGGCCCGGCAAAGCATCACTCTGTAACAGCTTATTCTCGCGGGCACTTTGCCAGAACCAGACTGCTAATGACACCAGCAGCACCAGCGCAATTAACCAGGTAAGCCACATATAACGGGCTTCAGTACGCTGCTTTGCCGAGCGGTTTGAAAAAGTGCGCATCGTTTTCACCGGCGCGCTTTTCACCTGATGCTGCTGCTCAAACCGGGTCAACAAGGCCTGTTCCGGCAATTTTAAAAACCGGGCGTATGATTTGAGATAGCCACGCATAAAGGTGGGTAAAATTGCCTTATCAGGCTGGTCCAATTCCAGGTTGCGTAAGATTTCGACCCGCAATTTCAGTTGCTGCGCAGCTTGTTCCAGGCTGAGTTGACGTTTTTCGCGTTCCTGGCGAAGGGTTTGACCAACACTTAATTCCTGTGTTGGTGGGTTAAGATCATTCTGGGTCATTATTTATCGTAGCCGGATCGACAATATACAGCCGCTGACCAATGGACAGACGGCTTTCTTCCGTCAGATTGTTCCAGGCCATAAAGCGTTCAAGGCGGATATTATAGCGGTATGAAATAGCAAACATAGTATCGCCCTCAGCAACCTGATGAAAATAATTATCAACTGGCTGGGCTGCAGCCAAACGTACCGGCGGCGCCGTCGGTTCAGGAGGGGCATCATTCGGGCCAAGGTAAATCTTTTGGCCTACCCGCAACCGGGATTGCTCGGTCAGGTGGTTCCACTCCAACAGTCGTGGCAACAGGATATTATACTGCAGTGAAATACTGTGCAGCGATTCGCCGGCTGTAACCAAATGCACCGGAACTTGCTGCGCCGCTTCGGCTGAAGTGTCGGCATAACTTAACTGCCTGCTGGCTGGCATTCTGGCTGGCAGCTCGCGACTATCAGACGCTGTCTGATTGGCGGTTGTGGTCTCTGCCGCGTTAACTGCTGTCACCACCGGCTCGGCAGCGTTAGTCTGCGGTTCCGTTGTGGTAACGGCTACGGCAGGTTCAGCCATGCTGCGCTGCGGTTCCGTTGTGGTTGCTGCTACGGCAGGTTCAGCCGCGCTGCGATGCGGTTCCGTTGTCGCCGCCGGCGTTAACTGCCGCTCTGCCGGCAGGTTGGTGCTGGGTGCCAGCGCCTGTACTTGCTGACTTGGCTGATGCTGCTGATTTTGTAAGCTGCCAGCTATGGCTGAGGTCGAATGCGTTGGTCGCGGTGTGCTTGCCGGTTCCGGTGTTGCCGGTGGCGGGGTGGTAGCAGCCGTCGTAACTACCGCTTCCGGCTCAGCAGTTTTGCGCCGGATCCGCAGCTGCGGATTAGCCACAGGCTGGCTGGTATTCCGGGCTGCTGTGGCCGAATTTTGCGGCATAAAATCCGCCAGCAAATGCTGCTTATAGCGTTCGCGCAGTTGCTCAAACTCGCTTTCCAATAAACGCTGCTGTAACAACAGCCGGGCTTCGTTGGTGTCGATGTACAGCGTAAGCAGTAATTGCTCCGCGTGCTTCATGGTCGACATATCGCCTTGCTTTTCCGAGACCAAATAATTAAGCAGGGTACTGCGCGCGGACACCCGGCCAAGACGTTGAATACGTTGTAAGTCAGTTTTTGCTTCTGCCAGACTACCCATCGCATAATGCACAGAGGCACTGTTAATCAGGGCGCTGATCCGGGTACCGTTATGACTCAGCGACGAAGCCAGATAACCCTTCGCCCGTTCAAAACGATCCTGCTCTAACTGACAGAGCGCCAGGTTTTCATAGCTTTCAGCAACCCGGATATAACCCGGCTTGGCAATGGCGGCCAGCAACAGCCGTTCGGCTTCATCATACTTGCCAATCTGGCACAGGAAGGCACCGTAGTTGTTATAGGCGTCAGCATTATTGGCATCGCGGGCAATAGCCTGCTTATAGGCATTTTCCGCCTGGGCGTGCTCACCGACCGTCTGATAATAAAATGCCAGAGCGTTATACACCTCTGGCAAATTTGGCGCCATCGCGCGGGCACGTTCCAGGTTAAACAATGCCTGAGTACTATCGCCACGACGCAAGTAATTTAAGCCCAGCGAAATACGGGTTTTAGCCGCTTCAGTGTTATCCACATTGCGCTGCGTGACCTGGCGATCATTCGCCACTATCGTATTCTCTGACACACAGCCAGAGAGGATAAACAATGCCGTCAGCGCGGTTACCACAGGAAGTTTCTGCATTACCACTGGCCATCCATTTGTTGTTATTGCAGCACTTTTACCGCTATGTTCTCGCCTTTCTGCTGCTTTTTCAGTAAACGTTTTGTACGGTCGATTACATCACCGACCAACTGTCCGCAGGCGGCATCAATATCATCGCCGCGGGTTTTACGTACCATAACAGTAAAACCGTGATCTTGTAAGACCTTGTTAAAGCGATCAATCCGTGAATTACTGGAGCGCTTGTACGGTGAGCCCGGATACGGATTGAATGGAATAAGATTAATCTTAGATGGGGTATCTTTCAATGCCTTAGCTAATTCATGCGCCTGATCGGTGCTGTCATTGATGCCTTCCAGCATCACATATTCCACCGTGACTTTATCATTCGCCTTAGAATGCTCAATATAGCGCCGTGAAGCAGCCAGAAACTCTTCCATCGGATACTTTTTATTGACCGGTACCAGTTCATCGCGCAGCGCATTATTCGGCGCATGCAATGAAATTGCCAAAGCGACATCAATCTTTTCACGCAGCAAATCCAGAGCCGGTACTACACCTGAGGTACTGAGCGTAACCCGGCGTTTGGATAAGCCAAAGCCGAAGTCTTCCATCATCAGTTCCATCGCCGGCACCACGTTGTTCAGATTGAGCAGAGGTTCACCCATGCCCATCATCACCACGTTAGTCACCGGTTTTTCACCGGTATCACCAAAGCTGCCGATAATCTGTGATACCCGCCACACCTGACCAATGATTTCTGAAACACTGAGGTTACGGTTAAAGCCTTGCTGCGCCGTGGAGCAGAAGGAACAGTCCAGCGCACAACCCACCTGCGAAGACACACAAAGGGTACGACGATCTTTTTCCGGGATCCAGACGGTTTCCACCTCCTGACCGCCTTCCAGCGCCATCACAAACTTGATGGTGCCATCGGCACTGTCCTGACGGGTGGCCACAACCGGCGCTTTAATCACGCAGCGCGCCTTTAGCAGTTCACGCAGTTTTTTGTTGATATTGGTCATTTTGTCGAAATCATTGACACAGTAGTGATAAATCCATTTCATCACCTGATCAGCACGGAATGGCTTTTCGCCAAGACTGACAAAGAACTCTTGCATTTGCGACCGGGTCAGGTCCAGCAAATTGACGACTTCGGGTGTGTTGCTCATGCCAGTAAACTCCAGCTAACCAATATCAACAAAAAACTTTCTTCCTGCAGTGCTGAATGCACTAAGGGGGCTGCTGCCCCCTTAGTCTCTTTGCAGACAGCTACCGGATTAACGGGTACGGCTGCACAGCTCAGCTTCGGTGAAGAAGTAGGCAATTTCACGGGCCGCAGAAGCCGCAGCGTCTGAACCGTGAACCGCGTTTTCATCGATGCTGGCAGCAAAGTCAGCACGTAAAGTACCGGCTAAGGCATCTTTCGGGTTAGTAGCACCCATGATTTCGCGGTTCTTACGCACTGCGTCTTCACCTTCTAACACCTGTACCATTACCGGGCCAGAGGTCATAAAAGATACCAGCGCATTGAAGAATGGACGCTCTTTGTGCTCAGCGTAGAAACCTTCAGCCTGTTCCCGGCTTAAGTGTAACATCTTGGCAGCAACAATGCGCAGGCCAGCGGCTTCGAAGCGGCTGTAAATTGCGCCGATCAGGTTCTTCGCTACGGCATCCGGCTTCACGATAGAGAAAGTACGTTCTAAGGCCATGTCAGGCTCCTGTTAGTCTAAAGGGTTAAAATTTTGGGCGGCAAAGTATACGCTAAATTCCGGAAAAAACCTAATGCCCTTCACTAACCATATTGACGGTATATTTCGGAATTTCCACCACTAAATCTTCGTCGGCAACAATGGCCTGACAGCCTAAGCGCGACTCTGGCTCTAAACCCCAGGCTTTATCCAGCATGTCATCTTCCAGCTCTTCACTGGGCGTCAGCGAATAAAAGCCTTCACGAATAATCACGTGGCAGGTGGTGCAGGCACAGGATTTTTCGCAGGCGTGTTCAATGGCAATACCGTTTTTCAGCGCCACATCGAGCACGGTTTCACCCGTTTTGGCATCCAGCGCGGCTCCTTCCGGGCACAGCTCAGGATGAGGTAAAAATACGATCTGGGGCATGTTAAACCTCGTCTACCTTGTGACCCTGCAGCGCCAACCGGATCGATTTATCCATCCGCCGCGCCGCAAAATCATCTGTTAATTGATTGGTGTGTTCGATCGCCGCTTTGATTGCCGCGGTATCGCCCTGTTGTTTCAATTCGGCCAGCTGGCGTAACGCATCACGGATGGTCGCCAGTTCATGCTCATTCAGTAAGGCGGCATCGGTCGCCAGCGCGGCACTGACCGCTTCCAGCACCCGCTCCGCTTCGACTTGCTGTTCGCGCAATAAACGCTGCTGCATATCCTGCCGCGCATATTGCATCGAGCCGCTAATCATCTGCGCTACCTGATCATCGGTCAGACCATAGGAAGGTTTTACCTGAATACTGGCCTGCACGCCGGTGGATTTTTCCATCGCGCTGACGCTAAGCAACCCATCAGCATCGACCTGAAAGGTAACACGAATATGGGCGCCACCCGCCGGCATCGGCGGAATGCCGCGCAGTTCAAAGCGGGCCAGTGAACGGCAATCTTCGACCAGCTCACGCTCACCCTGCACCACATGGATCGCCATCGCCGTCTGACCATCTTTAAAGGTGGTAAATTCCTGTGCCCGCGCCACCGGGATCACGGTATTACGCGGGATAATTTTTTCGGTTAAGCCACCCATGGTTTCGATACCCAGCGACAACGGGATCACATCCAGCAGCAGGGTTTCATTATCGGCCTTATTGCCGACCAGCACATTGGCCTGAATGGCCGCACCAATGGCAACCACCTGATCCGGGTCAATTGAGGTTAACGGCTCAGAGCCAAAGAAACTGGCCACTTGTTGACGTACCAGGGGAACCCGGGTCGAGCCACCGACTAAGACCACTTTCAATACTTCATCGGCAGTTAAACCGGCATCGCGTAAACTCTGACGGCAAGCGCGAATGGTTTGCTTAACCAGCGGACTAATCAAGTCTTCAAATTGCTGGCGACTGACGCTACCGCTCAGCTGCTGGCCATCAGCACTAAAGCTGTAATCGGTGCTATCGCTGTTGGTCAGGCGCTCTTTAATGGCTTTCGCCTGTTGCTGATACTGCCGGCGGGCGCTGGCCGACAGGCTTTGCTGGTCATGTTGTTGCTGTAAAAAACTCACCAGCGCCTGATCAAAGTCATCACCACCCAGGGCCGAATCACCGCCGGTCGACAGCACTTCAAATACGCCACGCCGCAAGCGTAAAATCGAAATATCAAAGGTACCACCGCCTAAATCATAGACAGCAATAATACCTTCCTGCCCCGAGTCCAAACCATAAGCCAAAGCAGCCGCGGTCGGCTCATTTAACAAACGCAGTACATTCAGACCGGCCAGTTTGGCGGCATCTTTAGTCGCTTGACGCTGGGCATCATCAAAATAGGCTGGCACGGTGATCACCACACCGTTTAACTCACCACCGAGGGTTTGGCTGGCGGTATTGGCCAGGGTCGCCAGAATTTCTGCGGAGACTTCCACCGGATTTTTCACCCCGGCAGCGGTCGCAATGGCGACCAAACCGCTTTGTTCAATCAGCTGATAGGGTAATTTTTCATTCAGCGCCAGTGTTTCCTGATAGCCTTTACCCATCAGCCGTTTCACTGACACTATGGTATTTTCCGGATCACTGACAGCAGCCGCAACAGCGGCCGAACCGACGACCACCTGCTCAGCGCCATAGCGGACCACGGAAGGTACCATCGCCTCGCCCGCCTGATTCAGCAGTACTTTGGCTTCACCACTGCGTACTGTCGCCACCAGTGAATTGGTGGTGCCCAAATCAATACCGGCAGCCAATTTATGTTGATGCGGCGCCGCGCTCTGGCCCGGCTCGGCAATTTGTAATAACGCCATAATGAATTCAGTCTTGTAGTTGCTGTTCGATTAACTCCAGCTCTTGCTGCAGTTTGTAAAAGAATTTTAGCTTGCGTACCAGTTCGGCTGCCAGCTGATCTTGCGCCGCCGTGCCTGAAGCCAACGCCTGATGCAGTGCCTTCAGTAACGCTTTACGTTGCTGTTGCAGTTCTTGCTCGATGTCATACAGCGCCTGTTCAGGGTCGGCTGCGCCTGATAACTCGGCTAACTGTTCCCGCAGTTCCATTTGCTGCATTAAAAACGCCGGATCAGTAAAGCTGCGCTGTTCATTGCTTAGCTTAATGCCGCGTAGTGCCAGCATATGTTCAGCGCGTAACAACGGGTGTTTCAGGCTATGGTAAGCATCATTGATATTCGCCGTTTGCTGTACAGCGAGCAGCCGGTCGCGTTCCGAACCGGCGGCGTAGTTGTCCGGATGAAAACGCTTCTGCAGCGCCAGATAGCGTGAGCCGAGCTCAGCCAAATCCAGCTCGAACTGCTCGGGCAGATCAAACAACTGAAAATAGTTCATCTTACCTCAGTGCCTGACTTATACCGTGAAGCTTTCGCCGCAACCGCACTCGCCGTTAACATTCGGATTATTGAATTTAAAGCCTTCGTTCAGCCCTTCTTTGACAAAGTCGAGCTGAGTACCATCGATATAGACCAGGCTTTTGCCATCGACCACCAGCTTCAGACCATGATCTTCGAATACCTGATCATCTTCATTCAGCTCATCCACAAATTCCAGTACGTAAGCCAGGCCAGAGCAACCGGTAGTTTTCACACCGACCCGCAGCCCGACACCCTTGCCCCGGTTTTGCAAAAAGCTGCCAACCCGCTCGGCGGCAGCAGCTGTCATCGAAATTGCCATCTGGCCTTAGCCTCCGCGCTTTTGTTTGTAATCAGCAATAGCGGCTTTAATGGCGTCTTCAGCCAGGATCGAGCAGTGAATTTTTACCGGTGGCAACGCCAGCTCTTGCGCGATGTCGGTATTTTTAATTTGCTGGGCTTCGTCCAGTGTTTTGCCTTTCACCCATTCAGTTACCAGTGAACTGGAGGCAATAGCACTGCCACAACCATAGGTCTTAAACTTGGCATCTTCGATCACGCCCTGTTCGTTAACCTTAATTTGCAGCTTCATTACGTCACCGCAAGCGGGTGCGCCGACCATACCGGTGGCAACACTGGGATCATCTTTAGCGAAAGAACCAACGTTACGTGGGTTTTCGTAGTGATCAATTACTTTGTTACTGTATGCCATGATAATTACCTCTCTGCTGGCGTGCGCTTAGTGAGCGACCCAGGCTACAGTGTTTAAATCAATACCGTCTTTGTACATATCCCACAGCGGCGACATCTCACGCAGCTTGGCGATAGCCTCATGTACAATCTTGATGGTGTGGTCAATCTGCTCTTCGGTAGTGAAACGGCCGATACTAAAACGAATTGAACTGTGCGCCAACTCGTCGGACAGCCCCAAAGCCCGCAGCACATAAGATGGCTCTAAGCTGGCAGAGGTACAGGCAGAGCCTGAAGACACGGCGATATCTTTTAGCGCCATAATCAGCGACTCACCTTCAACGTAGTTAAAGCTGACGTTGGTAATATTCGGTACCCGTGAATTGGCATCACCGTTTAAAAAGACCTGTTCAATATCTTTAATACCGTTCCACAGCCGGTCACGCAATGCCGTGATCCGCTGCTGTTCAGTGGCCATTTCTTCTTTGGCCAGGCGGAAGGCTTCACCCATCGCCACGATTTGGTGTGTCGCCAGGGTGCCTGAACGCATACCACGTTCATGACCACCACCATGGGTTTGTGCTTCTAAACGAATACGAGGCTTACGACGCACGAACAGAGCGCCAATACCTTTCGGGCCATAGGTTTTATGACCAGAAAACGACATTAAATCGACTTTCAGCTGCTGCAGATCAATCTCAACCTTGCCGGTGGCCTGAGCCGCATCAACATGGAAAATAATACCTTTACTGCGACACAATTCCCCTATTGCCGCAACATCCTGCACCACGCCAATTTCATTATTGACCATCATAATGCTAACCACAGTGGTATCCGGGCGCATCGCCTGTTCCAGCTTAGTCAGATCAACCAGACCATTGGCTTCCACATCCAGATAAGTCACTTCAAAGCCGTCACGCTCTAACTGACGCATAGTATCTAATACGGCTTTATGCTCTGTTTTGACGGTGATCAGGTGTTTACCTTTTTTATGGTAAAACTCGGCGGCGCCTTTAATCGCCAGGTTATTCGACTCGGTCGCACCTGAGGTGAATACAATTTCACGCGGATCAGCATTGACCAGCTCAGCAATTTGACTGCGGGCAATTTCTACCGCTTCTTCAGCCTGCCAGCCAAAACGATGCGAACGCGAGGCCGGGTTACCAAACTGGCCGTCCATGGTCAGGAACTGCATCATTTTCTCCGCAACCCGTGGATCAACCGGGGTGGTCGCAGCATAGTCTAAATAAATGGGTAGCTTCATTGTTGGCTCCGTGTTGCGCTTATAGCTGACAGCTGACTTCAATATCCGTTGCCGGATTCTTAACTTTACGGCTTTGTTGCAAAGCGGTTTGCCGCACTTCTTCCTGATTAACCAGCTCTTCAAGGCTGATATTGGTCAGGAAGTCTTCAATTCGATGGCTCAGATTGCTCCACAAGGTGTGGGTCAGACAGCGGGCACCGCCATGACAATCTGATTTGCCCTGACAACGGGTGGCATCGACCGACTCATCTACTGCAGCAATAACCGCAGACACGGAAATCGCCGCCGCCGGCAGACCCAGTTGATAGCCACCACCCGGGCCACGCACACTGCTGACTAAACCCTGCTTGCGAAGGCGGGCAAATAATTGCTCAAGGTAAGACAAGGAAATACCTTGCCGCTCCGAGATATCAGCCAGGGGTACCGGGCCTTTTACGGCATGTAGTGCCACATCAAGCATGGCGGTAACAGCATAGCGGCCTTTGGAGGTTAAACGCATAGTCAACTCCTGTTGCAGAATGCTGCTATTGTACATTCCTGACTATTTTAGTCAAGTATAAACCTGACTAAAACAGTCAGGTATTAGGCACTGGCGCTCTCGTCTTCTTTACGCCGCTGCTCAGCAGCGCGTTGCTCTGCCAGCTTAAATTCGGCTTCGTCAATCTTCACCTGCGGCAACTCAGAACAGACATTGCCCCCCAGCTGATTGACGCTCTGACACAGCTCGGTGACCTTGTTATCCAGAAAATGAATATGATCCAGCAAACTACCGATAGCATTGGCAACCGGATCCGGGTTATCAGCCGAGACGGCATAAGCATCAAAGCCAAACTTTTTCGCCATCTGCTGCCGCTGCGCTGAGGTTTCGGCATCGGCTTTCGCCACGACCCGCCCCGGGATGCCAATAACGGTAGCGCCGGCCGGCACATCTTTTACCACCACCGCATTCGAGCCGATACGGGCATTTTCGCCAACATATAAGGGCCCCAGCACCTTGGCACCGGCGCCAATCACCACGCCTTTCCCCAGGGTAGGATGGCGTTTGCCCGGGCTCCAGCTGGTACCACCCAGCGTCACGCCGTGATACAGGGTGCAGTCATCGCCAATTTCAGCGGTTTCCCCAATCACCACTCCCATGCCATGATCGATAAAAAAACGGCGGCCAATCCGCGCGCCGGGATGGATCTCCACCCCGGTTAACCAGCGACCAATGGTACTTAACCAGCGGGCCAGCCATTTCCAGTTGGCTTGCCATAATTTATGGCTTAAGCGATGCAGCCAGATAGCATGCAAACCAGGATAGGTGGTTAATACCTCAAAAGTACTGCGCGCCGCCGGATCGCGATCAAATACACTGCGAATATCTTCTTTGATACCGGAAAACATGCCAATTACTCCTTGTGAGTAGTCTGATCCACTTTTTCCAAGCGCAACATCGAGGTCAGAATACCGCGCAAAATATTATACTCAGCTTCTTCCGGTCGCGCCCGGGTGAATAACCGACGCAGCTTAGTCATCACCACACCCGGATGCTGCTTAATAATAAAGCCGGTATGCGTCAGTGCCGTTTCCAGGTGCTGGAAAAAGTTTTCCATCTGCAACGAGGTCGGATAGGCAGTATTGTCGGCTTCCGGCGTCGCCTCGCGCGCTGCCAGATAAGCCATCCGTACTTCGTAGCAGAAAATTTGTACCGCCATCGCCAGATTTAATGAGCTGTATTCCGGATTGGCATCAATACAAACATGATAATGACAAAGTTGTAATTCTTCGTTGCTCAGACCATTGCTTTCACGGCCAAATACCAGCGCCACCGGTGCGGTCGTCGCTTGCTGCACGGCTTTGATACCGCATTCGCGGCTGGATAGCATTGGCCAGCTCAGAGTGCGGGAGCGGGCACTACTGCCAACAACCAGCGCACAATCGGCAATGGCTTGTTCCAGGGTGTCATAGGTTTGTGCCGCCGCCAGAATTTCACTGGCACCGGCCGCCAGCGCATAGGCCTGACCATCCGGTGCCGTCTTCGGCGCGACCAGACACAGCTGTGATAAGCCCATGGTTTTCATCGCCCGGGCGACCGAACCAATATTCCCGGTATGCGTCGTACCCACTAATACGACTTTAATCTGATCTAACATAGAGCGACCTGCACTAAAAAGGTCGGCTATTCTAACATAGCCAACCGGGGTTGTAGATTGAAATTTAGCAGTCTAGCCACCCAAACAATCAGAAGCAAGCCATTGCCAAAAGCCGCTGCATTTCGGCGGTTGCTTTGCTAAACTATCGCCACTTTTTGAAGGAGCTGTTGATGTTAACCCAACTGAGCCGAGTTCTGAGTCGCCCTAGCCTGCTATTAAGCAGCCTGTTACTGTCATCTGCGGTGGTCGCGACCACCCCAATAGCCAGCCTGGAGCAGGCAGTCAGTAATAATCCACTGCGTTCTGCCGCCAATATGGCGCGCGATCAATACCGCAACCCGCTACCCACCCTGCAGTTTTTCGACGTTACCCCGCAAGCCACAGTGGTTGAAATCTCCCCCGGTGGTGGCTGGTATACCGAAATTCTGGCGCCGCTGCTCGCGGAGCAAGGGGTGTATTACGCCGCCCACTTTCCGGCCAGCGCCGAAGGCTATGGCCAACGCAGCCGGCAGGCCTTTGTGGAAAAGCTCTCTGCTAATCCAGCCTATAGCAAGGTAAAGCTAACCGAGTTTGCACCACGCCCCGGGATTGAAATTGCCCCGGCAGGCAGTGCCGATGTCGTACTGACGTTCCGCAATTTACATAACTGGTATATGGCCGGTGGTGAAGAGGCAATGCTAACGGCCTTTGCTCACTTTTACACAGCGTTAAAGCCCGGTGGCGTGCTGGGTATTGTCGAACATCGGTTGCCGGAAACCCAGCTGGATACTGATTGGACCCGCAGTGGCTATATGCCAGAGAGCCTGACCATTAAACTGGCGGAACAAGCTGGCTTTACGCTGGAAGCCCGTAGTGAGATTAATGCTAACCCGAAAGATACTGCCGATCATCCGGGTGGTGTCTGGACTCTGCCCCCAACCCTGCGGCTGGGTGAACAGGATCGGGATAAATATCTGGCCATCGGTGAAAGTGACCGTATGACCTTAAAGTTTCGGAAACCTGCAACGCCCTGATCGCTGGGCGTCCTGACTAAAACGGAAAAACTAATGAAAGTAATGGTAATAGGTGGCGGCGGCCGCGAACATGCTCTGGCCTGGAAAGCGGCACAATCGCCTCTGGTAACTCAGGTGTTCGTGGCACCGGGTAATGCCGGTACGGCCCTGGAAAGCAATTTGCAGAACGTGGCCATCGCCGCAGACGATGTCGATGCCCTGCTGGCCTTTGCACAGCAAGAGCAGATCGGCCTCACTATTGTTGGGCCGGAAGCACCGCTGGCAAAAGGTGTGGTAGATCAATTCCGTGCTGCCGGCCTGGCGATTTTTGGCCCAACCCGCGCTGCCGCCCAGCTGGAAAGCTCTAAAGTCTTCGCGAAAGACTTTTTAGCACGGCACCGGATCCCAACCGCCGCCTACCAGAACTTTACAGAGATCGAAGCCGCCAAAGACTATGTTCGCCGTTTAGGCACGCCTATCGTGATTAAGGCCGACGGTCTGGCTGCCGGTAAGGGCGTGATTATCGCCCAAACCGAAGCTGAAGCTTTCGCTGCCATCGAAGATATGCTCAGTGGTAATAAGTTTGGTGATGCTGGTAGCCGGGTAGTGATTGAAGAATTCCTGACCGGTGAAGAAGCCTCCTTTATCGTGATGGTCGATGGTCAACATGCGCTGGCCTTTGCCTCGTCGCAGGATCATAAGGCACGCGATAATGCAGATAAGGGTCCGAATACCGGCGGTATGGGTGCCTATTCACCGGCTCCGGTGGTGACAGCTGAAGTGCATGACTGGGTAATGCAACAGGTGATTTATCCAACGGTCCGCGGCATGGCGGCCGAGGGTAATGTCTTTACCGGCTTTCTGTATGCCGGCCTGATGATTGCGCCGGATGGCTCGGCAAAGGTACTGGAATTTAACTGCCGCTTTGGCGATCCGGAAACCCAACCGATCATGCTGCGGCTGCAATCCGATCTGGTAGCACTGTGTCAGGCTGCCGTGGACGGTAAACTGGACCAGATGCAATTGGAGTTCAGTCCACAGGCCGCAGTAGGCGTGGTACTGGCCGCAGGTGGCTATCCGGATACCTATGCCAAAGGTAAGGTGATCGGCGGCCTGGAGCAAGCTGCGCTGTTACCGGGCAAAGTGTTTCATGCTGGCACTGAGCTGAAAGATGGTCAGGTGCTGACTAACGGTGGTCGGGTACTCTGTGCTACGGCGCTGGGTGAGACTGTCACCGCCGCGCAACAAGCCGCCTATACACTGGCTGGCGCGATTAGCTGGGAGCAACTGTATTATCGTACCGACATCGGTTACCGGGCAGTCGCGCGCGAACAGCAAAAATAACCCTTACAAAACCTATAAAAGGTGCTGCGGCACCTTTTTTTATCGGGATTGCAACATGAAAAAATCGTTATGGCTTAGCCTGGCTAGCCTGCTTGTGTTAACGGCCTGTCAGCAGGCACCTGTTAGCTGCGAAGCGACATCACATAGTATCGCGCAGGTTCAGGGCAGTGGAATAGAAAGCCCGCTCCTCGGCCAGCAGGTCAGTATTCAGGGCGTCGTGCTGGGCGTCGTCTATGCTGATGGCCCTATGCCCGGTCTGATGCTGCAAAGTCAGGTACCGGATCAGGACCCGCTGACGGCCGAAGGTATCTTTGTCGCGCTGAATAACGCCGAACAGTACCAGGCCGGCCAGCTGTTAAGTGTGCGCGGCACTGTAGCCGAAGTCGAGCAGCTGACCAGCCTGATCGATGTTGAGGTACTAAGTGATTGCGGTCAGGCCGAGCTGGCGCCGCTGAGTCTGACTCTCCCCTTGCCAGCCGAGCTAAGTTGGGAAGCTTACGAGGGGATGTGGCTGCGGATCGAGCAGCCACTGGTAGTGACTGACAGCTATAATCTGGGGCGCTATGGTGAAATTATGCTGGCCGACCAGCGACTGATGGTACCGACGCAGGTGGCAACACCAGGTGCCGCTGCCCAGCAACTGGCAGCAGAAAATGACAGACGCAGTATTTTGCTTGATGACGGCCGTTATCAGCAAAATCCGGACCCGCTGCCTTACCCGGACACTGGCCTCAGTGCTTATAACAGTTTACGGGTCGGTGATCAGGTACTGAATATTGAAGGGATCCTTCACCAGGATGAACGCGGTTACCGCTTGCTACCAACGGCAAAACCCAGCTTTATCACAACGAACCCAAGGCCGGCTGCACCGAATAAAACCGCAGCAGATGAGTTACGTATCGCCAGCTATAACGTGCTGAATTTCTTTACCGGCCATGGCCAGGAAAATGCCTTCCCAACCCGGCGTGGTGCCCGTAATGCAGCAGAGTTAGCGCGCCAGCAAGCCAAGTTGGTGGAAGCCCTGCTGGCACTGGATGCCGATATTATCGGCTTACTGGAGCTGGAGAATAATGGCTATACCGAGGGCAGTGCCAGCGCCACCCTGTTAGCCGCCTTAAATGCACGCAGCAACGAGCCCTACCAGCAGGTGGTACTTGCCGATGCACCGGGCAGCGACGATATCAAAGTTGGCCTGTTTTATCGGGCCAGCCGGGTAACAGCAGTGGGTCAGGCGGCCAGCCAAACTGCCGCGCCCTTTACCCGCTTGCATCGGCCACCGGTTGCACAAAGCTTCCGGCATCACGCATCAGAGCAGGTGGTGACGGTGGCGATAAACCACTTTAAGTCAAAAGGCAGCTGTCCGAGAACAGGTAACGCCGATTACGCCACACAGCGCGATCAGGGCGATGGCCAGGCCTGCTGGAATGCCGCCCGGGTTGAGGCAGCAACGGCGCTACATCAGTGGTTAGCGACTACCCCAACCGGGGTGACCACGGCATATCAGGTGATTATGGGTGATTTTAATGCCTACCGGCAGGAAGATCCGATCCGCTGGTTTGAACAACAAGGCTGGCAATATCTGGATGATGGTAAGGCAGCGTCCTATTCCTTTGTATTCAGAGGACAGAGCGGCTCACTGGACCACTTGTTAACGACACCGGCGCTGGCAGAAAAGATGGTTAGCTTTACACATTGGCCGATTAACGCCGATGAGCCTGTGCTGCTGGATTACAGCACCCGTTTTAAACCCGCCAGTCAGCGTGAGCAACTGTTTGCGCCAAACCCATATCGTTCATCCGACCACGATCCGATTTTAGCGACCTTTCGCTTTTAAAGCCTTGCCAGTGCCAGCAGCATCAAGCTGATGGCACTGGCCATCGACGCCAGCCAGATCAGACTGCGCAATGTTGCCCAGTTCAGCCAGTAACAAAGCAGATAGCCGACTCGACAACCGACAAAACTCCAGGCCAGCAGTTGCATCAGTGGCGTAACCTGCCCGACCGCCAGCACCATCAGCACGGCCACACTAAAGAACGCCAGCGCCTCAAAGCTATTGTAATGCGCCGCAGTACAACGCTGACCAAAATCACTGAGTTGGCTTTGTTGCTGACGCGGATAATGATTGTCGTAGCCACCGGCGCGATGCATAGCCCAGACCAGGGGCAGTTTGGCCAGATAAGGTAAAATGGCAATCAAAAACAACGGCATTAAGATGCCAGACATGTGAAGTTCTCCTATTAAATTCCGGGTAATACCAGCTTGTACTTAAGCCAGCCATTTCGGATCAACAAAAAGGTGGGTTGCGTAAAGCCCTGCGGATCCGCTAAGGTACTTTTAATTCAGCTTCTGGTAAGTGTTATGTCGCATAAAAATCCTATCATTGCCGTGACCGGCTCCTCTGGCGCTGGCACCACCACCACCAGCAATGCCTTTAAACATATTTTCCGCACTCTGGGTATTGATGCCGCCTTTGTTGAAGGTGATTGTTTTCATCGTTACAGCCGGCCGGAAATGGATGTCGCGATCCGTAAAGCGAAGGAAGAAGGCCGCTATATCAGCTATTTTGGTCCGGAAGCCAATGACTTTGGCGCCCTGGAAAACTTTTTTGCCAGTTACGCCGAAAATGGCACCGGCCGGATCCGTCATTATTTACATACCTTTGACGAAGCCGTGCCCTATAACCAATTGCCCGGTACCTTTACGCCCTGGCAGGACCTGCGGCCAAATACCGATCTGCTGTTTTACGAAGGCTTGCATGGTGCGGCAGTGACGGAACAACATAATGTCGCCCAGCATGTCGATTTGCTGATTGGGATGGTGCCTATCGTCAATCTGGAGTGGATCCAGAAAATTATCCGTGACACCTCAGAGCGCGGCCATAGCCGCGAGGCGGTGCAGGCCAGTATAGTCCGTAGCATGGAAGACTATTTTAATCATATTACGCCACAGTTCTCGCGCACCCATATTAACTTTCAGCGCGTGCCGACGGTCGATACTTCGAATCCTTTCAGTGCTAAAGATATCCCTTCGCTGGACGAAAGCTTTGTGGTGATCCGCTTTCGCGGTATCAAGCATGTCGACTTTCCCTATTATTTGCAGATGATTGACGGTGCCTTTATGTCACGGGTTAATACGCTGGTGGTGCCTGGTGGTAAGATGGGGCTGGCGATGGAGCTGATCCTGACGCCACTGATTGAAGCGCTGATGCTAAAACGACGGGATGCCCGCGGTCAGGCCTCATTATTTAATATCTGAAGTTAATATCTGAGCCTTCGGGTCGCAAAAACAACACAGCCAGCATAAGGCTGGCTGTGTGACTGTCCGTGGTGACGCTTATTTTATTTCCGGCAGGTTACGGCCGTAGAAAATCTCTTTAATTTCGCGGAATACTTTTTTCGAGATCAGTTTCTGCTCTTCCGGCGTCATCGAATCGGTACCCATACCGAACAGGTAATTGTTTAAATCACCTTCTTTTAGCATCATCTTGGTATGGAACAGGTTTTCCTGATAAACGTTAACGTCAATCATCTGGAAAGCTTTCTTCGTATCCTCATCCATAAAATTCTGGATTGAGGTAATCGGGTGGTCGATATAGTGTTTAGTACCACTGACATCACGGGTAAAACCCCGTACCCGGTAATCAATGGTGACCACGTCGGACTCAAAACTATGGATCAGGAAATTCAGCGCTTTTAACGGCGAAATAATACCGCAGGTTGACACCTCAATGTCAGCACGGAAAGTACAGATACCATCATGTGGGTGCACTTCCGGATAGGTGTGAACACAGATATGGCTCTTATCCAGATGTGCCACCACCGCATCAGGCCGTGGCCCCGGGTTCTCTGAATTATCAGGGTCAACCAGCACCGGCTCTTCGCTAACCAGGATAGTCACGCTGGCACCTTGTGGATCATAGTCCTGCCGGGCGATATTCAATATATTGGCGCCGATGATATCGACCACTTCAGTCAGAATATCTGTCAGGCGATCCGCATTATACTGCTCATCAATATATTCAATATATTCCTGCCGATGCTGTTCGGTTTTGGCATAACAGATATCGTACAGACTAAAACTTAAACTTTTGGTCAGGTTATTAAAACCATGCAGTTTCAGTTTTTCAAAAGGCTTAACCAATTTCTTTGCTCTCCGCTAACGACGCACCAGACGCCGCAGTTAACTTTCAGCCTGACCTTACAGTCATCCTAATCATTCAGCCTGTTTAACACTGAACGAATGCGTTACCTTGACACTCTGTGCCAGCATAATCGAAACTGAGCAGTACTTTTCTGCCGACAGATTAACCGCCCGCTCTACCTGCTTTTCGCTTAAGTCGGTGCCGGTGACCACAAAATGCAAATGCAGCGTGGTGAACACCTTAGGCACGGTTTCTGCGCGCTCCGCAGACAGTTGCACCTCGCAATGCCGGACCTGTTGCCGTGCTTTTTGCAAAATACCCACCACATCAACCGAGGAGCAGGCTCCGGCCGACATCAGCAGCATTTCCATTGGCGTGGGCGCGGTATTGCTGTCACGATCGGCATCAAAAACCACAGCGTGGCCGCTACCTGAACGCCCCAGAAAGGTCAGATTATTCACCCAGCTTACGGTTGCTTCCATCAGACTGTCTCAGCTCAAAAATAAGGCTGGGTATTCTACGGAAAACTCGGTTAAGTCGCCAGTAAAATTATCAGCCGCACTGAGGCTGCGTGGTCAGATTTAAAGCAGTTTGAGCTTTGCAGGGGGCTGTTGCCGCGCTTAACGCGCCCTAATCAAACAGGGCGGCAATAGCGTTATCAAACAGATTTTTAATTAGCAAGGCAATTTCGTTAATCAGATCTTGCTGGTCCTGTGTGGCCGGCTTATCCAGCACGGAAGACAGGATCTCCTGAAAATCATACATAATGCCATCGACCTCACGGATAATCAGTGAGCGGTGGTTGGTTTCCAGTTCAGTGTGTTGGGTACAGAGGGTAATGATTTGTTCTGCAATCTTCTCTTCCAGTAGTACACCAATCGTTTTATTGGCCGGCGCAGCAGGACCTGTCGCAGTAAACAACGACAGATGTTCCGTTAAGAACTGGATCAGGTGTTCATAACCGGGTTTATCAATAACCATAGCCTACCTGTGCACCACTGATTGAGAAGCGACTGCCGGATAACTTGCCCGAACAGCGAAAGGATTTCAATCATTTAAGCAAATATTTGCCCGGAAAACAAATCGGAGCCGCAGCTCCGATTTATTTTGTATTAAAACACCAGGCCAGGTGACAACTGTTCAGGTAACACCACCTGCTCCAGCTCCACTGACGCGACCGGATAAGCGCAATAATCCGCCGCATAGTAAGCACTGGCACGGTGATTACCGCTCTTACCAATACCGCCAAAGGGCGCCGCCGAGCTGGCACCGGTAATAGGCCGGTTCCAGTTAACGATGCCGGCGCGGATCCGCTTGTAGAAGTGTTGATACAGCTCATAGCTATCGCTGAGTAAGCCTGCCGACAGACCGAAGCTGGTGTGATTCGCGGCGGCAATGGCCTGATCAAAGTCAGTGAAGCGGAATACTTTTAACAGCGGGCCAAAGTGCTCTTCGTCCGGGAACTCAGTGATGTCTGAGCATTCGATAATACCAGGTGTAACCAAGGCTTTAGCCGGATCCAGCTGTGTTAACTCCAGCAGTATCTTACCGCCTAGGGCGACTAATTGCTGCTGAGCCTTCAGCATACTTTGCGCCGCAGCCACCGAAATCATCGATCCCATAAAGGGTTGAGGCTGCGCATCGTACTCACCAACCTGGATCTTGCTACTGACATCCAGTAACCGCGCCAGAATCGCATCACCTTCGGCATTTGCCGGCAGATAAAGCTTACGGGCGCAGGTACAACGCTGGCCAGAGGTAATAAAGGCTGATTGAATAATGTCATGTACTGCCGCATCGATATTAGCGACATCCTTTACCAACAGCGGGTTATTGCCACCCATTTCCAGCGCCAGAATTTTCTCCGGCCGGCCGGCAAACTGCTGGTGCAGATAGTGACCGGTGCGGGAGCTACCGGTAAAAAACAGGCCGTCGATGCCATCATCACTGGCCAGTGCCTTACCGGTATCCACTTCACCTTGCACCAGGTTGATCACCCCGGCCGGGATACCGGCTTCCTGCCAAATTTTTACCGTCAGCTCGGCCACTTTCGGGGTCAGCTCAGAGGGTTTAAATACCACGGTATTACCCGCTAACAGCGCAGGTACGATATGACCGTTTGGTAAGTGTCCCGGGAAATTATAGGGGCCGAATACGGCAACTACGCCGTGCGGCTTATGGCGCACAAAGGCACGCCCCTGCGGCATCGGGTTTTCTTTTACGCCGGTGCGCTCTTCATAGGCCCGTACCGAAATATCGATTTTACCGATCATCGCCGTCACTTCAGTGCGGCTTTCCCACAGCGCCTTACCGGTATCTTCAGCGATACAGGCGGCCAGGGCTTCTTTATGTTGATTCAACAGCTCGGCAAAGCGCTTTACCACACTAACCCGTTGTTCGAAACTCAGATCCGCCCAGCTATATTGGGCTTCACGCGCAGCGGCGACCGCGGCTGCCACCTGTTCACTGCTGGCGGCCTGCCCTTGCCAGATCAGCTGATTCTTAGCCGGATCGATAGATTGCATCGGTTTACCGGTACCGGCCAGCCATTGACCATTAATAAACTGCACTGCCTGGTTCATCTGCTACTCCTGTGTTAAATTTTGCTCACCCGCACCCAGTCACCGGCAGCCACATTCAGTGCTGTCGCCAGGGCTGGCGGGATCATGATATGTTCCTGCTCCGGCGCTAAATTCAACTCAGCCCAGGATGCCCGAAAACCGCTCAACGACGTGTTGCTGATTAAACAGGGTTCGCCGGCGGCCACAGCGCCAATCTTTACCAGATAACGTTTACTGTCTCTGACCGTACGGATCTGCTCTACCCGGGCTTCTACCGTCGGACCGGCATCAAAAATATCGACATAGCCACGGCAGGCAAAGCCTTCCGACTCCAGTAACGCCAGCGCCGGCCGGGTTTGCTCATGGACCTTACCAATCACCTGTTGCGCTGCCTTGCTAAGTAAACTGACATAGATCGGATACTTAGGCATCAGCTCGGCAATAAACTCTTTCTGACCAATACCGGTCAGATAGTCTGCGGTTGGGAAGTCCAGCGCAAAAAAGTTTTCCTGCAACCATTGCCAGAACGGTGAATTACCCTGCTGATCGGACACACCGCGTAACTCCGCGATCACCTTATCTGCAAAGCGCTGCCGAAACTCGGCCAGGAACAAAAAACGCATTTTCGATAACAAACGACCATTATGCTTCTGCCTAAAAGGGGTGCGCAGAAACAGCGTGCAGAGTTCACTGACGCCAGTGTAATCGTTACACAACGTCAGAATATCTACTGTTTTGTAGACTCCCAACGAGCGGGAGCTATGCACTACCTTACCCAAATGATAATGGTAGAAGGCGTCATCCAGACCGACCGCGGCTTCCAGAGCACTGGTACCACAGATCTGACCGGTCGTACTGTCTTCCAATACAAACAGATAGCCTTCATCCCCCGGGGCAGAGACCGTCTTGGCAAAAGACGCCTCCGAGCGGCTGATTTTGCGCATCAACAGCTCTTCATTCACCGGCAGCGACGTAAAGCCGTGACCGGACTCCACTGCCATCTGATACAGCGCCGGGTAATCATTCGCTCGGATCGGGCGAATTAACATCATGGTCGCTTACTCCATTTTTGCTTTATCCCATGGTCAGAGCGGCATCCCGCTGGATAGCCGCTGTTGTACCATGAGTCATTTTGCTTGCTTTAAAGTAATATGGTTATGGCAAACGAGGTTGCCGGCTCCGGTGCTCTTAGTGTCACCTTTGGAGCCTGTCAGATCAGGCGGCAGTAACTTGCTGCACCGCGGCTTCAAAGCGGCGCATACCTTCGCGGATCTCTTCTTCAGTGATCACCAGTGATGGCGCAAAACGCACCACCTCGGTGCCGGCAACCAGCGCAAATAAGCCCTGCTCGGCCGCGGCCAGGAAGAAATCACGTGACCGTCCTTTGTACTTTTCATTTAACACCGCACCCAACAACATGCCTTTGCCACGCACCTCGGTAAACACCTGGTACTTTTCATTGATGGCTTGCAGACATTCACGGAAGACCTGTTCGTTCTTCAGTACGCCGCTTAATACTTCCGCGGTGTTGATAGTATCAATCGCCGCTTCAGCAACAGCACAGGCCAGCGGATTACCACCATAGGTACTGCCATGGGTACCGACTTTCAGATGAGCAGCAATAGCAGTGGTAGTTAGCATAGCCCCCACCGGGAAGCCACCGCCTAAAGATTTGGCACTGGTCAGGATATCCGGCGTTACACCATAGTTCATATAGGCGTATAGCTTACCGGTACGGCCAACGCCGGTTTGTACTTCGTCCATCACCAACAGGGCGTTATGCTGATCACACAGCTGGCGTAATCCCTGCAGAAACTCAGCCGTCGCCGGGATAATACCGCCTTCGCCCTGGATCGGTTCCACCACGATGGCACAGGTTTTATCGGAAATCAGCGCTTTAACACTATCCAGATTATTAAATTCTGCATGTAATACCGCGCCTGGCTTAGGACCAAAACCATCGGAGTAGGATGCCTGACCACCCACAGTTACGGTAAAAAACGTCCGGCCATGGAAGCTCTTAGCGAAAGAGATAATTTCGTTCTTATGCTCACCATGGGTATCCAGTGCCCAGCGCCGGGCCAGTTTAAAGGCCGCTTCGTTCGCTTCAGCACCAGAGTTACAGAAATAGACTTTTTCGGCAAAGGTCTGCTCAACCAGTTTCTTCGCTAACCGCAGCGCAGGTTCGTTCGTCAGCACGTTGCTCAGATGCCATAACTTATCGGCCTGGGTTTTCAGTGCATTAACCAGTGCCGGATGACAATGGCCGAGGCTGCTTACTGCAATACCGCCGGCAAAATCAATATACTCACGACCTTCCTGATCCCAGACGCGGGCGCCCTGACCTTTTACCGGGATCAATTTTGCCGGGGCGTAGTTGGGCACCATTACTTCGTCAAACAGCGCTCTGGTTACCTGAATATCAGCAGTCATTTTGTCGTGTCCTCTTCTTATGCGGGCGGGTACAAATTTATAAGTGGGCCATAAAAGGGCCTTAAACGCATTATTACAGATTTAAAAGGCGTTGTCTTGCCCGGAAAAAGCCGTACAAGCCAGAAAATACAAGGCCTGCAGATAGATTTGCATAGGATTTGAATAACTAAGCGCTGGCGTGAGCAACTGTATTGGCTGCGATTGTCAGTCTAACGCAGCAGCCATCAGCGCTGGCGCAGAATTGGCTACGGTTGACGACACAGCTTAAGCAGTCACTGCTAAAAAATTCGCCAACATGGTCCGACCATGTTCGGTCAAAATGGCTTCCGGATGAAACTGCACACCGTGTAATTGCAGCTCCGGCAGCCAAAGCCCCATCAGATCCCGCCAGCCATCCGGCTCGGGAGCGGTATAGGCGGTGTGAACAGCCGCAGCAGGTAAGGTCTCGGCAGCCACCACCAGCGAGTGGTATCGGGTCACGCTAAGCGGGCTTGGCAGGCCGGCAAACAGCGATTGCTGTTGGTGTTCAATCAGGGAGTTTTTGCCATGCATCACCTGACGCGCGCGCAGTACTTTCGCCCCTAACACCTGGGCAATCGCCTGATGGCCCAGACAAACGCCGAGGATCGGCAAGCTGCCGGCAAAATGCTCTATCGCTTTCAAACTGATACCGGCCTGATCCGGGTTGCCCGGGCCGGGTGAGATCACCAGGTAATCTGGCGCCAGCTTACGGATTTGTGCCAATGACAGCTCGTCATTGCGTTTAACCAACACCTGCTGCCCCAGTGCCTGAAAATACTGCACCAGATTCCAGGTAAAGGAATCGTAGTTATCAATCATTAACAACATAACATCTGTCCGTCGCTGTTACTCATGACAGGCAGCACGGCGTAACCGGTCCTGCACGGCTTCCCAGCCTGGGCCGTGCGGGGGCAGCTCGACCAGGATCTGCGCCACGCCTTGTTGATCAGCCAGAAATAACTGGTGATAAAGTTGTTGGCCGTAAGCTGCCGCACTGGCGGGTAACTGTTGCCGGTAGCTAACCGCAGGTAACGGCAAGACACTAAAATGCAATACCGCGGTAGGCAGGGTATTGCTGGCAAGCTGCGCCAGTAATGCATCAGATGGCAACAGATAGACAGGGGTATTCGGCTGATAATGGGCACCGACATTACCGGATACTTTAACCTGGTGCTCGCGCGGCGTGCTGACGGTACACCCCAGCACCTGTTCCAGCTGCGCGGCCGTTATTGGCCCGCTGCGCAGGATCTGCGGCTGTGAAGTGGTTAAATCGACAATGGTCGACTCCAGACCATGCTCACAAGGTCCGCCATCCAGCACGGCGGCAATTTTCCCGGCCATGCCATGCAGCACCTGAGCGGCACGGGTTGGACTGAGTTTTTTATAGGGATTGGCCGACGGTGCGGCAACCGCCAGTCTGGCTTGTTGTAACAACGACAGCAGTGCCGGATGAGCGGGCATCCGGATCCCGATGGTTTCCAGACCACCGGTCACCACAGTGCTGACTTGCGGCGCCTTTTTTAGCAATAGCGTCAGGGGGCCGGGCCAAAAGGCAGCGGCCAGCTGATAGGCACTTTGTGGGATCTCTACCGCAAACTGTTCCAGCATTTCAAGTGTTGGGATATGGACTATCAAGGGGTGATCCGCCGGCCGGCCTTTGGCCTGAAAAATTTTCGCCACCGCATCGGCATCTGTCGCATTGGCCGCTAAACCATACACAGTTTCTGTTGGCACTGCCACCAACTCACCCTGCTGCAGCAGGGCTGCTGCCCGGCTGACATCTGCTGGCTGATCCGCAGCTAATAGCTCAGTTTTCATCAGATACTCTTTTCATCGGTTACCCGTACTATTTTAGGCGGTTTCAAGCGTTATGGATTACATTGCGGGCAGTTGGCCGGATCGGCGAAACCGCTGCTATGCAAAAAGTCTTGCTGATAATCGCAGTAGCGACAGCAGGCACGTAGACCGCGGCGCTGCGACGTTGGCTGACCACAGTCGGCACAAGGTAAACCGGTTAACGGCAGCTCAGGCCAAAACCCCGGTTTATGGCAACGCGGGCAAAGTTGTTGCAGCCGTTGCCGCAAATTGTCGGCCGCCAACCGGATCACCTGCTGTCGCTCCGGACTGCAGTGGGCACGTAAGTCATATTCGAGCGTTACCGCGCCCTTGGCTAACCATTGCTCGCAGCACAACAGCGCCTGCGCCGGCGTTAATGCCTTTTCCAGGCAAGCGCCCTGCTTTACCAATAGCAGTTGTCCGTCGGGGATCGTGGGCAGTATAGTCTGTAACATGGCAGCTTCGGTAAGCTGCCAGCTACGGGCACTACAAAGTTGCTGTGCCACTGCAGTCACTGCCCAGCCCTCGTCAATATTGACACAGCAGAGCAACTCCTGATTCAGGGTACCCAAACCATAGGGGCCGGCATTAAAACTACCCTCACTGCCGATACCGATCGCCGAACCGGATAACTCTGCCGCGAGAGCCGCTTTGCGTAATGCGCATTCGGCCGCTGTCATAAAACGCGGTCGCTCACCAGCAAAACTGCCTAGCAAGTCGGTATCAAAACCGCTTACCGTCTGGATCTGCCAACCCAGCGCCGCCAGGGCTTCGGTCAGCAGCGGCACCTTGCCATGTTGGGTCAGAAAGGCGACCTGCTGCATCAGGGGAACTCCGGCAACAACAGTAGCGCTTAGGGCGCCACAAAACCTACAGCTGCGTTGACTGCTGCCAGGGTGCGGCTGGCATGCTCACGGGCTTTGGCGGCACCTTCGCGCATCACTTGCTGCATTAGCGTTTGGTCGGCCCGGATGTCACGGAATTTTTGCTGTACCGGCTCAAGCAGAGCGATGACCGCATCGGCAACATCACCTTTTAAATGGCCGTACATCTTGCCTTCATACTCGGCTTCCAGTGCCGCCACCGTTTTACCGGTAACACCGCTGAGAATATTCAGCAGGTTAGCAACGCCTGGCTTGTTATCCAGGTCAAAATACACCCGTGGCGGATCTTCAGAGTCCGTGATGGCTTTTTTAAATTTCTTGCTGATCATCTTCGGATCTTCCAGCAAGCCGACGAAGTTCCACGGGTTGTCATCCGATTTTGACATCTTTTTGGTCGGTTCCTGCAGGCTCATCACCCGGGCGGCCACCTGAGGGATAAAGGGTTCCGGCACCGTAAAGATGTCACCATGCAACGCATTGAACCGCGTCGCGACATCACGCGCCAATTCCAGATGCTGCTTCTGATCATGACCTACAGGGACCTGATTCGCCTGATACAGCAGGATATCGGCCGCCATCAGCACCGGGTAGGTAAACAGACCGGCATTCACATTATTGTTATGCCGCTCTGACTTATCTTTAAACTGGGTCATCCGGCTCAGCTCACCAAACTGGGTGTAGCAGTTCAGCACCCAGGCCAGCTGGCTATGCTCAGGGACATGCGATTGCAGAAAAACAGCTGAGCGCTTTGGATCAATACCACAAGCCAGATACAGCGCCAGACTGTCCAGCGAGGCACTGTGCAGTGCTGCCGGCTCCTGCCGCACAGTAATCGCATGCAGATCGACAATGCAATACAGACAGTTGTAGTCATCCTGCATCTGATCCCACTGCCGCAGTGCGCCCAGATAGTTACCGATAGTCAGTTGTCCGGATGGCTGGGCGCCACTGAGTACTATGGGTTTACTGCTCATGCTGTGCATAATCCTGTGTTAAGTTCGAAAAAAAGAGCGCTATTATACATTAACCGGCTACCGCTGCCAGTTGCTGCCGCATCTGTGCGATAGTCGCAGCATAATCCGGGCTGTTAAAAATCGCCGAACCGGCAACAAACATATCCGCGCCGGCAGCAGCAATCTCGCCAATATTCGCTACCGTGACCCCACCATCAATTTCCAGCCGGATCGGCAAGCCACTGCGATCAATCAGCTGACGCACTGCGGCCAGCTTATCGAGCGTTGCCGGAATAAACTTCTGACCACCAAAACCGGGGTTAACGGACATCAGTAGCACCACATCGACCTTATCCAGCACATAGTCGAGGTAACTCAGTGGCGTTGCCGGATTAAATACCAGGCCGGCCTGACAACCGTGGTCTTTGATCAATTGCAGGGTACGGTCGATATGTTTAGAGGCTTCCGGATGGAAGGTAATAATACTGGCGCCCGCCTTGGCAAATTGCGGCACCAGGCTATCTACCGGCTCGACCATCAGATGCACATCGATAGGGGCGGTAATACCATAGTTACGCAGCGCCTGACACACCATAGGTCCGATTGTCAGATTCGGCACATAATGATTGTCCATCACATCAAAGTGCACCACGTCAGCACCGGCGGCCAGTACCTTGTTCACATCTTCGCCCAGGCGGGCAAAATCGGCTGAAAGTATAGAGGGAGCAATTAAGTAAGGTTGCATAGCACAGGTTTCCCGATCCAAAACCCAGACTTTACTCAATTCTGGCACAGAAAGCAGCCAAGGCCGCTGATGATTGCACAAAAATCAGGCAGTACTGCACCAGCAAGCAGCAGTCTAAATGGCAATATTGGTCAGCGATTAAAATAAGCTTCTGTTATATATCAACTTTATAATCTGGCATATATCTTGGAATTCCCTTGCTGAATCCAATCTAAGGGGAATAACAATGACATCGATCAAAAAATGCACTGTGGCCGGTTTATCCGGCTTATTGTTAACAGCCAGCCTGGCCAGTGCGCAGGCACAAGCGGTTGAAGTCAGTGGTGATGTGACCTTTGTTTCTGATTACGCCTTCCGTGGTATCTCACAAACCGAAGAAGCGCCGGCCTTACAAGGTGGTTTAACCCTGGCCGTTGACAGTGGCTGGTATCTGTCGGTTTGGGGCTCCAGTGTCGATTTTGGTGGTCAGGGCACACTGGAGCTGGATGTGCTGTTGGGCTGGAGCGGTGATATCGCCGAGGGATGGAGCGCCGATGTCGGTATTATGCGTTATGGCTACCCTAACACCGAGTTCGAGGGGTCGAACTTCTGGGAACTCTACGGTTCGGTCAGCTATCAGGATTTTACACTGGGCCTGGCTTATAGCGATGACTACTATGGCAACAGCGGCAAGTATTACTATGTCTATGCCGGCTATAGTTTAGCGCTGACAGACAACCTGAGTGTGGATTTCCACGTCGGCCATAATGAATTCTCGGATGACAGCTCATCCAGCTATCTGGATTACGGCGTAACTCTGAGTACCGAAGTACTGGGGCTTGGGTTATCACTGGCTTACGTTGACACCGATATCAAAGATTGTAAGCTGTGTGACAGCCGGGTGATCTTTGGGGTGTCAAAAGCATTCTAACGGCTAAAGCCTGCCACTTGTCGCCAGCACCAGCGTCTAATAATTAATCAGCTTGTGTCTGGCGAAAGAATCTACTATCATTGGGGCTCTGCATCAGGTTAACAGGAATTAACATGAAACTAACCAAAACAAGCAAGTCTCTGCTCCTGGCAGGCGGCATGATGCTTGCTTTTGTAGTTTGGCAGCTGGACGCCGAAAAGATCTGCACACCTTCAACCCAAGCAAGCTGTCAGGATATCCAACATAACTGGCTGAATTGGCTTTCTGGTAACAGTCGTTCGACACAATTTCACTTTGTCGATTTTCTGGAACTGGTAAGTCGGCTGCTACCTGCCAGCGCACCGAAAAGCTGATATGACTGCGGCGAAACCCGGCTTCAAGCAGGTGCTTAAAGCGGTTTTCGGCGCCTTTATCGGGGTACAATCTGAGCAACAGCGTCAGCAAGACTTTCAAAGCCAAAGCGCTGTGCCTTATATCCTGACCGGTATCTTTGCCGCGCTCTGTTTCGTTGCCCTGCTGTTATTAGTCGTGTTTCTGGTGCTGCGCTAACGCCGGATAATAAGCGAACAACTCCTGCACCTTACCCCGACCCTGACCATTTTGGCTGATCGAGCGCCCCACTGCGATGCTGGTTAGCCGTGCCTGTTGATATATTTTGCGGGTCCAGGTGGTGTCATGATTACTGATCAATACATTACAACCACGTAACTGGGCTTGTTCAGCTAAAATCGCCAGCTGAGCCTGATCATCCAGACTAAAACCCTGGCGGGCATAGCTGGTAAAGCTGGCTGTTTTACTCAGGGGTACATAAGGCGGATCGCAATACACGGCATCGCCGCTTTGCAAATCGGTAAAGACTTGTTGATAACTCAGGCAGCTGAATACCGCACGCTGCGCCTTTTCCGCAAAGAAATACAATTCTGCTTCCGGAAAATACGGCTTCTTGTAACTGCCAAAGGGCACGTTAAATTTACCGCTGAGATTATAGCGACAAAGTCCATTGTAACCATGGCGGTTCAGGTACAGAAATAACAGCGCACGCTGATAAGGATCATGCAGCTCATTAAATTGCTTACGCAGCGCCAGATAGCTGCCTTTAGTATTCGCACTGGCGACAAACAGACTTCTGGCATCGGCAATATAGCGCTCTGCATCATGCTGTAAGGTCTTATAGAGCGCAATTAAATCGGCATTAATGTCATTTAGCCGGTAGCGCGGATAGTCGGTATTTAAGAACACCGAACCAGCGCCAACGAAAGGCTCCACCAGACAAGCTGCGCCCGGTAATTGTTGCTCAATCTGACTGACCAGGTTGAACTTACCACCGGCCCATTTCAAAAATGCCCGACTTTTCTGCTGCACTTTGGCCGGCATTTTTACTGGCTCTTTTGGTTGCACTCTTGGCGGCACTTAACGATTATCCTGAGTTGCAGCAGCAAGATCCTGCTGCACCGAACGCGCAGTCCGGATAAAGGGGCCGGCGTCACGCAACTTTGCCGGTAACTGTGCAATATAGGCCGAGGCGGCGGCATTGTTTTTGAACGGGCCGGCGACTAACACCCACTGCTGCCGTCCCTGCTGCTGACGTTGATACAGCTGATACTGCAAGCCTGGGTATTGCTGCTGAAAGCGCTTTAACGCTGCCTCATCAGATAATACTGCCAGTTGTACCAGTCGCTCAGTCGCGGCCAGTGCAGCCAAAGCTGATGCTGCTGAGCCAGTTGGCTTAGCCGTTGTTGTGGCGGTTACTCTGGCCGGTTGCGGTTGCACTATAGTTGTTGGCTTAGTGGCTAACGGCGCTTGCTCAGGCGCTATAACGGGTGTTTCGGCAGCGACTGTTGTCACTTCTTCAGCAACCTGTTCAGGTATAGCATCGCTATGAGTTTCAATTGATAAGGTGCCGGGATCCGTTATTTCAGCGGCCGTCACTGATGCTAAAGCAGGCACTTCCGGCTCAATCATCTCTGCACCAGGCAGTGGCGGCTCCGGCGTATCCGGCATCAGTTCAGCCTTAGGGGTGTTTGCTGTTATAGCTGCATCAGGCGCAGTACTTGTTGGTAGCGGCGGTAGCGTTGTTGGAGGTGTACGCCCTAACCAGCTAACTGCCGCTATCACCACGACCGCTACCAGGGCGACGGCAGCCAACCAGGGGAAGGATCCACTTTGCGCCGCAACCTTTTTCGTTCTGGTTGCACTTGTTTTGGTTGCAATCAGCGGCATTTGTAACAACAGATGCAGATTACCCTGGCTAAGCGCAAAACGCTCCGCCAGTGCTAAGGGGTCTAACTGCTGCTCTTGCAATAATTGCTGACTATCCACTAAGGAGAGTGCCGGGATCGTCAGATTTAACTGAAATCTGGGGTCGGGTTGCGGCACAAAGCAGAACAGCCGTGCCGGTAATTGTTCCAGCAAGGCCCAGCAACTTAAATCCAGCGTATCCGCATCATCGAGCAGTAATACATACTCAGAGGTATTATCGGTACGACAACGCGCCAACAATGACTCAGTATCCAGCTGCTCAGTAGCAAACCACTGCTGTGATAGTTGTTTGCTCAGTTGCTGTAATGACAGCGGACTTTGCACCAGCGCCACATTAACTGACATTTCCTGACATTCGGAAAATAACTCAGCTAACACCAGTGCTAAGGTTGATTTACCGCTGCCCGCGGCACCAACAATAGCCAGCCGATCGAAGTCATTAAAAGCCAGTTGAAATAGCAGGCGCGACAGTAGGTCCCGCTGTGATGGTAACAGGTAGCTATTTTGATCCAGCTGTTGCTGCAGACTTCTGATTTTCATCAGTTGAATACTTGTATCAGTTCGGCTTCACTGATATCAGTGAGCATCTGGCTACGACCGAGTGCGACCGGCAAAATAAAGCGCAGTTGCCCATTAACCACCTTTTTGTCGGTTTTCATAAAGGGCAGGAAATCCGTAATATGCATTGAAGCTGGTGCAGACACCGGTAACTTAAAGTGTTGCAGGATGTTACGCACCCGTTCTACCTCGGCCAGCTGCAGATAACCACGGCTATGGGCCAGCTGATGCGCCATCAGGATGCCAACAGCGACGGCCTCACCGTGTAACCATTCACCGTATCCGAGGAAGGCTTCTATCGCATGGCCAAAGGTATGGCCGAGATTAAGTAAAGCCCGTTCGCCCTGCTCAGTTTCATCGCGGCTGACAATATCGGCTTTCATCTGGCAGCAGTGCCGGATCATTTCTGCCAGCGTTGCCGGCTGCTGAGCAGAGATGGCATCAGCATGCTGTTCTAACCAGTCCAGAAACGGTAAATCACTAATCAATGCATATTTGATCACTTCCGCCATACCGGCGGCAAACTCGCGCGGCGGCAAAGAAGCCAGCGTCGCGGTGCTGATTAATACCTGCTCCGGCTGTTTAAAAGCGCCGATCATATTTTTACCCAGCGGATGATTAACCGCTGTTTTACCACCGACCGAGGAGTCAACCTGTGATAGCAAGGTGGTTGGGATCTGGATAAAACGCACACCGCGCTGATAGCAGGCGGCAACAAAACCGGTCAGGTCGCCAATCACGCCACCACCCAGTGCGACCAGCACTACTTGCCGTGACAGCTTTTGCTCCAGTAAATAGGATAAAACCGCTTCGAAGGTTGCCAGCGTTTTATAGGCCTCACCATCCGGTACCAGAAAATGCCGGCAAGGATATTGAAACAACGCTTCAACTTGCGATAAATAGCGCTCAGCGACTGTGGGATTAGACACTATCACCACCTGCTCAGCCGCAGCGATCTCAGGAAGTAAGGCAGGAAAGGCCTGGGCAATCTGGATAGGGTAGCTGCGTTCACCAAGTTGTACGGCAACGGTTTGCATAAGCAGCCCCCTGTGCTGGAAATCAGAAACCTAGTTGTTCAATAATCTGGTTAGCGACGGCCCGGGCGCTCTGTTCATCAGTACGCACTGTCAGATCGGCAATCTCGCTGTAGAGTGGATTACGTTCAGCGGCTAAACGCTCAAGCACTTCTTTTGGCTCTTCTTTGGTCTGCAGCAGTGGACGCTTCTTATCACGCTGAGTGCGGGCGACCTGTTTCTCGATTGGTGTTTCCAGGTATACCACTATGCCCCGTGCCGATAACCGATTACGGGTTTCCTTGCTTAATACCGAGCCACCGCCAGTGGCCAGCACTATCCCTTGCAACTCAGTCAGATCCTGGATGACATTCTCTTCACGGACCCGGAAGCCCTCTTCACCTTCCAGATCGAATACCCAGGCAATATCTGCACCGGTACGGCGTTCGATTTCCTGATCGGAATCATAAAACTCTAGGTGAAGCATCTCTGCCAGATGACGGCCTATAGTGCTTTTACCGGCACCCATAGGGCCTACGAGGAAGATATTACGTTTTTCTGCCATATGTCGTATTGCTAAGTCAGCTATTTCAAAGGAAAGTTGAATTCAAGGACCGTTAGGCTCCCACGAAAAATTGAAGCGCTGAATTATGTCAGGAATGGCCTTTGATTGGCAAGCTAAATATCAGAGGCGCGGGCCAGACCCGCGCCTCTTCAGTTATTGGCCTTCCGTCAGGATCCGTGGCGTGACAAAAATTAACAGCTCACTCTTTTCGTTCAGCTCACGCTTATTGCGGAATAATACACCCATATATGGAATATCGCCCAACAGCGGTACCTTACTTACTGTAGAAACGATTTGCTGTTGATAAATCCCACCCAGTACTATGGTTTCGCCATTATCGGCCAACACCTGAGTCATAATTTGCTGGGTATCGATAGCAGTTGCCGGGCCTGTTGGCGTTTGTACCGTTTCACCACGGGTATTTTGGGTAATAACCAAATCCAGAATAATCTTATTGTCCGGCGTAATCTGCGGCGTCACCGTCAAGCTTAATACAGCTTTCTTAAATTCAACGGTCGTTGCGCCACTAGATGCAGCCTGAACATAAGGAATTTCGACACCTTGCTCAATCCGGGCTTCTTTTTGGTTTGAGGTAGTAATTCGCGGGCTGGCAATCACTTCACCTTTGTTTTCCTGCTCTAACGCAGACAGCTCAAGATCCAATAAGGTACCATCAGCCAAACGCGCAACATGGAAAGCGATACTACCGGCCGGATTCGCTACCGGCAGATTGACGTTCCAACGATCGTCCAGTGACGGGAAACCGCCGTTGGAGATAGTGTTCGCACCTGGCGCATTGCCCGAGACGCCGCGGTTACCACCACTGGTGCTCTGCTGATCACTAAAGCCCCAGCGGATCCCCAGCTCATCAGTCACATTATCGTTCACGGTGACGATACGAGACTCGATCAATACTTGCCGTACCGGAATATCCAAGCGTTCCAGTAAGCGGCGCACACTTTCAATATTTTTTGCGGTGTCTTTTAACAACAGCGTATTGGTACGCTCATCCACCACTACGCTGCCGCGATCTGATAACAAGGTCGCTTCCCGATTCGATAATAAGCCTGCTAAATCGGCGGCCTTAGCGTAATTAATCTGGATCAGATCAGAATACAGTGGCTCCAGCTGCTCAACCTGTTGCCGCGCTTCCAGTTCACGCGCTTCGCGGGCTGCCAGCTCTTCGGTCGGTGCGACCATCAGGATATTGCCTTCCATCCGCTTATCCAGGCCTTTAACCCGCAGTACAATATCTAAGGCCTGATCCCAGGGTGTGCCATCCAGGCGTAGGGTGATATTGCCGGTCACCGTATCACTGGTGACCAGGTTAAAGCCGTTATAGTCAGCGATAATCTGTAACACAGTACGGATAGGAATATCCTGGAAGTTTAGCGAAATTGGCCGGCCTTTGTATTCACGCCCACCACCCAAAATACTGCGACTGGTCGTGTCACGCACCAGATTGACCGTGAAAATATTGTCGATCTGCTGATAATTGAAAGTGAACTGCTCAGTAGCATCAATCACCAGCTTGGTTGAGGTACCGTCGCGGAAAGTCTCCACGCCTTTGACGACAGTGGCGAAGTCCATCACATCCAACTGATACAACAATTCATCCGGGATAGAGGTATTGTGGAATTCAATTTCCAGCTTACCGAGGCGTTCCTGAACATCGACAGCAGCAGCATTCTCTTTCAGAAACACTAGCACCCTGCCTTCGCCACGTTCACCGCGACGGAAGTCAATGGCTTGTAGCTGATTGATAAAGCTTGGATTAATCTCTGAACTGCTTCCTGGCCGGGTAACCTGAGGTGTATCCGCCAGGTGCACAGAGAAGACATTATCATTCAGACGGGTGCGATAGACTTTCAGCGTGTCCATCGCAATAACGGAGTTAACGCCCTCGTCATTCAGCGCTGAGCGGACAGCCGACACGCCAGCCTGGCCAACAGCAACATTAGCAAGACGTTGCTCCAGCTCTGCCGTTGGGAAGGTCACACTTAAGCGGGCTGGTTGCTGTAATAGCTGTACCCGGGGTTCCTGCACCAATGGCTCATCAAATACAAACTCGATTTCCGTCTCACCGTTTAACAACGGATTGTAACGAACTTCATAAAGTAAAGGTGCTGCTGTTGCAGGCAAAGCACTGATAAGCAACGCTAACAAACCAAGTCTGCTGCCTTTAAATCCTGCCGCTTTATTTTTAATTAATTTATCCATGATTTACTCGCACACCTAGTTACCTGCTGTTGCAGCATCGAACATCTGAACTCTGGTGGTTCGTTCTACCCAGCAACCAGAACCATCCGGGATCAGCTCCAACAAATCCATATGGGTGGGTTCAACTCTGATCACCTTACCGTGAAACAGTCCCATATAATTGTTCAGCGTTATTCTGTGTAATGCCTTATCTGTTGATTCAATCAAGGCCCATAATTGTCCGCCATCACCCAAGGTACCGCGCATCCGCAGATTATCCAGCGCGAAACGTTCCAGCGGCTCTTTACGCCGGTTCGGATCCGGTGTGATGCAGTCCTGCTGTTGAGCAATTCGGTCCTGTATCGCTTCCGGGCTGGGTTCAGTGAAGGGGCTACGTACATTACCCACATTATATGGAATATGGGTAAACTCTTTCGCCTGTGGTAATGGCTCTACCCGAGGGCGGGCGTTATTTTTTACCGCATCCATATGCGCCTGAATATCACTGACATCATCAAAGCAACCGGTCAGTAGCAGGCTGAGCGTTACTGCAGTCAGGAGTGCTCTCATTGAATGCTCTCCTTATAGCGGTAGGTCTTGGCGACGACGTTAAATCTGAGTTTATTATCTTTATCAGCCTGAATGGTAAAGTCATGTAAACTGACGATTCGTGGCAGCTTAGCGACTTCACTGACAAAGTTACCGAATTGGTGATAATCCCCGACCACATCAATCTTGATCGGTAATTCCGTGTAAAACTCTTTTTCTACCTCAGGTTCCCAGTTAATCCGTAAGAACGTCAAACCGCTGGTGGTACCAACGTAGGTAATATCGTCCAACAAGCCTGGCGTTTCATGCGTTGTGGGTAACTGTTTAAGCAACACCGCGAAGGTTTCTTCCATTTCTTTCATTTGTTCACGGTATGCCTCGAGATTTACCGCGGACGCGTAACGGCTCTGATAAGTCTGACGCAACTCCAGCTCTTTTTGCTGCGCTGCCGCTAACTCATCAATTTTACTGTCAATCAGCAAATAATAACTGAGCACTGATACCAAGGCCGCCACCAACAGCGCGAAAATGGCTTTCGCGGCTAAAGGCCAAGACCCCATATTCTCGAGATCGAGGTCATTGATATCAATCTCTGATAACTTCATATTCAGAGCCATTATCTGCCCCCCTGCCCACTGGTTGCTACAGGGGCTTGCTGTTCCAACGCATCATAACCTTCGATTTTTACGTGCATCCGGAAATCACTCAATAATGAGGAGCGTTCACGACCGGCCTCAATAAACTCAAGGTAAGGGGTGGATAACAATTCAGACTGCTCCGCTTCACGCAACATATTCGACAATCGGTTATTCGACTCGCTTTTACCCAGCAATAACAGTGATGATCCTTTCTTTTCCAGTTGGGTAAGATAGACACCTGCCGGCACAATACGGGTAATTTCCAGCATCACCTGAGTGCCCAGATTACGGCTGCTTTGCAACTGTTCAATCAGCGTCATCCGCTGTTGTAGGCTGCGTTTGGTCTCATTCAGGTTACGAATTTCAGCGATGCGTTGATCCAGCACCCGGATCTCACTTTCCAGAAATTGATTGCGCTTGGCCTGCCCTTCGAGTCTGGCGTTGTAAATCATATTAATCAGAAAGAAAATCAGAAAGCTTACTAACGCTGTCAGAGCCAATAGCATCACATAGTTTTTTTGCCGCTCTTTTCTGGCTGCTTCGCGCCACGGCAGCAGGTTTATATATGCCATGGTGTAAAACTCCTCAATGCCAGGCCGCTGGCGACCATCAACTGCGGTGCACAATTGTCGAGCGCGTCACGATCGACTGCCGTCGCCACTTCCATACTGGCAAAGGGGTTAGCAATAACGGTATGGATACCCAACTCGTCCAGCAGTAATTTGTCGATACCTTCAATCAGTGCCGAGCCACCCGACACCACCAGATAATCCACCGCGTCCTTACCGCTACTGGTCAGATACATCTGAATACCACGGCGAATTTGTTGCAATAGCATCGTTTGGAATGGTGCCAGCACCTCAAAGGTATAGTTGGGAGGCAAATCGCCGGTAACTTTCGCTAACTCTGCTTCTTCGTAGCTCTTGTTATAATAAGACAGAATGCTGCGGGTGTACTGTTCACCGCCAAATACCTGATCCCGGGTATACAGCGTTTTACCGCCTTCCACTACACTTAGAAGGGTCATGGTGGCACCGATATCGACCATCGCCACCACCTTAGAACCGGCGTCTGCCGGCAATTGGTTCAGGCAAAGCTCATGTGCCCGGCTCAGGGCATAGCTTTCAACGTCAACAACCTTAGCAGTAAAACCACCGTTTGCCAGCGCAGCAACCCGGGCTTCAACGCTTTCGGTTCGGGCCGCACTTAACAGCACGTTGACTTTGGAGGGGTCAGACTCATTAACATCGAGTTTTTCAAAGTCCAGGCTGACTTCGTTTAACGGATAAGGAATTAAGGTATCAGCCTCAACTTCTATCTGACTTTCCAGTTCAGCATCGGTTAAGGACACATCCATAAAAATGACTTTACTGATTACGGTAGAGCCAGAAATAGCGGTCGCCGCGAATTTCACCGAGCGGGGAATTTTTTTACGGATTTTTGCCAGCACATTGCCTACAGCTTCAATGTCCTGCACCTCACGGTCTGACATGGCGCCTTTTTGCATCGGCTCAACCGCGAAGGCTTCCACTTTATAATAGCCGCTATGCTGACTGAGCAGTATCGCTTTCACTGAGTGTGAGCCGATATCAATCCCAACCATCATGGGCGTTTGTTTACTAAACAGGCTTTTGATCATAGCGTCCTGCAGCCGTTATTTTAGTTAGTTATTCTTATACTAGGTATTCTTAGCCTAGACACGATTTTTTGGCAAGAAAAAGCGTTTAATCTCAGTCTAATAAATATATACTAGCAGTGAAATTACCAAATTGGGAGTTAAAGTTGGGGTCGCATCGTGTCTTGGTTTAAAAAACTGCTTATTTTTGTTTTTGTTGCCTTTTTGCTCGGTGTCACCAGCATCACTGCGACCTATTTTTGGTTGAAAGATGATTTACCTGATGTCGCTACGTTAAAAGATGTCCGCTTACAAACCCCGATGCAGGTGTTTACTGCTGATGGCGAATTGATTTCGCAATTTGGTGAGCAACGTCGGATCCCATTACGTCTGGACGAAATGCCCCCGCTTTTAATTCAAGCCTTCCTGGCCACCGAGGACACCCGTTTTTACGAGCATCCGGGTATCGATATTATCGGTATAATGCGGGCCGCGACCGTGGTTGCCACTTCTGGCGAGCTAAGCCAGGGCGCCAGTACTATTACCCAGCAGCTAGCCCGAAACTTTTTCTTAAGTCGTGAAAAAAAGCTAATTCGCAAGATCAAAGAAATCTTTTTGGCCATTCATATCGAGCAATTGCTGACCAAGGACGAGATCCTGGAGCTCTACCTGAATAAAATTGAGTTAGGTCATCGCGCCTTTGGGGTGGGAGCCGCGGCTCAGGTGTACTTTGGTAAAACGGTACAGGAACTCAGTGTTGACGAAATGGCGATTATTGCCGGTCTGCCTAAGGCGCCATCGGTATTAAACCCGGTACGCTCAGCCAGCAACGCCCGTGCCCGTCGTAACGTCGTGCTTGGCCGGATGCTGGACACCGGAGCCATTGATCGCGCCACCTTCGACGCGGCCATCGCCGCGCCGGTGACCAGCCGTTTACATGGTGCCCAGATCACCGCCTCCGCTCCGTATATCGCCGAAATGGTGCGCCAACAAATGGTTGACCGTTTTGGTGAAGAAGTGGCATACACCGAAGGCTTCCGCGTTTATACCACTATCAATAGTAAAGATCAGGCCATTGCCCGCCGGGCCCTGCAACAGAATTTGTACGACTATGATGAGCGTCATGGCTATCGTGGTCCGGTCGCCGAATTGTGGCAAAGTCAGTTGCAGCAAAGCGATGCTGCAGAGCCGGTATTTACCGAGAAGAACCGACCTGAGCCTGCGGAAATTAATGCTTACCTGGACCGCCAGCAAGGTATTGAGGACCTTATTCCGGCTATCGTATTAGACGTGAAACAGCAGAGTGCCATGGTGCTGCTAAAAGGCGGCCAACTGCAGGAGCTGTCCTGGGATGGCCTGAAATGGGCCCGTAGCTTTATCACCGATGAGCGTCAGGGCACGGCACCGAAAACAGCGGCGGCGATCCTGAAACCCGGCCAGCACATCCTGGTACGGCAGCAGGATGAGCTCTGGCGTCTGAGCCAGATCCCAGCCGCCAGCAGTGCCCTGGTAGCCATCGATCCAAAAGACGGTGCTATCCGCTCTCTAGTCGGTGGCTATAGTTTTGCGCAAAGCCAGTTTAACCGCGTAACCCAGGCTAAACGTCAGGTAGGCTCTAATATCAAACCCTTTATCTATTCCGCTGCGCTCGAGCATAACTATACCTTAGCCAGCTTAATGAACGATGCCCCTATCCACCACTGGGATGCCGGTGCCGGTATTGCCTGGCGGCCACGCAACTCGCCAGCAGTCTATGACGGGCCAATCCGGATCCGCGAAGCTCTGGCGAAATCGAAAAACGTTGTTTCCATCCGCTTATTGCGCGGTATCGGTATCGACGCCACTATCGAACAGTTACTAAAATTTGGCTTTAGCGCCGCCGATCTGCCCCGCAACGAGACACTGGCCCTGGGCTCTGCCTCGTCGACGCCGTTGGAAGTCGTTACCGGTTATGCCGTCTTCGCCAATGGCGGCTTTCTGGTACAGCCTTATGTTGTCGACAAGGTACTGAATGCCGAGGATAAAGTCATCTTTCAACATCAGCCGCTGTTAGCTTGTGAAGCTTGTCCGGAAACGGACGGGGAAACGTCGGCTCAGGCCGCGCCACGGGTGATCTCAGCGCAAAACGCCTTTTTAATTGCCGATGCCTTAAAGAGCAGTATCTGGGGTGGTGGCGACTGGCGCCAGGGCACCGGTTGGAATGGTACCGCCTGGCAGCTACAAAACCTGCGCCGTCGTGATCTGGCGGGTAAAACCGGTACCACCAATGATTCGAAAGATACCTGGTTCTCTGGTTTTAACAGTGATCTGGCGGTAACCAGTTGGGTCGGTTTTGATGATGCTAACCGCAGCCTCGGCCGGGCATTGTGGAATGCCAATCTTGGTCGGGAGCAAAGCGCCGGAGCTGAGTCCGGTGCCCGCACCGCCATGCCAGCCTGGCAGAGTTTTATGCGGCAGATCCTGCCTGCCTATCCGGAAAAAACCGTTACGCCACCGGTCGGTATTTCGTCAGTGCGAATTGATCTGACAACCGGGCTGTTAAGCCGCAGCACTGACCATACCAGCAGTTTTGAGTTCTTCAAACTTGGCACTGAACCGACGCAATACGTATCCGGTAGCGTACCTCAGGTGCAATTTGGTGACAACAATCAACAAAAGCAGGAACTGGAAGAGCTGTTCTAAGCATACTTTCAGAGCATAAAAAAACCGGCAACGCCGGTTTTTTTATGCTTGCTGCGCACACTAATGACTAACAGTATCAAACCATTGCTGTGCCAGTTTTAACTGCTGTAATACCTGCACCGGCGCTGTACCACCATAGGCGGCACGTTTGGCCAAACCAGCTTCAATGGTCAGTGCAGCATAGACGTCATCGGTAATAAGCGGGCTGACCTGCTGCATCTCAGTCAGTGGTAATGCTTCGAGCGCGACCTTAGCCGCTGAAGCTTTTAACACCAGCGCTCCCGACAGCTCATGCGCGTCACGGAACGGCACGCCCTTGGCTACCAGATAATCAGCCAGATCCGTCGCGTTGCTATAACCCAGCTCGGCGGCCCGACGACATTGCTCTGTATTCACCGCTAAATGGGGTAATACCGTTGCTAACACCAGCAGAGATTGCTGCCAGGTTGCCATCAGGTCAAAAAAGCCCTGTTTGTCTTCCTGCATATCTTTGTTATAGGCCAAAGGTAAGCCTTTCAGCACATGCAAAATGGCGACCAAATGTCCGAGTACGCGGCCGGTTTTACCGCGCAGTAACTCAAATACATCCGGGTTTTTCTTTTGCGGCATCAGCGAAGAACCGCTACTGATGGCGTCTCCCAGTTTAAAGAACGCCGCTTCACCCGAGCAGAAGAAGATCACATCTTCCGACAAACGTGATAAATGCGTCATACACAAGCTGGCGGCAGCGGAAAGCTCCACCACATAATCGCGATCTGATACCGCATCCAGACTATTGGCTGCTGCCTGGGAAAATCCCAGACGCTGTGCCAGTGTATGTCGATCCATCGCCACACCAGTACCGGCCAGTGCACCACAACCCAGCGGACACACATCTAAGCGTGCAACAGCGTCATCTAAGCGACTCAGGTCACGTTTAAACATCTCGACATAAGCCAATGCCCAATGCGCTACTAAAACCGGCTGGGCGCGCTGCAGATGAGTAAAACCCGGCATCACGTCGCTACCGGCTCGCTCGGCAAATACCAGCAAGGCTCTGAGTACTGATAATAACGCCTGTCGCACATAGCCAGCATTTAGCCGGGTCCATAACCGCAGATCGGTAGCAACCAGATCATTACGGCTGCGTCCGGTATGTAACTTCTTCGCCACCGCGCCCAGTTTAGCGGTAAGCTGGGCTTCTACCCAGCTGTGAATATCTTCTTCCTGAGTTTGCAACGGTAACTTCGGATCCGCCTCAATCGCCACCGCTAAGTCAGCCAAGCCGGTATCCAGTTGCTGCGCTTCCTGCTGATTGATAATACCGGCTTGCAACAAACCGGCGGCCCAGGCACGCGAAGCCGCGATGTCCTGCAGCGCCAGTTGATAATCAAAACTCAGCGAATCGTTAAAATCGCGGAACTCAGCCAGCGTCGCTTCGGTAAAGCGACCACCCCACATCGCCATAACTTAATCCTTCTTCGCGTGCAGTGCCCGGATCCGGCTGGCCAGACTGTACAACCGGATAAAGCCTTCAGCGTCTTTCTGGTTATAGACTTCATCGCCTTCAAAGGTAGCAAAGGCTTCAGAGTACAAACTATTCGGCGAGCGACGCTTCGCTACAGTGACATTACCTTTGTAAAGCTTGACCACTACATCACCGGTCAGCTGCGCGGCTAAGGAGGTGGCGGCTGCCAGCAAGGCGTCTTTTAACGGTGTAAACCAACGGCCATCATAGACCAGCTGGGCAAATTCCAACCCAACCTCTTCGCGATATTTTAGTGAGGTGCGGTCATAAACCAGCGCTTCCAGGCCTTTTAGTGCCGCCAGAATAATGGTACCGCCTGGTGTTTCATAACAGCCACGGGACTTCATACCAACTAACCGGTTTTCGACGATATCAATCCGGCCAACACCATGCTCGGAGCCAACGGCATTTAACAGCTCAATAGCTGCCACCCCATTCATGGCCTGGCCATTAACCTTTTTCAGCTCACCAGCTTCGAAGCTCAACTCTACATATTCGGCTTTATCCGGCGCCTGCTCCGGAGATTTGGTCCACATCCAGATTTGGTCAGATGGCTCATTCCATGGATTTTCAATTTCGCCGCCTTCATGCGAAATATGCCACAGATTAGCATCGCGGCTGTAGATTTTGGTGGCAGAAGCCGTGGTTGGGATCTTCTTCTCGGCCAGATAATTTAACAGCGATTGCCGGGAGTTAAACTCCCACTCCCGCCAGGGCGCGATAACTTTTAACTGCGGTGCCAGAGCAGCAAAAGCACCTTCAAACCGCACCTGATCATTACCTTTACCGGTACAACCATGACAGAGCGCATCGGCGCCCAGCTCCAGTGCCAGTTTGACCTGAGCACGGGCAATCACTGGCCGCGCCATTGAGGTGCCAAGCAAATACTGGCCTTCATAGACAGCGCCGGTTTTTAAAGTTGGGAAAATCACTTCGTTTACCAGCTCTTCGCGCAAGTCAACAACATAGCAGCTGCTGGCGCCAGAGTTAATGGCCTTCTGCTCTACGCCGGCCAGCTCTTCATCGCCCTGCCCGACATTAGCGACGAAAGCGATGACTTCACAGTCGTAGTTATCTTTTAACCAGGGTACAATGGCCGAGGTATCTAAACCGCCAGAATAAGCCAGTACCACTTTTTTAACGTTCTTTACGCTCATTACCAACCTCAACTAAATAAACTGACTAACACAGCATTTTGCGCATGCATCCGGTTTTCCGCCTGCTGCAATGCCAGAGAAAATTCACTGTCCAGCACCTCGCTGGTCACTTCCTGACCGCGATGTGCCGGCAAACAGTGCATAAAATGTTTTACTGCCAACCGTTGCATGGCGGCAGTATTAATTTGATAAGGTGCAAAAATACGTTGTACCTGCGCCGGATCGGCTTTATTCCCCATCGACACCCAGGTATCGGTATAGATCGCATCCGCACCGGCGGCTGACGACAAATGCTGACTGAGTGTCAGCTTGGCGCCGCTGTGCTGTGCCAGCTCCTGTGCCTTTAACAGTACATGGGCATCAGGACCAAAGCCCTGTGGCGTCACGACTGTCAGATCCATGCCCATAATGGCGGCGCCCAACATCAACGAATGACAGACATTATTGCCATCGCCAACAAAGGCCAGATGCACTTTACTCAGGTCACCATATTGCTCTTTTAAGGTCAGTAAATCGGCCAGTGCCTGACACGGATGATAGAGATCACTCAGCGCATTAATCACCGGTTTTTTACTGCTTAGCGCCAGCTGTACCAGCGTTTTTTGCGAGTAAACCCGTGCCACTATCGCATCGATCCAGCAAGCCAGATTGCTGCCAAAATCCTCTACCGACTCACGCACGCCCATGGCACCGTTTTGCTGATCCAGATAGACACTGTGGCCACCGAGTTTGTAAATACCAACATCGAAACTGACACGGGTACGCAGCGAGGGCTTTTCAAACAACAGCGCAATGCTGCGGCCCTTTAATGCCTGCTGGTAATCCTGCGGGTTTTGTTTGATATTCAGCGCTAACTCGAGCAGCGCCTTAAGTTGTGTCTGATCCAGTTCAGCTAAACACAGCAGCTGGGTTAATTTACTCATAAAACACACGTATCCGCTAAGCGGTTTCCTTATACTGTGGCGCTAAGCTGCGCCCTGAGGTTAATACATAATGCAGGTGCCGACTGGCTTATCCTGCATCAGGTTTTGTAAATCTTCCGGATGCTGCCAGCCGGCGACAACGATATTGCTTTTAAGTGCCGCAGCTGTTTCCAGCGCCGCATCCAGTTTGACTTTCATGCCGCCCTTGATCACTCCCTGTGTCACCAACTCTGCCGCTTGCGTCGTGCTTAAGGTTGGGATCAGTTGCATCTGGGCATCTAAAATGCCCGGCACATCGGTCAGTAATACCAGTTGGCCCTTAACCAGCTGACAAATCGCCGCTGCAGCCAGATCCGCATTTACATTTAATAACTGCCCCTCGGCACCTATACCAATAGAGCTAAATACCGGGGTAAAGCCTTGCTGTAATAACAGGTTAAGTAAGGTCGGCTCAGCTGGCTTTGCGATACCTACCGCCCCCAGTTTAGTGTTAACACTAAACTGACAGCTGTTACCGGCTGACAAATTCAAACCAACGGGGTTTAAACCCGCTAATATCGCGCGGCTGACCATTTCGGCATTGACAGCACCATCCAAGGCACCGGTTATCACTGGCATTTGCTCAGCCGGTGACACCCGCTGACCATCAATTTTTTCGGTACTAAAACCAAATTTCGCCAGCCACTGATCAACCTGGTCACCGCCACCATGCACCAGCACCACCGGTCGCTGCTGTTTAATGTTGGCACATACCGCTAACAAGGCATCCAGCGCCGCTCTGTCTTGTAACAGGCGGCCGCCCATTTTTAATACCACGGGCTTCATGCGACAGCTCCTGCAAATAAACCGGCCGTTTCCGGTTTGCCAAAACGTACGTTCGCTGCTTGCATGGCCTGTGCTGCCGCGCCTTTTAACAGGTTGTCGATCGCCGACATAATCACCAGTTGTTCACCATCCTGTTGCCAGTAAAGGTCACAGAACGGAGTGCCGGCAACATCAGCCACATTAGGGGATTTATCGGTAAAGCGGATCAGCGGTTTACTGGTATAGGCCTGGGTAAAGGCCGACTTGACCTGCTCCGCACTGACACCAGGGTTCAGGTTCACCACACAGGTGGCCAGAATGCCACGTTTAAAATTACCCAGATGGGGGGTGAATACCACTTTACGGCCAAGGTTCTGCTCAATCTCCGGCCGGTGACGATGCTTGAAGAAACCATAGGCATTCAGGCCGACTTCGCAGAAAGAGGTGGTCAGGCTGGCTTTACGGCCTGCGCCCGATACACCGCTGGTCGCGCTGATCACCGGGATACAATCCGCCGCAACCAGACCGGCCTTTAATACCGGTAATAACGCCAGTGAACAAGCGGTAGGATAACAGCCGGGTACCGAGACCAGATCGCCCAGCGGCTCAGTTTGCCATTCCATTAACGAATAGACGGCTTGCTCGAGTAATTCCGGATGCTGATGGACATAGCCATAGTACTGCGGATACAGCTCTGGCTGCTTTAAGCGAAAGGCGCCGGACAGGTCAAACACCTTAATCCCTTTGGCCAGCAGTTTAGGAGCCACCTCTTCACTGGCCTCATGCGGTAATGCCAGAAATGCTACCTCGATATCCAGCTCAGGGATCAGGCTATCCTGCCAGGGTTCCACCAGAATATCGACTTGACGGGCAAAACGCGGATATAAGCTGGCCAGCGGTTCAGGATCGCGGCCGCCAGAAGCGAAAGCATAACTGAGTTCAAAATAAGGGTTTGCGCTAAGTAAGGCACAGAGCTCTGCACCACTGTAACCAGCGGCGCCTAATACCGCACTGCGGATTTTCGGGGATTTTGAAATATCAGACATGAAATACTCTTACTAACTAAAACACAGGCTACCAGTTATAGCACAAACTGGCGCCTAGTGTAGTGGGATGGATATGCATAATCAAGAATTATTATGCTGTTTTTTTGAATTTTTATACGAAAACTGCAAGCTGGGACCTGCTCAGGAAGCAGTCTGTTGTGGCAGATCGGCCAGTACCAATTTGTTCCGCCCCTCGCGTTTTGCCTGATAAAGTGCATGGTCAGCATTCAACAATAATTGCGATAGATCTAACTTGTGGTTACTGGTTAAGCCAATACTAATGGTGATCCTAAGGTCGCTGGCAATATCGGATAAATCCATTTTCTCGATTTTTTGCCTCAGGCGTTCACAGACTTCTGCCGCATCCTGCAAACTGGTATCAGGTAATAGCATGGCAAATTCTTCACCGCCCCACCTGGCCAGTAAGTCGATGCTACGGCTTTGTTGTTGCAATACTGCCGCAACCCGCTTTAACACCTCATCACCGACCGCGTGCGATAATTGATCATTAACCCGCTTAAAATGGTCCACATCCAGCAACGCCAAACATAAGGTTGTCTGGTAGCGCTGTGAACGCAGATATTCGTGTTGTAGGGCTTCATCAAAAGCACGACGGTTTGCCAGGCCCGTTAGCGCATCCTGTCTGGCTAATAACTGTAACTCTGAGGTCTGCTCAGCGACCAGCTTACGCAAGCGCAGCTCGCTGTGACGCAGGCTGCTCAGGCGCCAGCGGATCGCCAAAAACAGACTGCCAGCCAACAATACTAATAACAAGAGTTGAAAACCGCCGCGCTGCCACAGTTGGGGCAGTAAGGTGAACTCAACAATCGCCTCATTTTTACTCCAGTCACCACCGGGATAAGCAGCAGCAACCCGGAAACGGTAGGATCCCGGTGGTAAGTTGGTGTACTCAGCACTGATGGCGGCGCCACGGTTTACCCACTGACTATCAAAGCCTTCCAGCAGAGTGCGGTATTGGATCCGTTGCGACATCACATAACCCAAACCGGCATATTGAAACTCAATACGGTTTGTACCCGGAGCCAGCCGGTGCGTTTGCCGCAGTGCCAGCGACTCTCCATCGACAATTAGCTCTTCAACAACGACGGGAGGGGTTAGCCGCGCGAATTGTTGCAAGCGCTCTGGCTGCACCCGGCTAACGCCCATGGAGGTCGCGATCCAAACCGAACCATCATGGTGCACCGTTGCAGCTTTGGCGGAGCCACCATTGGCCTGAGCACTGGCCATGCCATCACTCTCGCCATATAACTCAATATCAATCCAGCCCCGCTGTCCGTTAACGATTTCCAGCGCTTGCTGCCGGTTTAGCCTTAATACACCGCGATTACTGCTAACCCAGAAATGCCCTTGTTGGTCTAATACCAACTGGAATAACTTATCAAACGGCATGCCCTGCGCCCGGCCTATCATGCTGATTTTATCGGTCTGTAAGTGATATGCCAGTAACCCACGATCGGTACTCATCCACAATAAGCCAGCTTCTTTATCTTCGGCAAAACCAAAGGCGTAATCAGCGTCATCGAAACGACTCAGATCTAAACGCTGCAACTCACCTGTTGCAGACAGCACTGCAACACCGGCCCCGCTACCAATAAAGATCCGCTGATCGGAACTCTGATACAGCCCCATTATAAAGGGGCTGGGCAGGCCCTGTTCCCGGCCATACAGCTTATCACCGGCAGCGCTCAGCCAGACAGCTCCAAGCGCCGTACCAACCCAGACACTGCCATCTGCCAGCGGCAATACCGCCCGCACCTCGTTCGCCGGCAAGCGGTTGTCAGCATGAAAATGTTGTACGACCTTGTCGTCGCGAAGCTGGACCAGACCATCGGCATAGGTACCGGCCCACAAACTGCCATCAGGCCCCTCGGCCAGGCTCAATACTGACTGACCGACACTGACAGTACTTAAATCTAAGCGGCTTAATTTGCCATCGCAGTAACGATTTAATCCGCCGCTGCTGCCAATGTACAGACAGCCATCGGAATGCGATAACACAGTCCGGACAAAGTTACTGACCAGGCCCTGCTCGGTAGTAAAGGTACTGAAAGGAGCATCACGCAAGCGGAATACACCGCCGTTAGTGCCAACCCAGATACTATTCTCTTTATCCAGTAACAGCGCCAGTACCCTGTTATTCGGTAAGCCCTGGCGGATATCCAGCTGCTCGGTCACGCCACGGGCTTGCCGGAATAATCCCCGATCAACGGTACCGATCCATAAAATATCCGGGCCTTGTGGCAATAATGACGAAACCGGCACATTGGCCAATAAGGATAGCGGCTGAGCCTGCGGGTCGCTCAGTGCAAAAAGTCCGCGCTCAGTACCGACCAATAATTCATGCTGCCGCTCAAGTAGCGCAAATACCGGGGTACGTTGTAACTCGGCGGAAGCAACCTGTTGGATCTGCAGATCCGGATCCAGGAATACCAGCCCATCCGAGGTACCTACCCAAATCCGGCCAGTCGCGTCTTCCAGTAAACTATGTACCTGCTCTGAGGGCAAGCCATCAGCCCGGTGCCAGACCCGGCGCTGGCCAGCTTCATCCTGCAAATACAAGCCTTTACCTTCAGTGGCGATCCACAATCGACGCTGACTATCCAGCAGCACCCGGTTAATCAGTACCCCCAGCGGCGGATAGGCGTGCCAGACACCATTGCTAACTTTGACTAATCCGCCGCGGGAACCGGCAATCCAAAGATCTTGCTGCCAATCGACATGGAAAGTTCTGACCCCGACATCCGGTAAGCCAGTTTCCGGACTACGGTCAAAAATTTTGAATTCGCGGCCATTGTAACGCGCGACACCTTCCCAGGTGCCAAACCATAAATAGCCATCTGCGGTCTGAGCCAGCGCATTAATGGTGTTGTGGGGTAAGCCATCTCGGGTATTCAGGCTTTCTTTAAAATAATTATCCAGCGCCGGCACCGGGCCGGGCTCGGAATGAAATTTGGCAGGGGTAGCGCCAGCGCCGGGCGCGATGGCCAGAAAGATGCACAACAACCAGCAACACAGGTGCAATAATGGCATGCAGATAATCCATTCATCCGTTGCAGCAGGCAATACTGCCGTTATGCTCAGATTACCTGAGTTTTAGCTTAATTGCCAAGTCATACCAGCATTTAGGGCGTGTTGACGTTCGCTGCTTGTTTTTTCCGCAAACATTAACACGCCTTAGACTAACGAACAGACTTCACTAACTCCGCTAAGTCTGCATGCAAACCACCGGCCGTTACCAACAGGCCGGCGCCCGGACCTTTCAGCACCAGCGGGTTCTGCTGATACCAGTCAGATGTGATAACAAAGATATTGTCACAGGGTGCCAATGCAGCCAGCGGCGCCTTGTTGTCCACAGCAACTAAACGGACACTGGCCTGTACCTGCCCGTCAGCTAAGCGCAGACTGGCGGCGTAACGCAGCACCTTATTTTCGGCAGTTGCCTTAGCATAAGCCTCAGCCAGCATCAGATCCAATTGCTGACGCTGACGCCAAAATCCGGCCAGATCACCGTCTGCTAACCCGGCAGGTAATAGTGGTTCCAGCTCAATATCCGCTAATTCTAACTCTGCACCCAGCTCACGAGCCAATACCAGCAGCTTACGCTGGACATCTTTACCAGAAAGATCATCGCGTGGATCTGGTTCGGTATAGCCCAGCTGCTGTGCTTGTAACACCAGTTCAGAGAAGGCTGTAGTACCATCGTACTGACACAATAACCAGGATAGCGTGCCCGAGAATACCCCGCTCACCTCGCGGATCTGATCGCCACTTTGTAATAACTCCTGCATCACCCGCTGTACCGGGATCCCGGCACCGACGGTGGTGTTACTCAACCAGCGTAAACTACTAAGCTGCAATGCCTGCAGGATCTGCTGATATTCAGAACCCGGCAAAGTAACACCTTGTTTATTGGCACTGATCAGATGACAACCTGCGGCGATAAAAGCCGGATAGAGCCTGGCAAAGTCCTGACTGGGTGTGATATCAATCAATACCTTGGGGCTGGGCAGTGCTGCCAGATAGGCAACTAAACTTGCCTGCTGATAAGGCTTGGCATCGCTAAAAGCACTGGACCAAGCCTGACTCTCGATGGTATCGCTGAGTAAGGCTTGGCGCGAATTCAGGATAGCGCAAAGATTAAGTCTGATCTGGCCGGCAAAGCGTTGTTGCTGCGATGCCAGTAATCGTAAAAATTCGGCGCCGACCTTACCGGTACCGGCGACCACGATATTGAGCGTTGTCAAAGGCGCTGCGACACCTGGTTTTACTTGCTTAAAATCACTCATGCTACTTCCACTTACTGCTGTTGTACCGCAGCCACGGCATCCAGTGCCAGAGCTAAATCGGCAATAAGATCCTGGGCTAATTCAATACCAACCGACACCCGAATCAGTGTTGCCCCTATCCCAGCAGTGGCCTGGGCCGCTGCGTCCATAGAGGCATGGGTCATGGTCGCAGGATGACAAATCAAACTTTCCGTCCCGCCTAAAGACTGCGCCAGCGTGAAGTAGCGTAAGTTACTGAAAAAGGTGGTCAGTAAGGCTGGCGGGGCGCTTAACTCGAAGCTACACATAGCGCCGAAGCCAGATTGCTGGCGCTTAGCAATCTGATGGCCGGGATGATCCACCAGGCCAGGATAGTAAACCTTGCCAATAAGCGGGTGGCGTTGCAGAAAGGCCACCACCTCGGCGGTATTCTGCTGCTGCAACTGCAAGCGAGGGGTCAGAGTCCGCAAACCACGTAAGGTTAAATAACTATCAAAAGCGCCTGCTGTGAGGCCAAGGCAGTTCGCCCACCATTTCAACTCGTCACCGCAGGCTTGCGTTTTACAGATCACCGCACCACCAATCACATCGCTGTGGCCATTAATAAACTTGGTGGTCGAATGCACCACCAGATCGGCACCCAGTGCCAACGGCCGCTGTAATGCCGGCGACAGGAAGGTGTTATCTACCACGACCTTTGCGGTCAGACTTTTCGCCAGCTGACACACCGCAGCAATATCAGTGATCTGCAGCAAGGGGTTGCTTGGTGTTTCCAGCCAGATCATCGCCGGTGCCGCCCGCTTAATCTGTTCAGGCCAATCCCGCTGTTGGAAATTGACAATCACCAGTTTGAACGCCTGCTTCTTCTGCGCCAGATTAGTAAAAAGACGGTAGCTGCCACCATAGCAATCATGCGGGATCACCAAGGTATCAGCCGGCGTCAATAACTGCAGCGCTAACAGACACGCCGACATCCCGGTATTGGTAACAATGGCTTTGGCACCACCTTCCAGCTCCGCCAGGGCTTCACCGAGAATATCGCGGGTAGGATTATTCGAGCGCGAATAATCATAGGGACCGGGCTGACCAAAGGCCGGCAACTGATAAGTCGAGGTCAGGTAAAGGGGCGGCGTGATGGCACCGAAGGCGGTATCTTCAGCGATACCTGCCCGGGCGCTAATCGTAGCGGGATGGCGATGACTCATGCTTCAACTCTTTTAGATGTTTAGACGTCTAAAAGTATATTCATTATTAACTGGAAGTCAAACCATTTAGCCGTCTATAATCTTTATTTGTTGCACACTATTTGACTCACCGACAGAAAGCAGTAGAATTCCCGTTTTGCGCTACGCTGCAAAACAAAAATTAACGACAAGGGATCCCTTATGGCTAAGTGGAATGGTGAATATGTTCACCCCTATGCAGAACACGGTAAAAAATCAGAACAAGTTAAAAAAATTACCGTCTCGATACCGCTGAATGTTTTAAAAGTTTTAACCGATGAACGTACCCGCCGCCAGGTCAATAATCTGCGGCATGCCACTAACAGTGAGTTACTGTGCGAAGCTTTCCTGCATGCTTTTACCGGTCAGCCGCTACCGGCAGACGACGACTTGCGTAAAGATAATCCACATCAAATCCCGGCTGAAGTCAGACAAATCCTGACCAGCATGGGTAAAGAAATTCCGGTGATTATCGAAGCCGACAGCGATGAAGAATAAATAACGCTAACCGGTTCGCAATAAAAAACCGCCTTTCGGCGGTTTTTTATTTACTGGCAATCATACTCTCAGGCATCAAAGTAGGCTGCCGGCATCGGGATCCTGGCTACCCCTGAGCTGACTGCCGCTTCAGCTACCGCACGGGCGACCCGTGGTAATAACCGGGGATCCATCGGCTTCGGAATAATGTAGCCTTTACCAAACTCCAGACTACTAACTTTAGCCGCCAATAGCACTTCCTGCGGTACCGGCTCCTTGGCAATAGCCCGGATCGCCTGCACGGCTGCCAGCTTCATCTCATCATTAATCACACTGGCGCGCACATCCAATGCACCACGGAAAATAAAGGGGAAGCACAGCACGTTATTCACCTGATTCGGATAATCCGAGCGTCCGGTAGCCATAATCAAATCACCACGTTCGGCGTGCGCCAGTTCAGGTTTAATCTCTGGATCCGGGTTGGAACAGGCAAAGATCACCGGCTTATCCGCCATCAGGCTTAATGCTGCCGGCGGCAGGACATCGGGGCCAGAAACACCAACGAAGACGTCAGCCCCCTGCAGCGCATCTTCCAGGGTCCTTTTATCGGTATTGTTCGCGAACAGTTGCTTGTACTGGTTCAGATCTTCACGCCGGGTATGGATCACCCCCTTGGTATCAAGCATATAGATATGCTCACGCATGGCGCCGCACTTGATCAGCAGCTCCATACAGGCAATGGCAGCCGCGCCGGCACCCATACAAACAATAATGGCTTTGCGGATATCTTTGCCCTGGATCTCCAGCGCGTTTAACAGGCCGGCAGCAGTGACAATAGCGGTACCGTGCTGGTCATCATGGAATACCGGGATATTACAGCGCTTAATCAGTTCCTGCTCAATCTCAAAGCACTCCGGCGCCTTGATATCCTCCAGGTTAATACCACCAAAGGTGTCAGCAATATTGGCGACCGTGGTAATAAATTCTTCAGTAGTGCGGTGCGATACTTCAATATCAATTGAATCCAGGCCGGCAAAACGTTTGAATAGCAGCGCCTTACCTTCCATTACCGGTTTTGACGCCAGATGGCCCAGGTTACCTAACCCCAGGATCGCCGTGCCGTTAGAGATTACGGCGACCATATTGCCTTTGGCGGTGTATTTGTAAATGTTGTCCGGATCAGCGGCAATTTCACGCACCGGTTCAGCCACACCGGGGCTGTAAGCCAGTGCCAGATCGGTAACGGTTTCGGCAGCTTTACTGATTTCGATACTGATTTTCCCTGGGCGAGGTTCTGCATGATAACGCAGCGCTTGTTCTCTGAAATCTGACATTCCAATTTTTTCCTGAGTAAGTGTAGGTACAGACTACGGCACTAATTTATAGGTTTTTTGTTATACAGCGGGCCGGTGGTCGGCTCATTCTAATGAGCTCTGATCTGGAAAAACACTGAAATCGTGCTGGACGTACCAGACTAAGGCAGTAACGTCATTACGACTTTGGTATAATTCGTAACCAGTTATAACAAGAAAATGCTCAGCCGCCAAGAGTTCTGGACATCCAATTATCTGCGCTGTGTTCCGCTGACCAGGCGCTGACGAAGGATTTAACGGGTGAGCGCAGTTACTCAAACCTGGAATGGAACGCAAATTTGGCTGCGCCAGTTGCTCACATTATGTTAACCGACACACTTGTTTACAATCTGCTTCTGACCAAAACTTGACCCTCAGCCGTATGTAGCTAAAATCGACACCATTAACTGTTTTTTAACCAGAGGTTTTATGAAAGCGCTACTTTTAGCAGCCCTGTTGTGCAGCACTGCATCCCTGACTTTATATTCAAATACCAGTTATGCCAGCGCGGCGGATAATGACCGGGTATGTGCCGATACCGATTGCAGTAAAGAACTGCGCCGACTGATCAGATTGGCGCGAAGCGGCAGCGGTGATGCAGCAGCATTGGTAGCAATGGCTCACGCGACCGGCGATGGTCTGGAGCAAAGTAACGAGCAAGCCATTCGTTATTTGCGGATGGGCGTGCGCCAGCGCAACGCTATGGCGGTCTTTCTGATGTCCGACTGGCTTAGAAATGGTTTTATGCTGGAACAAGATCTTGCTGAGTCGCAACGTTTGCTTGATCTGGCCGTCGATCTAAAATATGCCCCGGCGCAATATGCTAAAGCGGTACAACTGCTGCAGGCTGAGCAGGATGACCAGTTGCCGGAAGCGATTAATCTGCTGGAGTTAGCCACAGAGCAGCGACTGGCCAGTGCCATGTTGCTGTTGGCACAGTTAAAACAACATGGCGCCGGTGTCGAGCAGGATCTGCCGGGCGCCGCCGAGCTATACCGGAAGTTAGTGTTGGCCGGACAGGTATCCGCCCGTCCTTACTTGCAGGAAGTGACAGCTCTACTCGCTGCTGATCAGCAACACCAGACGTTGGTTGATGAATTACGGCAAGTCGAGAATATTGAAGTGATCCGGGTAACAGGCCAGGCATTACAGGCTAATAATATGCTGGAAGGCATTGTCAGAAGGTTAACTGCCACCGGACAGTACGACAGCCGCTCGGTAGGAAGCCGGATCCGGGGCGTCAGCTGCGACCAAAGTGGCAGTAACTGCGGTGTTATCCGCCCGGATAGCAGCTCTGGCTCAATTTCTGAAGCCCTGGCGGGTGGCAAGTAAAACAAGTAACAAATGCTGAAACCTATGCTCTCGCTGAGCATAGGGCATAAAAAAACCGGAGCCAGGCTCCGGTTTTTTCGTACTTGGTACCGATTAACGGTTGCCCAGTACAGAGAAACGCTTCTTGAAGCGGTCAACACGACCACCAACATCCAACACTTTCTGCTTACCGGTATAAAACGGGTGGCAAGCTGAGCAAACGTCCAAGTGGATGTCTTTGCACAGAGCTGAACGGGTTTTGAAGGTATTACCGCAAGTACAGGTTGCAGTAATTTCTTTGTATTCCGGGTGGATACCTGGTTTCATGGGTTACCTCGTTAGGCCGTATCGCCATCTGGTCGCATTTTTTATCGCCAGACACCATACGTAATTACAGTTAATTTAGGGCGCGTAGCTTAATAGATAGCCGCTGAAGTTGCAACCAGAAAACCGGAAAAGCACAGAATTTTGTTTTGCTTGGCAAGGCGCACGCGCTTCCTTAAACTTAAAGCCTGATTTTGTTGCTATGGAAGCTGCTGTGACTGCGATCCGTGTTGCCCTGCCCGTACCCTTGCGCCAGCATTTTGATTACCTGTTACCGCCTGAACTTGAGGTGAGCATAGGCTGCCGGGTGCGGGTGCCCTTTGGTAAACGCGAATTGGTGGGGATTGTCTGGCAATTAGCGGTTAAACCCGACGTCAGTGAGCAACAACTTAAACCGGTGCTTGCCGTGATCGACCAGACGCCGGTCTTGCCGGCTTTACTGCGCCAACTTCTTAGCTTCGCTGCAGATTACTATCACCATCCACTGGGGGAGGTCCTCACGGCCGCCTTACCCGCACTGTTGCGTGAAGGCCGCCCACTCGCTGACTACCTGCCCCGTGCGTACCGACTGACCGACAGCGGTAAAGCCGCTAACCTGCAAAGCTTTTCGCGCTCGGCTAAACAGGCAGAATTGTGGCAGGCCCTGACAACACAAGCGCTGGATGAAGCGACCGTCAAAAGCCATTACAGCGGCAGTGCGCTAAAGCAATTAATGGCCAAGGCGCTGGTCGAGTCGTTCCAAACGGCGATCGCACCCTATCACTATCAGGGCTTAGCCGAGCCGGCGTTGCAACTAACCGCTGATCAGGCTCTGGCAGTGACCGCCGTTAATCAGGCCCAGGGCAGCTTCCGGCCCTTTTTGCTGGAAGGTGTCACCGGCTCCGGCAAAACCGAAGTCTACCTGCAGCTCATCCCCTCCCTGCTGGAGCTCGGTCAGCAAATACTGGTATTGCTACCGGAAATTGGCCTGACCCCACAAACGCTGGAACGCTTTAGCAAACGTTTCCGCGCCCCGGTACTGGTCTGGCATTCAAATTTAAGTGATGGCGAGCGGCTTAACTGCTGGCTGCAAGCGGCCAGTGGCAGCGCAGCTGTGGTAATAGGTACCCGCTCGGCGCTGTTTTTACCTTTTCGCAAGCTCGGACTGATTATTATTGACGAGGAACATGACCTGTCACTAAAACAGCAAGACGGCTTTCGTTACCACGCCCGGGATCTGGCAATAAAGCGCGCAGCACTGGAGCACTGTCCGATCCTGCTTGGCTCGGCCACGCCGAGTCTCGAATCACTGTACAACTGCCAGCAAGGTCGTTTTACCAAGCTGACACTAACAGCCCGCGCCAGTGGTCAGGCAATGCCGCAGCTGGAGCTGGTCGATCTGAAGCAACAGGCTTTACAACACGGACTGGCCGCACAAAGCATTCAACAAATGCAGCAACAGCTGAAACTGGGCAAACAGGTGATGCTGTTTTTAAATCGTCGCGGTTTTGCACCGGCCCTCAGCTGTCAGGATTGCGGCTGGTTGACCGAATGTCAGCGTTGTAGTGCTTTTACCACTTACCATAAACATAGCCGGCAGTTGGTTTGCCATCATTGCGGTGCCACCCGGGCCGTACCACGACAATGCGGCGGCTGTGGTAGTACCCGGCTGGCGCCGGTCGGTCAGGGTACCGAGCAACTGGAAGAGCATCTGAGTGTATTGTTTCCCGAGGTCCCGGTGACCCGGCTTGACCGTGACAGCACCCGGCGTAAAGGTGCTTTCGCCAGCCTGTTAGCAGAAATTCAGCAACCTGGCCCCAGATTGATTTTGGGAACCCAGATGCTGGCTAAAGGCCATCATTTCCCCTTTGTTACTCTGGTGGTGATTGTCGATGTCGATGGTGCCCTGTATAGCGCCGACTTTCGTGCTCCTGAGCAACTGGGGCAGTTGCTGACCCAGGTTGCCGGTCGGGCTGGTCGTGGCCATGATAAAGGCAAGGTGTTACTGCAAACCCAACATCCAGAACACGCCTTGCTGCAGGACATCATGCTAAACGGTTATGCCGCCTTTGCCCGCAGCGCCCTGCTGGAGCGCCAGCAAACCCTGTTACCTCCCTGTCAGTATATGGCGCTATTCAGAGCAGAAGCGCACCAGAGTGAGCTTTGCCAGCAGTGGCTACAGCAGGTTGCCAGCTACTGTCAGCAGCAACCTCAGGTCCAACAGCTCGGCCCTCTGTTATCGCCGCTGGAACGCCGGGCAGGTAAATACCGTTGGCAATTACACCTTTACGCGGCACAACGGCCACTGCTGCATCAACTGCTTAGTCAGGTTTTAGCAGAGGTATCGCAATGGCCGTTGAGCCGCAAAATCAAATGGCAGCTCGATGTCGATGCGCTGGATTTAAGTTAAGCCGCGAAAACCAGTGACTGCAGCGCCACGGCTTGTTTTGGTAACAGATCGGAGCTGCGTTATTTCCTTTTCTGCCGATCCGGGTAGAATACAGTGTGATTAGAAAAACAGGTAATTGATAAGTCGTATGCCACAAAAAGATTATGTGCGCGCCACCCGTCCGAAAGCACCCGCTAAAGGTCAGGCCAGAGGCAGTCGCGCCAAGGCGCCGGCGGCCAGTAATAAGCCCTGGCTGCTAATTGCGCTTACCTTGCTGACACTTAGCGTCTTTGTCTATGGCCTGTGGTTTTTAAAGCAACAACCGGTCAGCAGCAGCGAACCTGTGGCAGCACCGGTTAAGGCGCCGGCGAAAGATGAGTTACCGCCCAAACCGCAATCTGAGCCTTACCAATATATTAAAGAATTGGAAAACCGTGAAATTACGGTCGAAGTCCCCGAGCAGCAACGTAGCGTGCCGGCGGTGTTACAGTGCGGCTCTTTCCGCCAGCAAGGCCAGGCTGAACAGATGAAAGCACAAATTGCCTTTGCCGGCATTACTGCCGATGTCAGACGCACCGAAGGCAGCAACGGCGTCTGGTTCCGGGTGGTAGTAGGCCCTTATGAATCGCGCCGGGCCGCCACTGCCGATATGAACCGCTTACGGCAAATGGGGATTAATACCTGTCAGGTCCGTAACTGGACTTGAAAAACCCGGCTGTCCCCCTTACTTAAGCCCTATGTTTTCGCCATAGGGCTTTTTTTATGACTACTATCGTCTCTGTTCGCCGCAATGGCCATGTTGCCATCGGTGGTGATGGCCAGGTCTCGCTGGGTAATACCGTAATGAAGGGCAATGCCCGCAAGGTTCGCCGCCTCTATCACAATAAGGTACTGGCCGGTTTTGCCGGCGGCACCGCTGATGCCTTTACTCTGTTCGAACGCTTCGAAGCCAAGCTGGAAATGCATCAGGGCCACTTAATGCGCGCCGCCGTTGAACTGGCGAAAGACTGGCGTACCGATCGTATGCTGCGTAAGCTGGAAGCCCTGTTAGCCGTAGCCGATGCCAATACCTCACTGATTATCACCGGGAATGGTGATGTGGTGCAGCCAGAACATGATTTGATTGCCATTGGCAGTGGCGGCCCCTTTGCCCAGGCAGCGGCCACCGCTTTGTTACAAAATACTGAGCTCAGCGCCCGCGATATCGTGGAAAAAAGCCTGAAAATTGCCGGTGATATCTGTGTCTACACCAATCACCACCAGACTATTGAAGAATTGTAAGCAGGTAGCCCATGTCTGATATGACCCCAAGAGAAATAGTCCACGAGCTAGATCGCCATATTATTGGCCAGAACAAAGCCAAACGGGCTGTCGCCATCGCGCTGCGTAATCGTTGGCGCCGCATGCAATTAGATCCGGCGCTGCGCCAGGAAGTGACGCCAAAAAATATTCTGATGATAGGCCCAACCGGTGTCGGTAAAACCGAAATTGCCCGCCGCCTGGCCAAGCTGGCGAATGCACCCTTTATTAAAGTTGAAGCGACCAAGTTTACCGAAGTCGGCTATGTCGGTAAGGAAGTGGAAAGCATTATCCGTGATTTGACAGACAGCGCGGTGAAGATGTTTCGCGAACAGGCTATTGCCAAAAACCGCTTTCGGGCCGAAGAAGCCGCGGAAGAGCGGATCCTCGATGCGCTGTTACCCAAACCCAAAGACGCCTGGGGCGAGCCGGAAAAAGCCAGCACCGACTCCAATACCCGGCAGATCTTCCGTAAAAAACTGCGTGAAGGCCAGTTAGATGACAAAGAAATCGAACTGGAACTGTCGCAAGGGCCCATTGGCGTAGAAATTATGGCGCCGCCGGGGATGGAAGAGATGACCTCGCAATTGCAGAGCATGTTCCAGAGCCTGGGCAGTGAGAAAAAGAAAAAACGTAAGCTGAAAATTAAAGATGCTTTCAAGCAGCTGATTGAAGAGGAAGCCGCCAAACTGGTCAATCCGGAAGAACTGAAAGCCGAAGCGCTGGATGCGGTAGAGCAAAATGGCATCGTGTTTCTGGATGAAATTGACAAAATCTGTAAGCGCGGCGAAACCAGCGGCCCTGACGTATCGCGCGAAGGCGTACAGCGTGATCTGCTGCCATTAATCGAAGGCTGCACAGTAAATACCAAGCATGGTATGGTCAAGACCGACCATATCCTGTTTATCGCCTCAGGTGCCTTCCAGATGAGCAAGCCGTCGGATCTGGTGCCTGAACTACAGGGCCGGTTACCGATCCGCGTTGAGCTGGAAGCCTTAACCGCCGCCGATTTTGAGCGTATTCTGACTGAGCCAAAAGCGTCCTTAACCGAGCAGGCGCGTGCCATGCTGGCGACTGAGGGTGTGCAAATTCAGTTTACCGAAGATGGCATTAAACGTATCGCTGCCGCGGCGTTTCAGGTCAATGAAACCACTGAAAATATCGGCGCGCGGCGGCTGTATACGGTAATGGAACGGTTGCTGGAAGAAATTTCCTACGATGCCGCTGACCATACCGGGCAACAGATTGCCATTGATGCAGCCTATGTTGAGCAGCATCTGGGTAGTCTGGTGCAGGATGAAGATCTGAGCCGGTTTATTCTGTAATGGCGGCAGCACTGGTAAAACTGCATTACCACCGGCAACGGCGGATCCTGGATCTGCTGGATGCCGCGGGGCAGTGCCAGAGTTTAAGTGCGGAATTTCTGCGGGTGCATTCGCCATCCGCCGAAGTGCGTGGCCATGGCACACCACGGCTGGTCGCCAATAAGCGGCAGGTTGGGATCAGCGCCATCACCCCTGTTGGTCATTATGCGGTGAAATTGCAGTTTGACGATGGCCATCACACCGGCCTCTATAGTTTTGCCTACCTGCAACAACTGGCCAGCCAGCAGGAAACCCTATGGCAGCAATATCTGGCCCGGCTAAAAGCTGCCAATGCCAGTCGCGACCCCCTGATCAATATTAAAAGCCTGTGACACCGCCTGCTCAGAGCAGCTTTGCTGCGCTGTAGCAGGAGGCAACGCCAAGGCTGATCCCAGCCAGGATATCCAGCGGAAAGTGCACACCCAGCATAATGCGCGACAAACCCACTAATAGCCCCCACAGTAACACTAACCAGAAACAGGCCGGAAAACAGAGCGCAACCGCTGTTACCACCACAAAGGCCGCCGCGGTATGCCCGGATGGCAGGCTAAAGGTATCAGAGGGTACGATATGCGCTACCACCGGGTGCAGCCTGACCGCCTGCTGCGGTCGCATCCGCCGGATAGTGTTTTTTAACAACAGATACAACGGCAGCTCTATCGCAAACGCCAGCAATAATAGCCGGGTAAACTGCCAGCTATCTGCTACCTCAAGCACCAGCAGCAGTAGCACCAGTAATAAATACAGTGGACCATCGGCCGTTTTCGATATCCAGTAACTGCCGCGCGACAGCAGCAGCGAGGAGCTCCTGGCGAACAGCCGGCAGAAAAAAGCATGGTCCCAGTATTCCAGTCGTTTTAGCAACATGACAGTGATCCTGTTGTGCAATAACTAACCGGATACTAAGCAAGCTTAATGACGAAAAAATGACAGCGACGATTAAAAGTGCTGCCGCCCGCTGTGGCGCTGGCGCCAAAAGGCGATAAGTTCCGCTTGAGCTTATATGTCAGCGGGTTATACTGAGCATTACCCTTCTTCTGGTATGGAGTTAACCGTGGAATATAATACGTCTGAGCTGTGCGATCTGTATGCGGATCAGGTTGATGTCGTTGAACCGATTTTTGCAAACTACGGCGGCCGCCGCTCCTTTGGCGGACAAATCCATACTGTTAAGTGTTTTGAGGACAACGGTCTGATCCGTCAGGTACTGGCTGATAATGGCATTGGCAAGGTATTGCTGATTGACGGCGGCGGCTCGGCCCGACGTGCACTGATTGATGCAGAACTGGCCTCGTTGGCGGCCACCAATGGCTGGGAAGGCATTGTGTGCTATGGCAGTGTGCGCGATCTGGATGCCCTGGAAGACTTTGATATCGGTATTCAGGCAGTGAATGCTATTCCGATTGGCGCTGACGACAATGGTTTTGGTGAAACCGAGGTACCGGTGAATTTTGCCGGTGTTACCTTCCTGCCGGGCGACCATTTGTATGCCGACAGCACGGGCATCATTCTGTCACCGGATGCGTTGGATCTCGAATAAGTTATGGCAGCAGTGCAGTATTTAACTAAGGCGCATCTAAGCGCCTTTTTTCAACCCCGTCCGGGTGAAAGCCGTCTGGCCGAACAATGCCAACTGCCGGATCCGGCATTGGACTTAGGTGCGAATTTAGCCCGCCATGCCGCAACGGGCGGCCAGTTTGTGTTGCTGGGCATTCCCGAGGATATCGGCCCACGGGCCAACTGTGGCTTGCCCGGTGCCACCTTGGGCTGGCAGGCATTTTTAAGCAAATTTCTCAATCTCCAGGCAAACAGCTTACTGGATGCGCAGCAGCTGTTAGTGCTGGGTGAAGTCAGCTGTGCCGATTTACAGCAGCAGAGCAGCAACCTGAACGCCGCTCATGCCGCGGAGCTGATGCAGCTCCGGCAACTCTGTGCTGAGCTGGACGAACGGGTTGGTGCGGCGGTCGCGCCGATTTTTGCTGCCGGTCTTACCCCCATAGTAATTGGTGGCGGTCATAATAATGCGCTGCCGCTGTTGCAGGCACTACACAGCCATACTGGCCAGGCTGCCAACTGTATCAATATTGATCCCCATGCTGATTTTCGTGCGCTGGAAGGCCGCCATAGCGGTAATGGTTTTAGCTATGCGATGGAGAAGCAGCTACTGCAGCATTATCTGGTGCTGGGCCTACACCAGCAAAAAAATAATGCCGCCAGCCTGGCAGCACTGTCGGCTGCCGGTGCCGATTTTATCAGCTACCAGCAGATTTTTGTCCGCCAACAGCTAAGCTGGCAGCAAGCGCTGGATCTGGCCTGCGATAAAGTGCTTAGCGCCCATACGCCGCTGGCACTGGAGCTGGATACTGATGCCATTACCGCCATGCCGGCCAGTGCGCTGAATTACAGTGGTATCAGTGTGGCGCAGGCAGAGCAGGCGGTGTATCAAATCGCCCGTTTACCCGCTACCGCCTACCTGCATCTGGCAGAAGCTGCGCCGGCGCAGCATCCCTCAGGTGTTAGCGCCGGACTTAACCATTGTGGTCAGGTACTGAGCCAGCTGGTGCAGGCCTTTATTCTCGGCAAACAACGCCAGGCTGCTGTGGTGGAGTAAAGTGCTGTTATGGTAGCCGGCACAGACTGCCGGCTACCACCAGTTGTTTTAACGGCGATACCCCAAACTGATAGCATAGCTCAGCCGGCTGAGTTATCGCATAACAGCCAAAGTCTGCCCGCATACCTGCTTGCAGTTGCCCCCGATCTTTCAGCCCCAGCGCGGTTGCAGCATGGCGGGTGACGCCGAGCAGGGCCTCTTCCGGGGTTAAACGAAACAGCGTGCAGGCCATATTCAGCATCAACTGCAAAGAACAAAACGGCGAGGTGCCGGGATTCAGGTCGCTGGCAACTGCTATCGGTACCTGATATTGCCGCAGCAGCGCCAGTGGCGGCAGCTGGGTTTCACGCAGAAAATAATAGGCGCCCGGCAACAATACCGCGACAGTACCAGCTTTCGCCATCGCCGCCACACCGGCTTCATCCAGATATTCAACATGATCGGCCGATAAACCGCCAAACTCAGCCACCAGCGCACTGCCGCCCAGATTCGATAACTGTTCGGCATGGGCTTTTACCGGCAGACCTAACGCCGTTGCCGCCGCGAACACCTTACGGCTTTGCGCGACACTAAAACCAATGCTCTCACAGAAGATATCTACGGCATCCACTAAGCCAAGCTGCTGCAAAGCCGGCAACATCTGACACACCGCCTCGATATAGCCATCAGCATTATCTTTAAATTCCGGCGGTAACGCATGCGCGCCCAAAAAGGTTTTGATAATACTGGTCGGATGATGCTGCTCCAGCAAAGCCGCCACTTCTAACAGCTTTTGTTCATTGGCTAAATCCAGACCATAGCCGGATTTGATTTCAACCGTAGTCACCCCTTCCCGCAGCAGCGCATTTAAGCGATCCTTACCCAGCTTAAACAATGCTTCTTCACTGGCGTCGCGGGTTGCTCGAACGGTACTGGCAATGCCGCCGCCGGCCGCGGCAATTTGCTGATAACTGGCTCCTTGCAGACGCAGTTCAAACTCATTGGCGCGGTTACCGGCATACAACAAATGGGTATGGCAATCGATCAAACCAGGCAGCAGCCACTGCCCCTGCACATCATAAAGGGGTGTCACCAGGCTATCAAAAGGCGGTAGCTCGGCCTGAGGCCCGGCATAGACAATCAGCCCATCCTTAACCGCCAATGCCCCCTGCTCAATAGCACCATAGGGGCTGCCGTTATCCGTCATCGTCGCCAGCTTCGCATTTAGCCATACCGCATCAAAGTCTGCCATTCTGTGCTCCTGTTTACCGCGGCGGTGCTCCGTAGCCGCGGTGTCATGCTGTTCAACCACTTTGCAAATAGTCTAACCGAAAAACTTGTATATACAACCAAGATCCGCTATTTTTAGCACATCACTGCGTAACCCTTGCTAACAGGTCAGCCTCGCTATGGCGAAATTTGCCGAAATTAAAGAATTTATGCTGCGCCAGATCGAAAGCGGCGCCTGGCCGGAACATAGCCGGGTGCCGTCGGAAAATGAATTGGCAGAGCAGTTCTCCGTCAGCCGGATGACGGCCCGGCGCGCGTTACAGGAACTGACCGAACAGGGCATCCTGTATCGCACCCAGGGCGTGGGCAGCTTTGTTGCCGCGTTAAAATCGCAATCCTCGTTGCTGGAAATTCGCAATATTGCCGATGAGGTGCAAAGCAGTGGCCATGCCTACCGCGCTAAGCTGTTACAGCTCACCGAGCTGCCTTGCCCGACTATTGTGGCGACGGCTTTGGGATTAAAACGCAATGAGCCGGTCTTCTTCTCGCTGATCGTGCATTATTCCGATGCTCTGCCGCTGCAACTGGAAGCGCGTTATGTCAACCCGAAACAGGTGCCGCTGTATACCCAACAGGATTTTCAGGAAATCACCCCGCATTTGTATTTAAGCCAGATCGCACCGCTGACCGAAGCTGAGCATATTGTTGAAGCTATCTGGCCGGATGATTTTACCTGTCAGCAGTTGCTGCTGAGAAAGCCCGAACCCTGCCTGCGTCTGACCCGCCGCACCTTTAGCCGTGACGGCGCGGTCAGCCTGGCCTATTTAACCTCTCCCGGCAGTCGTTACCGGCTGGGAGGCCACCTTAACTTTGCCCTACCCCGCTAACCGAGGTTGCTATGAACGATAACCGCATTGATAAAAGCCGGGTGATCCGCGCCCCCCGTGGCAGCCAAATCACCGCTAAGAGCTGGCAAACCGAAGCCGCCAAACGCATGCTGATGAATAATCTGGATCCGGAAGTGGCCGAACATCCCCAAGCGCTGGTGGTGTACGGCGGTATTGGCCGTGCCGCCCGCAACTGGGCCTGCTTTGATAAAATCGTCGAAGTACTGGACCGGCTGGAAGATAACCAAACCCTGCTGGTACAAAGTGGGAAACCGGTTGGCGTGTTTCCGACGCATCCGGATGCACCACGGGTACTGATCGCCAACTCGAATCTGGTGCCAGCCTGGGCCAATTGGCAACACTTTAACGAGCTGGACCGCAAAGGCCTGATGATGTACGGCCAGATGACGGCCGGCTCCTGGATCTATATCGGTACTCAGGGCATTGTGCAGGGTACTTATGAGACCTTTGTCGCCATTGCCAAACAACATTTTGCCGGCAAGGCAGCAGGCAAGTGGATCCTGACCGGCGGCCTAGGTGGCATGGGCGGCGCCCAGCCACTGGCCGCGACGATGGCCGGCTTTCATATGCTGGCCTGTGAAGTGGATGAAAGCCGCATCGATTTCCGGCTCAAGACCCGCTATCTGGATCAAAAAGCCTACTCGCTGGATGAAGCTTTGGCTATGTTAGAACAAGCCAAAGCCAGCGGTAAACCAACCTCAATCGGCTTGCTGGCCAATGCGGCCGATGTGTTTAGCGAGCTGGTGGCCCGCGGTATCACGCCGGATGTGGTCACCGATCAAACCTCGGCGCACGATCCATTGAATGGCTATCTGCCGCAGGGCTGGACGCTGGAGCAAGCGCAAGCCAAACGCACGGAGGATGAAGATGCCGTGGTCACGGCCGCTAAAGCGGCAATGGCCGTACAGGTAAAAGCCATCTTAGCTATGCAGCAGCGCGGTGCGGTGGCAACTGACTATGGTAATAACATCCGCCAGATGGCAAAGGATGTCGGCGTAGCCAATGCTTTTGATTTCCCTGGCTTTGTACCCGCCTATATCCGGCCACTGTTTTGTCAGGGCATTGGCCCCTTCCGCTGGGTGGCGCTGTCTGGCGATCCACAAGATATCTATAAAACCGATGCCAAGGTAAAAGAGCTGATCCCGGACGATCCGCACCTGCATAACTGGCTGGATATGGCGCGTGAACGCATTCAGTTTCAGGGCTTGCCAGCACGGATTTGCTGGATCGGTTTAAAAGATCGCGCCCGCATTGCGCTGGCCTTTAATGAGATGGTGAAAAACGGCGAACTCTCAGCCCCCATTATTATTGGCCGCGACCATCTGGACTCCGGCTCCGTTGCCAGCCCGAACCGCGAAACCGAAGCCATGCTGGATGGCTCAGATGCAGTATCGGATTGGCCATTACTAAACGCTCTGCTTAATACCGCCGGTGGCGCCACCTGGGTGTCGCTACATCATGGGGGGGGCGTTGGCATGGGTTACAGCCAACACAGTGGTGTGGTGATCCTGGCTGACGGTACCGAGCAGGCCGCCGCCCGTTTAAGCCGGGTACTGTGGAATGATCCTGGCACCGGTGTAATGCGCCATGCCGACGCCGGCTATCAGATTGCGGTGGACTGTGCTCACGAGCAGGGTCTTGACCTCCCTATGTTAAACAGAGACTAATTTATGCACTACGCCCTACAACTTACTCCCGGCCAGCTGACACTGGCGCAACTGCGTGCCGTGCAGCAAGGCCCGGTCACGGTGACACTGGATCCAGCTGCGATCCCGGCTATCGAAAAATCGGCTGCTTGTGTCGCCGATATTATTAAGCAAAACAAAGTGGTGTACGGTATTAATACCGGCTTTGGCCTGCTGGCCAATACCCGCATCAAGCATGAAGAGCTGGAGCTGTTACAGCGATCCATCGTATTATCGCACGCCGCCGGTTTTGGTCAGTTTATGGCCGACAGCACAGTGCGGCTTATGATGGTACTGAAAATTAACTCCCTGGCACGTGGCTTCTCTGGCATCCGTTTAAGCGTGATCCAGCTGCTAATTGACATGGTCAACGCCGGGCTTTATCCGTGTATTCCGGAAAAAGGCTCGGTCGGCGCCTCTGGTGATTTGGCACCGCTGGCGCATATGGTGCTGCCACTGATTGGCGAAGGTGAGATCTGTTATCAGGGCCAAATCTATGATGCAAAAGAAGCCTTAGCCCTGGTCGGTTTACAGCCGCTGACGCTGGCGGCCAAAGAAGGTCTGGCGCTGTTAAATGGCACCCAGGCTTCTACGGCTTTGGCATTGGAAGGTTTATTCCGGGCCGAAGATCTGTTTGCCGCCGGTAGTGTGGTTGGCGCGTTAAGCGTGGAAGCCGCCCTGGGTAGCCGCGCGCCCTTTGACCCGCGTATTCATCTGGCTCGTGGCCAGCAAGGGCAAATTGACGCAGCCGCCATTTACCGCCACCTGCTGCAAGATCGCTCAGAAGTCGGCCAATCGCATAAAGATTGCGAAAAGGTGCAGGATCCCTACTCGCTGCGCTGCCAGCCACAGGTAATGGGCGCCTGCTTAACACAAATCCGTCAGGCAGCCGCAGTGTTAGCGGTAGAAGCCAATGGTGTTACCGACAACCCGCTGGTGTTTGCCGACGATGGCGATATCTTATCGGGCGGTAACTTCCATGCCGAGCCGGTGGCGATGGCCGCCGATAATCTGGCACTGGCGATTGCCGAAATTGGTGCCCTGTCGGAGCGGCGGATGGCGCTGTTAATTGATGCCAGCTTAAGTAAGTTACCGGCGTTTTTAGTGCCGAATGGCGGCGTCAACAGCGGCTTTATGATTGCGCAGGTCACGGCAGCGGCCTTGGCGTCGGAAAATAAATCGCTGGCGCATCCGGCCTCAGTAGATAGCCTGCCGACCTCAGCTAACCAGGAAGACCATGTGTCGATGGCCACCTTTGCCGCGCGCAGGCTAGCCGATATGGCCGAGAATACCACCGGTGTGCTGGCAGTAGAGTATCTGGCGGCAGCGCAAGGGCTGGATTTCCGTGCGCCGCTAAAAACTACCCCGCTGCTGGAGCAGGCCAAAGCCATTTTGCGTGAGCAGGTCGCTTTTTATGATCAGGACCGCTATTTTGGCCCGGATATCGAACAAAGCGCCAACTTACTCCGCGACGGAAAACTGAACCAATTTATACCGCCGCAACTGCTCTGCAGCTTCTAACAGTCAGACCTACCTTTGCCCGGCTTTGCCGGGCATTTTCTCTGTCACTACTGGCTAGACCAGTATCTAAAAACCTGCTAACGTCCTTCTAACGCAAAACGGCGTACCAGACGCTCAAAAATCACTATACTAAAATCTGGCCAGACAGGGGCTTACGCTATGAAGTTAACCGTTGCGCATAAAGTCATTATCGGCTTTGGCTTTATCACCCTCCTATTACTGATCGCCAGTGTATCGGCTCTAAGCAGTTTTCGCAGTGTCACTACCGCCAATACCCAAATGAACGAATTGGCCGTGCCGGCGCAACAACAAAGCAATCAGGCACAGATCCTGTTATTGCAGCTGGCCCGTCTGACCGCGTCCGGCTTTACGGCCGAGCAACAAGCCGATATTGAGCGATATCAGCAGAACTTCAATCAGCAACAACAGGCATTTAATCAATTGTTGAGCCAGTTTCAACAGTTAAATCTGGGCGGTGAGCTGCAGCAAAGTTTGAATAGTGCCACCGAACATGCCAACCGTTACACTGAGGCGTCCAGCACGATGTTTGGCGCCCGCCTGAGCAGTTTACGGCTGCAACAACAGCTGAGTACTGAGCTGGCGCGGCTGGAAACCCTGCTCGATGAAGCTGGCGCCGCCCTGATTGAACTGTCAGAGCTGGAGTTACCGCGTAACCGCCAAACTGCAGAAATTATTGCCGGCACCGCCGGCCGCTTAGACGGTCAGTTGGTTGGTCTGGTGAATACGCTGCGGGAAACTGCAGCCTATAGCGAGTACAGCCAGTTGGAGCGCAATCAGGATAATGTTAGCTTTTCGCTCAGCGATATGCAGGTTAATGTCGATTATCTGGCGCAATTAGCCGAGTCAATTAATACCGATGGCCTGTGGCAGAATTTTGCTATGCACTGGCAGGAGTTAAATGATGCGCTCGGTGCAGAGCCTAATTTACTGACCTTAAAGCAGCAACAACTCAGTGCCTTGCAGCAAGCCCGTAATGCCCTGAATACCGCGGAACAACAAGTCGGGCTGGCGCTGGAACTGCTGGATCAGGTGGTTAACGCAGCCGGGCTGCGCTTTAGCACCCTGCAACAACAAACGTCCGGCGCCCTCAGCTCCGGTAGTACCCGAACCTGGTTTATGATGCTGGTGCTGGTCGTGCTGGCGGCGACCACGGCCTATTTTACTATTAGCGCGATGTTAAAGCCGCTGGCCGGGATTAACCATGTGCTGGGCTATATTGCGCAGGGTGATCTGACACGCAAGCTCCATATCGAACAGCAGGATGAATTTGGCGCCTTGTCGGAAAAGGTCAACAGCCTGATCAGTGCCTTAAGCGGCTTACTGACCAATATCCAGCAAAATGCCACTGCCCTGAGCAGTACGGCGCAGCGCTCGACCACTGCAGTCGGTGAGATCAACCAGTCGCTGCATGCCCAGCAGCAGCAAATCAGTAGCGTAAATCAAATTACTGAGCAACTGGCAGAAAATACCCAGGCGGTTGCAGTCCACGCCGCTGATGCCGGTGAAGCCATGCAGCAGGCCTTGCAGCAAAGCCAGCAAATCAGTCAACTGGCAGGGGCCAACAACCAACGGATCAATAAGCTGGCACAGCAGCTGGTTAGCACCAGCCAGATCATGAATAAGGTCGATGATCAGTCGACCAATATCGGTAGTATCCTGACCACTATCAGCGCCATTGCGGAGCAAACTAACCTGCTGGCACTCAATGCGGCCATTGAAGCGGCACGTGCCGGTGAGCAAGGCCGTGGCTTTGCCGTGGTTGCCGATGAAGTACGCTCACTGGCCGGACGCACTCAGCAGGCCACCAGCGAAATCCGGCAGATGATTGAACACTTGCAGCAACAAAGTCAGCAAGCGGTCGCCGCAGTATTAACCGGTAAACAGGAAGCCGAACAGTGTGTGACGACCATGACGGAACTGGTTGCCTCCCTGACCGCAGTCACAGAGGCGATTTCCGCCACGCTGCGGATCAGCAGTGCCGTCAATCAGGCCAGTCAAAGCCAGCAACAACTCGGACAAGCTATCAACGACCGGATGCACGAAATTGTCGGCCTGGCGCAGCAAAGTGCCACTCAGGCCGAACAAACGATGAGCGAAAGTCAGGAAGTGGCCCGCCTGGCACAACAACTTACTGAGGGCGCGGCCCGGTTTAAAATCTAATTGCAGAACGGTAAAGCGGTGCGGGGATCGGCAAACTGAAAGCTAAAATCCGCATCCTCGATAAAGCGCTGGCTGCACACCTGGCGGGCAGACTCGATCGCCGCGGCACTTAACTCAATACTGGCCGCGGTCAACCCCAGGCTCTCTGCCGCCGCCTGATAGAATTCGGCTTTTGTCACGTGCTGCGGCGCGCTCAGGTTATAACAGGCTGCGGGTAAGGGCCAACGGCTTAAGATCTGCAGCACAGCCGCTGCCACATCGGCACTATGCACCATATTGACCGGCTGCATCGCACCGCTAACGGCTCTGCCCTGAACAAAGCGACCGGGATGCCGGCCCGGCCCCATTAAGCCGGATAAGCGCAAGGTCAGCCAGCGACTCTGCTGTTGCAGTGCCTGCTCACCGGCTGCTAACAAGGCTACCCGAGGCTGAGTCAGTTGCAGCTCGGCCTGTTCGTTAACGACGCCACTGAGCCCCTGATAAATACCGGTTGAACTAATATGGATCCCGCCCTTTAGCCCTGCTGCCTGAGCTAACTGCGCCAGCTGTTGCAGCACCTGCGGATAATCCGAAGTCCCACCTTGCCGGCCACCGGGCGGAATAGTGCAAATTAGCCAGGCATCCTGAAGCAGCGCCAATTGCGCATCAGACCAGGGCGGCTGAAAATCCAGCGCGATACCTTGGATCGGCGCCGGCAAAGCCTCTGCTGAGGCTTGGGTGCGCCGGCTGCCAAAAACCTGATAACCCGCGGCCGCCAGCACCGGCGCAAGTTGTTGCCCCAACCAACCACAGCCAATAATCAGTACTTTTTCTGCCATAAAGTTACTCCGGCAATACCGCATATAAGCCGCTAAACTCGGCGCAAAGCTCACCCTCAGCAAACAGCTGGACACTGATTTGCTGTTTTACCCGCTTGCCTGCGGCTAATGGCGTTAGATCACCAGATACGGCCGCAACTTTACACACTGCGGTGGGTTGGCTGCGAATGGGTTTCAGGTAGCGGATATTGGCATCGGCCAGCACCTGTGCGCCATGCAGGCCCAGACTCTGTAACTGTAAATACAGCATGCCCCAGCCAGTTAACGTCGCCAGCGTATAGATACTGCCGGCGAACATGGTCTGGTGCAGATTAATATTGGGTGGCAGCGGCGCCGTGCATTGCAGCTGATAACCATCACATTGTTCGATCTGCAGTTGCATATAGGCACTAAGCGGAATAGTGCTGTGCCAGGTTTGTTGCAGACTTTGGCACCATTGTTGCCAGTCTGCAGAACTTCCGGCCAAACAGAGTTGTTTTTGCATCCGTTGATGCGTAATACCAAACTGGGTCGGCGCTGCTGCAACGACCCGATACCCCTGACGCTGATAAAACGCCAGCGCGCTGTCACGAGCGTTTAGTACGATATATTTCATCCCCAGCTGCACGGCCTGTTGCTCCAGCGCCTGTAAAATGCGGCTACCGGCGCCTTTGCCCTGCCATGACTCAGCGACCGCCATATAGCGGACCTGAGCAGTGTCATTATCAACTTGATGTAAACGCCCGACAGCCGCGACCTGCCCTTGTGGACCCAGTAGCATCTGATGAAAGCTGCTTTGCTCCAAATCATCCCGCTCTGAACCCTGCGGTTGCTGCCAGGGTGCTCGCAGCACCTGCCAACGCAGCTGATAATAGGCCTGCCACTGTGCCGGAGTTTGCGGACTAACCAGGGTTAAGGTTTTTGCCATTAGCGGCTCTCCAGCATAAAAGTAACGGGGCCGTCATTAGTCAGACTAACCTGCATATCGGCCGCAAACTGGCCGGTCGCAACCTTAAGCCCCAGCTCACGGCAGTAAGTACAAAACGCCTGATAATATTGCTCGGCCAGCGCCGGTGCGGCTGCGGGCGTAAAGCTTGGGCGTAACCCGGATTGAGTATCCGCCGCCAGGGTAAATTGTGACACCACCAGTAAGGCACCACCTGCCTGCTGTACATTCAGGTTCATCTTACCGTTGTCATCACTAAATACCCGGTAACGGCAAACTTTCTCTGCCGATTTTCGCAGATCGGCGTCGCTATCCCCGGCTTCAACCGCCAATAACACCAACAAACCCCGGTCGATTGCGCCAACAGTGGTGCCGGCGACCTCAACTTTAGCCTGGCTGACTCTTTGAATTAATGCTTTCATTGACTACTCTGTTTCAGCTGCAACTGATTTGTCCGCACGCTGTGGCACCGGACAAACTTCATCTTCCCGACACTCCCCCGCCTCCCGCTGTTGCAGCAAGGCGGTGAGTTCTGCTCCCAGCAATACCACCATCCAGGATAAATGGATCCAGACAAACAGGATAGGTAACAGCGCCAGGGCACCATAAATCGTCTGATAGGTCGGAAAGTTTGTGACATAAAAGGCAAAGCCCCGCTTGGACAACTCAAACAACACCATCGCCAGTAAGGCGCCCCAAAGTGCATGTTTAACCCGGACTTTAAGGTTGGGCACAACCAGATATAAAATAAAAAAGGCTGCCAGTGACATCAGATAAGGCACCACACCCAGCACCAGGGTTGAGAAACCCGGCGTATAGTCGTCCGCGAAGGTACTTAGCCTGACCAGATAAGAGGTTACGCCAATCGACAACCCAAACAGGATGGGGCCCAACGTCAGAATCATCCAGTAAATTGAAAACGAGATTATTAAACGTGGCCGGCTGGTGACGCGCCAGATTTTATTTAGCGTTTTATCAATATTGTGAATAAGCAATAAGGCAAAAAACACCAGCGCCAGAATGCCGATCGCCGTCATACCGCCGGTATTACCGATAAAACGCGTAATATAAGCCTGGATCTCTTCACCGCGGGAAGGGATTACATTGGCGTAAATAACAGACTCCAGGTTCGCCTGAAACTCGGCAAACATCGGAAAAGCACTTAACATTGAAAACATCACGGTGACCAGCGGCACCAAAGACAGTAAGGTGACATAAGCCAGATATCCACCAATCATTGAGATCTGATCTTGTTGACACCGTTGCCAGTAAGCCTGCGTAAATTCCTTGGTTTGTTGCCAATAGTTACGCCACTCGGAAATCTGCATCCCGCCCTCGCTTTCCCCATCCACGTCAGCGCTAAGGATAACGGAAAACCGCTTTGCAAACTACTTTGTGCCGCTTACCAAAGGCAGCAAGCCAAAATTGTAATAATTTGTAAAAAAACCGCATCTAATGCTGCAAAAGCCAGCTTGATAGGCTAAGGTAGCACGGATTTTAACCAAAAAAGGAAATTCCACATGAAATTAGCTGCTCTGGCATTCGCTGGTCTGATGGCGCTGATGATGAGTGGTTGTGCCTCAACGGACGAGAATCGTTCTGCGCGCCAATCCACATCTCAAACCATCGTTAATGAAAAAGGTGAAGTGACGCATGTCTGTCACAATGAAAAATCAACAGGCTCGCGCGTCGGCAACAGAGTGTGCCGCTCAGTTGAGCAGACAGAGCGTGATCGCGATGCAGCCCGTGCTGAAGCAGCCCGGATGCAACGCAGCGGTATGAAAGCACCGATTGGCGGCTAACCTTACCTATGACGGCCAGCTTCTGGCCGTCAGCTCCCTGTAAGCCCTGAAACACCTACCCTCAGCCTCTGCAAAAACAATTCTACTAATAAGAACATTTAATCAAATTTTATCCGATATATTCGTTTAATGGTGCAGGTTACACTGACCAAGTCGAGTCGGCGGTGCCTAAGGTCAGCTGACACCTTAAACCAGCGGAGGTATCTATGTTTGAAATTATTCGCGCCAACGAACGTGGACGCGCCCACTTTGGCTGGCTAAAAAGCCAGCATACGTTTTCCTTTGGCGATTACTATAATCCGCAGCAAATGGGATTCTCGGCGCTGCGCGTGATTAACGATGATGAAGTCGCGCCCGGGGCGGGTTTTAGCACCCATGGGCATCGCAATATGGAAATTATCAGCTATGTGCTGCAAGGACAAATTGCCCATAAGGACTCAGCGGGTAATGAGGAGATTTTACCGGCTGGCGAATTTCAGCTAATGAGTGCCGGTAAAGGTATTTACCATAGTGAATATAACGCCAGCAAAACGGCGCCACTGAAGTTTCTACAGATCTGGATCGAGCCAAACCAGTTTGATGGCGCCCCGGGCTATCAGCAAAAGGATTTTGGCCGGCAGCCTGGCTTAACCTGGGTCATCACCCCGGATGGCAGAGATGGCACTTTAACCATCAAGCAGGATGCGGCGCTGGCACAGCTGCTACTGGCGGAAAACGACAGCGTGGACTTTCCGCTGCAAGCAGGTCGGGCTTATTATTTGCATCTGATCCAGGGGGAGCTGACTCTCGCCGGGTTAACACTACAACCGGGCGACGGTTTAAAAATTGCGGCCATGGACCAGTTACAGGGCTTGGCTGCGAAAGGGCCCGTACTGGCTTTATGGTTTGATCTACCAGGCTAAGCAGTTAGTGGTCTTTGGATAGCTGCATCAGCTTTTGCAGTGATCCCTCAGACAAAGGTGTATTAAACTCTAATCCTAAACGCAATTCGCCTTTTGGCCTGGCACTGCGCTTAATCACTGCAGCAACTGCCGGCAAACCTGCCGGCAGTTTCAATATCAGGGTTTCGCCGCGTCCCAGCATAGGATTAGCATCCATAATAGATACGAGTCCCCCTTTGGCTGACAGATCTAACAAGGTTGAGCTCAGCACACCATGCTCAGCATTCTCCAACTGCACCGGAATATGCACCGGATTGCGGTTATCGGCGCGAAGCGACAAATACTGTGCAACCATTGGATAACGGATAATCAACATCCGCTGCGGCTGGCTTACCACATTTAATAACTCAGATTTGAACGCATAGATCCGGCCTTGCTCGGCCTCCACCACAAAGCGGCAAATCATCCCGGTGTTATGTGACAGCATCTGCTTCGGCAGCACCGGTTCCGAACTGGGAAGTCGCAGGATCAGATACTGCTTTTTCTCATACCCCACTAACTCGGCACGTAAACGCACACCGGAATTGACCAGCAGCTGTAGCTCTATCCGGAGCCCCAGAGTAAAGGTCTGCCAAAAGGCTGAGTTCTGTTCTATCTCATCCAGATTTACCGAGCCTTTATTATCCAGTTTCATCCATAGCTCTCCGCTAGCCCATCATCACTCGCTATTAGTTTACCAGCAATACTAAGCAAGCCCTATACCACTACAGTCGTCGCAAGCAGAATTACCACAATTCTTTAAATTCGAACATTATGTATAAATATATCCTATTTTAAGAAACAAACATTGCGACTATAGTTATCTCAACGACAGCAGTTATCGTCGGCAACCTAAGATATCGTACTTTAAATATTCGAGGACACTAAGATGAGCAAAGCAAAACAGTTATTCCAACAGATTACCCAAACCAACGCTGGCTGGGACGCCCTGGCATTACGGGTACCAGTGGGCATTATCTTCGCCGCCCATGGCGCACAAAAGCTTTTTGGCTGGTTTGGCGGCTACGGCCTGGAAGGGACCGGCGCCTGGATGGACAGCATCGGCTTAAGCCCAGGCGTGCTAATGGCCTTTTTAGCTGGCGCGGCAGAATTTTTCGGTGGGCTGGCGTTAATTCTGGGCTTACTAACGCGGCCAGCGGCTGCCGCCCTGGCCTTTGCCATGCTGATTGCAATCTTTAGCGTGCATTTTGAAAACGGCCTCTTTATGAGTAACAATGGCTATGAGTTTGGCTTAGCACTACTGGCTGCCAGTGTGTCACTGTTGTTTAGCGGTGCCGGTAAAATCTCCCTGGACCGCTGGTTAAGTCGCAAGTAATAAAACTCAGCCAGTCTGTCGGTAACGACAGACTGGCTCTCGCTTTTTCCGTTCTCACAGGAGTATAAGATGGCACGTTCAACACTGGAGCAATGGCGGATGTTTAAGGCTGTCGCTGAACATGGTGGTTTTCATCAGGCAGCTGAAGTGGTTTATAAAAGTCAGTCTACTATTCATCATGCAGTGCACAAGCTGGAGCAAACGCTGGATGTGCAATTATTTCAGGTTGAAGGCCGTAAGACAGTACTGACTGCTGCGGGTGAACAGCTACTCAGACGAATTAACTTTCTGCTGACCGAAGCCGAGCGGATGGAAAATGTCGCACTGAATTTAAAAGCCGGCGTTGAATCCAGGCTCAGTATTGCGGTGGATGAAGCCTTTCCGCGCGACGTGCTGTATCAAACACTGGCGGCCGTGTCGGCAGAGTATCCGCTGATCCGCATTGAGCTGCTGGAAACTATCCTATCTGGTGCCAACGAGTTACTCAGTCAGGGTAAAGCAGAAATAGCGGTCTCGCCTTTTACACTGCCGGATAATCTGAGCGAAGATCTGTGCCAGATTGAATTTGTTGCTGTCGCCGGGCCTCAGCATCCGCTGACGCAGCCGCGGCGGGAACTTACGCTGGAGGAGCTAAAAAACTGCCGGCAAATTGTGCTGCGCGATTCAGCACAGCAGCAAAAGAAGGATGTTGGTTGGCTTGGTTCAGAACAACGCTGGACGGTCAGTCATGTTGCAACGTCAATCGAATTATTACGTAAAAACCTGGGCTTTGCCTGGTTGCCACGCCATGCGGTGCAACCCTTTCTCGACAATGGTGAGCTGCTGCCATTGCAGTTACCCCGGGGCAGTAGCCGTACCTTTACGTTTTATCTGAACTTTAACGATGCCGATACGCTGGGGCCGGTGGCACGCAGCTTTATCGGGCATCTACGCTATCTGACAAGCTTGTAGTTATGACCAATGTCGCCTAGGCTGGGTAAAACTACGATACCAAGGGAGACTTTTGATGAGTAATGAACAGTTACAAGTCGACGCCGAATGTGAACTGGGACAAAGCTGTCCGGGCATCGCCCTGATTATTGATCCTAAACCTAAAGATCTCGGTGGCTTTACTGTACGCCGCTGTTTACCGGTGCGCGAACAACGTAATGTCGGGCCCTGGATCTTTTTTGATGAAATGGGGCCTGCGCAATTTTCCGCCGGTAGCGGCGTCAATGTCAGGCCACATCCGCATATCAATCTGGCAACGGTAACCTATCTGTTTGCCGGTGAAATTCTACACCGCGATTCGGTTGGCAGTTATCAGCCAATTCAGCCCGGGGATATTAACCTGATGGTGGCCGGGCGTGGTATCGTGCATTCCGAGCGCGAGCGACCAGAGATCCAGCGGCAGCCCCACACTTTGCATGGCTTACAACTCTGGCTGGCGCTACCGGAAGCCGACGAAGAATGTGAACCTGCGTTTTATCATTATCCTGCCGCTCAGATCCCGACGCTGGAATTGGCGGGCGTGCCGGTGCGGGTAATGATTGGTTCCGCTTATGGTGTCACTTCTCCGGTAAAAACCTTTTTTGAAACCCTGTATTTGGAAGCACGGCTACAACAGGGACAGAGCCTTAAACTACCTAATGTTACCGAACGGGCGCTGTACCTGACCCGTGGTGAGTTGGAGCTCAACGGCACCGTGCTTAAAGCACGGCAATTGGTGGTATTACATCCTGGCGCTGAACTTGAAGTTAAGGCGCTTAGCGAGTGTCAGCTGGCATTAATTGGCGGCGAGAGCATTAGTAAACGCTATATCGAGTGGAATTTCGTTTCCAGTCGCAAAGAGCGGATTGAGCAAGCGAAAGCCGACTGGCAGGCCGGCCGCTTCGCCAAGGTGACCGGCGACGAGGAAGAGTTTATTCCTTTACCGGGTAGCTAAGCACAAGCAGGCTACAAATTGCCTAAGGTTAAACTAAACCGGGTACCATGACCCGGTTTAGACACCAGGCTTAAGTCACCCCGCAAATTCTTTTGTACAATGTTGTACACGATCGACAGTCCAAGTCCGGTGCCTCCCCGACCACGCCGGGTGGTAAAAAAAGGCTCGAAAATCCGGGGCTGATGATCATGTGGTATGCCACAGCCATTATCTGTTAGCTGCAGCTGTAGACGGCCGTCATCCAGAGCCTGCGTCTCCACCCGGATCTGCGCTGAAGCATTCGCTGGAGGCGTTTCAAAAGCATGGATACAGGCATTAGTCACCAGGTTGGTTAACACCTGCGCAATCGCCCCCGGATATGAATACAATATTAGGCCGCTGTTTAGAGCCAGCTCGAGCTGCACATTATGTTGCTTACAGAACGGCTGTAAAGTTTGTAATACCGCCTGGATATAATCATCAATCGCAAACTGATGTAACTCATAGTGCGATTGATCAACCGCACTTTGTTTAAACTGGCGAATAAGCTCAGCAGCACGGTGCAGGTTACGCTCAACTAAGGCAGAAGAATGCTGTAGCTCAGCTAATGTTTGCTCTAGCTGCGTCTTACCGAGAATACCAGCGCGCACACTGTCCGCCAAAGCCGACAACAGATAACTACAGTGTGAGATGCCAGTCAGGCCGATGCCGACCGGCGTATTCACTTCATGTGCAATACCAGCAACCAAATTGCCCAGCGACGCCATTTTCTCCGATTCAATCAAATGTTGCTGGGTTTGCTTCAGCTGATCTAAGGTTTTCTGTAAATGCGCGGTCCGTTCATTGACCAGACTTTCCAACCGCTCATTGGCATGTTCCAGTTGCTGTTGATAGCGTTGTCGTTCTGCGGCGGCCATGACCCGACCATACAGATCTGACAACACGCCAACAAAGCCGGCATCCTCTTCACTCCAATCCCGGTAGTGCCCGGTCTGCTCACAGCAAATGATACCGATCACCTCACCCTGATAGCGTAACGGCACATCAAGCATCGACCAGATATCAAGCGGAATAAGATAGGATTCAGCAAATTCGCGGGTTGCGTTATCGTTACGAGCGTCTTTGGCATTAATCACCCGCTTTTTATCCAACGCCGCGAAGTATTGCGGAAACTGCTGCCGCGTTAACGCAGGTAACTCATCCACACTCAGCTCTTTCGGGCAAATTTGCTGGCAATGCATTGCATCCCGCTTAACATCGTATAGCCAGATACTGGCGCGAGCGATGTCTAAACCATCCAGACATCGCTGCAAAATAGCACTTTCAGCCTGCTCCTTGTTACCACTATCCAATAGCGGATCCATCGATAGTGACAGCAGCAAATTATCCTGTAGTTCTTTCATCTAACCTGTTCCAACCCCAGACTAGCTCCTATCGGCCTAGGCCACCTTAAAGCGGGCCGCAACCTGCTGGAGATCATTGCCAAGCTGACTCAGGTTAGAGCTGGCCATCGCTGTCTGTTCACTGGCAACAGCAGACTGCTCAGCCACATCACGGATACTAAAAATACTGCGGTTAATCTGCTCTGCCACCGTACTTTGTTGTAATGCTGCGGCCGCAATTTGCTGATTCATCGCCTGAATGCTCTGCACGGCCTTGCTGATCGTTTCGATGGCATCGCTGACATTATCGGCACTCCCCAGGGTATGTTCGGCCAAGCCAGCACTTTTATCCATATTAGCAACCGCGCTTTCGGCTTTTTGCTGTAAATCGCTGATTAACTTCTCAATTTGACCGGTTGACTCCTGCGTTCTAAATGCCAGCGCCCGTACTTCGTCGGCAACAACGGAGAAGCCACGTCCGGCATCGCCGGCCCGCGCGGCTTCAATGGCCGCATTGAGTGCCAGCAAATTAGTTTGATCGGCAATGCTTTTAATTACGTCCAATACGGCACCAATATTGCTGCTTTGCTGTTTTAACTCACTGATCGCCTGCGCAGAATTCGCTACCTCATGCGCCAGGGTCTTTATTTGGTGAATGGTTTGACTCACTACCTGCTCGCCAAGCTGCGCCTGGGTTGCTGATTCTGTTGCAGCACTGGAAGCTTCTTCAGCATTTTTTGCCACATCCTGAACCGTCGTCGCCATTTCGTTCATCGCGGTGGCAACCTGCTCCGTTTCGGCTTTCTGTTGGCTGACGCCAGCCGCATTTTGCTCAGAAATGGCGGCCATTTCTTCTGTTGCCGCAGCAAGCTGGGCGATACCTGAGGTCAGGTTATGTAGTAAGTCACGTAAGCTTAACGTCATTTGTTGCATCGCTTTCATTAACTGGCCCGGCTCATCCAGCCGGTCGGTCGGCAGATTTGCCGTAAGATCGCCGGCAGCAATTTGTTCTGCCACTCCCACTGCGCGTTTGAGAGGTACCACTACCATTGATGTAATTACTAACGCCGCTGCAATACCAATTAAAATGGCTAATAGCGCAGCCAGTAAAATGGTACGCTCTACCTGCGTGACCTGTTGTTCCAAATTATTCAATTGATTGGCGACCGAATCTGTTCCTGCCTGATCGGCTGCCCGGGCGGCTTGCTCCATTTGCTCTTGCAGCTGGTTAGACTCAGCCGAGCCCGGCTCAGCCGCAGCCAGGCGGGATAAGGCTTGTTGGTATGTATCAATATGCTGCAACATCTGTTGCATTAGTTGCCGGCTGCGCTCGGTACTAAATTGCGCCAGGCTTTGCTCGCCCAGCTTTTTGGCATCGGCGGCCAGTGTAACCGCACGCTGGTAATACTGACGGTCCTGGCGCAGCAGAAAGTTTTTCTCCTGCTGCCGGGCTTCACTGATCAGTAAGTTGGTTTCACTGACATTGGCAACTAACTGAAAACGGCTGCTTAAATTCTCCAGCGCGTTATAACTTAGCCAGGAAATCAGCACCAGAATAAACAGGATGGCGCCAAAACCGCTAAATAGCTTGCTCCGGACACTAAGGTCTTGCATAAATTTGGTAAAGGCAGACATGTAATAATTCCTATTCTTTTGTTTTATCTTTATTTTTCGCCAGGAACTACAGGCGAAACCTCAGTATATAAGCTAAGGTTGAAATAGCAAGCGAAGTTGGGAACGCCGACTTACTGTTAAAAAAAGTATAGCCTGCCAGAGGCAACACGGTGAGATTATCGAACCAGAAGTCACGCAATGTCGGGGTCAACGCCGTGCTGCCAGCCAGGATTCCAACTGAGCAACTGGCATTGGCCGGGCAATACCATACCCCTGACCATAACGGTAGCCAATCTCCAGTAATTTCTGAGTATGAGCGCTCGTTTCGACGCCTTCGGCAATGGTATTTAACTGAAAACTTTCAGCTAACAGACGCACACCTTGCAGGATCGCCAGATCATCCGCATCGGTCAGGACATCGCGAACAAAACTTTGATCCAGTTTTAAGGTACTGATAGGTAATCGCTTCAGATATGACAATGAAGAGTAGCCGGTACCAAAATCATCCAGCGAAAAACTGACGCCCAATGCGGCGCAAGCCAGCATGGTCTGAGAGACATGCTGAAAGTCCTGCAAGGCACTGGTTTCAACAATTTCTAATTCCAGACATTTCAGTGAAACCTGCGGAAACTCCGTCGCCAGTTGCGTGAGTTGCTGCGAAAAATCCGGCTGTTGTAAATGATTGGCGGCAATATTGACCGAAATCGGCAAACTTCGTCCCTGCTGCTGCCAGAGCGCAAGCTGGGTTAAGGCCTGGCGCAGTACCCAGTTTCCAAGCGTAATACCAAGCGGATGTTGCTCAATCAGCGGTAAAAAAGTCCCTGGCGCCAACAAGCCCAATTCCGGGTGCTGCCAGCGGATCAAGGCTTCGACACCGATACAGTGACCGCTTTGTAAATCCACTTTTGGCTGATAATACAACTCAAACTGATTTTGCTCTAAGCCGAGCTGAATCGCCTGCAGGCGTTGATGCAGATCTCTGGCCTGCAGATCGGCCGCCAGATCAAAATAGTGAATACGGTTTTTACCCGCCTGCTTGGCCAGATACATTGCCTGATCAGCCTGTCGTAGCAGTTGTTCCGGCTCAACAGCCAGCTGCTGTGGATAAAAACTTACCCCGATACTGGCCGATAGCTGCGAGCTAACGCCATCAATCAGAACTGGCGTTGCCATCGCATCCAACGCTTGCTGCAATACCGCCGAACAATCGGAATTATGCTCAAGCCCGGTCAGTAATAACACAAACTCATCACCGCTGATCCGCGATACCAGGCTGCCCGCAGTAGCCTGTTCGCTGAGACGCCGGCTTAGCTCTAGTAATACCCTGTCGCCATGCGGATGGCCAAGTTGATCATTTACCGCTTTAAAACCATCCAAGTCGATAAAAGCCAATGCCAGACTTTGTTGCTGCTGGGTGGCTTGTTGCATCGCCTGTTGCAGTCGTTCAGCCAGTAAAAAACGGTTGGGCAGGCCGGTAAGAGGATCATAATGTGCCAGTTGCTGTAGCCGCTGCTGTGCAGACTGACGATTTTGTTCAAGCTGGGCGAGTCGCTGCTGCGTATGACTTAACCAACCGAGTACAGTGTTAGTATCTTGCTCGGCCAAAGGCGCCGGCTGCGTAAAAACTCCCTGCCCCAATTGTTCGATACGACGGTAGATCTCTGTTACCGGTGCGCCCAGAACGGCACGCTCCCGCTGCTTAAAGCGCCAGAGTAACCACAGTAACATTACGCCCAGCAACACAAATAATGCCCGCAGTAACCTGGCCTGCCGCTCAGCAGCGATGACTGCAGCATCAGTACGTTGCCGCATCAGGCTATATAGCTGGTCGATCGGTTGCATAATGCCGGCTTTGGCCTGGTGATAGGCGGTATCATGCAGCATCCGCAGCGCTTGCTCCCTCAGCATTGGCTCACCGCTGGCGACCAAGCGCATCGCTTCCTGCTCAATCTGGGTCAGGGCGTCCGAAGCCTGTTTCGCCGACACCAGTTGCGACAGCTCGGACTCGGTAAAGCCAGCTTCTCGCATTAAGTCCAGTAGTGCCACCGCCTTGGCCGTCGATCGGGGACGGCGATCAGTTTCGTCTACCAGATCCCAGTAGATATGGTGATAGTCGACCGGACGCGGTAAGTCGCCATTGCGGATGGCAAAAATTTCGTTAAAGTAGCGCCGGTAACGCTCATCCCCGGTTACCGCATAAGTCCGTACCATACGGGTTAAATCATCAGAAGATTGCCGTAACTCATCGGCCAGCAGGAAGGACTGTAGCCGTTGCTGATGCGCCAGCTCGATATCACGCTCGGCATCAACATAAAGCCGGAAACTGATGACAAACAATACCAATACCAGCAAGGCAACAGCCAGATGTAATTCAAATGCGAGAGGTAAACCAAGTTTGCGCTTCAACCAAAACTCCCGAATGGCTGTGACGGCCTATTATACTTTGCTAATTTGAGCTTAGCATAGGCGACAACCGGCTTCACTGACTATTGCTGACACCTAAATCAAAGTACGGTAGCAAATGACAACAGGTTTAATCTCAGCTGGCGTTACAGAAAACTACGGAAGATGTTTGTCCTGCTGCAAAAGCAGTATGCCATGCCGAGCCGCAACCCGCTTGTTTTTTAAACAGATCGTGCTATGTTATAAAACGCAGCGGTATTCATCTGAGGTGTTGGTGCGCAGCTTCCTACCGGTTATTTTATTTCTGCTAACAAGTAGTAGCTTGGCAGTCGCCGAGCGTACAACGGTGAGAGCTATTGTCAGCGCCTCCAATGCCCCTCCTTATGCCCTTTTTGACGAAAGCGGTAGTCTCAGCGCAGGGATTAGCAAAGATATTCTGGATGAGCTTAGCAAACGCAGCGAGTTGAACTGGCAATATCTTCCTTTACCGCGCGGCCGTGTTGAACAATGGCTGCTGCGCGACGATGCTGATATCGCCTGCTTTTTAAACCCGGCCTGGGTTGAGCAGCCTGAGCAACTGCTATGGAGCCCGGCACTTTTCACCACGCAGCAGGTTATCGTTAGACGTAGCACCAGCCCGGCTATTCAAACTATTACCGACCTGTTTGGTAAGCGCCTGGGCACCGATCGGGGCTTTAGTTATCCGGAGCTCGATGCGATCTTCGCACAACGCTTAGCGGTACGCGATGACGCCTCTTCACTGCAAATCAATCTGAGCCGATTGCAGAAACAACGGCTGGATGCCGTTTTAACGGTAGATCTGGCTTATCTTTATCATCAGCAACAATATCCCAGCGAAGGTTTACAAGCGGACCCATTATGGGCAGAGCCAGCCAATGTATATTGTGCGTTAAATCAGCATCAACCAGAGCTAACGGCACGCTTGCTGCTGACGTTGCAGCAAATGGTCGCTGACGGCAGCGTTGATAAAATCATAAAACGCTACCGGCAAGCCGAATCTAAGCCTGTGGCTATTAAATAAGTGCGATTGACTAAAATAAAATTAAACATCAGCTCTTTAGTCTTTAACCTGCCACATGACATAGGTTTTTTCTTTTGCTGCTGCATTAAGCAATAACAAAAAAGGCTGTGCCCTGGTTGATAACGGCACAGCTTCTTCAATTTCATCTACTGCTTTGTCTTGATCTACTACTTCAGTTCCCTGCCCGGCACTATCTTGCTGTTGCAGCAGTTGTGCCTGAGCCTCTAACTCCTGACGTTGCGCTTCAACCAAACCGGTTTTGAAATTGGTCAAAGCGGCAACGACATCTTCGGCATAAATCGCCCCTGGTATTGCCTGGCTAAAACCCAGAAGTTTAATAAAAAAACGGGCATGATCCTCAAACAGGCTAACATCGCCGCTGGCTGGGCTACTAAAGGTTACTAACATAGCTTAGGCTCCTAAGATGCTTTGATAATCGTGCTCAGCTAAGACAACAGCTGCACTGCGCTACTAGCAGTATGGCAGCTGTATAACTTTTAACCACCTTATGCGCGCTGGCGTACCGAACTTATCCATAGCATCGTCCAAACTCTGTACTTAATCGGCACAATAGTGTGCTGATTTAACGAAGCCAGAGGTTCTTATGACAACACGTACCCCAACAACACCCAACACCGGGCAAGATATGGCCCGCAACGCAACCAATACTGCTGCAACGACAGAAAAAACCAAGCAAGACAACAAAACAGCTATTAATGCAGCCGATGGCATTACCACTAAACCAATGCAAGCCAACCCGACTAACAAACCCAAGTGGCCTCAGCAAATTAAGTCGGCGAAAAGCCAGTGGAACAAACTGAGCGAGGCTGAACTGTTAAAAGTGGATGGCGATCCACAGCAGCTGGCCGCCTTAATTCAGAAACATTATGGTCTAAGCCCTGATGTGGCTAAAGAACAGGCTAAAAGCTTTATGCAAAAGCAAACCGCCTGAAATAAAGCACCGCTGGTGCAGTAAAACTACTGTGCCAGCTTATTCGTTAACGACAGGAAGCTACTATCATGAAGATTTTACCTGCAAAACTGCTGTTAGTATCCGCCATGGCACTGGCACTAAGCTGCACTGCGGTTTACGCAGACGACAAAGTCAGTGCACAGGAGGCATTAAATAATGCCCGCCAGGAAGCCCAAATCCATACCACCTTCGCATTAAGTCCTTATTTGCGCGCCCATGACCTCAAGGTACAGGTGCGGGATGGCAAAGCCGTTCTTAGCGGATATGTTGCAGAAGAAGTTAATAAGGAGTTGGCCGGCGCCATCGCATCAGGAGTCGAGGGAGTGAAAAGCCTGGACAACCAAATTGTCGTTGATGCCAACTATCAACAGCCAAATCGTGGCAAGCAGCGTGGCTATGGTGAGGTGGTGTCCGATGCCTCAATTAATGCCGCCATTAAATCCAAACTTATCTGGAGCAAGTACGCCGATGGTATGGATCTGACAGTAACCACCGAAGATGGCCATGTGGTATTGGCGGGTAATGTGGCTACTGCCGAAACCAAGCAATTGGCAGAAAAACTGGCCCGTGACACCCATGGCGTCCGCTCAGTGAAGAACCAACTGAAAATCAGTGACAAAGCCGTCAATGGCAGTAATTACCGTAACGCCGATGCCGCCTCCGGCACCATGATGGCAGACAGTTGGATCACCACTAAAGTGAAATCCAGTCTGCTCTATTCGCGCAATGTCTCCGGTTTTGACATTGGCGTGAATACCGACAAGGGCATCGTTACGCTGGATGGCACTGTTAGCAGTGGCGCGGAAAAAGCTTTAGCAACCGAGCTGGCACACAATATCCGCGGCGTTAAAAGCGTCGACGCCAGTAAAGTTATTTTTTAATCCTTTATTTCAGGCTGGTTTACCAGCCTGGAGCAATTTATAACCAAGGCGGCGGGAAGATGCCGCCTGTATCATTTGCGCTATTTATGCCGGGGGAACCAACGCTATGACTAAGCCATTTAGTGTCGAGCAGAAATTTACGCATACTGCCGTGTTGCAATTACAGCTGAATAATACTCAGATTGATCTAACACAACTAAGATGTGAGCTATTACTGCAAAAAGAGCACTTTTGCCGTCGTGAGCAGCATTTTCAATATAATTATCAGGTGCTTTGTTTAACCTTAATGCAAAGTGCCGGTTTGTTACAATATAGCCAACAACGTTTGGCCGAAGCCACGCGCTGTGGTCAATATGACGCCCTAACGCAAACCCTTACCCGCAGCATTATGCAGGATCGCATTAGTCACGCCATCGAGGTCGCCAACCGTCAGCACGGCCAGTTTGCGCTATTGTTTATCGATTTAGACCACTTCAAACCGATTAATGATACCTATGGTCACGCCGCCGGCGACGCGGTGTTACAACAACTTAGCCAACGCTTAAGCACAGCGATCCGCAGCAGCGATGCATTAAGCCGTCATGGTGGTGATGAGTTTTTATTGTTGCTGGCAGATACCGCCAGCCCTCGCGCTGCACAGCGGTTTGCCGGTAAAATCTTACAACTGCTTAAAGCACCTTATGCGATAAATGGCTATCAGCTCAATATCAGTGCCAGTATTGGTATTGCCTATTTCCCAGACGATGGCAATACCGCTACAACCTTAATCAATCAGGCCGATGCGGCCATGTATCATGCCAAACAACAAGGTGGCAGCCGTATTTGTCTGGCACTTTAATTATTTCAGGCTAAGCGCGCTGGCGCACCGACTCCGCCGCAGCAAACTGTAATACTTTGCCATGGAGTGCGGCAATCCTGTGGTACTCCCCTCCCGAAGGAACTAAAGATGGACAAGCCAACTGAAACGACCAAAGCTTTTAACTTTTTTAATCGTGGCGTTGAAACCGCCAGTGACAGTGTGCACAAAGCCATTGACAAAGCGAATCATGCCGCCAGCCCGATAATAGACAATCTGACTGATAGCGCCCACCATACGGTAGATCAGTTGGCAAATGGCGCCACCGATGCCGCAGATGCAATCAGCCATAAAGGCGAACAATTACATCACTTACAACAACAACTGTCTGCTGGTGTCCGTACCCAGGTGCGCAAGCATCCACTGCTGATGGTTAGTCTGGCAGTAGCGGGCGGCGCCTTACTGGGATTATGGTTTAGCCATAAGAGCGACAAAAACTAATGGCGACATCGCTAGAAGACACCGCCGCTGCGGCGGTGCCTGGGAGCGCTGAGCAGCCTCTATCTGAGCTGGCACGTTGGTGGCAGCAATCCGGTACTTTAGTTAATGATGAACTGGAAATCGTTGCTTTGGAAGGTGAGCGCGTCGCCAGCAGCCTGGTAAGTTTGCTGCTATATAACCTGTTAACCGGCTTACTGGCACTCAGTTTGTGGTTTAGTGCCCTGGGTTTAGTGGTTTGGTATCTGTTTAGCCTAACCCGAAGCGTACCATTGGCTTTAGCCTGGTCGATGCTAGCTAACCTTTGCGCCTTTTGGTGGTTAATCCGACGTTGCCGGTATTACAGTGCATTACTTAGCTTTCCGGCCACACGACAAAGTTTGCGGCAGTTATTTTGTCCTGCCAGAGATGATGACCATGTATGAACAGGCGTTAAACCAACGTTTAAGTACCTTACTTCAACAGCAAGTTAGCGAACGCCAGCGCTGGTCGCAGCAAACCAACACGCTACAACAGCGGCTGCGGGCAAAATTAACCTCACCACAGGTATTAGTCTGCAGCGCGTTGTTTGGGGTTTTGTTAACCTGGCCACCATCGGACGCAGCAAAGGCCGCCTCAAAAACCGGAAGGTGGCGGCAAGCATGGCACCAGCTACTGACTATAGCAGAAGCCTTAGCGCATTAGCCGGTCTGTTTCAGCCTTCACCACCGCATAACATTCGCAGCATAACTGCTCTAGTTTAGCCCGGTTGGTTACCAGAATATGACCGCGGCTATAATCAATCACGCCTTGTTTATGTAAGCGCCCTGCGGCCTCAGTGACACCCTCGCGCCTTACACCCAGCATATTGGCGATCAGCTCCTGCGTCATCACTACATGATTATCCGGTAGGCGGTCCAGCGATAACAGCAACCAGCGACATAGCTGTTGCTCAATATTATGATGCCGATTACACACCGCAGTTTGTGCCATCTGGGTAATCAGCGCCTGGGTGTAACGCAGTAACAGCAGCATCAACTCACCATGCCGGTTAAACTCTTCAGTTAAGCGGTTGCGCAACAAACGATAGGCAAAACCGGCACTTTGTATCACAGCCCGGTTGGTGGTACTGTCCCCCCCCATAAACAACGACACACCGACTAAACCGTCGAAACCTACCACCGAAATTTCGGCCGAAGCGCCGCTTTCCAGCACATAAAGTAACGAAACGATGCAATCCAGCGGGAAATAGACATAGCGCAGCGTTTCACCAGATTCATATAACACCCGACCCAGCGGTAACTCGACCAGTTCCAGATGTGGAAATAGCCGCTGTTGCACCTCGGGAGACAAAGTATTTAACAATTGATTTTGAAGCGGTTGATGGATACCAGCAAACCCTACTGGGTTACTGCACGGCAGAAGGGAAGCTGGCATTGACCTGTTCCTTTAGGTTTTAGTAAAGTCCTGATTATAGTCACTAGTGTGAAGATCTTTGTACGTTAGGCCACATATCCAAAAATTACTTTAATTGCATCGTATTTTTGACTGAGGTAACACCGGTAACTGCCCAAGCTAAGCGAACAGCAATATCCATATCCCTGCGTGAACTAACAAAGCCACTGAGTTGCACCTCGCCTTTGAAGGTTTCGACATTGATTTCACTGACCTTCAAACTGGGCTCATTAAAGATCGCCGCCTTTACTTTGGTGGTGATCACGGTATCGTCAATATATTCGCCGGTGCTTTCACGCTTACTGGAAGCTCCGCAACCGGTTAATTGTAAGGCAAACAGGCATAAAAAAAATACTGCATAAATATTGCGCGTAGTCATAAGCTGGCTCCTGCCGATCTGCAACCCGAGCTGAGTTACCCGCTAAGCATATTACGAGAATTAGTGGCTGACTGTGCGCCAGCGCACGGAAAGCTAACAGTTCGCAGACTAAGCTGTTGTAACACGCATACAGACAGGCAGCATACCATGTTAGAAACCATCATTATCTTACTGATTATTCTGTGGGCACTGGGCTTAATGTCATCTTACACCTTTGGTGGCGTTATTCATTTACTGTTGGTGATTGCCTTAGTGGTATTGGCTGTGCGGGTGATTCGCGGTCGCAGGGTATAGCAAAATACCGATTGCGCCGGATCTCACATCACGCTGGTACGCTGTTGTAACCCGGCCGGTGGCTGCCTCACCTTTGCTGTATCTGCGGCTTCCGATTCGGCCTATACTAGGGCACGCTTTCCGATTAATGTGCTGTAGGTTGTGATGCCTGATATCCCGGTGAAAACAGAGCTCGTGTTCCCCTTGCGCCAACTGGCAGAACAACAGTTGCGTGAGGGGAGCGCGAATTTTGATCTCGCCTTTACCGCCAGTGCCGATGCTTTAGGCGCCTTATACCAACTTAGCAGTAATGCTCAGACCGCCAGTAGCGGTCTGAAATTACTACATGAATTACAAACCTATCAGGTAGAACTGGAGCTGCAGCAGGCTCAGCTACAACAACAAACTGATGCGCAAGCTGCAAACCACGAACCCGGGCAGCCTGCACTCCCCGACCAACCGCAACCCCTGCGCATTGTTGCTATTGGTGCTTCAGCCGGGGGCTTACAGGCATTAGAACAATTTTTGCTGCGTACCCCGCCGGACAGTGGGCTAGCCTGGATAGTGGTACAACATTTAGATCCTGGTCAAAAGGCGTTGCTGGCCGAACTGCTGCAAAGAGTGACCTCGATGCCAGTCAAGGTGGCGACTCAGGGTATGGCGGTGCGAGCCAATCAGATCTATGTGATCCCACCTAATAGCGAACTACGGCTGCTAAAGGGCAAATTGCAGCTGACTAAACCCGCCGAACCGCGCGGCCGGCGCCTGCCGGTTGATATTTTATTTCGCTCTTTGGCCGAAGATCAGGCCGAGCGAGCGGTCGCGGTGATTTTATCCGGAATGGGCCAGGATGGTACCTTAGGTGTAGCGGCGGTAAAGGCCGCCGGCGGCTTAACGGCAGCGCAACTACCGGATGATGCCCAGTTTAATTCAATGCCGGCGACTGCCATTGCCAGTGGCCAGATAGATCTGGTAGCTACTGCGGCAGCACTACCGGATAAGATTCTAATGCAACTGCAGCACAGCCAGGTTACTCTGCCCCCACAAAAAGCGTTACAAGACGTCGCACCCAGCGCCACGCCACTGCAACGTATTATCAGCCGGCTGCAACAGCAAACCCGCCACGATTTTTCATCATATAAACTGAGCACTCTGCAACGGCGGATTGAACGGCGGATGGCGATCCACGGCTGCACGGCGCTGCAGGATTATGCCGCATTGCTTGAACAGCAACCGCAAGAGGTGGCGTTATTGTTTAAAGAGCTGCTCATTGGTGTGACCAGTTTCTTTCGGGACGGACCAGTGTGGCAGTATCTGAGTGTTGAGATCCTGCCACTACTACTGCAACAAGCCAGTGAGCAACCGCTCAGAGCCTGGTGCCTCGGCTGCTCTACCGGCGAAGAAGCCTATTCGCTGGCACTGGCGTTTTGTCAGCTGCAGGCCGAACAACCACAATATCAGCAGACCAGATTACAAATTTTTGCCAGCGACATTAGCCCGGATGCCATAGCTGTTGCCCGGCGTGGTCAGTATCCGCTATCGCAAATCTCTGCGCTAAGCCTGGAGCAACAAGCTTTTTTTGTCCGGCACGACAGCTATTATCAGATCAGCCAAAGCATCCGCGATATGGTACTGTTTGCTGAACATGATGCCATTCTGGATCCGCCCTTTACCCGGCAAGATCTGATCATCTGCCGCAATGTGCTGATTTATTTTGATGCCGCACTACAGCGTAAACTGCTGCCACTGCTGCATTACAGCTTGAAGCCACAAGGCGTGTTACTGCTTGGCAGTTCAGAAACCATAGGCCCCTATCGGGAATTATTTCAGCCACTACAGGCTAAACTGCGCTTTTATCAGCGCCGGGAGCCGGCGTTAGCGCACCGCCGTAAGCTGCCACTGCAGGCCTTTCCACCCTTATCGACCCTAGCCAAGGAGTATCCGGTGACCTCGAGTAACTCACCTTCCCCGCAACCTGATAATTTGCAACATGCCGCCGATCAGGTGTTATTACAAGTTTATGCCCCGGCAGCGGTACTGCTTAATGCGGCTGCCGATATTGTCTATATCAGCGGCCGTACCGGTAAATACCTGGAGCCGGCTGCCGGCAAGGCGAACTGGAATTTTCATGCTATGGTACGTGAAGAATTAAGAGCACCACTGGCACTGGCGTTACAGCAACTGGCCGCGCAACAAACTGAGAGCAAGCCTCTAACCTTACATCAATTGCCGCTGGGTAGCGGTGAGCAGCTGCGCTATCTTGATGTCACCCTGCAACGGTTACAAGCACCGGCAATTTTGCAGGGTATGACGATGATTGTGTTCCGGGAACTGCCGGCACAGCTACAACTATCAGAGACGGCTCTACCCTTCTCACTGACTGCAATACAGCAACAGTTTAGCGATGAAATTCAGGCATTACGGGAAGAAGCCCGCAGCTCGAAAGAGGCGCTTCAATCGACGAATGAAGAATTGCAGTCGGCCAACGAAGAGCTGCAATCGACTAACGAAGAACTAACAACCTCAAAAGAGGAAATGCAGTCGATGAATGAGGAGTTGCAAACCATCAACACCGAACTGCAAACCAAACTGGACGATTTGGCACTGGCGCAAAGTGATTTACAAAATACGCTGAATAGTGTCGAAATTGCGATTTTGTTTCTGGACCAACAGCTGAATGTTCGCCGCTATACTGACCGTGCCGCGCGGATTATCAATTTGCGGGAAAGTGATTTAGGCCGGCCATTAAGCGATCTTACCAGCTGCTTGCAGTATCCGCAGTTACATGACGATGCAGCCGAAACCTTGCGCACGCTAAAATTCTGTGAAAAACAGATCGCCACCACTGATAAGCGCTGGTTTTCGGTAAGGATCATGCCCTACCGCCGGTTGGACAATCTGATTGATGGCGTGGTGATTACCATGGTCGATATCACCGCGACCAAACAACTGGAAGCGGCATTGCGTGAGCAATGAGACGACTTTCGGGGGCCGGGGAACGTTTTTATTGCACCGGCCTGAGCTTTGTCAGGCGCTCAACAGCATTCTGCTGATAGCGAAAGTGCCATAGTGCCATAGTGCCATAGTGCCATAGTGCCATAGTGCCATAGTGCCATAGTGCCAGCGCATCATAGTGGAAGTGGTGGTAGAGATTAACAATTTTTGTGGTGCCTAGGGTCGGACTCGAACCGACACGGAGTTTCCCCCGGCGGATTTTGAATGAACTTCATATATGGTTATCTAGCTGAAAATTAATCAGATAATTCTCTCAGAAAGCAAACTTTACAAAATATTTGCAAATTGAGAGCTATACATGGAGCTAAAAAATGTCAAAAGTCATCGAGAAACATCGCCTTACACCAGACCTGCAAATCTACAAGCAAAGTAACTGCTATAACTGGATTGCCCGCCTAAAAATCAACAAAACCCACTTTTCCCGCACAACCAAAACTCGTGATCTGAGCGAAGCTATAGCTAAGGCTCATCGAATTTTTATCGAATACGAAATCCGTTACGAAACCAACAACTTTGTTGTAGAGACTAAACGTTTCGCCTTTGTGGCTGATAAAGTCATACAACAGATGCAGCAAGCATTAGCTGCAAGTATGGGTAAAGTCATTTATGACGATTATATAGGTGCACTGCGCAAATACCATATACCTTTTTTTGGTAGTACGCATGTGACCAGAATTGACGATGATCAACTTACCGAGTTCGACCAATGGCGCGTTGCTCAGCTTGGCCGCATCCCAGCTAAGTCAACAGTACAGAACCACAACGCTGCCCTGCAAATGGTCTTTGATTATGCCGTGAAAAAGAAGTGGATGCTGGTTAGCCAAGTACCATCGCTGGAAAACAAAGGTGTAGGCGGCCAGCGCCGTGCAGCTTTTAATATTGACGAATATCTAAAAGTCAGGGAGAAGGTAGAGGAAATCCAGAATGAAAGCCGCAAGGAGAAAACCCGGCAGATCAGAGAGCTTTTATTGGATTACATGGACTTCGCTATCCTGACGGGTATGAGACCTGGCTCTGAAATGGATAACTTGACTTGGGCAGATTTGCACATTGAGAGGGACGCTGAGCGCTGCAGATTTTATGCAACCGTTCGTAAAGGGAAAACAACGAAATATACCGGCACACGCGAAATTGTTTGTAAGGAAGCCATCGTAAAAGTACTACAGCGTCTAAGTCAGCGTTTTCCGAATAGGAAAAAGGACGACAAACTGTTTCTACTGAAATCCGGTTCTGCAGTCAAAGAGATGCCACGGCACTTTGATAGAGCCTTACAATTAACCGGCCTAAAGCATTCCCAACACGGGGAAAGGAGTTTATATTCGTTACGTCACAGCTACATTACCTGGGAGCTCACTGCCCAGAATGTCAGTATCGATGTTATAGCCCGTCAGTGTGGTACGGGTATCCAGATGATTGAACAGCACTACAGTCATGTTATCCCTCGGATGTTTGGCCGCGAGTTGTCAGGTGTAGCGTTGGAAAACCAAAAGATGGTTGATAAGCAGTTTTCGGAAGTCCACTACGACGAACTGCTTAGACATCAGATAGATCGCTGGGCACAAAACTACAAATTACGAGGATTTATCTAACAGGAGTTTTGAATGGCGTACCTGCAGAAAATAACCATCTTCACGGGACTGATTATTTTTATCCAGCAGGGTTCTCAACGTTGGTATGCCCGCTTCAAAGTCGGTAAGAAACACGTTACGTATGCTACCGGCGAAATAGATGTTGACGCTGCAAAAGTTAAAGCCACCGAGGCTTATTATAAACGCCGGGCTGAATTTCAGCTCGGCATCAAAGCCGGCGCCCAGAATTTTGAAGTGCTCGCCAACTCAGTGATTAAAGATTTAGGACTGGACATTGCCAACGGAAAGTCGGTTAAAACCAACACCGTCTATATTGGCATTCTCAAAAACTACCATATTCCGTATTTCACTGGTAAACGAATCGACACCATTGAGCAAAAAGACATGGATGCGTTTTCTGTCTGGCGTAAAAAGGAGTTTGGTGGTGAGCTATCCAGCTCTTCGTTGCAGAATCATAATGCTGTTCTTGGTAAGGTGTATGACAAGGCTCTAAGGTCAGCCCAAATTACCAAATACCACATCCCCGCATTTGACACTGAAGGCAAACGCCAGCAGCGCCGAGCATCCTTTACTTGGGGAGAATTCCGCAAAATTTCTGACTATATCGATAACGACATGAAGCGTACCAAGAACAAAACCAGCCGCATGCTTCTTGAGTTACTGTACGACTATATCGACTTTGTCGTAGCGACCGGTATGCGTCCTGGCACTGAGATTGAGCATGTTCAGTGGCAGGACATCAGCTTTAAGTTAGTCGATGGCGTGCCTGAAATCACCGTTGCTGTTCGAAAAGGCAAAACAACACTGTATACCGGCACCAGGCAGGTTGTCGTCCGTAGCGACTTCGTCGCGAACTTAGTAGACTTAGCAAACCGGTTTCCAGACAGAAAAGCCGATGATTTAGTCTTCAGACTGGCAGATGGCTCTGAGCCAAAAAGCCTGAGCCGTAAATTTTCCGACATCCTCGCAAAGCTGGGCCTGAAAGAAAGCCCTTATGGTGAACGCACTCTATACTCGCTGCGCCATTCTTACATCACGTGGAGTCTCAAAAACAAATGCGACATCGCCGCGTTAGCCAAGCAATGCGGCACCAGCATTGAAATGATCGACCGCAACTACAGCCATTTATTGCCATCGATGTTTCGGCAAGAATTCAGTGGTGTGGCCTATGAGCAGAAAGAGCCTGATTCCTTAAAACGACGGGAGCCAAGCCAGAGAGCTAGGGACGCTAATATCAAGAGCTATGGCGGATTTGAGAAAAGCATTTTGGAAAGAGGATTCATTTGAAGTGATTGGCACGCACTAAAAATAAATAATAAAAACAATGAATTACAGAAAAACAACCTACCAAAAAAAGCTGTATGCACATACACGCTGTAAATAAACACACCAAACTTGTTGCAATTATGCATCCGTCGTTCTAAATTTATACGATGAATTGAGATTAAGTGTGCGCCCCTTTTTTTTCCACATCTAGCGGCTTAGTCATTAAACAGACATCAAATTTCAATTAATGCAATCTTACATCCAAAAATACCACAATATATCTGGGTGATTTCGTCTACAAAAAATAGTTAACATATATTATGAAGCAGAGTACATGATAATGAAAATATGGGCATATGCGAAAAACCTTGCTGGAGAGTATATCAAAGGCGAAAAACACAAATACAGAATGTTCTTTATATGGGAGGCGTTATCTATGAAAAAAAATAACCCACACCTGTATAATGAAATTAAATTCATAAGTACACAAAGAGATGAAAAAGATCGATCCCAGATGTTCCCTAACATTGGAGGTTTCTTTAAGTATGGGCCAAACGATAAAGTTCGGACAGAAAATAGAGATGGTGATACAGACTCCTTTTCACACGCAGTAGCTATCAGTGTTTTGGAACAAATGGAATGCATAAAATTCATTTGCGGGAATGATGAGTTCACTATAACTCCTGTATCAATAAGCACTGAGACAAGAGTAATATTGTCTAATGGTAAATCTTACTACCCCGACCTGATGATCACTTTTAATGAAAATGAGGCACTAGCAAGCCGCTGGGGAAATAAAGTTGCGATTGAAGTGAATCATACTCATGAATGCGAGCCAGAAAAAATACATGACTTTCAAAATCATTGCATCCCTATAATCGAAGTTAGTATAAAAACAATGTCTATAGAGAGAAAGTTTGGTAAGAAAGTGTTGAATTCTGATTTAATGGAAGAATACTTTGAATACGTTAAAGAAAAGTTAAACAATCAAGTTTTTGGAAAAATACTATCCAACCCAGTATCATTGGAATTTCATAAATCACAGTCAAAATTATATTACGACAAAACAATAAAGCTCCAAGAGGCCAACGAAAAAATAAGTAACCTTGCAAAAGAAAAGATGTTAGAAATTACCAAACTGAATGAAATAATTAAAAATTTTCAAGAAAAGCAGGAGAAACAAAAAACGGAATCAGCAAAGATGAATTCGACAATATCAGCTTTAAAAATGTTAAATCAGGAATATAGTGAATCACTGGATGTTGCTGTGAAAAAAAATAACAAACTGTCGGAAACAGCAGAAGCCATGGGAAAAGAGATATTAAGACTAAAGTCAAGAACTTGGATAGACTACTTTTTCTTCAAAGAAGAAACTTAGAACAGCCTAAGCTCTAGAAATAAAATGAAAAAGCATTTAGAGGGTAATGAAATATGTCAGAAGAGTTAGTGAAATTTCTTCCTTCAATACTAGGAGTTTTTGGAGTTATTTGGGGAAGCATTGCAACGTACAGGGCAAATATAAACGCTAAGTTATTTGAATTCTCTTGCCAGATAAAAAAGAGCGGCAAAGATGAGCGAGTGAAGATTTTTTCTGAATATTTATCTGAGGTAAACAAGTCCGCACTATACTCTTTACATGATAAAAATGACTACATTAATAGGTTACAATTAGCAGGAGCATATCTAGCACAAATAGAGCTATTATCATCTCCAGAACTAAATAAATCTGCGCAGAACCTCTTCGACTCGCTACTGAATTTATATGCCAAAAATCCTGATCCAGAACGAATGAATGTTGCTGAAGCAAGGGCAGCTTTTGTTAGAATCGCAAAAATTGAGCTGGCAGAGCTGGATATCAAAAAGTGAAGTGATGTAGCTTTATATAGCCTTCGATTTTAATGAGGACTGACTATGGAAGTTGTTTCTGCCTCGACACTTTTTGACATATCACAAGAGCTTGCTGGTTACCGCGAGCGTCGCGAGAAAAGTTGGCATGGATATACAAAAGGAAACACATGGGGTGCAATTCCGTTCTCAGTCTCCTATTTATACAGAGGACAGACTGCTCGCTACGCGCCTGACCTTTCCCCCGATTATAAAACCATGACATTGATGAGATTTCCAATAAAATGGAGCCAATGGAGATCTCAAAATGAAAAAGCGTTATACCGAAGAACAAATCATCAAAGCCATCAAGCAGCATGAAGCCGGAGCAAAGGTCGATGACATTTGCCGCGACATGGGCGTGTCTGTTGGGACGTTCTACAACTGGCGTAGCAAGTATGCCGGATTGGAAGTGAACGAAGCTAAGCGGCTGAAAGAGCTTGAATCCGAGAATAATAAGCTTAAAAAGATGCTGGCTGACAAGATGTTGGAAGTTGACGCTATGAAGGATGTGCTGTCAAAAAAGTGGTGACGCCAGCGGCACGCAAACCTGTTGTTCAGCATCTGATTGATGCATTTCGCCTGAGTGAACGGGTGGCCTGTAAGCTGGCGGGGCTAAGCCGAACGGCGTTTCGCTATAAGCCTAAAACAAGCTCAGATAGCAGCCTTAGACAGCGCTTAAAAGCGCTGGCAACGCAATATCCACGTTATGGCTATCTGATGTTGCATGGCTTGCTGCGGGGCGAAGGCTGGGTGAAGAATCGTAAACGCACATATCGGCTTTACACCGAAGAAGGCTTACAGGTTCGGACGAAGAAACGCAAAAAGCTGACCCGGCCGCGACAGCCGATTGAAGTACCAACCGCCCCTAACCAGCGTTGGTCAATGGACTTTGTGTCTGACCAACTTAGTAACGGCAGACGCTTTCGAGTGCTGAATGTGGTGGATGACTATTCGCGAGAAATGGTTGGCCAATTAGTTCAAGTGTCTATCAGTGGCAGGCAGGTAGCCAGATCCCTGAGTCTGCTGATTGAACAACGTGGTAAACCTGGCAAGGTGGTCTGTGACAATGGAACGGAATTTACCAGCAAGGCTATGTTTTTCTGGAGTAAAGAAACAGGCGTCACATTAGGTTTTATTCAGCCGGGTAAACCAACACAGAATGCCTTTGTTGAAAGTCTAAACGGTAAATTCAGGAACGAATGCCTGAACCAGCATTGGTTCAGAACACTGGATGAAGCCAGATATGAAATTGAGTTATGGCGTGAGCATTACAACAATGTAAGACCGCATAGCTCACTGAATTACATGTCGCCTGTTGAATATGCAAAACAGGCCGCATAAGCTGGAAAATCTCATCACGGGATTGGTATTAATTCCGGGGAAAGGTCACTTAGTTGGCTTAGCTAAGCCAATATCTGCGCTAGCTTTAGTTCGGTGCTAAACCACCATTATAGTGATGCGACCTGAGCCGCCAGATATGCTGCTCAAGCTGAGCCAATAAGTTCTATTTCTTCTTGATGTTCAGCAAGTACGTTGTTGAGTTTGTCGACAACTTCATTCAGCTTAGCCAGAGTTTTCTCGTTTCTACTTTTTCAGTTCTCGTTTATCATATAACAGGAGCATGATTTAAGTTTAATCCTAATGATGAGGAAGCTTTCGCTAAAAGCCTAATTTCTGAGCAAGAGTAAAAACCTGCCAAATAGCAGTTATTTTTTTTCCTTTAATGCGTTAGTTAGGAACTCTTTCGTCTCTTCAGTAAAACCAACAAATTGCTTAACAAGCACATCATTTCTATAATAGTAAACTGTAGGTGTCCCCCAGTATTTAATATCACTCCAAGCAGAAACATCAAAAACTATTTTATAATTCTTATTCTTATCTGAAATATAGAAATTATCTATGTTAAAATCAATTGGCGCTTTGTATAAAAAAATAACATCCAAACTCTCCGAATTATAATTACCTAACCAGCTAATTAATCCATTAGAAAATCCGCAGTAAGGTGAAGAAATAATCAAAATTGTGTTTTTTTTACTTAATAAATGCTCATTACCACCTTCTGAAAGAAATGATTCTTTCCCATCAAATTTAGATTTATAATAATATATTCCTCTTGTGAATCTTTCGAAGACCTCATAACGATTACCGGTATAGCCAAAGTAAGCGCCTAGATTAGATATAACATCTATATTCCTTGTATAAAAAAATGATTTCTTTGCAGCACTGAATAGCAAATGCTTTTGCTTTTCATTTATTAACTCGTTACTATTCTTAAAATAATAGAATAAACATGATTTCTCAAAATCTAGAAAGACATCCCTTCTCTTGTCGATAAGAATTCCATTCTCATAGATTGGTGAATTAAACTTTCTCTCTATTAGCCTAGCCTCACTTAAAATGCTCTCAGGGGAGTCACATAAGGGAGGTTCTTCAAAAATTCCATCGATATTTAATAAATAAAATACCAAAAGCCACATACTCATAAATGCCTCTTTGGGAGATAGTTAAGTGCACTTAACTATCTCCCATATAACATTACACTAACAACTGCTCATACAGATCGAGCCTTGTCGTTCAGAGCAGGTCGCTCTACTCTCACAGTGATAATCCTTATGATCGTCTAATTTAGCATTTTCATCTTCATAACTTAAACCTGAGAATTCAGCGTTACGATCTTTATCTTTCCTGGGCAAAATTCTAGGTTTACTGATGAGCAAAAAGTCTAAATCAGACTCGACCCTAGCGTTAACCATTAAGCTTGATAGTCGCTGTGCACCAAACATACTTAATATTGAATGTATTTCTGATACAGTCAATTCGGATTCCAAAATTGAATAATTAAAACTAGCCAGTCCTTGCTCATTCATAACTAAACTCTCCAAAAATAATTCCTTACCTTCTTCTGAGAGAGATCGCCATGCATTAACAGACTCGAGCTTGTGAAGTTCGTTAGAAGATTTTATACTCGCCAAATGGAAATCTCGTCTATTTTCCCATAAAACGCTTATTCTTTTATCTTCACGTATTGATTGCTCAATTGAGGAAGCTGATGCGTGAAAATAGCTCAATATTAAGACCAAACCGATTCCGAATGTTATAAATTTTTTCATATAGTTCCCTTATTAAAACACACTCACTAACGAGCACAACCATACTATTAAACAAAATCAAACAATGTCAACACTTAACCAAGATAATCAAGTTAAAAAGCTATAAAATTTTCACACAAAGAAGAAAAGTCAGGCAGCAGGATTAATAATATTTATGAAAACAACTAGTTTTTTTCTCGCACAAGGCTGTCAAATAGATAAATTATCTAGAAAAAATCCAGAACTGTGATTAATAAAATTATACTAGTTAATCGCTTCAAAAATCTAATACGGAAATAACTTAACATGCCAAACCATTGCAACGGAAAAATCGAAATAGTGAATCATCTTTCTATAACAAGTTTGGACGAATCTGGTGTTGATATTAATATAAGCTTTAACTGCTTGCTATCGTCAAAATTTGACGAGTAGTTGTAAAAGCTATAGAATGATCCAAAATTATGAATTTCATTGAACATCTCTTTTCCAACGTTTTCATAATATTTAAACGTTACTACACATAACCTACCTGCGCAGCTTAGTTTCTCATCAAATACTTTATTACCAAGCTTTCTTGATATCTCGTCACTGATCTTTGTTTCATTTTCAAATGCTTCTACGCTCTTATTCAAGGTGCTAACTGTGTCTATAAAATCTGAAAAATTACTTTTGAACGCTGCTGCCAGCGTCGCTTCGTAAATTGATCCAGCACTTGAGATGAAATCGTTATTTAAATCACTTTCAGACTCATATTTATCAAAGAACTTGTTACTGTAGCTATCTAACTGCGGTGATAGTCCAAGAGATACATCATTAGCTTCGGCATCAACGTTCGAGTTATCCAATGATGTACCTCGCTGAACACCATTAGCTGTGCCTGATAAGAATTCTTCTGAGTCTACTTTGGGCACAGACTCAGACGAACCAGAAGGAAAGTTACTTTCTGCATGCTTTCTGATGGATATTTCATTATCAGAATCAGAGCTATCAAATAGCATCCATAGTAATACAAGCGGAACGATCAATAGTAATACACTCCATTTTTTCATAACAACTCCATATTATTTTTCATTCATATTAAAATCGTTCCACAGTAATTTTTTTTATCAGGCTAGCCCATCGTACAACGAATTCTGCCGCCATCTGAACAACTCATTTTTATCTTTCCGTCGTCAGTGATTTCTACTGTCATACTGCCGGATTCACATGTACAAACTGTGCCAGCACTTACCGATAAAGAAATCAATAAAGCCATTAATATACATGTTGTCTTTCCTATTTTTTTCATAATTTTCACTCCGTTTCATTGAAATAGAAAAAACTTATTAGTTAAAACCCTACTTGTCAACATTTTTTTGATTTTATTACTAACTTACTACTTAATCTTGTTGAACGACTTTAAGCATACTACTTCAATGCTCAGGATATGGTACTCGAACCTTTTTTCCCTGCCACATCACCGCGACGTCAAAAATTCGCCATATAAGACAGCGATATTCTCGCAGTGGATCACGCTCTTGAGGCTAAACATGGGGATATTGCTTTCAATGAGAAGCAGCAATTTAATTGACTTGCCGTGAATTTCCGCTTTAAGCACATAGAAGAAATGCTGATTTTTACTCACTGAAAGCTATAGGAAGTAGCTCACGCGGATCAATTTTGATATAAGCCGCGATCTTGAAAAGCATCTCAACAGTGATATTCACTTCTCCGCGTTCAATCCGACCAATATAGCTGCGATCAATATTTGCGTTAAGCGCAAGGTTATCCTGGCTCAAGCCAATCTCAACTCTTCTCTTACGAATGTTCTCACCTAATTGCTTTGCCAGATCAGCCATTGTGCGCTCTCAAAATTGGGAGCAGACACTATGGTAAATAGAGGATTAACCTGCCACGGATCATAATCCTCATTAGCAAGTTTCAATATTTTAGATCAATCAGATCATGAGCTTAGCGTCCACTAGCTCAAGTCGCATTAAAGTTTTCAGGTTTCGGAACGATAACTAAGACAAATGAGGATTATAGTCCTCAATTCGTGATTGTAAGGCAGAAAATGCCTATCTCTAACCTATTTCATGGATAGCCTATGTCATTGTTTGTTAATACGAACATCTCTTCATTAGCCGCGCAAAGGTCGATTAGTAACCTCTCTACGCCGCTAAGCCAAACTTTCCAGAGATTGGCTTCGGGCTATCGTATTAATTCTGCTGCTGATGATGCTGCTGGCCTGCAAATCTCTAACAGACTAACCAGTCAGATTAACGGTATTAATCAGGGGATCAGAAATGCCAATGATGGCATCTCATTATCTCAGGTAGCTGAAGGCGCACTTGATGAAATGACTAATGCTGTTCAACGTATGCGTACACTTGTTATTCAGTCTCGCAGTGGTATCAACAGTCAGGAGGATAGAACCGCCTTACAAAATGAGATCCGCCAGATCAACAAAGAAATTACCCGTATAGCAGAGACAACTAGTTTTGCAGGTATACCACTACTTGATGGCAGACTTAACCGTGATTTTCTTGTTGGCGCAAACGCTGGAGAAAATATCAACGTTAATCTTGAGCGTGATGAAGGTTGGACAGCGGAGGGATTACGGTTATCAGAAGTAGTAGTTGATGGCAGTGATGGTGTTAATAACCCAACACAGAATGGCTCACCTATTACTCCAGGTTATGTTATTCAGGCCCCTTTTCCAGCAGTCTTAGGAACGATCTCAGGATTAGAAGCAGCTTAGAAAACCAAAAACGGATTTTATTGAGAACGTTGGCAGCAGCTCTAACCACATGTTTTTACATTTGCTCTTATTTCTTGGTCTACACGAAATCATTCGGATTAGGAAAACACCTTTTGTTCCGCCTTTCCTTGTAATCGACAAATTTAACCGTCCCTATTGGGGTGATGGTGAACAGAAGAAGGAGACATTAGAACAAACCGACATTTCTAAGGTTAAATCGGCACTAAATCCTCTTAATAATTTCATACAGAATGCAAATGAAGAAGGTGACGAATTTCAGATGATCGTTTTTGAGCATATTAATGAAGAGCTTTGGGAAACATTCCCCCATATTCATTTGGTCGAAGAAATTAGAGACGGCAATGCGCTCATTCCCAAAAGTATGCTAGACGAATAGTAGCTATACTATATTAGCTAAGGGATATTTCGAAACGCGCGGTTTAATAGATTGGAAGTGTATCATCGCTTCCTACCTATCCTAGCCGAGATCATGGTAGCTACCTGTTTGGTGCGATCCTGCTTAAGCAGTTGGATTTCCAGCTGCAGAAAACTGAATCGACCGCGTTCCCTCGACAATTAAGAGTTTCGCACTTTAATATCGATTAGAGTGCACATTTCTAGCTATATCAGAGACAAAGTGTATGCCTTGGTACTACTTTAGCTAAACTTAACACTTATGCAAAATAGATTAGCTGCAAGAGGGGGCTAAAATTGACCTACCTTGTAATAAACCTAGCTAAACTCCCTGCTTAAAGTTCTTTTACTTAGAGCCTCAGAGTTCTCATGAGACTAAGTCCGACACATTAACATTATTTAGGAAGTGATTTCCGGTTATGACTAATTTCAAAACCATCCGGAACAGGCTTAAATGGATCAGATGGTGAGCGATGGCAGCTTTGGAACTGGCGAATGGCTTTAACATCAATCTCACCAATTACACAGTAATCAGTGATCCCTCCTTTCACTCTCAAGATATCTCGTTTCCAGCTTTCTTTGTAGGGTGCTCGAATTCGGCTATCACCATATTGTCTGTCGTTGCACTGGACAATATATGCATGAATATCCAATGCCGCAGACTCAACGAGCGCATTAAAAGTTTCAGTGTCCTGATTCCACTCTGGTACAAACAAAGCATCAATTTTACCTCGCAATGCAGCGCGATATTGAATATTCGTAAGTTCACTACATACCAATAGTGCGAAACAAAAATCACCATGTTGTATGATTGGCGGTTCGGACCATTGCAGCGCAGGTTTAAGACTAAGGCCGCTCAATCGCTGTAACTCGTGCTCTTCATGTAAAGCTGGTCGCTGTTTATCTTGCCTATAAATCATTAAGGAAGGAAAACCAAGGCCATCATGCGTCATGGATACCCAAATTTGGTTGCGAACTAATGATTTTGGTGCATGTAGATACTCTATTCCGCAGATTAGCGAAATACCTCGACCTTGTAGCTTACGTGCGATACGAATAAACCAGTGAGCAGGTAACGACAGCTCAGGCAAAATTAAGTAACTACTTTGCTTGGGCTCACCTATAACAGTATCCAGTAAGCGATTTAGCCTGGCATAACGCATTTCATCAGGATCCGAATTTCGCATTACAGCTGCAGTCCAACTAGGGATGTTCGTTTTCCAGCTCGATACGGCTATTGTATATTTTTCAGACGAACTGCCGTCAGGGATTTGCAGAACACCCTTTTGGTCAAAACATGGAGTTTTTTCATTTAAGACAAAACCACGGGTCGCCAAAACTACGCCACGAAGCGCATCTTGCCCCCCCGGTTTGTAAGCGTTTCTGTCTAAAATAAATAACTCAGGCAAGTTAAAAGGCCGGGTAGCAAAGATCAACCCATTCGGAATGGCTTTAAACTTAATCCAACTGCTAAGTTCAGCAACGCCTTTTTTGATATTTTCAGGTAAAAACTCGTGTGTAGTTGAATAGTTAATCACCCCTTTCCGCGCTGGAATTCCGCGCTGTGAAATCATCTCCTTCGGTAAACCAACAAAGCGGAACGGCATATGCGCAAGATCGAAAAAGAACAGTCTGGCTTGAAGTTGCTGAAAGACTTTTTCAGATGTCGGCCAACTTAACCCAGTCTCTTCGTCAAGTGATGGTCGATAGTTTGACATATTGCTCTGCCACGACTGCTTGCCCAATTTTGATAGCCGAGGCGGAATTGATGCTGCAATGTTTTCGCATATTGACTTAAAAAGCTGGACTCGCCAAATCTTAACAATCTCGGCATCTGGAAGCGATTTCTCGTCTTCACTCGCTTTTATATTTATCGAACATGATCTATTTAGTTGAATACAGACTGCTGTTACGGCGTCTAAAATTCTTCGTAAAGCGCCAAAATCCTCGCAAGCGGTTGCCAGCTTTATTACCCGTGGTAAATAAACGGATAAATCAAAGAATGTCGGTAGCACTAAAACATGATCGATAAATGCACGAAAGAAAGCTTTACGATGATCTTGCCAAGCCGCAGGGGGTAAATCTCTTTCGTAAGCTTCGAAGTCACGGAGTTTAATCGCGAACCCTGCGCGTCGCATAGTCAAACTATCAGCTTTACGGAGATTATCGGCCGCCTCTCCATCGCTCTGCGTTGCTGCAAGCAAATCTGTACCTACGTACTCTGCACTTAATGGTATCCTTGGCATGGCACGCCATTCGCTGGCACGAGCGTAAATTTGATGTTTAATTGCTTCAACCAAAGCTTTACCAGGTTCACCAGTGAGCAAAAAAACCTTATTTTTACTGTTCGCGAATCGTATTTTGCTGTCTCGCAAATAGTCGGTGGAGAATGCAATTTCTTTTTTCTCTGTATTGTCTGCCCACGCTATCTTTCCAAACGCACGACTAAACAACCATTCCCATACTTCGGCACTAGAACGAAACCCTGCACCGTTTTGCATTACCAATAAAATGTCATCTACGTAACGCCCATAATATAAAGGCATGACTTGTTGTTCTACAAAGCGATCTAGCTCGATCAAGGCAACATTAGCGATCACCGCTGATGCTGGTAAACCAACTGGTAGGCCCTTATTTAGCGGACTTTTTTGTGCCCATGCTTTCAGCGCGTTGATAAATAACCGATGCAGTTTCTGTTGATCAGCATCTAAATAGATGTTTAATACTCGCTCAAGAAAGTCGCTGTTTAGCATGAAATTAGGGTTCAATTCATGGTAGAACGAACTAACATCGGCGGTCAACGCAACTATTTTTTTGTGTTCCGTCAAGGCAGTGTGCATGGCTTTAATGCCATTATCACGCCAATCTCGGAATGGTTTTAAATATGGTGTGAAAGAGCCCAGAGAAAGCGGGTTAATAGATTTGCCATCTTGAGTGCGGCGCAGCCGATTACCATAAGCGCATTTAGTTAGTTTTGCATCGAACAAATGCCCAATTTTTAAAAGCCATAAAGTTGACAGTACGTGAAAATCAAGACTACAAGCAGCCATTACTCTAAACTGTGCTATGGGAGGTTTGACACTTTGTTTATCAGTCAGCTCTTCGCAAAGATAATCCCATTCATCAGCAGGAGATGAAAAAATAAGACCATGACCGTTATCCTCGCAGTATTTATCCCATTCTTCAGTGTTAACTGACTTTGCTGTCAGAGTCCAACTACCTAAAAAATCAGGGCTAGCGATCCAACTTTCATCTGCTCCCACTATTTTAAAGAGTAATCCGAGAAGGTTTTTTTCCAAATTCTCTTCGTATTCAGCAATTGAAGTTAGGCAGGGGTGCGATGAGTAATATAAGTCTACCTTAGCTTTGCGATAAGCTAGCCCCATATCAGTAAAGAGTATACTCACTCTAAATATTCCTTGTGTTAATTACTCTTGTTACTAATTGAAAAAATTACTCATTTAGTAACTTCTCGATATTTTTGTATCGTAATAAAATTTGGCATTGCGCAGTAAACTATTGGTTTGTTATTCTTTCCAGAATAATGCATTTTCCCTGCTACTAACACATGAGCACCTTCAAGTGCTTCAAGTTCTTCTATTTTAAATGCCTGTAAAAATCTATCTCTAATATCTTCGTAGATTTTAATGCTTAAACCACGTTTGGACCTATTGCTATTCAGCCAAATACCGTTATTCTGAAATTCATTCTCTGCATTTACTATTACACCCCAGAATAATTTGTATTGATCAACCATCGTTTCATCGACATCCTCGAAATTTACAGCAAGATCTTTTATAGCACCATTTACTTTTAATTGTCCTGATTCAGAATACAAAACAACCTTTTTATTTGAAGTTCTGAAATCAGGGAATCGCTTGAGGTATGACAATATTTGACGAAGTGTTTTGCTCAAATGTGTTTCATAGGCTAAGCCAGCTCCCTTACCAATGGCTCCACCACTCGGTTTAGATGGAACGAAAAACCCTTCATTAGGTATTGGCTCAAGTGCAATGTCTGCAATCGCTCCACCGATTTTGGAGTCCAAATTAACGAAGTACTCTGCAACTACTGGTACTTGCTCTAACGTTGCTTTACCGCTATTTGTTTCATCATCTACTAGAAAATATGACGTCCTAAATTCGCATTCTTCACCATGGTGATGTGAGTTGAAATGAGCAATTCTTCTAACCTTAGAACCAGGCTTTGTCGCAGATTTGAACCAAGCTACATCACCGCAACCAAGGCAAGAAAGTGTTAGTTTTAATACCTTACGTTGCGATTCAGATAACGCTTCAAATTCCTCAGCGGTATAAGTTCTATTAGATTCTGTTGATACTGCTCTATCCATTCAATTTGCCTCATCAAACCAAAATTTATACACATCCATAGTGTCATCGAACTAAATAGCAAGACTATAATGTGCATTAAAAGGCTATGTCTCACTAAAACAGGGAAATAACGTTTATAAATTTACTTACTCAGCTCATTTTTAAGTTTTGCACTTTAATATGTATTAAAGTGCGTCTTTTGCTCTAAATCAGAGACAAAGTACTGTTCTTGTATCTAACTTAGACAAATCTGATGGGCTTGTCACTAGTCTAGTGAAAATTAACACTATTTATACAAAATCAAGTATTATCATACTTGTAAATTAAGTGGCAAAGGTATGCGCGTTGATGAGCCGAGATTTCAACCGTACACTTATAACGAGCTAATCCTTTGTCAGATTTCGGCATCTAAACGCTCTCGCTCAATTTTAGCCTTGCGATACCAAAGGAATAGTTGTGTACGAAAAAGAATTAGAAGCAATATTGCCACGCTGCTTTGAAATGTATGATTTTATGGCTGAGCATGTTGAGCAGTTACAACACCTTGGAGCGATACCGGAGCTTAAATGGCAAATGGCCTTTCAGTCTGGTATTTTATCATATGAACATGGTCTCTCTTCTCTTAAGTTAATTGCTGACGGCTTTACATCATCAGGTATTGCGTTGATGCGGCCCCAATACGAAAGCCTGATACGCGGATTTTGGCTTATGTACGCGAATACAGATGCTTGGTTTAATAAAATCGTAACTGCAGGTAAAGTTGGTCCAGACCAAATCAAGAAGCTTGAAACGCCAATTATCGCAGATATGCTTAAAGCACTCTCGAGCTCGGATGCTCCGGCACACATTCTCAGCCAGTTGAATGACTTTAGAGGCATTAATAATTCAGCGTTTAACAGTTTTACGCACAGTGGTCTTGCCGCACTTGTTAGCAATGGCGTAGGTTATGAACCCAAGGTTATCTATGATTCTCTTCGAAACTGCAATGCTGTTGCCGCTATAAATATGCAAATGCTATCTATTTTGACTGGTTACGAGGAAGCCATGGAGCCTATCAGAGAGATGCATCATCACTTCGTCGATTGCTTGCCAATTATTCATGGATAGCAATAGTTACCGGTCATGATTATTCGCCAGATGTTGCTCTATTAACTCATCGAGCTTATCTAAAATCGGTGACATCTCATTAAGGAAATCAGCTTCATTTACTGAGAAGACTACTACAGGACGCTTGTATAGATAAAAAGAAATCTTTACGAAAGTAAGTATTCCTGACGATCTCGCGATTTTGCTAATTAAACCGTCGAGTAGACGAACACTTTCGATAAGACTTTTATCCTCATCTTCAGTCAACGTTTTCTCTAAAAACTGCTTAAAAGATGTTGCACCTTGAATTTCATCTAGATTGCTGAATGTATTAGCATAATCCTGTTTAATCTGAAGGTAGGTCTGCTCCTTTTCCCAGCCTTTCAATTGAAAAGCGAGAAGCGGTTCTTCTTTTCGAAATTCTCTAAGCGTTGAATTAAACTCAGCTAGAAATGCATCATCAAAGCTTGGTAGCATACCGCATACTGTATCATTGAACATTTTATAAGCAATTGGCCTTAATTTTCCCAATCCTTCATCTATAGTTGGTTCATCATCAACTTGGTGATACTTAGCAAAAATTTTCTCCAAAGCACTATCGAAGCCTTTTGATAATTTATCGGCAGTCAAACTAGTACACATCAACGTATGTCTGATTTCTAACAGGTAAGACAAAATTAACCTGCGGCAAGCTAATGATTCAGTTCTCACCTTTGCCCAATAACCTAAACTCGCGGGCAGTACCGCTAGCAAAACGGCTAGAATTTCTTGCTGCAAAATATTTCCTTAATGACTGTGAGCGAGCGAAATACTACTAACCAATTAATTCTTCTTTGACAATGTTCCAATTTTCGAGTCCTTTCTCAAGCTTGACTCTAAATCTTAGCGATGGATGATTGTTTGAATCGCTGTCTGCATATCGACGACCCGACACAATTAAAATGTTATCAGAAAAACCCACTACCTCATCAATACAACGCAAGCCTGCTTCAAAGTATTTATGCGTACACTCTACAAAATAGCGGCCAAAACTGCCTTCAACAACTTCACACATTACTGGTCCCCATGTTCCTGAACCACCGCAATGACCAACGTCACCCTCCCAGATTACTATAAAGCGCTTGTCAAACTCATCATCACTAGCTTTAACAACATTAAAATCCCAAGCAGAGCCAATAGAGAGCGCATGCGCTGCAGCCACTTCAAGTACTTTTCTTTTCTCTGCGTCTTTCTCTTCGTCGACAATCACCCAATAATCCTGGATAAACCCAGTAAGCTCAACGTATAAGGCTCGATTCTGAGAACTCACCCTCTTAAATTCTTCCGTCGCTAAGAGGTATCTGATGTATTCATCAAGAACTGTAAATTTGGTCGAGCTATAACTTGTTCTGGTAAGCTGCTTTTTAACCTTCTCTTGAAATCTGACAATTTCGTCTTCGTCAACATCAAGCTCATTTGTGTCAATGACAAACGAGCTGGCAAACTTTGCAACACTCCAACCAATAACATCCAGTAGACTCTTGATTTGTCGTTGCTTGTTAATTATTTGAAGTTTTTCATTCATGTCCCTAAATGTCCCAAATCAGAGTGCTAAGGTGAGCTGGATTTCAACCCAACATATAAAGGACCAAAAGATGGCTAAAGGTAATACACCACAGAACGGACCAAGTAAAACAGGTAATCCATCAGGTAAAGGACGAGGCAATAATCCATCTAAAAGCAGATAACTGAAATTTAGGGCGGAAAGTAATTTTCCGCCTTCATTACTTCTCAAAGATACATTTCCAATATTCTTTAAGAGGTTAATTTTTTTTCAACTCAGCCCGTCGATACTGCTTAGCCGATTCAAGCCAATTTGGTTGTTGGAGGTTTTTCACGAACCAAATTACGAATTTTTCAGAATATCTTGGCCTTCCATCAATCACATATCGCATATCTGATTTATTCTGACCGTTCAGTCCATGCTTACTTAGTACTGCCTGAAATGCACCACTTTTAATTACAACCAATTTCTGTCTTTTATTAATTTCAGAAATTGCGGTATTCATGTGGTATGGGTGAGAAACATCTGGATCTTTTGTCTTTGTTATAATAATTGCGCCTGTACCGGCCTCTCCAACGCTCAGTGATAAATCGCTCTCATGCTCCCTTTTAACTAACGCAAGACGATAGTCTATTGGTATAGAGAACTCTGTCGAGTTTACCTCTCTAGATGTATCTTCAAAATGTTGAATAAATTTAGCTACTGAAGAGGCAGCATGTTTACCATATAGCTTTTGGATTAGAGTTATTTCAGGCGCAGGGCCATCAATAACTAAGCTCAACATGCCTACACTTTGGCCTGAAAGAGGAGCATTTCCCATTTCGTTTCTATAACGCGTTTGGTAGTTCAAAACTGTTGCTTGAAACAGTCTTGATAATTGCGGCTGTAATTCTGGTATTAGAAGGTGAACTGCTTGGTCTCTAAGGTCAATTAAGGTTTCTAAGTTTATTCGAACAGGGTCTTTTTGCTGTAATCGACGTTTGATAGCATCAGTGATAGATATACTCTTGTCACCGTCGTAGAAAATCCTCTCGTACCCATCAACTTTTAGTATCTCAGCTTTAAGTAACAACTCCCAAGCGTTGACCATCATTATTGCAAACGCTTCAACCCTATTCTTCATACTCGGGCGGTTGTAAACTTCTAAAGCAAGAGTAAATGCATCTAAACTGCGTCCGATGAGTTTTTCATGAAATTGTTCCTCCGGTGTTTTAATTTTAGCTTTCGCAGATTGACTCATTACCGAAATAAATTCGTCATTTGAAAGCGACGCTACCCCATCGCAACGATACGTGCTTCTACCGCCTGACTGAAATACATACTTATCTAATAGTTTTTCAGTGATATATTTATGTACCGAATTCTTGTTGTATGTAGTTCTTGCAGCAATCATTTCAGCTGTAAAAACTGTCCCATTTATCTCAAACTCCCGAAGAACCTCCGCCAGTAACAGTTGTTTGTTTTCCCTTACCAACTAAATTGCTCCTAATCTACGAAACTCTGCTTTCGTTCTGACCACTATCATCGACTGAATAGTGGAGCTGTTATAATCAAGACCCTGTTTGCACTTCAACACACGATAGAATGCATATGCGTTGTCTTAGCACCTTCCAAGTCAGTCGTAATTTGGGAAATCCAAATATCGTACTCATAGCATTGGATGTGCTCAGGATTTACTCCGCAATCAATCAAACTTTGAATAAAACCACTTTCTAGCTCCTCAGGGTAATAGACCACAGTCCAATAGGCATTAGAAGCAACTTGATTGATCTTCCTGAAATATGGGTGATCAATTTTATTCAGTGAGTGACCAATAACTATTATGTTTTCAATATTATGTAACTTATCAAAGTAATCCTCATGCCTAGCTAATACTTCGTCCACAGGTTTCTTGAGGGCATAAAGTGGGTATCTGGCATTGCCCCTAGCATCCGAAAACATGTCACCAGTTGGCTCGCCATCTCCGTCATACGCTAGATTCTCATGAATTTCTTCACCATGACCAAAAATCAGTTCATCAAGGTTCTCTGAATTTCCATGAATATGTAATATTCGATTGCCATCGATGCCGTAAACGGTCTGCAAAGTCGATGTGTAGTTGAACAACATAAATAATGAGTATTCGGGAAACTTCAATTTCGCAATAGCTTTGCTTACATCAATCTGATTGATCCAGTCAGTAAAGGCTTCCCTGATAGTGTCAACATGTGTATTGGTTTGTTCGGTTATTTCATCTTCAAGACCATATATAAAGCTAGGTCTAAAATTATCGGCACTGACATCTATCTCATTGTAACTATCAAAGAAAGCATCAGGGTCAAAATCACCAAGTGCATTTTCGAAATCATGCCATGGGTTGTACTGATTAAAATCCAGAGCATAGTAATTCTCAATTTCAGAAAGCAACTCGTATGCAAATTTTGAGAAGTCCCAATAGCTAGTTGGCAAATCATGCCATAAATCAAAACCATTTCCGACTATGTAAAGTTTTTTACTCACTGCTAGATCCAATCTACCAATAGAATTTGCAGCCCACTATTGCTTAGGCGTCTTCTAATCTAATAGACGCGTCGTGCTTTCTATAAAATTTGCTTCTTGCACTTTAATGTCTATTAAAGTGCAGATTTTTAACTAGATCAGCGACAAAGTGCATACCTTGTCACTAACATAGTTAATTTCGATACTGCTGTCACTACTTTAGCTAAACTTCACACTTATGCAACACAGTTAAGTTCTGAGCGCTGCTGAACAGCAGATGCTGACTTAAGCATATGTAATCACATAGCAGCGTATTTTCAGGAGGGAATTTCTTGGTATCTGGGGAGAACAAGTGCCCAGCTTGGCCAGGCACCATTACTAGGTTACTTTTTAGATAAAATTTCTTCGCCATTAACTGCTGCCCATTCGTTCCAGGCATCAACTTTGGAGTTGTAGTTTTCTAGCGCTTGCGCTGTTGCTTCAGCGATTATTGCATCAACCTGTTTAGCATACTTCTTATCTACTTTTGTCACCGGCACAACTTCCACACCGCGCTCTTGTAACCCCTTTTTCATTGTATGGGTGCGCAGCAGATTAAGTTGGCCATTTTCTAAGTAGAAGTACTGCTTATCTTTGTTGATCGTTTTGAACTTTGGTTTAACTGGGCGCTTACCGGTTTCAGTATTGTCTTGCTGGATAGGTGAGCTGATGACATCGTTACTGAGTTTGTAACCTAGTTGCTCCAGCGTGAAGCCTTGTGACTTTGCCAGCTGTTCAAGCTGACCAATAATCTCTGCTTCCTTCTCTCGTTCAGCAATAACCGCATTTAACGTTGAAATTACTTCCTGCAGTTTTACAAGCGACAATTCCTTTGCTGCTTTTTTTAACTCGCGCTTGTCTAACAGAATCGACATTATATTGTCCTCTGGAATTTTAATGGGTACTAACTTGCTTCCTGCCATAACTTCTCATATGCAGAGAGAATAAGTCCCCAGCGAAAATAACTAGGGACTAAAATTGCCAGCCTATCTTGCCATAAGCTAAGCAGAACTTCCGGCTTAAAGTTCAGCTCTGTATAGTATCAGATTTTTCTGTCGATATAGCCTGACTTAAAATTGATAAGTTACCATGCCGATAGGAATTGTATGATCGTTTATTTATTCTTTCCTTGATTTACTTTCAGAATGATACCATTCACAACATGAGTTAAGCCGAATGCCTGCTGTATGTTAAGCCGATTAGTGTAGATCATGTGCTCACCGCTTTCTTCATCGATAACCGATTCATAGTATATTGGATAGTCTAGTTGATCTGAAAACCTAATGACCGCCTCACAGGAATATCGCTTAAATTTCTTATCGTAGTCGGTGGTTCTAACGTTGATTACGCTAATATACTTATTTAAATCTCTATCGCTTAGTACTTCATGACTTGCGTTGAGCATATCTCTAATCAACAGGTCCAATAAAATCTCTTTGGATGCATCGCTTGAGCACTTTGGCAATGAACTAAAACATCCCGTTAAAAGCGACACTGACAACAATAAACATACAAACTTTCCCATACATTACTCCAGTTAATAAAAAATATTGATTTTTATCGTCATAATTCTTAATTCGGTCTTTCGCCCATAGGCGCTGATAAACATTCTTAAATAATCTCTGATATCCAATAAATGAATCCGATGAGTGCTAGCCATCCCAACGTAATCGTCACGGGACTTCCCAGCCATTTTGGTAGTCCCGGCCAAAAGGTTTCGTTTAGAACTTTGTACCGGAAATAGTCATAGACATAGAGCTGAGCCACGATCACCATAGCAATCACGCTGCTAATGAAGGGTTGAAATTCATACCCCATGAACGTCACACAAATCGCCTGAGGGATCCCCACAAATTTACACCTCATAGTATCAGCTCTTTGCCAACTTGATTTGCGCCCAGTCCCACTGAGCAGCCCAGTGCAAGATTTGCTTTAGCCCTTGCTGATAATGTTGCCTGCTGATTGGGAGCTTGGGTTCATTACATAGCAGGATGCCGAGGAAGTTCAGAGCAAGTACCCGTCGATTTCTTACTGTGTTAGCCTGATATCGTAAGTGCACACCTGCTATTTCACCTGCGGCTCCCATCAGGTAGTGGAACCAATTTGCCAGTGCAGCCAATAGCAGCAATATATTCAAACGTGATTTACACTTGGTGCCGTGCAAGTCACTCCCTAAGCCATAGCGCGGGCTTTTCTGGTCGCGGAAACTTTCTTCTATTTGCATCCGGCTGCTGTAGCATTTGGCGATTTTATCCGCATAGTCATGACACTCAGGTAACGATGACACCAATAACCAGGGTTCTTTGTAAGATTTATTTCTATCACGCTTCAAGAGCTTATAGCCTTTACCTACCAGAATAGCGCGGGTTTCATATTGCTGCGTCTGAGTCAGCACGATTGCGCCTACGTGTTTGGGTGTAGCGCGAGCCTTTTTATAAAGAGCATTCACGGTTATAAATTCTGTTTGCTCTGTAAGCTTAAGTTTCACGTTGCCTCTGACTCTGGCGACATAATGCCAGCCTAATTGGCGTACCTGTTTAAGCCAGGGCACCTTGAAGCCAGCATCGGTGACGATAACGGGCTTGCAGTCTTTGGGTAACATGGCCTTGAGCTGTTTTAAAAACGCGCGGTGCAAATGTGGGCAAGTATACTCTTCTGCTGCCGCCACTTTTTGTAATAGCGTCAATGCTCTGCCATCAGCGGCCATACTGGCTCGCAGTATAAAGTGCCGTTTCGCGGTATCAGCGTTGCTCCAGTCAACCAGAATGAGCGGTTGCGATTTACTGCTAACGACAGACTTAGTCATTGCTGCATAGATAAGAGGCAGTTCCCGTTGCAGATTGGCATTGCTGAGTAATCTATCCGCGCGCTTGATACTGATTTTGTCGGACGATCCTGGCATTGCGCGCCCTATGGCGGTCACAGTGCAACGCGCGTCTTTAGCAAGCGCAGTAACCGCGTCTAATAAGACAGAAAATCGCGCTTTATGCATAGTTTTGGGGGTGACAAATCCGAGGAAATCGGCGAGCATTCTTTTCACATTCATGGCTGTTAATGACATGGTTTAGTTTTGGCGAACGATCAGATCAGGAACGGCCATGAATGTTCCCTAATCGCCTAACTTTTTATTTTAAATGCAGAATTTCTGGGGATACCTCAGACAAATCGCAACAATAGTTGAAATGACGGTGCTCAATAGCGTTAAAAACAGCCCTTTCCTAAACATGCCTTTGAACAGATACAACAACGGGCCAATTACTAAACCGATTAACATCGAGAACCACTGAAACGTCAGCTTTTTTGAATCAGTTTTGGGGAGCTTGGTAATGCCATTCACAAAGTATTCTTTTAACCCCATCTCAGCTGCACCGCTGTCTTGTAAGAGCTTAAATCGCTCCTTCCACCAAGGACTCAGATTGAACGAATCCAGCTCAACAGGTTTAACTGCATCGTTAATTTGGCGATCAGGTATTTTTTGTAAAACGGGTATAGCCTTAGCTGGATCTGGGTGAGTGTTAGCAAGCTGAGTGTTAACTGCTCCATCTTGCAGTAAAGAGCCACAGTGCTTACACAGGATTTTGTTACTAACAGTCACTCTATAGTCATCAATTGCGTGATTCACTGAGCTGGGCGCTGAGTTAACGACGGTTTCTTGATAAGTCACGTCTTCTTGCAATGATTTTTCCCGGATGACTTTTGTTAAAATTCCGGCTTGTTCCAATTTTGCATGAAGCTCGTTAGCTTGTTGCTGATTTAGATTATTTCGAAGCGAGTATGAGCGACCTGAAAATAGCTTATCCTTGTTACTTTCTGATATCTTTAAGAATTTAGATAGGAATACGCCAATTACCTGCTTGTCCTTACCCTCTTTAACTTGCCCGTCAAAGATTAACTTGTACCTCTCCATGCACTCCCTCATCAAATAGGATTATATGCCTAGGACTATAAACTATAGACCGAATAAGGGCAAATCATCATAGTCGCGTAAATTTAAGAGGCTTTTGATGAGTAAGCAGTTTTTAAGCGCCCTCGGGCAAAACGTGAAGAACAGACGTCTGCAAAAGCAGTGGACGCAGCTTGAGCTTTGTCATGCAGCGGGTATCGACTTGAGCTACATCAGTCGTATAGAGCGTGGCCAGGTCAACGTGAGCATTGAAGCACTGCTTAAAGTTTCGACAGCGCTTGATTGTAATGCCAGAGATTTATTGCCTAATAACGATTTGGATTGCTGATTAAATCCCGCTTAGCCCCCTTCCGCCACTCTAATTCACTAAACTTTTCGACAAGTACGCTATTTGACAGAAGCCATTTGCACATCTATTTTTAACAAAATATTATCTTTTGGGGTTTTATTGTGGACAATCAGCGCATCAATGAGCAACAAGCATTGAAGCTACTGCGGCAATGGAATGATATTGGCCGGGATTTGCCGTCTATAGCTAAACTCTCTCCAACCAAAAATAAACAAGCAATACTTTTACTACTACCTGACTATCTGTGCAATCAATGGTATCAAGTTGGTGAAACTTATAGCTGCTATGCAGAAGCAATGAACTACTTAGGCACCTTAATAGATAGAACCCTGACGGCAATCCGGTTACCTAACTGAGTCAGCATTACACTCATCAGTATCAGAATTGCCAATTCTGGCCTGACTGATATACTGTATATATGTACATATATGAGGTAGGTATGTCAGCAATATTTATTGGTAATGCCGATTTCTGGCCGAAACAACAAATTCCCTTCTTTAGCGATCCGGTAAAGGCAGGCTTTCCCTCACCGGCACAAGACTATGTTGAGCGAACGCTAGATTTGAACGAGCTATGCATTCGCCATCCTAATGCCACGTTTTTTGTTCGGGTTGAGGGTGATTCGATGATAGAGGCTGGTATATATGATGGTGATGTATTGGTAGTAGACCGCTCTATAGATGCTGAACATGGTGATATCGTGGTCGCCGCAGTAGGCAACGAGTTTACGGTTAAAGAGCTATGTACCCGACCATCGCTCATGTTGTTACCGCGCAACCCGGCTTACAAACCGATACGACCACGTAACGGTGAAGAGTTTAACATCTTTGGCGTAGTGACCAACGTTATCAGGCAAATGAAACGCAAATGACAAAACCGGTATTTGCACTGGTAGACTGCAATAACTTCTACGCCAGCTGTGAAAAATTATTCCGACCTGACCTAACAGACAAGCCGGTCGTTGTGTTATCTAACAATGATGGCTGTGTGGTCGCCCGGTCTAAAGAAGCGAAGAAACTCGGCATTAAAATGGGTGTTCCGGTATTTCAGGTGCGTGAGTTAATCCAGAAACATGGTGTAGTGGCATTCTCTTCCAACTATGCCCTTTATGCTGATATGTCGCAGCGGGTAATGAACACTCTGGAAAGCCTGGCCCCAAGGGTGGAGGTGTATTCCATCGACGAATCTTTCTTGGATTTAACCGGCGTTGATTTTAGCCAGAGCCTGACTGACTTTGGCATGCAGGTACGAAAGGTAGTGCAGAAGTGGACCGGCATTACCGTCTGCGTGGGTATAGCACCAACCAAAACACTGGCAAAACTGGCTAACCATGCAGCCAAAACCTGGCCGAAAACAGGTGGCGTTGTCGATTTAACTGACAAAGTGCGCCAGCGCAAGTTATTGGCCTTGTTGCCGGTAAATGAGGTGTGGGGTATAGGTGGGAAACTGACTAAGAGATTACAGCAACTGGGCATCAATACCGCCCTGCAACTTGCCGATGCAGACCCTGAGTATATTCGCCAGCAATTTTCTGTGGTGGTTGAGCGCACAGTGCGAGAACTTAACGGCGAAAGCTGTATTGCACTGGAAGAGATGGCACCGACTAAAAAACAGATTGTCAGTAGCCGCGCCTTTGGTGAACGCATCACCGATAAGCAGCAAATGCGTGAGGCAATTAGTGAATACGTTAGCCGGGCTTGCAAGAAGCTGCGCCAAGAGCAGCAAGCAGCGAAACATCTTACAGTTTTTCTGCGCACCAGTCCGTTTAGCGATAAAGATGCGCCCTACAGCGCCAGCAAAAGTATCGAGTTAGATAAACCAAGTAGCGACACCCGAATATTTCTGAATAAGGCAATGCAGTTACTGGATGGCCTGTGGTTAAACGGTTACCGCTATGCCAAAGCAGGGGTTATGCTGGCCGACTTTTATGATCCCGGCGTGTGTCAACCTGGCCTGTTTGATGAACCCATGGTACAAAAAGAAACTGACCAAAAACTGATGCAGCTAATGGATACCCTTAATAGCAAACATAGCAAGTCACTATGGTTCGCCAGCCAGGGCACAAAGCAAGAATGGGGTATGAAACGCGAGCTGCTCTCGCCAGCTTATACAACAAACTGGCGTGAACTTCCGGTAGCGAGATAATTTCTGCTTTGAGCGATCTACGGACGTTAACGCTCACTTAAGAGGGGCCGAAAAAGCATAGCTTTTGAGGTTCCAGCCCGCTTACGGGCGACTTTAATTTTTTTTAGGCATTTTTACAGATGGTGGTGAGATAAACGATACCACTTTCGACCCTTTCTTTTATGGCACGCAACTGCGAAAACTCGAATCTTCCAGCCGAACCATGAGTACCATCGTTGAATACACGAAAAAGCTGCAGGACGTTGGTAATATCTTCATCAACGAATTCAACAGCTTCCTCACTGACGATACCAGAATTGACCAAAATGTGTTTGATTTTCCAGCGCCTAGTAGGCTGACCTTTATCTGTTTTTTCACATTGTGGGAAGCGGGTAAGAACGTCGGTATCGGGAGCAAAGTGATCAAGAATTTGTATAAATATTTCTCTGGCACTCGTACAAAAGTGACGCGAAGCGTCCGGATTCATAGGGCTCAGAGAAAAGAGTGCACCTTTCCACCTGCTATCTAAATCAGGTGATATTTCACTTAGTTCGTCAGTGATAGATGTTGAGACGAGATCGCCATCATTGCCAGCGTTTGTTTGTGGCTCATCTGACTCCAGAGCGTTTGAAACCGAGAGGCTATTCGCGTTTTCTTTCTCAGATAAATCAAGAAACTGGTTCCCGAAAGGGATGTTCTCAAACTCTTGTTCGCGCTTTTCTAGGCTTTGATAAGATCTATTAAGCGAAACTGTAGATGTGTGTAGGACCTGATACCGCACCGTTGTGCGGCTTTGCAATCTGTTTAGCTCATTTATAATTCTTTGACGGTTTGCTCTTAAACGAGCATTGTGTTGTCTTACAGCGTTGTTGTATTTGTTCATGGCTTGACGCTGCTTACTTTCAATCTGACGCAATTTACTTCGTAATTGTGAAATATTGATTTTCTTAGCCATATATTCAATTCCTTTTTGTGCCTACCTCATTGTAATGATAGGCGTCTACTTTATTGGGGAGAGGTTTCCAAGCCGCGCAGCGGCTGATCAATATGCGTTTGTTAGACTTTGTACAATTTTCACTCTTCACTTTGATGATGCTTCGATTGAGGCCAATTTTTGTGTTTTCACTTCTAACATATGTATGACTTTATCTGCCGCCAGCACGTAATCCTGTGCCGCGACAACTGTTGGTTTAACTTTTGCGTGCGCGACGCGGTTTCTCAACTCATAAAGTTCCATTACAAGCCGCTTAGCTTCATCTGATAGTAAGTCCGACGAGACAATTGACCTATACACACTACGAGTATTTTCTAGCGGATCTACGATCAATCCAGTTTGCTTGCCCAAACGGAATAGTGCTCCATCTACTCCCGTCCAAGCCTCAATAATCATTCCTGCTGGATCATTTCGAGCACCAATTAATTTGGCTAATGCCTCTTTCTCTTCCGTAGGCTTTTCTATTTTTAAGGCGCTTCCTTTCATAAATTGAAATGATAGCTTTTCCGAGTTAACGAGAGCCTGCCTGGCTTCCATTTCAAATTCTGCTTCGACTGGACCCGCCTTAAGCTTTTTAAGATATGGGAGTAAATCCGATAATTGACGGCGGAATACCACCCCCAAAATCAGAATTACACTTGGCCAAGCTAGAGAATCAATAGCTTTACTAATAAACGTCAACCAATCCATTTATCTGACCTTTTTATATACAACCTGATGAAGCATAACGCCGCGCTCTGCGGCAAATTTGGAGTGCTGTGGAAAATTTGTCCGCTAGCAGCTCCTTGTTAATTTTTCTTTGGCTTGCATTTTTTAGTCTTTAACCATGTGGGATCAATATCTATTTTCGAAATTGAAATGTTGTAATTTAATGCCTTTAATGTTTTTAAGGAATTTTTCAGAGTCACCTTCGAAAAGAACGGGAGTTCAGCAGGTATATTCTTGGTTGTAGCAATTGCATACACCACCCTATATTTGCTTGGATCTGGCCTTTCCTTAGGGTCTATTAATTTAATTGATGCAGGTAATTTTGGATTTAGTTTTTCCCTGTATTCAGAGTCCTTGATAAATGCTTCAGCAGCCACAAACCCTTGTGAGAAGAGATGACTTAGTGTGCTTGAGCTTCTATATAATTTGACATGGACAAACTCCTTTCCATCTTTTATCAAATCACAGTGCTCTAATTTGTCATAAGGGCCGCCAATTTGAATATTCTTTTTATCCATTAAGCAAAAGCCACTTTTCGTTTTAACTACTTGCTTGTTATAGTCTCCCTCATCATCATGAGCATATATGGGAAACGAAAATTGATAAGTTTCGAGATCGCTGAGGTAATCATCAACCGCTGAAACAAAGTCGCAATTAATCTTGTACCATACTCCATTTCTTAAAATGTACTGATCTTTTCCAAATTTAATTTCAGCATACAAACAGCGGTAGACTGGCCAATTTTTTACAGACTGATACTCATTGTTGTTTACGTGAACAACGTTACTTTTCATTAACTCAACTGTAGGAGTAACACCACCGAGGTATGCTATATAGTCATCGAAAGATAAAACCACATGGCGAAGGGTTTTTGGGTACATATCAAATGAGTAGCCGATTTGATCTTCCCAGTCTACTATTTCCGGTTCCCCTAACCAGAAATTAGAAACATTGTTACTACTCAAGTATTTATCTAGTTCCAAATCAAGTATTTCAATCTCGTCATAGTCTCGAACCCTATTGATATTTTCTACCCAGCTGAATTTATCTGGAAGATTAGAACGATATTGTTTAATAGACTTTGAAAGAATCGCGGGTATATGTGAAAGGTTGATCTCTACAGCTATTGTAAGAGCATCCCTGCCAGTTACATAACTACCAAATTCTTTTACTAATGATGTGCCTGTCACAGCGTAAAGCATTTCCATCTCAGAATCTAAATGGAGATTAAATATATCTACATCCCGTGTGCTTTGTGTTCTTGAGTTCAGTGGATTGTGATCATAGCTAGCTTTATCCAAACTTCTCAGTTTGTCAGGATCTACAGAGTTCAGCGTCACCTTTAAACCGAAATCACGCTCGATAGACTCTTGCTTTAGAAGATGAAAACCAGTGCCAAAAGACAGTATAAATGTAGCTCCTGAAATTCTTACTATGAATACTGCCCCTACATTTGAAGAGATGCCAAATTCAGAAGCATCAACTTGGTTATCTGTTGTAAATAATCTAGTCCAAGGAGGGGCATTTTTAGGTGGCTGCTTTTTTATGTAAAGACGGGCCGATTCTGCCTCTGGCAAGTCCATTTCAATAGGTTGCTTAGCATTTTCTAGCTTTATAACGTCGGAATCTGGCTTGCTGCCATCTCTAGCCAAATAGATAGATAGCTTTTCTTTTCTGATTTTCTTTACTCTTGCCATAAATCCCTTCTCGGCTAAGCACTGTAAAACTAATGCTTTAGCGGATCGTCCCATATTTAAACGCGGGCCAACCCGTTTTTGTGCATTTATTGTACAGCAACATTACACCGCTTCTTTAAAACATACAACAACTTATAGTACAACTACTACTTAAGCCGGCGACAAATACGGAGCAACCTGCCTAACAAAGCACAGAGAGTTTTTAACTGCAAGCTAGGTACAAATACACGACTCAAACTCCAAGTGAGATACCGAAAGTCACGTCCGCTACTGGCACACAGCAGAATAAGTGTCTGCAAACCCACTGAATAGCTCATACTACTATCACCTAAACGGTAAATAGAGTTTAAGGCATGTGCGGCAGACTTAACGTCATTGACGATCCCGGCGTTCGAGAACTGTGTGAAGGGCTGCAGATTCAGCTGTTCCCTGAGAGCCAAATATTTAGCAGGTTTATCAGGGCTACAAATCAGGTCAGTATTGTCAGGCAGAAAGATGGCGTCCGTAGAATGGACAATGCTATTTGGTGGCTGTTACTTGAACCATCTGCTACCGGCTTTAAGCCATCTAAGTACACTTCGTTTAACACTCGCTATGATAAGCTAAATGTTAAGGGCTCTGCTGGCTACCAGGCATACCGCCATAGTCGGTGTGTTATTCCAGCTAAAGGCTTTGGTGAATCTGAGTATGTGAACAACAAGCCACTTCATTACCATGACCTCGTGGCTAAAGATGGCGCTATTTTACTTGGCGGCCTGTGCCGGGAATGGATTAACAAAGATACCGGCGAATCCGCACTATCTTGCTCAGTGATTACCCTACCGCCGCACCCCAAGCTTGTGCATATTCATAGCAAGGCATCACCACTATTACTGCCGTTAGACATGGCTTTGGTGAACCTCTGGCTGGATGAGAGTATTACCGACCCTAGTGAATTTGAGCCACTACTGAAGCCACATATACCCTATGACCTGATTGTTACACAGGTAGATAAACCGAGCGCTTACAATGTTATTGCGCCGTCAACTCATGTCGATATGGATTAATGACGTTTTAAATTCATTATGGTAGCTTTCAGACAGCTGGTAGTTGCTTGAGAAGCTGAGCCATCTCTCTAATCGGCCAAATAGCTTCTTTTATTCCCTTTACGGTGCATGGACGATCTGAGAGCATCACTGAAGTTGAGTAAGGTAGTAACTCTGTAATTTTTTGATTGCGGTAATTCAGCGTAATTTCAACATCGAGGACCATTAGTCGCATTGTGCCTTGCACTGAACGACTGCATTCGGAATCAAAACTATAATTCTCAGATTGTATCGACGATGCGGCCTTTTCAATCAACTCTGTAGGCAACTCTGCTTTTAAGAGGCTGTTGATAAAAAAATCCTGAAATACCAGCGGTAAGTTCTTGAGCTGCTTTGTAGTAATACAAGGCAAAAATACAGCGAAGCGGGTGGCATCGTTTACAAATATCAAATTCTGCCGACGTTGGATAGTAACCACATTAGCATGCCAGTTGATCCAACGCTTAATTAACTCACTCTCAGAATTGGTCTGCATTTGCTCATCAGGTAAATCCAGTTTATCAAAAAGTTTTTTTGTGCAATGAAATCGCATTTCTCGCTATCCACTGTAACCAATAATTTTAAAATTCAGCACACAATATCTGTAAATGCCAAAATACCATGCTTTAAGGCCAGCTGAAGTAACTGGAAATCGTTCTGTAATTCAAGCTTAGCCAGCAGGTTTGCTCGATGGCTATGTATGGTTTTTGTAGCAACATTCAGGGCTTTGGCTGCGCCTTTAACTCCGAGCCCTCGGGCTAGCTGAATAAATGTTTCGTACTCACGTTCTGACAATGTGGCTAATCCGGTAGCACGATATTGTTTGTCGTTGAATTTAAGGTTTTTGATAACGTCACTGCTAAGGTAGGTCTCACCGGCGCTCACAGTAGCTATCCCTTCCAGCAACTCATCAGCAGCACAGCGCTTAGAAATATAACCCAAGGCACCGGCATCAATAGCCCTGCTAACGAAGGGATCGTTGTCATACATTGATACCACAAGACACTTTACGGCAGGATGCAGCTTAGATATCTGCCGAATTAACTCGGAGCCATGCATGTCAGGTAATGCATAATCTATGACAGCGATATCACACTGATTTTCCGTTAAAAACTCAAGCGCCTGTTGTGCATTGCCTTGTTCAGCAACCACTGTAGAATGCTCGTTAAGACTGAGTAATCTTTGAAAACCTTCACGGACTATTGGATGATCATCAACAAGCATTATGCGGGCTGGGTGCATAAGTAGATTCCGAGACATAAGGTACGGCGAATGTATCAAACATTGATGCAAGTTAAAAAGGAATTCCTAAATACCAGCAATGCCGGTGAGTTGCTAATTAGGCATTTACTCGTCACTGCATGCTACGCAGTTTGTTTTTTAATCTTCTATGCGTTATCAAAAAATTTTTTCACTCATCAAGGCTGGTCAACTTGGTTTATGCCAAATGGTATTCGCGTTGCTGCCATGTTGATTTTACCAATCAGATATTGGCCGACGCTGCTATTCACAGAGTTTAGCTGTAATCGGTTTATTACTGTTTATTATGGCACTTTTGCGTTACCCCCATTTTTCGCCACATTTGGGAAAGTCATCCTAATGTATTCTGCTTACTCGCTTGTCGCCTTACCGGCTAAGCTCCTACTTAAAAAAGTAAGCATGAACAATGTGAAGTACTGCATCCTGCTTATAACAGCGTTGATCGGGCAGAGTATGGTAGCGGCAACCAACCTTACATACTTTGTTGAGTTTTATAGCAACGTGCCTGCTGAGCGAAAAATTGAGATTTGGCTTTCCTTTGTCACAGGCGGTGTTATTGGTGGCCTGTTGGTATCACCTTTAATCTTGGGTTGTTATCAGTTAATTACTACCCAGAGAATTCATCTACTCAACAAAACAACGCTTTACCTAAGCAGCTATGCGCTGCTGTTAATCGCCATCTATCGTTATCTACAGATTGACCCTGGCTCGCTGTATGTAGTTGTTGCTCTGGCGCTAATGCCTGTTCTATTTTTTGCTTATAGTTTTGGTTGGACAGGTGCGTTGTTCGCTACAGCACTAACCAATCTTTTTCTGGCTGCATCTGTTTACGGTCACTCAGGCACACTGACCATGCAACAAATACAGTTGTTTGTCATAGTATTAAATATCTCAGCGTTACTATTCGGTGCCTGAGGTATCCCCAGAAATTCTGCATTTAAAATAAAAAGTTAGGCGATTAGGGAACATTCATGGCCGTTCCTGATCTGATCGTTCGCCAAAACTAAACCATGTCATTAACAGCCATGAATGTGAAAAGAATGCTCGCCGATTTCCTCGGATTTGTCACCCCCAAAACTATGCATAAAGCGCGATTTTCTGTCTTATTAGACGCGGTTACTGCGCTTGCTAAAGACGCGCGTTGCACTGTGACCGCCATAGGGCGCGCAATGCCAGGATCGTCCGACAAAATCAGTATCAAGCGCGCGGATAGATTACTCAGCAATGCCAATCTGCAACGGGAACTGCCTCTTATCTATGCAGCAATGACTAAGTCTGTCGTTAGCAGTAAATCGCAACCGCTCATTCTGGTTGACTGGAGCAACGCTGATACCGCGAAACGGCACTTTATACTGCGAGCCAGTATGGCCGCTGATGGCAGAGCATTGACGCTATTACAAAAAGTGGCGGCAGCAGAAGAGTATACTTGCCCACATTTGCACCGCGCGTTTTTAAAACAGCTCAAGGCCATGTTACCCAAAGACTGCAAGCCCGTTATCGTCACCGATGCTGGCTTCAAGGTGCCCTGGCTTAAACAGGTACGCCAATTAGGCTGGCATTATGTCGCCAGAGTCAGAGGCAACGTGAAACTTAAGCTTACAGAGCAAACAGAATTTATAACCGTGAATGCTCTTTATAAAAAGGCTCGCGCTACACCCAAACACGTAGGCGCAATCGTGCTGACTCAGACGCAGCAATATGAAACCCGCGCTATTCTGGTAGGTAAAGGCTATAAGCTCTTGAAGCGTGATAGAAATAAATCTTACAAAGAACCCTGGTTATTGGTGTCATCGTTACCTGAGTGTCATGACTATGCGGATAAAATCGCCAAATGCTACAGCAGCCGGATGCAAATAGAAGAAAGTTTCCGCGACCAGAAAAGCCCGCGCTATGGCTTAGGGAGTGACTTGCACGGCACCAAGTGTAAATCACGTTTGAATATATTGCTGCTATTGGCTGCACTGGCAAATTGGTTCCACTACCTGATGGGAGCCGCAGGTGAAATAGCAGGTGTGCACTTACGATATCAGGCTAACACAGTAAGAAATCGACGGGTACTTGCTCTGAACTTCCTCGGCATCCTGCTATGTAATGAACCCAAGCTCCCAATCAGCAGGCAACATTATCAGCAAGGGCTAAAGCAAATCTTGCACTGGGCTGCTCAGTGGGACTGGGCGCAAATCAAGTTGGCAAAGAGCTGATACTATGAGGTGTAAATTTGTGGGGATCCCTCAGATTCGGTGCAGTAATTTCAAATCAGAAAGCTCTGTCTAAATCTCTACAGGCGAGTAATACCGAGCTGCAACAACTGGCGAACCGCTTTATTAATGTACAGGAAGATGAGAGGAAATCGGTTTCACAAGAGCTACACGATGAGATAGGCCAGATTGTAACGGGTTTGAAAGTAGAACTTAAAGTTATGGCCGAGACATCAACTGATGAACAGATTAAGCGCCAGCTACCCAGAATAATGAACGCTACCTCATCCATCTATGAATCAGTTTATCGGCTGATGCATAAATTAAGGCCTCGCTTGCTAGACGAGTATGGCTTACACAATACTCTTACAACGGGTGAACTTGTGTCCGCTTTGCAGAATGCAGATATCAACTACAGACACTTTATTGACACAGATTTGAACACCTTGCCACAGAACATCCAAATAGCTATTTTTCGGATCTGCCAGGAAGCCTTTACCAATGTGATAAAACATAGCAATGCTTCAGAGTGCCAACTGTCTATCCGGTTAGTGGACGAAAACGTAAATTTGGTAATTGAAGACAACGGCCAATCTGACAGCAAAAATACAGCCAGTAATGGCAATGGCGGTTTTGGTTTGAGTGGTATTCGAGATAGGGTTAGCGCACTTAATGGTACGTTTGATTTCAATACCTCTAATCATGGTGCTTTATTAATAATTTCTCTTCCAATTCATTTACGTTAACGCTCAGAAATTTTCTTAGCCTCTTTAAGACAAACTTGCATGGGAAACTTTTGACGACCAGTTAAAGTTATCTCTGGTTTCTTTTTCCAAAAATTAAAAAACACTCCATGCCTGATTGCGACTGCAACCGGGATAAGCTTGCTTATAAAAATAATATCTAATTGTTTTTTATATGTTTTTTCTAATGCTTTTGTATTTACCTGTCGATAGAAGAGCTACTGAAGTTCCTGGTAGGACGGTAGCTCTGAATGTCATTTTTCGTGAATACAAATATTTCGTCTTTGAATGCTCAGCGAAGTCTGGTAATCAATGCGCCAGCTTTAAATGTGAGCTTTCAACGCTTAGCTTCAGGATATCGTATCAACTCTGCTGCTGACGATGCCGCTGGTCTACAGATCTCAAATAGGTTAACTAGTCAGATAAACGGTATCGGTCAGGGTATTCGTAACGCGAGCGATGGTATCTCCCTTTCCCAAGTTGCAGAGGGGGCATTGGATGAAATGACTACATCAATTCAGCGGATGCGAACTCTCGTCATACAATCTCGCAGTGGTATCAATAGCCAGTTGGACAGAACAGCATTACAGAACGAGATCCGCCAGATCAACAAAGAAATAACACGCATTGCTGAGACAACCAGTTTTGCCGGCATACCTCTTCTCGATGGCAGGTTAAACCGTGATTTTCTTGTAGGTGCTAATGCCGGAGAAAATATTAACGTTAACCTTGAACGTGATGAGGGTTGGACTGCGGATGGTTTAAGACTATCTGAAGTGGTGGTAGATGGAACAGATGGAATTAATTCACCTGCAATAACCGGTCAGTTTAACCCAACAGGCACTACATTTAGCGTACCCGCCATTCCCGGTACAGTATTTGGCCTTCAGGCCAGCGTTAACGGTGGCCCTTTTGCACTACTGCAAGAGCCTGTTGGCAGTCCTTACGCTGGCGCACCTACACCAGGCCAAGTTACTTTTGGAAATAATGCCAACATTAATGCGCTTATTCTCGGTCAAGCAATTAGAGAAGGCACAGGAGTAAATCTTCAAGCTTCGGTAGCAGGTAACACATTTACACTGATAAATAACTCAACGGTTCAGTTTCGGCTATCGGGAACAGCTCCGGACGAAGCCACTGCGTTAGCAAACCAAGCTTTTGTTATGTCATTAACGGGTTTAAGTGCTAACCAAGTCGGTATTCAGCCGTTTCAGATAGCACCGCCTGAAGATGAAGATTTAATAACAAGACTTAACCTTGAGATTATCGATGAAGCGATAAACACGATAGACAGCGCAAGGGCAAAACTCGGCGCTACTCAAAACCGCTTTCAGGCGACAATAAGAAACCTGAGTAATGTAGAGGAAAATGTCAGTGCCGCCCGAAGCAGAATAAGAGATACCGATTATGCAAAAGAAACTGCAGAACTAACACGGACTCAGATATTACAACAAGCCTCCACTACGGTATTGGCGCAAGCTAATCAGCGGCCTCAGGCAGCACTAAGCTTACTGCAGTAACATCACTCAAAATCCTAATTTGTGATTTTGGACGAAACTCAATAAGACATTACGCATGCCTCGGATTATTTCTTAGCCTGATTAAGAGTTTTTCTGGGGCATCACATGCGATGTGACCATACCTTGAACTTAACAATACTCAAATAATACAAGTAGACCCTAATCGCGAGCTCGCGATTAGGGTTGCTTTCAGTGTAAAAGGGAAAAGTATGATTAAAAGAAAACCTAATATTGGCCGTAAGGAAGACTCTGGCAGTAAAAAGCCTGCAGGCAAAGCGAAAGAAAAGCCGAAGAAAAAAATTCAGAATAAAAATACTTCAACAAATACAGAAAGTGAATCTTCTTCAATTCGAAGCCAATATATAAATTACCTTAATAACCCAGATGCGGTTATTGATAAAAAAAGCATCAGTAGTCACATGAAAATCTTTGACAATAAGGATGTCAATTTTCAAGCGCTGTTATTGTCTGTTGAAATGACAGAAAGCTTCCGACAATTTGATTGCGATACTATGAAGGATTTTATCGATGATTATTTAGAGCACTCGTATAAAGCCGCTCATAAGATACTTAGCCAAGCAAAAATTGCTTTCGATGCTGGTGGTGCAGATGCGGTCGGTAAATATACGGGTAATGCTCTGGAGGCATTGAAAGAACTCGATTCAGATGAACGGAAAGAAGTATTTAGTAATGTGCTCAAATCCCATTCTGATCCAAAAAGCGTTACACGAACTGTCATCACGAAAACAATGACAGAGCTTGGATATATTGATGAAATTTCACCGCAGCATAAAAAAACCAAGGAAAAGATTTCGAAGATCCATAATAAAATCAAAAAATCTACGACCAGGCCAGATTTTCTAAGAAATATGGCAGAAGCGCTTTACGAAAATCTTAACAAAAAAGACATCATGTCCATTATAACTAATCTTAACAAGATCAAATCAGCAGCAGAAGGCTAAGTAATAGAGCTACATTATTGATTTTTATTAACATATTAAAGGATAGCAGTGTGAGAATAAGTTATAACACTATAGACATTAATGACTTTAGCACTATAAATAAGGTGCTAGCTGAATTCAGATCTAAAAATAACTTTATCCATCCATACGATAACGTTAATAGTCAGGTTATAGCTTGTAATATTTCTAATACTGACATTAAGGCATTAGAGGAATCCCATAAGCAAGGCATGGATGCCGTATCATTAAAAGATAAACACCTTCACTACTACCATACACTATTAACGTCACAACTATCTAACCCCCAGGCCTGGGGTATGTTTCCTATAGTGGATTCGCTTAATCTGACGTTGGCTGCAACAGAAGAAGAGGTGAATAGGGCCATTACGTTTTTCAGTAATAACGATGGTACACAAGGTACACAGATAAGAGTAAAATACGCGGAAGACAAAGGAAAACGTGATAGACGTGTTAAATCCCGCTATTTAAAGAAAAGGCATGTATGGTTAGAGGGTGAGCCAAATAAGAGGATTTATCTTTGGATAGGTTTGGTAGGAGGCCAAACTGACTGTACTCCCCGCCCAATAAGAATATCGCTAAACCCTAGTGTGTTTACCGGCAATTCACTTCGCAAATTATTCTGTGCAATCAACGATACAAATGTATTTGAAAACTTCTGGGAAAGCTTAGCAGATGCTAATATCACTAGAGTAGATTTGGCAGCAGATCTAATCGGCGTTCCCACGCCCATTCTTATTTTCAATTCTCCACGCTGTATGCATTATGACTATGCCAAAAAGAGAGAACATTCAGCACAAGAACATGGAACTAAAAAGGAATATTTGCAGACACAGTACGCTGGTAAAATTTCAACATCACACTTTAAGGCATATGACAAAGTTAAGAAAAAAGAAGAGAAAAATCAGAAACATGTTTGTACGATAAACGGCCCGGATAGTCAGCCACTATACTACACTCGCATTGAACGGGTTCTAAAGTTACAGAGCAACGGGTCAAATCGAAAGCTTAAGGATCTGGTAGGCCTGCCTCATATGTTTAAAGAAGTACAGTTCTACAGCCCCGCGGCATTTAAAGAGTTAGGAGAATGCCAGTATGATGCGTTGGAAACAGGATTCTTATTTTCACTATTTAAATCCTATGAGCAAACGCATGGATTAAATGCTGAACTTTTGGAGCAAACTATCAAGCAAAAGAAAACTTTACCGGAGTATACAAATCTCTCAGAGAAACAAATTTTGCGTAAATTAAAAAAATCGATGTTTACTGAGATGCACGCACAAATTGAGCGGTACAAGCTAACATTTGCCAGTGCATGGTTTGAAGAACGTCAGAAAATCATATTGCGAAATATTCTTAAGTTTATGCTGCCCAAAAAGTACAGGGAAAATACTAGTTAACCGTGTCATAAATACCGCTCGCAATCCCATCAAAACCAGCGCTACCATAGTGTAGCGCTATCTCTTGCGCTCCTTCTCTCACCCTATTTCAATCTGATTATCACTATCTAACGAGGTGCTCTATGAGTACAGCTTCGCCGTATTCGCTTTACCTGAGCAGGCTATCGGCTAATAGCAAAACGTCTATTGCGTCACAGCTTCGCAGTATCGCTAAAGTTATGGATTGGCCGGTTGACGATGAAGCAAGATTTCACCAAATCAACTATCAGGATATGCTGCAGATCCGGGCTATGTTGCAGCATGCTGGCTGGGCTGCACGCACGATTAATCGAGCACAGGTAGCTATCCGCAGTATCGTCAAAATTGCTGTGATGATGAAGCTAGCTGATAGTGAGCAGCTAAATCAGCTTAGTAGCCTAAGCAAGCTTAAACATGCCGAATACCCCGGTACTGCGCTAACAAAGCAGCAGGTTCAGGCACTGTTTACACTACTGGAGCGGTCAACATCCGCAGTGGGTAAGCGCAATATAGCGCTATTTGCAGTATTGCTTGGTACTGGTCTTCGTCGAAGTGAGCTGGTAGCGCTAGAGCTAAAAGATATCGAATTGAACAAGCAAACGCTGCTGGTGCGTAACGGTAAGGGCAACAAATCCCGCACTGTATTCTTACCCAAGTGGTGCCTGAACTATCTGCAAATCTGGCTAAAACTACGCTCTATGCAGCCTGGCTATCTGTTTTGCTCGATGCTGATAAACGGTAGTGTAAAACCGGCCAAAGCCTTAAGCGTTTGGCTGGTGTACAGGCTAATCAAAGACAAGTTACAGCATATTGGTGTTGAGAATGCGTCACCGCATGATTTACGCCGCACCTTTATTACGCGCTTGCTAGAGCAGAATATCGACCTTAATACAGTACGACAGATGGCCGGTCATGCGTCGATTACCACCACGACCATTTACGATAAACGCGATATGCAGTTTATGCAGCAAGCGGCAACGGCACTTAACTATGATATTGCCGGGGGCAAGCATGATAACCCCGCCTAATACACCGCTGCCTTGTCATTACTTAGCAGCGTTTTACGCCAGAAACGTGATTAGCTTGATAGATGTAGACTTGGCGATGACAAATGTTAGTCGCGCCATTATGAAGCGTATCAGCGGCCATGTGTTTGATAGCAATATTGAGCTGACTACGGCTACAGCGCTTAAGCACTTAACTATTGCTGATGCTGCGCCTGAACTGACCGCCCGAGTAGAGCAGAACTTAGCGACACTCTGCACTTTGTTTAATGTCGCACCAAACTTTGGTCCTGCCCTCGGCTTTTTGGTACTGATGAACATTAATCAGGGGCTTAATCAGCTGGTGGATTTTGTGGGTGGTCACTTTGAAGAAAAGGCACTGGAAAGACTGCTATGTGAGGTATCCGGTTTAAGCGCTAACGATGTCTCGCACAGCTTATCGGTGTTACAGCAAAACGGCGTGATACTGGTAGACCGGTATTTGAATGAACTGCAGGACATCACGATACCGGCCAGTATTTTGTATGTACTGACCAGTGAGCAGATAGAAAGCAAAGCGCAATTGCTGCGCCATCTACTTTGCCCAAGCATCGAAACACTGTTAAAGACGGATGATTTTGGCTATGTCGATGTCGCGCTACTGCAAGGCTATCTGGCTGAAGCAATCAGCCAGCAGCTTAGTGGCGTAAACATCTTGCTCTATGGCGAAGCCGGTAGCGGTAAAACAGCACTGGCGAAAGTATTGGCCAAAAGCCTGTCAGTACCACTTTATGAAGCCCGTAACGTGCGTATGGACGAAGGTTTTTTATCTAACGAGTTTGGCGCCAAAAGCTCAGACACCCAGCGTATTCAATACATCACAATGCTGCAAAGCTTAATGGGCGGCAGTGCCATGATGTTACTGGTCGATGAGTGCGAGAGCCTGTTCTATAGCGCCGATACGCATTACTCCAAAGAGTCTGTACATCGGTTATTAGAGCAAAACGCGGTGCCGACTATCTGGATTACCAACTATGTTGACCAGTTAGAACACAGCTATATTCGCCGCTTTAAATTGGTGATGCCGGTTAATGCGCCGAAAGACGAAGTGCTTGAGAAAATGAGCCGTGCTGAGTTTAAAGGCTTAGGCATCAGCAGTGAGTTTCATACACGGCTTAGTAAAACCCCGAACCTGACACCGGCACTGTTGGCTAACGCCTCCCATGTTGCCAGAGCGCTGGGCGTTAAACGTAGTTTGGCACAAGGCGTTATCGAGGATGTGATAGAGAACAGCCTTACCGCCTGCGACTTGTGGGATGACAGTATGCGCTATCAGGCGGAGCTGGCGTTCGATATGTCACTGCTTAACATCAAAGAATCCGCAGCGGTACTCAAGCAGATAAACCATGCTGTTGCTACTAACGCACCGATACGGGTGTTAATCAGTGGCCCACCTGGCACCGGTAAAACCGCGCTGGCGCATCACCTGGCCGAGCAGCATAAGCGGGAACTGAAGCGCGTATTAAGCTCGGATGTACTGAGTAAATATGTCGGCGGCTCTGAAAAACAAATCGCCAGACTATTTCAGCAAGCGCATCGCAACAACCAGATGTTACTGCTGGATGAAGTAGACAGCCTGCTCACGAGCCGGGAGCGGTTAAACATGCACCATGAGCGGCAAGTGGTGAACGAATTGCTGGCGCAGCTTGAGTGCTTTAGCTACCCGCTGTTCGCTGCAACTAATTTCGAAACAGCTTTGGATAGCGCTATATTACGCCGCTTTGATTTCAAGTTGCAGTGTGACTACTTGAGCGCGCAGCAAGTTTTAACGCTGTACAAGCGCACTGTGAGCGTTCCACAGCTATCAACGTTAGAGACTGAGCAGCTAAGTTCGCTCAGCAGATTAACACCCGGCGATTTTGCACTTTTAACCCGTCGTTTGCGCTTTAGCGCAGCGCACGAACATCGTCAGTTAGCGCTTGCCGTGCTGACCGATGAAAACAACCGCAAGCAACCTAAAACCCCCATCGGCTTTGTGCAATAGCCACTAAGCCAACATCATAAGGAAAACACACTATGTCTATATTGAGTTCGCTCAAGGTTATCGCTCGCCCAAAAATTGAGCCCAAAGCACCCATCTTAGGCAAACGCCTAAAACTGATTGAAAAGCTGGATGAACAGCAAGCCATGGCGCAGGCCATGTTAGATGGTCAGGCTTATGAAGCCTATAAAGATAAAAAGGTGAAAGACCCCGAAAGCGGTGAGCGAAAAACCGTACGCACACGCAAAGCGGTACGCCCCTGGTACTTTGATGACAACGAGCACTACTACTTTGAAATCAAAGTTGGGCTTAAAACGCTGGAGCTGGAAAAAGGCAAAGCGGCAATTGATGTCGGTAAAAAAGAAGATTTACCGACCGTCATCAGCACCATCATCAAAGCTGTAGAAAGCGGTGAGCTGGATGCGCAGATATTACAACTGTCACCGGCAAAACCACCGAAACCGCCGAAAGCCAAAACCACTGACAAGAAATGAGGTGATATGGCCGGTCACTGTGCCGGCCAATTCATTCAATCAGGTTAAAAAACGTTTAGCAGGTTTTGGAGGTGCGTTATGGCAACCCTGCGAGAAATAGAACTGACCTACCGCTTTAAAGAGGTGGACTGTGACATTACCGGTAAAACAGCTAACAGCCCTGAAGTCATAGGCAAGCTTTTTGACTACCTAAAGCATGAAACCAAAGAAGTGTTTATCGTGGTGAACCTCACCTCACAGCACGAAGTGAATTGCTTTGAAGTGGTGGCAAAAGGCACTGCCGATGCAATCAGCACAAGGCCTGTTGAGCTGCTACGCACGGCAGTCATTTTAAACTTAAAGGCGGTTATCCTAATTCACAATCACCCATCTGGGTTAAGTGAGCCAAGCCAGGCCGATGTGCGCTTTACCGAGCGGGTCATCGAGATTGGCAATATCTTAAATATCACCGTGCTGGACCATGTGATTATCGGCTTAAACCAGCACACCAGTATGCGACAAACCCACGGTCATATTTTTAAGTAACACCCCATCTATTCAGGAGTAAACATTATGCGTATTCAGTACGAGGGCTTAGCTTTGCCTGTTTCAAAGCGATTTATTGATGAACTGATTAAAGTAATCGAGCCGCACAGAGAGCCACTGGCAGAGTTTGTCTGCGTGAACTTTCGGGACCCGAAATACAGTGCAGAAGATGGCGGCTACCATCCCGTTGAGATACTACTGACCGGCACCAGTGGCCGTTATGACATCTGCTACATCACTGACTTTTGTTATGCCGGTATCGGCGATTGCGCAGAGCTGGTGAAGTCTTTGGACTTCGAGTTTATCGCTGGCACCTTTCAGGATATGACCGGCTACTACCCTATTGAAGTCGCAAGAGAAATCTACCCGATATGGGAAGATAACTTTTTAACCTACTGGCTGGATATGGGGGTTTTTGAGGTGGGGGTAAGCTAATGGAAGCATACAAACCTAAACGGGGTGAAGCCCACTTAAAAGCCAGCCCTAAACGCATTGCACTCGGTAATTGGTTACGAGAGCAGCGAAACGCTAAAGGTCTTACTATGCGTGACATGGCAGCGATCAGTGGCTTACCACATAGCTACTTCGGCAAGATTGAGCAGGGTATTCGGGGGTTGGATATTCTGGAGTTTCTGGAGCTCTGTCAGTGGCTAGGTATCGATTATCGTTCAGCTATAAACCAGGTATACAAATTGTAATTCCATCTAGAACGAGGAATGCTTGCTTTACATCTAAGCAAGCATTTTTATTATATTTAAAAATTGACCTTATAGAATAAATACTAGCAAGGAATTCAAATACCTAGCGCTCGCCTAATGAATGCCTGATCGACGTACCCAATAGATCTATTCCAAATATCTTGAGTATCGCGAAGATACTGGCTTAACACATCCACATCGGCTTGTTCTGGAAACTCCAACAATTCTACCAGTCTGTGTAACGTCTGAATAGGAATGCCCATTTCCTCAAGAGAGTTAACTCCTGGCGGTAAGTGGTGACTCTCAAACATCAATTTAACGTGAGTGTAATCAATTTTGTTGCTGAAGCCCCTCTTCAGCGCATTGTGTTTAACGACATCTTCCATCAAGCTGAGCACCTTCGGTAGTGTATATCCGAATGTATTTGTGATGATCTTCAAGTCATTGTTTAGATAGAAAGAAAGAGTATTTTTTTCCCCTTCAGATATCCTCTGCCGAGCGTGATCAATCTGATCTTTAATATACTCTGAATAGCTTGCCGCATTATAATAGGCTACAAGTTTTGCAACTATGACATCAGTCGGCTTAATCGGAACCCCATTTCGGCGGAATGTGTGAGGAACTAATCTGGCAATAATATTTGCGAAGGTCTTCATGAAGTTTGTCGCAGGTGTCCAGTGAAACACAAGCGAGGCAAATTCTTTGTCGTCCATCATTTCCAATATGCTTTGTAGTTCTTCTAGTTGTTCAACACGGAAGTACGAGTGTCTCTTAACGAGATTAATGGAAATGCGATCATCGCCAAAGACATTGTTGAAGCGATCTTGTGAAAACTCAGATAAATGATCTGGCTGAACATTTGCTAAGAGATTGAGCGGTGTACCAATGTCTTGAATTCCAAGTGGAATATCAATTTCTTGATTTAGTTTATCTTCAGGGATTGCTTCCAAACAAAAGATTTTGCCAACGAAGTGAACTCCCATTCGTCCAGCACGCCCTTTAATATTACCGTGAGTGAATTTATCGATGCTGCGTATCCCGTCGCGGTTGTCATATATTACGACGTTTTTTGCAACAGTATTAACTCCCTCAATTATTGTCGAGGTACAGAGTAGAAAGCGGAGTTTTCCAGTATTGAATTGATCTATAGTATATTGCTGCAGTGCTCTGGGCAGCGCACCAAAATGCAAACCTATGCCATTCTTGAGAGCAACAGTATAATCCCAATCGACATCGAATTCGTTACTGATCCATTCGATATGAGGATTCTTAAACGAGGTGCCATGTCCTAGCTTGATAAGCTCACGAGCGACTTGGCCTGCGACCGTTGGTGATTTGCAATAAATAATCGTTGCGCCCACACATCTGTGAGCTATCGCCGCCAAAGCGTTTTTCTTCGCAACATCATCCGTCGGTTTGATGTTGAATGTCTCTACATCTAATGCGACTGTATTGAAGTCAGTGGATACAAAGGTATGTGAATAACCTAGCCTTTCGAGACCATGGATGCCTTTAACAAACGGTCCGGTTAGGTAAAATTGCTTTGAAACCTTGAGCAGCTTGCTCAGCGCAATATTCAACTCGACGACTCTCTCGTCATGATGATCTACCTCGCCATTTTTAAATTGTCGGAATGCAAGCTTATAAAACTCGTCAATCACAAAAAGGTCGATGTCGACAATATCGTTTCGTTCATTAACCCGCTCTTGAGTTAACACGTAAACAACTTTATCAGAATGACATATTTGAGAACTATGGTGAATGATCTGGTATCTGTCACCGAACCTCTCATGCAATCGACGGCGAGTTTCGTCTGCTAGGGCCACAGTTGGAACTACCAAAACAAGCCTATGTAATGTGCCCAAACCTAGCAACGAATCTACGATAGCGCTTTTTCCCATGCTTGTCGGAGCACTGAGTACCACATTCTTGCCGGCCTTAAGCAAATCGAATATTTGGAATTGCATAGAATGGAAGACAAAGTTCTCTGAAAATGGCGTTCGGTACACATCAAGCACTCTGAGCTCTTCCGGCGTCAGATCGGAGAACTCTTTAACCAAATACGGAAACAAGCCAGATTTTCTCACCATATTTTTCAAGATGGTGGAGTGTGAAACAAAACGCTCCGGAACATCTAGAGCGCGCACGATTAAGTCCCGCCCGAGGTCTCTCGATACAGGGTTGGACAGTAACTTGTTAATAGCATGCAGGTATTTGAAGCATGAAAAGCATTCATCGCGAAGGCTGCTTTTCGCTTCCTCATAGACCAACGTCATATGGCCTCCTTTACTTTACTCTCAACCAACTGGGTCAACCGATCAAGACTCGGAGCAGGATAGATGAATACCTGGACGCAAATTCCCGTGAATGGAGAATTGTCCTTTAGATCCGAAGCAAATTTGTCAAAAAGCTCTACCGTTTCTTTTTCTAAGTCATCCTCGTAGCCTAACGTTTCTGGTTCAGTAAGTAATTTTGAGTTGTAACCTACAAACAGTACGAAAGTAAATCGATCTAGGTGGACATCGAAAGGTTGGCTGCCGTCAAGAATTTCATTGATGTCGTGACGAAGTAAGTAGTTATCATCTTTGATGTCTAGTATTTTCTTGCGAGCCACATCGATACACTCCAATATCTCTGCGTACAACTGATCACGTATCTCTGGTAATCTCACTGCAATGTCGATATCAGTTACCAACTCACTGAAGCCAATCCAAAGCTGATCATCATCTGGATCCCGGCGAACGATGTGTACGTTTTCAAGAATTTTTTCCGTTCCATTCTTTTCCATAAAAAGTAAACAGGGTATCGGCTGGCTATCGTGATATTGCCTGATCGTCGCATGCAACAGCACTCGGCCCAGGAATTCCCTAACGTCATTTAGCGAGTTGAAAACAGATTGTTTTAGCTGCTGTCGCTTTTCAACTAATGTGAGCTTCAGACTATCAGCCATTTCGTTAGGACGGAGAAAGACCTCATCTAACCATTGGCAGATATTGTCTGCGATGTGCTTATAGCGATATTGCTTGAGTGTATATTGCTGATGCAGGACTTGCCCTTTGCGCTTAGCGCAGGTCGAAATCATTTGAGCTCTGAATGGGGTCAATATATGCGGCAAATCTCTTTTGACATAGATTTTTCGGCCTGAACGAGATTGATCATTTTCTACATATTGCTTAAACCATTTAAGAAGATCGGACCGAGAGTAAGACTTGTCATCAATACTATTGATGCGTCGAGATAGTTCGCCTTTAAGTGTCACAGAGTGAAGAATATCGCACCAGATATCCTCTGCGACGGTTTCGGAACTGAGAATAACTCCATGAAGATCATTAGAGGCAAGTCGTATGTTCTTTATACCCAGTAGTTCCAATTCGCGAAGAGAGGAAAATACTTCCCATGTTGCCGAATCGACCCAATCTGAAACACAAATACCAGAGTTTGTTTGATAATTGTTAGTCCGTAAGTTCAGATCATCAATTAGCTCCTGACGACCAGGCTTGCCGTGCCTAGCGTTCTGACTGATTAAAAGGTACTCGAGGGTATTATTAACTTTTTCCTCTGTTACTATGGAGTATCTTCTGCCAAAAGCTGGATCCGACTTACACTGCATCGATTTATGCAAAATTGAGCTGTGTGGAATGGTTTTTTTGTTGCTTCCCTTGGAATTCAGAGCGAGTTGTGCAGTGCTCCATCGCAATTTGTCGGTACTTTTTACCTGAACGAAATCAATATAACCGTCATATACAATATCAATGTCATCTGTGACCTCACAGCGAACACTTCGAATATTCTTGTCTCGGAGCATTCGAGTAACATGATAAGCAGCTACGCAGTCCTGAAATAGAAAACCGTGTTTTGCAGCTACACCACCTGAATCGTTTGATTCCATTTCAACATCCATGACTATATTTCGGGAATTTAAGAAGTATATTAAAAACTAAAAATCCCACCCCCTTACAAGCTCTCTCAACGCAAGCGTTACTCGAGCTAATTATTTTTCTTGGAGAAATGAGCCAGAATTTATACTCTTTGTACCAGAGTCTGCCACAACCCTAGATATAAAAACCACTAGTTAGGTTAATTATCAAAGGAATATCAAGAGCCATTTTGAAATTTGCTAGGTATTAGTAAAAGTTAGAAGTGTCAAAAATGTAATTATAAAGTTAAATTTTAAGTGGGGAGCCATTTTAAATTTTTGAATCAAGCCAAATGCATTCTTGCAGCTGAATTTTATAAAACCGATTCAACTTTCGATTAGTTTCGATGCTAGCATTGAAATCAGACTGTTATTTCGATAACGCTTGAATATTATGGTTTAATTTCAACAACTAAAGATCAATCGCGATTAGAAATACCAGGTTTGGAGGAGTTAGTAATACTTATCTATTATGGTGCCTAGGGCCGGACTCGAACCGGCACGTTGTCGCCAACGGTGGATTTTGAATCCACTGCGTCTACCAATTTCGCCACCCAGGCATTGAGAGGACTTTTTTTATCTGTATCTAGTGTAGCTACAGACCTTTACAAAACTTTACAAGCTTTTTTACGAGCTCTTATTTCTTTAACTCTAAACTATTCAAATAGTTAAGTCTACCTTTTACGAAGACGCGTTGCATTTTGAATCCGCTGCGTCTACCGATTTCGCCACCCAGGCAGAGAGGAGTTGTTTGAGGTAAACGCCTGCATTATACGATGCCGCTTAGCAGGCGCAAGTGCTTTCTCGCCCCTTTTTCCGGCCCCCCGCTTCAACTGCTGAAAATAACAGCAACTCAGTTGGCGCTTTGCCAGGCGGTTAGCTGCTGCAGAATAAAGGCAATCGCCTCTGGTGATTGATAAGAGTCGTGTTTAGACGGCACTATCAGTTCAGCCTGTGCCTGCGGTAAGTGCGCGCTGTGGTAGCTGACCACACCATCATTCAGGCCGGGGCATACTAATGGAGTTTGGCAGCGCTTGGGTCTGTTATTGCCAATTACCGAATACACCGGCACCTGCGGCGGTAACTTACTCAGCTCCTGCAGCAGTGGGTGGCCGGGCGACAGCACCCGTACGCTATCTGGTCCCTGTGCTGACATATAAGGCCGCATTTCGTCAGTCAGATAATGCATGCGCTCGTCTTGCCACAATCTGGAAAACACCTGATACATACTGCCGGGTAAGCGGATTAACGAGCTGGCAAGCCGGCCGGCCAGGCCACGCGCCTGGTCACTGCCCTGATGCGGTGTATCAAGAAAAACGACAGCACTGACATATGGCTTTGGTGTTAAGAAAAAGATCTCGCGCAGCGGTTCTAAGGCCTGCTCCTCGAGCCTTAACTGTTCTGGTGCCACCTTAAAGGTGCGATCCCACAAGGCGTTGCCACTATCGACCACCATAGTCCGGCTGATAATACCGCCCATACTATGCCCAATCAGCCACATTTGCGCCAGCGCCGGTGCAGTAGCCGCCGTATTACTGACAGCTAAGTTGTGCAACTCTGCCCGCAGTTGCTCCAGCTCACGGCGTAGCCGCATCGCGTTGAAAAAGGGGGGCGGACCTGTTGGGTAAAAGGCATGCCAGATTTGATAACGTTTGGCCAACTGCGGATCGGCATAGATGGCCCAGCTTAAACGCCGCCAGATCAGCGGGCTGGAATATAAACCGTGGATCATCAGGATCGGAATTTTATCGGTAACCAGCGGCTCTATCACGTAGATCCCAAGCTTACTTTCAACCTCAGCCGCACGCAGCAAACCGGTCAGTTCAAAGCGGTCAACTTGCGCCGCTTCGGCCAGCAATAAATAAGGTGTTGCCAAATCATAATGCACCGGATAACGCTGCTCGCCAAGCTGCAACTCCTCAGCCTGAGTCATCACCCGGGCCTGCAGCCGCAGCACCGGTTGCACCGGGTTTCGAAAATCAAAGCCTGCCGGTAACACTGTCACAGCGCGAAAAATCCCTTCCGGCGGATACCAGCGATCCCGTCCCTGCCCCGTGTTCGGTCGCTGCCCAACCAGGCTAATGCCAAGCGCCTGCACCGCAGGAGCCTGCATTAAAGGATCTTTAGCTTGCACATCAGCGGCCAACGTAAAGTGGGTCAGCGGTAAGCCGTCGTCTGACAAAACTTCTAACTGTAATGCCAGATAGGCAGGTTGTTGTGCAGCGGGTTGTTGTGCAGCGGGCTGTAATGCCGCTCTGACCAGTGGTAATAAGGCGGCATTGTACAGCGCTATGGCCGCTTGCCGTTCGCTGTCGCTTAACGGTTGCGCCAGCCAGCGCTCAGCACAGGCTAATTGCAACAGATAGAGTTGGCCACTTGGCGACTGGGCGCGTAGTGCCTGACAATAGCCAGCGATACTGGCAGCATCTTGCTGCTGTAAACTAATAAAGCGGTAAGCCAGTAGACTGGTTACCGGATCCAATGCCGGTGCCGCGGTTTGCTCAAGCTTGATAAAACGGGTGTTGCTGCAGCCAACCAGGTGCAGCAAGATTACCAACACAGCCAAATAGCGCATGCTTTTCGTTGCTCAGCATAAGTTCATCCGCTAATCATGGCAGAAAAGTATCAAGCAGGGAAAGCCGGGCTGGCACAGCAGCCCGGAAAAACTCAAAGCACCTTCAGCGAAACAGCCATTTCGCCAACAGCGGCACTAATCTTGGCATGACGACATAAATCACCAGAGCGACAATGATGGCCGCTGAAAAGACATGCCGCACGCCGAACCATTGTAAAAACGGCAGTAGCGCAAACAGCGGTTGTAACAGCAAGGGGACCAGCATTGTTAGCACGGCAATCACCGCTGTGGTCAGTAACCATTGTTTCCAGCGCACCGGATGTGGCGACTGCGGGTTCATCGGTTCAAACCAATAATCAATACCAGACAGAATTTGCACATTCTCCGGCACCGCCAGGCAGGGCTTGACCTGTTCAATTAACGTGGCCCGCTCAGCAGAGCTTAACCAGCGCTCGGCATCCTGCTGGCTGGAAAAACGCACCGAAATACAATAACGCTGCTGACCGGCAGCTGGCTTTAGCACCACAACTCCCTGATGACCAGGAAAGCCCGCCGCAACCTGGATAATATCAGCAAGCCATTGCTCATACCGCTGCTGCTGCTCAATCCTGACCTGATGGTCAATGCCGACCGAGACGCCGGCCTTGGTGCTATGCTCAGTAGTCATGTTCTGGCTATCCCGGGGCCTGCCAGCGCAGGCCCGTTGCCGATTACTTATTGGCGGTCAGGGTCACATAGCTGTTGATCAAATTGCGGTAATCCGGAATATGATTAGAGAACAACTGTCCCAAGCCCTCAATATCATTGCGCCAGTCACGGTGCAGTTCACAGGCGACACCAAACCAGGTCATCAGCTGGGCGCCAGCGGCTTCCATCCGTCGCCACGCCGAGTCGCGGGTCAGTTCGTTAAAGGTCCCGGAAGCATCTGTGACCACAAAGACATCAAAGCCTTCGGCCAGGGCTGACAGGGTCGGGAAGGCAACGCAGACTTCGGTGACGACCCCGGCGATAATCAGTTGCTTCTTACCGGTGGCTTTAATCGCCTGCACAAAGTCTTCATTATCCCAGGCATTGATCTGGCCCGGTCTGGCGATAAAGGGCGCTTTGGGAAAGATTTCTTTTAACTCTGGCACCAAAGGACCATTTGGTCCCTGCTCGAAGCTGGTGGTTAAAATGGTGGGCAATGCAAAATATTTGGCCAGATCGGCGAGAGCCAGTACATTGTTTTTAAAGCGGTCAGGATCAATATCTCTTACCAGTGACAGTAATCCGGTTTGGTGGTCGACTAAAAGGACGGCCGCATCCGCTTTATTTAATCTTACATAGGGTTTGTTCATCGTCAGGTCTCCTGTTTCATCCGAACAAAAAGGCTGTTTGGCACAGCCGGTACTACCCGGTAAGCTTATAGCAAGCTAAGAATAGCAGTAGTCCATCAGAATGCGACACAGCGTTCCATTCTGAGAACGAAGGAAGGGATAAATGCAGGATTTAAACGATCTTTATTATTTTGCCAAAGTGGTCGAGCACGGCGGTTTTGCCGCCGCCGGCCGCGCTTTGGGGGTAGCGAAATCTAAATTAAGCCGGCGTTTGGCCCTGCTCGAAGAGCGGCTGGGGGTACGCTTGTTGCAGCGCTCTACCCGGCAGCTGACGCTGACCGAGACCGGTAAACGCTATTATCTACATTGTCAGACAGTGCTGGTTGAAGCCGATGCCGCCCAGCAAACCATAGATGCGCTAAAGGCCGAGCCGGCCGGGGTGATTAGGCTAAGCTGCCCGGTGGGTTTGCTGCATTTTCATATTAGCCGGATGCTGGCTGACTTTATGACGCTATACCCGAAAGTCCAGATCCAGCTGGAGGCGACCAACCGTCGGGTCGATGTCATTGCCGAAGGCTTTGATTTAGCGCTGCGGGTCAGACCGCTGCCGCTGGAAGACAGCTCACTGGTCCTGAAAATCCTGTCCGACCGTGGCCAATGCCTCGTTGCCGCCCCATCACTGTTGGCAAGCTTTGGCGAGCCGGATACGCCGCAGGCACTGTTAAGTTTACCGGCGCTAAGCCGCGCCCGGCCGGAGGAGCCGCATAGCTGGCAACTGCAACACCGTGATGGCCAGCAACTGCTGCTGCATTTTCAACCACGCTTTGTCACCACTGATATGCTGGCGCTGAAAACGGCAGCTCTGGCTGGGACTGGTATCGTCCAGCTACCGCAGCTGATGCTATTAGCGGAATTGGCAAGCGGACAACTGGTGCGTTTACTGCCGGACTGGGAGCCCAAACGCGAGGTAATCCATCTGGTATACCCATCAAGACGCTGTTTGTTACCTGTGGTGCGGGCATTGATCGATTATCTGGCGGCACAGTACCAGCTGATTAACGAAGACTAGATAGCCGGCAAACTAAAGCGTACCAGCAAACCACCGGCGCTGTTCTGCAATTGCAAGTCGCCGCCGTGGGCCTGAATAATGTCGCGGCATAGCGTCAGGCCGATCCCCGAGCCACCGGTTTTGGTCGTATAAAAGGGCGTGAGTGCTTGTTGTAGCTGAGCTTCAGCCATACCACCGCCCTGATCCCGCAGTTCAAAGATCAACCGCTCTGCAGTTTCATGCAGCGTCAGGCTAATCTGCTCCGGTGGTGAGCCGCTTTCGTGGGCATTTTTTAGCAAATTCACTAATAACTGACTTAGCTGCGCTTGGTCAGCCTGCCAGGGGCGCCGCGGTAACTCCCCCATTAACTCAAACTCATACTGATCCTGCAGCTCATTAATTAGCTTTACAAAATTAAGCGGTGCCAACGTCGGTGGCGGTAACTTGGCAAACTGAATATAGGCCTGCAAAAACTGATTCAAACTCTGACAGCGTTCGCTGATGGTATTAAAAATATCTGATAACTCAGTCTGTTGCTGCCGCTCTGCCACAACCTTACCGGAAAATGCCAGCGACGATAGCGGCGCCAGCGTATTATTCAGCTCATGACTGATCACCCGCAGCAAGCTTTTCCAGGCGTTCAGCTCCTCACGGGCGATCTCACGGCTCAGGGGTTTCAGAACATATAAGCGATGCTGCTGGTTGTGCAAATGAAATTGGCTTAGTGCCAGATGCCAGACGCTTTCCCCCTGTTGGTTCAGACGCATTAGCCCACTACGTCCGGCCTTGACTGCCGCAGCCAGTTCCGGCCAGGGCGACACCAATGGAGCCAGAGCCATACCGCTAAAGTCTTTACCACCATACAACAGCTGGCGGGCAGCCGGATTACACAGTAGCACCCGCTCGCGATCATCGGTCAGGATCAGCGGCCCCGGATTGCTCTGCACCAGCGTATCGAGCAAGAGCTCGCGCTGATACAGGCTATTACGTTGTAACCGTAGCTGTTCACTCATTTGCTGCAGTTGCGCCGCCAGCGGTTTTAATAAGCGTAATTGCTGCGGATTGGCACCGGTATTAAAACTGCCATCCTGCAAATTCTGGGCATGTAAATTCAGCGCCGTTAGCTCTCGCGTCAGCGGCTGCAATTGCCAGCGTACCAGTAACATCAACAGCGGCAACAGTAACCACAGCGCAACTAACAAGGTCTGGGCTAACGCCGGGTTTAACCACTGCCACTGTGCTGCCAGGCCCAGCAGCACAGTTAGCCCCAGCAAACCGAGCAGCAAGGCCAGATTCAGCCGCACTACCGGCTGTTGCAAAGCCTGCAACCAGCGCTGTCGCCGACTCATGGTAATTTAATCCCGTAAAATTCCAGCCGCCGGTAAAAGGCCTGCCGGCTTAACCCCAGCTGTTTAGCAGCGCGTGACACTATACCGCCGGCCTGCTCCAGTGCCGCCAGCAAGCTGGCCTGATCGATATCATCCAGCGCTTTGCGGCCTGACACTTCAGCGGCAATACCAAGATCAGCGGCAGTAATTTGCTCGCTACTGGCCAACAGCGCCGCCCGTTGACAGACATTCTGCAGCTCACGCACATTGCCTGGCCAATCGTAGTGTAACAGCGCCTGCTCGGCGTCAGCGCCCAGGGCCTTGTTGCCCGCTAAAAAGTGACGCGCCAGTGGCAATATATCGTCTGGCCGTGCCTTTAATGGCGGCAATCTGAGCTCCACCACATTTAAACGATAATACAGATCCTGACGAAAGCTGCCGCGACTAATCGCTTGTTGCAAATCACTATTGGTCGCACTGATCACCCGCACATCAACCCGGCGCGTCTGGCTGGAGCCGAGCCGCTCAAATTCACCGCTTTGCAGCACCCGCAATAGTTTAATCTGGCCAGCCAATGGCAAATTGCCAATTTCATCTAAAAACAAGGTGCCGCCATCGGCCGCTTCAAAGCGCCCGATCCGGGTTTTGCTTAGGCCACTATAGGCCCCAGCTTCGGCTCCAAACAGCTCAGCCTCCATCAGCTCTGCCGGCAGCGCGCCCATATTGACCTTCAGAAACGGCTGCTTACTGCGGCTGGAATTAGCATGCAGCACACTGGCGATACCTTCTTTACCGGCACCATTCGGGCCGGTGATCAGTACCGCCGCTTGTGACGGCGCCAGTTGCAGCGTCATTTGCAGCAGCTGTTGCATCTGGCGGCTGGCAAACACCAAACCACAGAGCTCTTTACCGGCAAACAGGCTTTGCTGATGTTGCAGTGCCAGTTGCTGTTGCTGCTGCAGTTGCGCCAGCCTGACGGCATTGGCAACAGTCAGCAACAGACGCTGGTCATCCCAGGGCTTGGCGATATAGTCCACCGCACCGGCTTTCACCAGTTCAACTACCATACTGAGCTGGGTCCAGGAGGTCATCAGAATAATAGGTAGCGCCGGAAACTGCTGGCGGATCTGATAAAATAGCGCCCGTCCCTGTTCGCCATCACTGACGCCGGCGGCAAAATTCATATCCTGCAGCAGTAAATCAGGCTTAGCACTGGCCAATAGCGTCAGTGCTTCAGCCGGTGTTGCCGCCAGCAAGACCTGATAGCCGTGCAGGCTAAACAGCGTTTGCAGCGCTCCCCCTATGGCCGGATTATCATCAAGTACCAGTATTTTTATCATTTATTATAAGGTCTTAGTTGCCGTAGCCGGAGATACCCGGGTCGCTAAATGAGCAGGATACCATGTTGCCAAACTGACACAAAGTAACAGTAACACCAGGCTGGCCGGTAGCAAAAACCATGGCAGCGCCGGCATACTCAATACCTTAGCCAACTGCTGCTGCAACAGCAGCGCCAGCAGCATACCGGCAGCGGCGCCGGTTAGCGTAGTCAGCCAGCTCTCCGTTAACACCTCCAGCATAATCCGCGGCCGGCTGGCACCCAGTGCCCGCTTAATGCCAATTTCTTTTTGCTGCTGTACGCCATGAAACAGCGCATGGCTATAGGCTGAAATCATGGCTACCAGTAACATCAGTGCACTTAGTACCGCCAGCAGTGTCGCCAGCCCGCTTTCACTACGAAATAGCGTTTGGTGTAATTCCCGGAAACTCTGAATAGTGCTGATATCAGTTTCCAGTTCTACCCCTCTCAGCACCTGAGGTAGCTGCTGGCGTACCTGATCCAGTTGACCAGGAGCCGTTTTTACCAGTAACTGATAACCATAATCGGCGCCCGGTAAACTGTAATAACTATAGCTGGCATAATACTGATCATCAGCATAACGCTGCATAAACACATCCGCGACCACTCCGACCACAGTGCCGCGGCTCACGGCTTGCCCAACCGGACTTTGCTCACCGAACAAGCGTTTCGCCAGCTTGTCACTGATCACCAGAGCATCGGTACCCTGATCGGTTTCTTCCAGCCAACGCCCCTGCAGCAATTGTAAGTCCAGCACTTCTTTTACCGCGATGCCGTTAATTTGCACCGGCACCATACCAACATCTGTGGTTTCCTGTTGGTCTGGTACAAAAATATTGCCATTCATACCACCAAATACCAACGGACTCTGATTACTCCAGCTAGCTGCCTGCACGCCAGGTACAGCCCTTATTGCCGCCAGCTGCCGCTCAATCAGTTCATCCAGCGCGGGTTGCTTGCGCAGTTCTGGCAGAGTGGGCTTTAACCTCACCTGTAACACTTGGTCCAGTTGTAAGCCGGTAGCCTGATTCGCCAGCTGCCTTGCCTGCCAGGCTAATACTGCACTATTCGTTAGCAACGCCAGCGTTAACGCCAGCTGGATCAGCAATAGTACGGTTACGACCTTACGGCGCAGTAAAGACTTTAACAATAATGAAAAGCTCATCGTCAGATCCTCAGGCTTTCAGTTGCTGATTCAGCGGGCTATAGGAAGCACGCCAGGCTGGATACAAGGTCACCAGATAGCTCGATAGCAGGGCAACAGCCAGCATCGCTAACAGCAGTGGTGGCTGCCAGTTGGTCAATGCCGAGGTTGCCGGCAATAAGCTGTTAGTCAGTAGCAGCATCAGTAAGGCAAACAGTAAGGCCAGCGTAAAGGCCAGCAGGCCATTTACCAGTACATCAGTCAGCAGTTGGCCTTGCAGCTGTAACCGGCTGGCACCTAGGGCGCGGCGCAGACTAAATTCAAACTGGCTCGCCAGATAACGATTTAATGACAGGTGGCTGGCATTGAATAGACACACCAGCAAGAACAGCAAGGACACCAACGCAAAGGCGTCGAGCTGGCGGTTGCGGGCATTAAAGGCATCGGCGATGTCCAGAATGTTGTGCAGTTTATTGGCATTGGGCCGCGGATGACGACCGGCCTCTTTTTCACTAGCCACTAAATTATCCATAAATTGCTGATATGCCTGTACCTGCTCCGGCGTGTCTAACTGCACCCAGAACTGTGCCTGATAAAACTCGCCTTCCCGTGCCAGACTGGAAAAATTACTGTTGTAATCCAGATCATCGCGGATCTGCGTGGTGGTATTGGATTTAAGCGCCAGATCGTAGGCGGTTTCCCACGGCAGATAGATCTCTTCAACCTGGTTGCTGGCCAAGCCATTATTAACATCGTAAAGCCGGGGTAACATCTGCCAGTTATCCAGCACGCCAACGATCGTATACAGTTCGCCGTCCAGTAACAGGCGTTCACCCACGACAGCAGTGCGGCCAAAAAACTTGATTGCGGCGTTAGCGTGCAACACCAGCTCCATCCGGGCGCTGTTATCGGCCCAGGTTTGGCCGTGCAAAAAAGGCACGTTAAAAAGTGTAAAGAAATCACGCTGGGTTACGCGGATGCTGACCGGCGTTGGGCCATTGCTGGTTTCCGGTAGACGGGCGTAACCGGCACTTTGGAACATCCCGGCCTGAGCACTGGGAATACCCGAGCTGCTGAGTTTTTCCACCAACCGATAATTATGGATCCGTAGCGGCTCGGTACAACTGTCACAGGCCTGCTGTACCGCGTTGATCCGCGGGAAAAACAAGGTCTGACTTTTCTCTGGCAGAGGATCGCGGTTCATCCAGTAATATAGCGTCGCGTTACTGAAAAACACGCCCAGGCCAATACTTAAAATCATCAGCGTCAACGCATAAGGCAGTGGCGCCCGTTTGATATTGTGCAGCGACAGCCGCAAATAGTAGCTAAAGTTTTGCATTGGGGCCCCTTACTGATTGACAGCCAATGGCTGATAAACTGTGGCTTCGCTGAGCATGCCATCAACAATTTGCACATGCCGGCCAGCGCGACGTGCCTGCTCAGGATCATGGGTCACCATTAAAATGGTACAACCTTCACGGTTAAGCTGCTCCAGCAACTCCATCACCTGCCGTGCCATTAACGAATCCAGGTTACCGGTAGGTTCATCCGCCAGTAAAATGCGGGGTGAACCGGCAAGAGCCCGGGCAATTGCGACGCGCTGCTGCTGACCACCAGATAATTGCCCTGGTAAATAGCTGCGCCGCCCAGCCAGCCCTACCCGCTCCAGTGCCTGCTCTACGCGCTGTTTACGCTCGGCACTGCTAAAACCACGATAACGCAGTGGCAGCTCAATATTGTCGTAGATGCTGAAATCTTTGATTAAATTAAAACTCTGAAAAATAAAGCCGATTTTTTCATTTCGCAGTGCCGACAAAGCGCGGTCCGTTAAGCCTTGCACCGCCTGACCATCGAGCAGGTATTCACCGCTATCAAAGCTTTCCAGGGTGCCCAGAATATTCAATAGTGTGGATTTACCTGAGCCGGACGGGCCGGTCAGGGCGACAAATTCACCTTCGCTAACGTTCAAATGAATATCGCGCAGCGCCTGGGTTTCAATCAGCTCAGTACGAAAGGCTTTATTTAAGTTTTTGATGCTTATCATGATATTGTCCTTGCTTAATTTAAGTTGACGCGTGCCTGATCTTTAAATTCGCTCAGGTTAGAAATCACCCATTGCTCGCCCTCACTGGCGCCACTGAGGATCTCTACCCACTGTACCGATAAGGCACCCAGCTCAACCGGTTTTTTTACCGCCTGTCCCTGCACCAGCTGATAGGCGACCTTGCCACCACCGGAGGCAACAAAGTCACCGCGGGGAATTTTCAGCACATTCTGCTTTTCTTCCAGAATCACCCGCGCGGTCAGACGCTGGCTCTGGCGCAAACTCTGGGCGTCGTTATCGGCAAAACGCACCCGGGCACTGACCTGATTGTTGCGCACCTCAGGTGCCACATAACTGATTTGACCGCGTAACTGCTGATTACCGGCGGTGATCTCCACCGCCATCCCCGGCAGCAGGTCACGGGCGTAACTTTCCGGCACCTGCAGTTCAGCCTCATAGCGCGACAGATCAATTACCGTCAGCAGCATCTGACCAGCCAGTACATGGCTTTGCTGCTCGACCAACCAGTTACCCAACTGGCCGGTGACCGGCGCGGTAATATCCAGTGCCTGCAGTTTGCGCGACAGCTCGGCCACCACCAGACTCTGGCGCTGAATGTCCTGCTGCCGTGATTTTTGCTCAAAAGCCAGCTTGTCTCTGGCCAAGGCGACCTTGCGCTCAGCATGAGCGAACTCCAGCTCAGCCTGGGTTAATCTGTCCTGCGCCACGTCAAAATCCAGCTTACGGATCACGCCAAGGTCGATCGACTGCTGCGCCCGCTGCAGCTCACGCCGCGCCGCCAGCAAATTAACCTGTGCTGTATTTAAGATTTGCTCCATATCCAGCTGTTGCTCACGCGCCTGCAACGCCGCGCGTTCGGCGTCGGATTGCAAGGCACTGAGTACTGCCTGCTGCTGCTGGTATTCACTTAATAATGCCGGGCTGGTAATGCGCGCCAGCAGCTCACCGGCTTGTACCGATTCGCCGGGCTGTTTTAGGAAGGCGATTTGCCCGGCTTCCTGGCTATATAATGTCGGCGCATTGGCGGCAACGATACGCCCTTGAGCGGCGATATCCCGCACCAGATCACCGCGTTCAACAGTGGCAATTTGTACCTGCTGCCGCGGGATCACCAAGGTCGCGTGCTTGCCGCTCTGCTGCCATAACCAGGCAACGACCAACAGCAGCGCGACGGCGGGCAGCGTCCATAACAGATACTTTTGCCGTGATGGCTTGGGGGCAAGTACCCGGTCCTGAGTAGCGGTGCTTTGAATGACTACTGGCTGCATCTGTGAGATCCGTTTTACGATAATAATGAAAACCTGCAGCAGCTATAGCAGCTTTAATGCCAGAATTTATCACACTGTTTTTATTGTGTTTTTTATATTTTTCACAGAGAAAAAAGTGTCCGCGGACAGTCCGGGTGTCCGTCAATAACAACGCGGACATGGCGGCGAACACAAGCCGGCTACTGGGCGCTGTCCAGACCTCATGCTAGACTAGCGCTATTCGTGACAGGAGTAGTTATGTATCAGGATGCCCCCCGCGCCGGCTTTGCCCGGCGTTTGGCCGCAATAATTTATGATGTGTTAATTCTCACGGCGCTGATTATGCTGGCCGCTGGCCTGGCGATGTTGCTGGTGCAACTGCTGGTATGGAGTGGTGCTATTCAGTTACTGCCTGAGCAGGATATTGCTGCCTATGTTACCAGCAGCTGGCGCAGGTGGCTGTACTTCGCTTATCTGGTGGCGGTGATCCTGGGGTTTTATATCTATTTCTGGTGTAAAGCCGGTCAGACTCTGGGCATGCGCGCCTGGCGTTTACTGCTGGTCAGTCAAGCGGGTAAACCGCTGACAGCGCCGCAGGCGCTGGCCAGAGCGCTGCTGGCACTTGGCGGCATTGGCAATATCTGGCTCTGGTTACGTTGGGGCAAGGGTCTGGCGCTGCAGGATCAACTGACCAACAGTCAGATGATTATCCTGAGTAAAGAACAAAGCAAGGTACTGAATTTACATAAAACAGCCCGCTAAAGCGGGCTGGTTATCGGGTCGGCTGGCTAAACCCTGGGGCGTGTTAACCTTTGCGGCTTAGATTTTCCGCCGCATAAAATACAGCGAAATGCCGATAAAGAGTAAGCTGGGTAAGGCTGCACCCGCCAGCGGGGGTAATTGATACACCAGCGCCAGCGGTCCGAATACTTCGTTACTCATATAAAAGCCAAAGCCGGTCAAAATCCCCAACAGCACACGAGCCGCCATGGTAACGCTGCGCAGCGGGCCAAAGATAAAGGACAACGCCAGTAGTAACATCGCCGCCAGGGTAACCGGCTGCAGAATTTTCCGCCAATAGGCTAACTGGTAACGGCTGGCTTCCTGGCCATTTTGCTGCAGGTAATCGACATATTCGCGTAGCCCCCGCAGTGATAACATTTCCGGTTTAATACTCACCACACTGAGCTTGTCCGGTGTCAGCGTAGAGCGCCAGCGCTGGGTTGGCAGTCGCTGTTGCTCAATCCGCTCGTCACTAAAGGTCAGTTCAGTAACCTGCTGCAAGCGCCAGGCATCATCAAGGTATTGCGCCGCTTCGGCCCGTACCACCCGGGCTAGCGCCAGATCCGGTTGAAACTGATAGATAATCACCTCTTTCAGATTCCCCAGATCGTCGACTTCTTTAATATTAACAAAGCTGTCGCCGTCTTTGGCCCAGACTCCCTGCCGCGCCGCAAATACATTACCGTCTGAGATGGCTTTAATTCTGAGCTCGCGCGCAGCGCGGTCTGTCACCGGTGCCCCCCACTCTGCTACCGCCATCATTACCAGTACCATCAGTACAGCCGACTTCATCACCGAGTTAATAATATTCAGCCGCGATAAGCCAGCAGCCTGCATCACCACCAACTCGCTGCTGCTGGCCAGGATCCCCAGGCCAATCAGGCCGCCGATTAACGCCGCCATTGGGAAGAACATCACCACATCGCCCGGCACGCTGTACAGCGTAAACAGCGCAGCATGCACCATATCGTAATAGCCGCGGCCGATAGAACGCATCTGGTCAATAAAACGGAACATCGCTGATAACGCCAGCAATACGCTTAAGGTTAGCGCCGAGGTAGTAAGAATGGTTTTACCGATATAAAGGTCGAGTATTCTGATCATCTTAACGCCCCGCTACCCAGGCCCGGATCTTCTGCGCCCCTTCCCGGTTACGCAGGATCAATACCGTCCCCAGCGTCAAACCGGCCGCATGCAACCACCACATGCCCAGTTGCGGCGGGATCTTGCCATCTTCCAGCGCCGAGCGGGCGATAATCAGCAAGGCATAGTAGCCCAGGTACAGCAGCAGTGCCGGTAATAACCGGCCAAACTTGCCCTGGCGCGGGTTCACCCGGCTCAGTGGCACCGCAATCAGGGTTAAAATTGGGATTGATAACGGGATCGCAATCCGCCAATGCCATTCAGCAATCGCCTCACTGCCACTTTCTTTTAACAGTGCCGGCGTACTTAAACTGGATAGTTTGCGTCGCCGCTGCTCGACTTCCTGTTCGCGGATCTGGATTTGATAGCGATCAAATTCGATCACTTCATAAGCCGGTGACTGGCCATCACCGGCATAGCGGCGCCCCTGCTCCAGCGTCATTAGTTGCGCCCCGGTTTCCGGATCTTCATATACGGCACCGCCTGAGGCATAAACAATAGCCTGTTGGCTGCCGCCATCTTTTTCGACAGACTGGGCGACAAACACCTTGGCTAACTGGTTACCGGAGCGGCTGACTTCCTGCACAAAAATCACTGCTTTTTCATTCGAAGTATGCTGGAACCGGCCTGGTACCAGCGAAAATAAACCGGCGTCCGATTCGGCGCGTTCCAGCAGCTGATATTCGCGTTCGGTTGCCCAGGGGCTGAAATACAGGGTAACGCTGGCGGCCAGCAGCGCCATCAGTACCGATAACAATAGGGTTAAACGGGTGACATACCATTCGCTGACGCCGGTAGCATGAAGTACTGTCATCTCACTGTCGGCATAGATTCGACCGTACGCCACCAGGATACCAAGGAAGGCGCTGAGCGGCAGAATAATCACCGCCAGCTGCGGTAACTTTAACGCCACGATACTCAGTACCAGTTGGCCGGGGATCTCGCCTTCAGAGGCGTCAGCCAGGATTTTTACAAAACGTTGACTGATAATAATGGTGGTCAGAATAACAAAGACAGCTAACTGAGCGCGAAAGACTTCACCAATCAGATAACGAAAAATAATCAAAAATGCCCCCTAAAAACCTGTCTTTTCTCTGGAAAGCTGGTGATTTTTCAGTAAACTTGGTATTTATACACTTTATTATCGGGCAAAGCGGCATTAAAACCGAGCTTTTTCAGTAAAACCCGGTAAAATTTCAGCACCATACCTTGTGGCTGCCGCGTCTGCTGTATGCGATCAGCGCCCATAGTAGCACAGTCTCTTAGAATCAGGAGTAAACATGGAGTTCAGCGTCAAAAGCGGAAGTCCGGAAAAACAACGCAGTGCCTGCATTGTGGTCGGTGTGTATGAGCCACGCCGGCTGTCCGCCGTAGCCGAGCAACTGGATAAAATCAGTGAAGGCTATATCAGTAATTTATTACGCCGCGGCGATCTGGAAGGCAAGCCAGGCCAGATGCTGTTACTGCACCATGTGCCCAATGTATTAAGTGAGCGTGTATTATTGGTTGGTTGTGGCAAAGAGCGCGAGTTAGATGAGCGTCAGTACCGTCAGATCATCGCCAAAACCATTAGCACCCTGAACGAAACCGGCTCGATGGAAGCGGTATGCTTTTTATCCGAGCTGCATGTTAAAGGCCGCGATACCTACTGGAAAGTACGTCATGCGGTGGAAACCACACAGGATTGCCTCTACGTCTTTGATAAGCTGAAAAGCAAAAAGGACGAAACCCGCCGCCCGCTGCGTAAAATTGTGTTTAATGTGCCGACCCGCCGCGATCTGACGATTGGCGAGCGCGCAGTGGAACATGGTTTAGCTATCGCTGCCGGTATTAAGCAGTGTAAAGATGTCGGGAATATGCCGCCGAATATCTGTACCCCGGCCTATCTGGCCGAACAGGCGTCAGCACTGAGTAAGTTATCGGATAAGGTCAGCGTTGAAGTATTAGGCGTAGCCGAAATGTCAGCGCTTGGCATGAACTCCTACCTGGCGGTTGGCCGCGGTTCAGTGAATGAACCGAAAATGTCGGTGATCAAATATCAGGGCGCGGCCGATAACAGCGCGCCGGTGGTACTGGTTGGTAAGGGTCTGACCTTCGACTCCGGCGGTATCAGCCTGAAACCGGGCGATGGCATGGATGAGATGAAGTTTGATATGTGTGGTGCCGCCTCAGTGCTGGGTACCATGCAGGCGGTGATTAACCTGCAGTTACCGGTAAATATCGTCGCGGTGCTGGCCGCAGCAGAAAATATGCCGGATGCCAACGCTTACCGGCCAGGTGATATCCTGACCACCATGTCAGGCCAAACCGTTGAAGTGCTGAATACCGATGCCGAAGGCCGGCTGGTACTGTGCGATGCGCTGACCTATGTCGAACGCTTTGACCCTGAGCTGGTGATTGATGTGGCGACCCTGACCGGTGCCTGCGTGATTGCACTGGGTAAACATGCCTCTGGCCTACTGAGTAACCATAACCCATTGGCGCATGAGCTGTTGAATGCCTCAGAGCAAAGCGGCGATCGCGCCTGGCGCCTGCCGCTATGGGATGAGTATCAGGATCAGCTGGAGAGCCCGTTTGCTGACTTTAGCAACCTGGGTGGCCGCGCGGCCGGTACCATTACTGCCGCTTGCTTCCTATCACGCTTTACCCGCAAATATCACTGGGCACACCTGGATATCGCCGGTACCGCCTGGCGCAGTGGGGGTAAAGACAAAGGTTCAACCGGCCGGCCGGTCGCATTGCTGACCCAGTTCCTGATCAATCGTACTGGTCAGCAGCAGGATCACTGATGCAGGTTACCTTCTATGTGCTGGCTGAGCAAAGTGCTGCAGCCAGTACCGGTTCCCAAGCTAATGAGCTGACGCCTGCGCCAGCTCATTTTGCTTTAGCCTGCCAGCTTTGTGCCCAGCTGTATCGCGCCAAACAACGGGTTTTCGTATATACTGCCGACCAGCAAAGTGCCGAGCTGCTGGACGAACTGTTATGGCAATTTGAACCCGACAGCTTTGTGCCACACAACCTGGCCGGCGAAGGCCCGCAACGCGGCGCACCGGTAGAAATTGGCTGGCAGGCACCAAAAGCCAGCCGCCAGGTGTTAATTAACCTGGCCGACCAGGTGCCGGATTTTGCCCGGCGCTTTAACCAGATCATTGAATTTGTGCCCGCCGAGCCAACGCTAAAAGCGCAGGCGCGGGAACGCTACAAGCAGTATCGACAGGCGGGCATTCTGCCGGAAACGATTACTGCCGACTGAATTTACAGGTATCACTCAGATGGAAAAAACCTTTAACCCCAGTGAAATAGAACAGGCGATGTATCAGGCCTGGGAAAGCAAGGGCTATTTTAAACCGAACGGCGATAACCGGCCGGGTAATAACTACTGCATTATGATCCCACCGCCAAATGTTACCGGTAGCTTGCATATGGGGCATGCGTTCCAGCAAACCATTATGGATGCACTCACCCGCTACCAGCGGATGCAGGGTAAAAATGCGCTGTGGCAAGTCGGTACCGACCATGCCGGTATCGCCACCCAGATGGTAGTAGAACGTAAACTGGCACAGGAAGGTCTGCCCGGCCGCGCTGAGCTTGGCCGCGATAAATTTATTGAAAAGGTGTGGCAATGGAAGGCTGAATCCGGCGGTACCATTACCTCGCAAATGCGCCGCCTGGGTAACTCGGTCGATTGGGACCGTGAACGCTTTACCATGGATGCCGGCCTGTCGAATGCCGTGCAGGAAGTCTTTGTCCGGCTGTATGAAGATGATCTGATTTACCGCGGTAAACGCCTGGTCAACTGGGATCCGAAACTGCACACTGCTATCTCGGATCTGGAAGTCGAGAACAAAGAGCAAAAGGGTCAGTTCTGGCACCTTCGCTATCCGCTGGCCGATGGTGTAAAGACCGCCGATGGTAAAAACTATCTGGTGGTGGCGACCACCCGCCCGGAAACCATGCTCGGTGACAGCGCGGTCGCGGTAAACCCGGAAGACGAGCGCTATAAAGATCTGATTGGCAAAGCCATCCTGTTGCCGCTGGCCAACCGCCGCATCCCGATTATCGCTGACGAACATGCCGACATGAGCAAAGGCAGCGGCTGCGTCAAAATCACACCGGCGCATGACTTTAATGACTACGAAGTTGGTAAACGTCATCAGTTACCGCTGATTAATGTGATGACCCCCGATGCGACTATCCGTCAGAGCGCAGACTGCTACCATATTAATGGCCAGCCGGATACCGAACTTAAAATTGCGATCCCGGCTGAATATCAGGGCCTGGATCGCTACGCAGCCCGCAAAGCCATCGTTGCTGCCTTTGATGCTGCCGGCTTGCTGGAAAAAATTGAAGAGATCAACAACACCCTGCCTTATGGTGATCGCAGCGGCGTGGTCATTGAGCCGATGCTGACTGATCAGTGGTATGTGCGGGTTGCGCCACTGGCGAAAACGGCGACCGAAGCGGTAGAAAACGGCGATATTCAGTTTGTGCCGAAGCAATATGAGAATATGTACTACAGCTGGATGCGCGATATTCAGGATTGGTGTATCTCGCGTCAGCTGTGGTGGGGCCACCGCATTCCAGCCTGGTATGATGCCGACGGCAAGGTTTATGTCGGTCGTAGCGAAGCTGAGGTGCGCAGCAAATATCAGCTGGCAGCTAGCGTCAGCCTGAGTCAGGATAACGACGTGCTGGACACCTGGTTTAGTTCGGCGCTGTGGACGTTCTCGACGCTGGGTTGGCCGGAGCAAACTGAAGATCTGAAAAACTTCCATCCTACCGATGTATTAGTGACCGGCTTCGACATTATTTTCTTCTGGGTTGCCAGGATGATCATGATGACCATGCACTTTATTAAAGATGCCGATGGTAAGCCGCAAGTGCCCTTTAAGACGGTTTATGTCACCGGCCTGATCCGGGATGAAAACGGCGATAAGATGTCAAAATCCAAGGGTAATGTGATTGACCCACTGGATATGATTGACGGCATTACGCTGGACGCGCTGCTGGAAAAACGCACTGCCAATATGATGCAACCGCAGCTGGCGAAGAAAATTGCCGACCGCACCAGCAAGCAGTTCCCGGAGGGTATTCCGGCCAGCGGCACCGATGCGGTGCGTTTTACGCTGGCAGCGCTGGCGTCTACCGGTCGGGATATCAACTGGGATATGAAGCGCTTAGAAGGCTACCGTAACTTCTGCAATAAACTGTGGAATGCCAGCCGCTATGTGTTGATGAATACCGAAGGTCAGGACTGCGGCTTTAACAGCAACGATAAGGTGCTGTCACTGGCCGATAAATGGATCCTGGCACAATACCAGCAAACGGTAAAACAAGTACGACATTACTTCGACAGCTACCGCTTTGATCTGGCCGCCACCGCACTGTATGAGTTTACCTGGAACCAGTTCTGTGACTGGTATCTGGAGCTGACCAAGCCGGTGTTGTTCAAAGGCTCTGAAGCAGAACAGCGCGGCACCCGCCATACGCTGATCACCGTGCTGGAAAGCTTGTTACGCCTGATGCATCCGATTATGCCTTATATCACGGAAAGTATCTGGCAAGCCGTTAAGCCACTGGCCGGTATTAACAGCGACAGCATTATGCTGGCCGCCTATCCGGTTTATCAGGCTGAGCTGGTGGATGAAACGGCGCAGGCTGATCTGGAATGGTTAAAAGCCGTGATCACCGCTATCCGTAACGTGCGTGGTGAAATGAATATTGCCCCATCTAAGCCATTAACGGTATTGCTGCGTAATCTGAATGCTGAAGAGCAACGCCGACTGGAGCAAAACCGTAACTTCCTGCTGGTAATGGCGAAACTGGACAGCCTGGAGGTATTGGCGGCTGATGCTAAAGCACCAGCCAGCGCCACTCAGCTGATTGGCAGCATGGACTTGCTGATCCCAATGGCGGGTTTAATTGATAAAGAAGCAGAACTGAACCGTATTGCTAAGCAACTGGAGAAAACCCAGCAAGAGTTATCCCGGGTTGCCGGTAAGCTGAATAACGAGGGCTTTGTTGCCAAGGCACCGGAAGCGGTGCTGGAGAAGGAGCGCGCCAAACTGGCGGAACTGGAGCAGGCGTTAGCCAAACTTCAGGCGCAGCAGGCCGAAATCGCCGCCTTATAGTAGTCGGTAATTTCTATCCCGACAGCCCCCCTTTTCGGGGGTAACCTGACCATAAAAAATGCCGGACTATGCCGGCATTTTTTATTTAACGATTAATACTATGCCACTAACTGCTTGCGACGACGTACACCGACCAGAGCCATTAAACCCAACCCCATCAGCGCCAGCACACCAGGTGCAGCAACGATAGTCACAGGTTCAGTGGTGATCAGGAATGCGAACTGGGCGTCGGTAAATTGGTTCTCCTGGGTTTTAAAGCCCAAACATGGACCAACAATACCAGCCTGAGCACAGGTCGCAGCGTCCATTGGATTTAAAGAACCACTGGTTTCAATAATGCTGATAAAGTAAGTAAAGCCGTTATAGTCAAAAGACGCATTCAGCGCATCAGTTGAGATAACAAAAATGTCATCACAAACCGATAACGATGGGAACGGACAAGGACTTTGATTTGGCGTTTCAATAAAGTTGATATTGAAGTTAGCTACCAGTAAATCTAACGCACTACCCGCCGGATTCAGTGGTGTTAACAGCAGTGTTGACTGTAAACTTGCGCTGGTCAGCGTTGCGTAGGAAGAGCTGATTGGATTGTTATAGTGAGTGATAATATTGGTCAATGCAAAAGGACCGTTGGTATTGACGATACCATTTGCTGGTGACTCTGTAATGCCTAAACCACTACGGCCACCGCCCGCTACAGCATGATTACCAGATGGGTCGCCCCAGGTTAATAAAGAAGGACCTGTAGCTTGAGTTCCCGAACCAGCTCCGAAATTCCAGCCAGCCCATGCCAAGGTAACACTATAATCCCACTGCGTAACCATTGCCGCCTGGGTGAAGGGCGCTAGTAACAACGCGACCCCTGCGATGGCACCTTTCAAAATTTTTTTCATTTTCTCGCTCCTGCAAAATGTTTTATCAGCTTGCTCAATGCTCGTCTGACGATTAACTACAACGTAGGTTTAGCATAGAGCGTGCCATAAAATAACTACTTGACTTGGCATAAGTTAATTTCAACGCAAACGTCAGGCTGTAAAAATAGTTGACAGCTGTTGCCCTATATCAGGCACAAAGATTCCAATTGTGCAAAATCGTTTTTTTGCTATGATGCACGCGTTTGTCTGCATAAAGATCAGACAGACCTGCGCTGGATACTTATGCAGCTAAACCGCCCGTTTAGCCAGAGCACCACGCAGTGTTCCGCTCCGTTGAGTTGTCCAATCTGCTGCAACGGTTCAGTTAACTTTGCCGGCCTGTCCCGGCTTTTATTATGAGAATAAAAAACCATGTCAGCAGATGCATCTTTAGAGAGTCTGGCCGAACCTATTGCTGCGGCGGCCGAAGCGGCCGCCGTTGAACCTTCAGCCATTAGTCTGATCCCCGCCTTAGTCGTACTGGCGTTTGCCGTTTGGTTAAAGCGGCCTATTCTGGCGCTGGTGTTAGGTGCCGCCGCCGGCTTAATTTTGCTGGCCGGCTCACCGATTGAAGCCTTATTTAATCTGGGCGAAACCTCAGTGCGCGTGATGCAGGACGAAACCATTGGCTGGCTAATTCTGGTCTGTGGTGGCTTTGGCGCCTTAATTGCGCTGCTGGTGCATACCGGTGGCGCCTTTGCCTTTGGCCGGATGGCACAGCAGTATGCCAGTGGCCGCAAACCGTCGCTGTTTATGACCTACTTTCTGGGTCTGATTATCTTTATCGATGATTACCTAAATGCCTTAACCGTCGGCGAAACCATGAAACGGATCACCGACAAATACAAGGTATCGCGGGAAATGCTGGCCTATGTGGTTGACTCAACCGCAGCACCGATGTGCGTGCTGGTGCCGATTTCAACCTGGGCCATTTTCTTTGGTGGTCTGCTGGTGGCTAACGGTATCGCGCCGGAAACCGACCCCAATGGCATTAAAACCTATATCTCAGCCATTCCTTATATGGTGTATGCCTGGCTGGCGCTGATTATGGTGCCGCTGGTTATCTTAGGCATAGTGCCGCTGATTGGCCCAATGAAAAAAGCCGAACTGGCCGCCCAGCAATCCAGTGGCAATATTGATGCGCCGGCTGAAACCGCCGCTTCACATACCCATACCAGCGACGACTTTGCAGTAGAAGCCTTTGAAGAAGAGTTTGATGCGTCAGACAAAAAAGGCGGCAAGCTGTATAACTTCCTGTTACCGATGCTGATGCTGATTGGCTTTACTATCTGGTTTGAAGCGGAAATCTGGCCTGCGTTAATTCTGACCTTTATTCTGACCATCCCAATGTATATGGCGCAGCGTCTGATGCCCTTTACCGAGATGATGGAGCTGATGATGCATGGTTTTAAAACCATGTTACCGGCGATCTGTACCGTGATCGCGGCCTTTACCTTTAAGGATGTTTGTGATCAGTTAGGGTTACCGCTATACGTGATTGAGAACCTGGCGCCCTATATGAACGCCCAGATGTTACCGGCGTTGGTCTTTGTGGCGATGGCTGTGTTAGCCTTCGTTACCGGTTCCAGTTGGGGTATTTTTGCGGTGTCGATCCCGATTGTGATGCCGCTGGCTATTGCAGTAGATGCCAATATCCCACTGGTGATTGGTGCCCTGCTATCAGCCAGCTCCTTTGGTAGTCAGGCCTGCTTCTACAGTGACTCAACCGTATTAGCGGCGCAGGGTTCGGGCTGTAACCTGATGAGCCACGCCCTAACCCAGTTCCCCTATGCCTTTATCGCTGCGGTGCTGGCATTCTTTGGCTTTATTATTCTGGCCTGAGCCGGTTGCTAAGCAAGCAACACAGGGCGCAACGGCGCCCTGTTTTTTTACAGACTACGATAAATATCCAGCACGCCGTTAATCACAAACTGCACGGCAATAACTGACAGGATCAAGCCGAACAGCCGGGTAATAATTTCTTTACCGGTCTCGCCGATATAGCGCACCAGCACATGCGAATAAATCATTGCCAGATAACAGGAAAAGGTCGTAATACCGATAGCCAGGAACACCGTAATAAAGTGCCACAAACTTTGTGCTTCACTGGTTAGGATCATCACGGTGGCAATGGCGCCGGGGCCTGCAATAAAGGGGATCGCCAACGGAATAATCGACACATCTTTCGCCAGCTTCCCATCCGGATGTGGCTCTTTACCTGTTGCTTCTTCGCCATCATCCAGACCTTTTTGCATCATGCTCATCGCAATACCAAACAGGATCAGGCCGCCGGCGATGCGAAAGGCTTCCAGCGTAATACCAAACACCTTAAAAATAAAACTGCCCAGCAAACCAAATAACAAAAAGATCCCGGCCGAGACCAGGGTGGAACGTTTGGCAGCCCGCCTACGCTGAATGGCATTGGCATTTGGCAATAAGGAAACAAAGATAAAAGCCGTTGTCAGCGGGTTAACAACGACAAAGAGTGCAGTAATGGCAATTAGCCAATAATCAATTAATAAGGTTACAGACATCATCTATCCAGAGTTCAGGCGGCGGTTAAAAGGTAATAACTGCTTATTCTAGCAGAATTTTTTAAAAAACATCCTGCTATGCATATAAGGGCTATCACAGTCTCTGTATAAAAACCTGATAACACTCAAGGATTTAAATAATGTTAACCAGCTGGCACTCTTGCCAGCCTTTTTGCTACAATTGGCGCAATTTTAATCTGTACAGGAGTACGGTTATGCCCGTCAGTTCGCAACACAAGGTTTATTTGCCCGCGTCGGCCCGCGATAATCAATACCTGCTGGCTGAGTTTGTTTTGTCCGATGAGTTGGTAGCCCGCTACCCGGCAAGCAGTACAGACGCGCCCTACCTGGCGCTGTATCAAGCGCTAAGCCAAAAGCTGTTTGAATTGGCCGATCAGTTTGGCCTGCGCAATGTGCATCTGATTGCGAACGGAAAAACCCCGGTAGTGCGCTTCCACCAGGAAGCCTATGTGCTGCAAACCGCCGAGCAAATTCTGTTTTTCTATAACCCCAGCTACCATGAAGCCCAGCATAGCTTCTATGATGCCAAAGTGCGGGCACGGAAAATTAGCCTGTTGTTTCTGGCAACCGAGCAGCCACTGCGCTCTAATGCCGCAGCCTTTCATCAGCAGGTGACGACATTACTGACTGAGCTGCGTAACCGCCTGGCATTGGCAGAGCTGAAAATCAAAGTCCGTGATCACCAGCATCTGACCTATGATTTATTCGCCAAAGCCAAAGGCAGTAAAGAAAGTTACGGCTATAAACTGCGCTCTATCGATGCCCGTTATAAAGCCCGGCAAGCGGAACTGCCGGCCCATAGCGCCCTGACTTATGTGATTGTCAATTTACCGCTCAGCCGGCGGCTAAAAGAGCAGGTAAAGCTGGATCTGCACAGCAGCAGCCCCTATCTGCCACTATATCAGCATATCGCCGATCACTTTGTCTCGGCCTGTCAGCAAGAAAAACTGCAACATCTGGCCGTGCTGGCCAATGGTTTATTACCGCTGGTCCGCAATAGCCAGTTTGATAAAAGCAGCCAGGGCACAGAGTTGCAGATGATTGGTTTTGACCCCAGCGCCAAACAAGGCCAGTTGGTAAGCGATCTGCAGGGCGATAAGCTGGTAGAAATGATGCAGCTGATCATTTTCGCCACGCCAGACGACCAAACCGATATGGGTTATGGCCGCTTTATGAATGAAGTAGAAAGCGCGCTGCGTCGTTTTGCTAAAGCGGTAAATCTGCAACCAGAGCGCGATGATTTAACCGTGCGTTTCCATCAGCATATTAGTTATCATCAATAAACTTAAGCCGCGCCGGCTGTGTCCTTGCAGCAATCCTTGCAAGACAGACCGGCGCTATAGCGGCTCGCTATGGCTTAGTTTGCGTCCAGTCCACCGTCGCTTTAAACTGTTCTTTATAGCGGCGTGACAACGTCAACTGCTGACCCGTTTTCAATAAGATGCTGCCATCACCACTACTCTGATAGCCAATACTCTCTATATAACGCAGGTTAACAGCCAGACTGCGGTGTATCCGGCAAAAACCGGCCTGCTGCAGAGTTTCCAGGGTAGCTGCCAGCGTAGCGCGTAGCGGATAAATGCGTCCCTCGCTATGCAAATTTACATAGTTACCGTTAGCTTCCAGCCAGGCGATGTCTTCCACACGGATCAGGTATTCCTTATCCAGTTTCTTAACCAGAAAATAACCCGGTTGCTCGACCACACCACTTGTCGCCCCCTGGTGGCTGGGGTCGCCTGCAGCTTCGGCGCTGACGGCGGTCCCGACCACATAGGCTTCGCCCTGTAATCTGGCGTGAACAAAACGTGCCAGCTGAAAAGCGCAGAGAAAGACCAGATATGCCCACAGATCTTTGCGATATTCATAGATAAGCTCACGTCCGAGCGGCCCGAATTGATAGTCGCTACCCAACCAGCGGTATACCCAGCTACGCAGCGTTACCATAATGCCAACATGACTCAGTGAAAACACCACTGATGCCGCCAGGTGCAGCAGCAGTTGTCGGGCTGGCGCTTTAAATTGCAGCGGGTGCCGGCCAAACCACCAGAATAGTAGCGGGCTCAGTGACAAGGTACTCAGCACGCTGCTGTATTCCCACAGTATCGGTTGCCAAATTAACAAGGTGCTGTCCGGCTGGCGCTGCTCAGCCGTCCAGATTGAACTGACATTGACTGCGGCATTTAAGATCAAAAACAGCGCAAACAGCAAATAGCCGCTACGCACAGGATGGCGCTGCACGCATTGTACGAACCAGGAATTACCGCTTGTCATCTGTCGCCACCTGTTGTCCCTCAGAGCCACCGCTAAGCCAACCTGCTATAGCCGCAACCTATTATCGCCAGCATACTAGCACAAGATTCTGCCGTGAAATCAATTCAAAGGAGTTGTGAATGACCGATATTGTGCACGGAACCACCACAAGCCACCCCGAACGACGCTACGACCTGGATTGGCTAAGAGTGCTGGCGTTCGGACTCTTGATGCTATACCACCTGGGGATGTTATATGTTGCTTCCTGGGACTACCACTATAAGAGTCAGTACTTATCGTCATCGCTGGAGTATCTGATGCTGCTGTCCTCGCCGTGGCGGATGCTGCTGATCTGGCTGATTGCCGGCTTTGCCCTTGGTACTGTGCTAAAGCGTTTACCGGGGCTGCGGGCTTACCTGCAATTTGCCGGCAAGCGAACTGTGTTGCTGCTGTTGCCGCTAATGGTAGGGCTCTGGATTATAGTACCACCACAGCTCTATGCCGAAATGGTACAAAAAGACGGCCTCTCGCTGAGCTACTGGCAGTTTTATCTGGCGTTTTTTGAGCTGGATCATCCGCTATTTGCTAATTATCAACGGGGCGTTTGGCCACATGTTGATGTCAATCATCTGTGGTTTTTACGCTCCCTGTGGCGCTTTACCTTACTGGCCATGCTACTTGCGCCTTTATTGTATTTGCCTGGGCTAAATCGGCTACTGACGCGGTTATTTACGATGCCTATCGGTTGGTTTTTAGTGTGGGTGGGTGCCCTGTTGTTACTCTGTCGTTATCAATTCAGCGGTGACAGTATCCGGGATCTGCAGGGCTTGCTGTTTTTCCTGCTCGGCATGGCACTGGTTTCAGTACCCGGATTTTGGCAGCAACTTAACGCCTGCCGCCGTCCGTTAGGGTGGTTCTGTTTGCTGAATTATCTGCTGCTCTGTCTGTTGTATTTCCAGTTGCAGCAACCGGCGCAGTGGCCAGATTATCAGCAGCCAATGCGCTTTGCTCTCAGACTAAGCTTCTCGCTGCAAGGTGTAGCAGTGGTAGCCTGGTTACTGGCACTGGCGCAGCACTATCTGAACCGGCCGCACCGTTATCTGAATGTGGCTAACCGCGCGGTGTTTCCCTGTTATTTAGTGCATCAGACGTTATTAATCGTAGCGGCACTATGGCTGACGCCCCATGCCGTGGGCGCACTGGCCGAAGCGAGTCTGATCTTAGTGTTCACGGCAGCAGCCTCTGCTTTATTGGTCTGGCTGGGGTGGCGCTTACCCTGGTGTTCGGCACTGATCGGGCTTAACACCGGTTATCCGTTTAGTCAGCGCCAACGCTTTTGCGGCTATCTGCTTGGCGCCTTGCTGGTAAGCCCGCTGGCACTGAGGTTGTTGGCAAGCGCGATATAGCGCTGCGTTAAGGCAACTTAGCAAAAGCAGGGGCTGTAGCATCAAAGCCACCAGAGAGACACGGCTAGGATGCTACAACTGCTCCGGATTGCCTCTTAACGCAAGCGCCACTCCTCCCGGGCAGCATAGAGCACCGGCACCATAAAGACGCTCAGTAGCACAAACAGCATGCCGCCGAGTGTCGGTATTGCCATTGGGATCATCAGATCAGCACCGCGGCCAGTGGAGCTGAGTACCGGTAATAGCGCCAGTATCGTAGTAGCGGACGTCATTAAACAGGGGCGAATGCGTTTTAACGCCGCCTGCATCACCAGTTCCCGCACCTCGCTGCGACTTGCCGGTTTCAATGTCGCAAACTGCTGCTTCAGATAGGTTGCCATCACTACGCCATCATCCACCGCAATACCAAACAGCGCGAGGAAGCCTACCCAGACGGCAATACTCAGGTGGTAGCTCTGTAACTGGAACAGCTGGCGCATATTGATCTCAAACCAGTCGATGTTTAAAAACCATGGCTGCGCGAAAAGATCCAGTGCAATAAAGCCACCAGCCCAAGCCACCGCTATACTGCTAAAAATCATCAGCGCAGTCGTCACCTGCTGAAACTGCAAATACAGCAACATAAAAATCAGTACCAGCGACAGCGGGATCACCCACTGCAAAGTGTTACTGGCACGTTGCTGATGCTCAAAACTGCCGGCAAAACTATAACTGGCGCCGGCTGGTAGTTGCCAGTCACCCGAGGCAATGGCCTGTTGTAAATAGCCGGCAACCGCATCGACGACGTCAACCTCAGCCCAACCGCTTAAGCCACCAAAGGTCACATAGGCGGTTAAAAAAGTGTTTTCGGCGCGGATCATCTGTGGCCCGCGCTGATAACGAATTTCCGCTAGCTGTGTCAGCGGTACCGGATAGCCCGCTGGGGTATCAATCAGGATTTCAGAGAGTTGCTCCAGACTATCACGGCGCTCACGCATATACCGCACCGTGATACCATAGCGCTCGCGCCCCTCCACAGTGCGCCCCGCCTCCATTCCGCCTACTGCAGCGGCGAGATTTTGCTGCACCTGCTGCATACTCAAACCATAACGGGCAATGGCGGCCCTATCCGGGACTACCTCAAGATAGGGCTGGCCAACCACCCGCTCAGCACTGACCGAAGCAGACTGTACCCCGGGCGCCTGGCGTAGCAGTTGCTCCAGCTCTACCGCTAAGCCATCCAAGGTCTCAAGATCCGGCGCTGAGAGTTTCACCCCCATGGCCGCGCGCATGCCGGTTTGCAACATCAGTAAGCGGGTTTCTATCGGTTGTAACTTCGGCGCCGAGGTCACACCTGGTACCTGCGCTGCACGAACGATTTCCTGCCAGATATCGTCGGGCGATTGAATATGCTCGCGCCATTGCCGGTATGGCCGGCCCTTTGCATCTTCAATCAACTCGCCATTCGTATCGCGGATAAAGTCACCACTCTGGCTATCGACTTTAAAGTAACGCCGACGGCCGCGTTCGTCAGTTTTAAATTCGCTGTGATATTGGATCAGGGTTTCAATCATGCCAAGTGGCGCCGGATCCAAAGCCGTTTCTGCCCGGCCAATTTTACCCACAACTGAGCGTACCTCTGGGATCGCCGCAATGGCAGCGTCCTGTTGTTGCAAAATCGCCAGCGCTTCGCCAATAGAGGCATGCGGCATTAAGCTCGGCATCAGCAAAAAGGCGCCTTCATCCAGTGCCGGCATAAACTCCCGTCCCAATCCAGGATAACGATGGGTTAAATGCACCCAGCTCTCGCTATGCCTGATATGGTTAGCATCACCGCCCAGCCCGACATACAGTGCCGGTACCCAGCCCAGCGTCTGCTGCGCCCCCAGCCACACCGTCGCACCGTAGCCGATAATTAGCAACGGTAAACACAAAAACAGCACTTTAACGCGTAAAAATAGCGCGAGCAGGAAGGGGTAACTCCATAAAAACAGCAGAAAGCCGCCCAGCACCAACAGCAGCAGCAAGCTAACAAAACTCCAGTTGGCAAACTGGCCGGCCATAGGCCCAAGCGGCAACCAAACCTGGCTTAGAATACTGACCGCCGCCACTAACACTGCCAGGATTAGTAATTTGTGGCCAAGCGACCACAGCCAGGGCGTCCTTAGCTGTGCCAGAGGCTGGCGCAATCTAAGTATGCGCTGCGCCAGGGCTGGTTGCTGGTGTTGTAAATGGGACCAAAGCCGATGTCCCAGGTGGGAATGAGCAAGTAGCACCAGTCCATAGAACAGGGTCGCCCAGCCAAGCAAGCTGTAACCTGACCAGACAAAGATGATAATAAGCGCCAGCAATAACCACCAACGCCGGCTACTCAATAACCAGCGCTGCCAGTGGCTGCTTAATTCGCTGCGGCGCCATTTAAATAATAAACACAGAATGACTGGCAATACGGTTAACGCCAGTAACGCTGCAGCAAGCAAGACGAAGGTTTTAGTATAAGCCAGCGGGCCAAACAACTTTCCTTCGGCACCGGTCATGGTAAACACCGGTAAAAAGCTAATGACGGTGGTACTGATGGCGGTAAGAATAGCCGGCCCCACTTCGGCACCTGCTTTTTTAACCAATGCTATACTGCTAAGGTCTGGCTCCTGTTGACGTTGGCGTAACAGGTTCTCACTGACGATAATTCCCATATCGACGATGGTCCCTATCGCAATGGCGATCCCGGCCAGAGCCACGATATTGGCATCTACTGCCAGCCACTTCATCGTAATAAAACTCAGCAGTACCGCCAACGGCAGCATCAGACTTACGGCAAGCGCAGCGCGAAAATGTAACAGTAATGCCAACACTACGACTATGGTCACCAATAATTGCTGCGTTAACGCATCCTGCAGGGTGCCAAGAGTTTCATCAATCAGTTCGCTGCGATCGTAAAATGGTACAACCGTCAGCTGACTTAGGGTTAACCAAGCAGGCCAAGCATCGCCAGGAGTGGTTCTAAGGTAATTGAGCCAGGCTTGCTGGCTGGCGCTATCCCGTCCTTGCCAGGCAGGTAGTTGTTGCAATGCAGCAAAGGATGCCACTTCAGATGCACTCACTTGCTGCCAATCGATCACCGCTTTCGCTGGCAAACCACGGCTAACTTCGTCTAAACGACGCTTGACATTCTCAATGGCCCGGCGCGGGTTATAACCCTCGCGTACCGTTACCACCCCACCCACAGCTTCGGCACCGTTCACATCTAATGCGCCGCGCCGCGCTGCCGGACCAAGCTGCACTCTGGCCACATCACTGACCCGGATCGGCGTGTTGTCCGCTGCCAGTCTTACCACCGCCTGCTCGATATCGGCCAGGGTTTTAATATAACCTACGCCGCGGATCAGATACTCGGCGCCGTTAATTTCGCGACTGCCGGCACTGACATCCAGATTTGACGCCATCACAGCATCACTCACATCCGCCAAACTGACCTGAAAAATACGTAACAGGTCCGGGTTTACTTCCACCTGATATTCACGGACATAACCACCGATAGAGGCAACCTCACTGATCCCCTCAGCCGCCAGTAAGCCGGTACTCAGATACCAATCCTGCACCGTGCGCAGCTCATCGAGATCCCAGCCACCGGTCGTTCTACCGGTAGGATCACGGCCCTCAAGAGTATATAAATACACCTGCCCCAGCGCCGTGGCATCAGGTCCGAGCGTCGGCTGCACCCCATCCGGCAGGGTACCCGGAGCTAAGCTGGCCAGTTTTTCGAGTAAACGGGTACGGGACCAGTAAAACTCGGTATTATCGTCAAAGATCACCGCAATGCTGGAAAAACCAAACATTGACACCGAGCGCACATCTTTAACTCCCGGCACCCCCATTAGAGCGACGCTAAGCGGATAGGTAAGTTGATCCTGCACGTCCTGCGGTGAACGGCCTGGCCAGTCAGTAAAAACAATTTGCTGGTTTTCACCCAAATTTGGAATAGCATCCACCGCTACTGGCTCAAGCGGCATACCGGTTTTCCAACCAAAGGGGGCGTAGGCAACACCTGCCAGTAACAGCAATGCTGCCAACAACATCACCAAGAGTTTTTGCGCTAAACAGGTGGCTAATAATCGCTCAAACCAAGGACGCACCGGCATGTCAGTGTTCATGCGTCTCTCCTGATGCGAATTGTTGCTCAACCTCGCCACAACGCAGCATCATGGCACCAAAATAGGGATTCAGAATATTTTGCTGTGGCTGTAACCAGGCAGCACCGTCGCCATTGCGCGCCATTGGGCAAAACGCCCGATACCAACCCGGTGCAATCACACCCAATTCAGCCAGACGCAACAAACCTAAGTTATGCTGGTAAAACTGTGCTCTGGCGTCAGCTAAGCTGGTCACATCGTCGATCTCATCGCGGCCATGCTGCAGTGCAACGACAATCCGTGGAAAATTCGCCGGCCAGTTGATTTGCGCAACTAACTGTTGAAAACGAGCGGTTCCAGCTTGCCACTCACTGAGGTTATCTTCGGTTAATGCCAGATAGAGTTGCTGATAGGCCGCCAGTAAGCTTTGGTGTTCGGTGTCGGTTAGACGAAAATCGACTTGTGGCGCCTTGTCAGTGACTGGCTTTATCACCGGAGTCTGATCCTTCTTGTCCGAGGCCACGGCATGCCGGTGTCCGGCGTGCGGATCTGCACCGCCACCAGGCGACATCATGCTGGGCAAGCCACGGATCTGTAGCTCACTATCCAATCTGAACGCACCTTTACTAACCACCAACTCATGTTCGTTTAAGCCAGCCAATACTTCGTAATGGTCACCAAAACGTCGTCCCAAAGTCACTTCACGCCCGGCATAGGTAGGTCTTTCGTCGTCTAATTTCACATATACCAGCGCCCGCTCACCGGTTAATAGCACCGCCGAAACCGGAATTAACAATGCCTCAGTCTGTTCAGTGCTGAGGGTGGCGTTGGCCAGCATACCAGGCTTTAACCTGGCATCCCGATTGGGCAGTACCGCCCTCAGCCGGGCCGTACGCCGGTAGCTGTCGACCTCCGGCTCTATCAGTTGCACTTTGGCTTCCAGCGTTTCACCGGGCAACGCCAGCAGCGTAACCTGCAGTGTCTGTCCCGGCCGGATATCGCCTAACTGATGTTCGAACACCTCAAGCTCCAGCCACAGCGTCTCAAGTCCCAGCACCGTAAATAATGGCTGACCGGTGCTAACATAGGCCCCACTATTAACCATGCGCTCCATCACTCGACCAGAAACGGGTGCAGAAATGGTCACCGTATCCTGCAGGGTTTCCCGTTGCAGGATCTGCTCAATCTGAGCCGCCGGCACCCCGAGCAAACGCAAGCGGCGGCGGGCAGCATCCAATGTACTGGCGGCAGGTAAACCTGCGCCACGGCCAGCAGACAACTGCTTGGCTTGCAGTAACTCCTGCTGGATCACGATAAGCTCAGGATTAAAAATTTCGACCATAGGGTCACCTTCGCGAACATCCACTGCCGTGGTCGCCAGATAAAGCTGCTCAATACGCCCGGAAGTCCAGGCACTGATGGTTTTAAGTCGACTCTGATCAGCCGCCAAACGCCCCACCAGTGACAGGCTAGCCGAGGCTTTCTGCCTCAGAACCGGTGTTAACTCCGGTTGCAATAACGCATTGGCCCGAGGGCTTAACCGGATCACAGCATCATCTCCTTCTGGCAAGGGATCATCATCCTGCTCAACCGGAATTAAACTCATACCACAGATGGGGCAGCGATCGTTTGGATTTTCAGAACGAAAATGCGGATGCATCGAGCAAGTATAGAGTGTGGTTGCTTGTGGGCTGAGCGCGGCAAGTGCACCTTGCTGTGCCACTGCCGACGCCTGCGGCTTAGCATGTTGATGCTGCTCAGAAGCATGTTGATGTGGCATAGCCATCAGGTTGTAACTAATTAGCACACACCAGCCAAACAGCATCTTGCTATAAGATTGAGAACGAAACATAAAATTATCCTGCCGGGTAAATACAAATAACACTACACGCCAATGCATGCAGCCCAATCTGAATCACTGCAGGTGTTAAATTAATAAGGCAGATTTTTGAATATAAAGCGGGGTCGTTCGGGGATAAGGCGGACTGACTACCTGAGATAAACTCTGCTGCCCGGCAACAAGGCCAGGCTGCACTAACTCAATGATAGCATAGGGCCACAGCAATGCTGCCGGCAACTCAGGCGTTACCGTTTGTACCGCCTCTAACGCACAGCCACTGCATAAATCATGCAGTAGCTGCGGTTCTTGCGTTAACTGCCCGGTTACGACACCATGGCAAGGTGGCTCGTGCTGCAGCTCTGCACTATGATTCGCTGCAAATAGCTGACCACAGAACAGCAAACACCAGGACAAGGCAAGGCTAACCATCATCGGGATGGCCCAGATTTTTTGCCGTTGTACAAAAGTGCTGAGCATCTGCAGTTACCAGAGTTGAGATGCGCTTAATTTACGCTTTTGCCTTGTAATTGTCAAAATTGTTAAGGCAAGTAGATCAAAACACAGGCCAGATTAAGTGGCAGAATGCAGCCGACACCACAGGGCAGAATATTTGCCTGCAGAGGGAAAGTCCGCTAAAGTTTATACCGAATTTAATGCTTGGGTGCCCTAATGCGCTGTACCGCTCTGCTGATGATTGCTGCCTTGCTGCTAAAAAGTGTGGCTGGTTTTGCTATGACAGGTTGTCATCTCGGGCACCAACCTGCAGAGTCAGCCAGCGAGCAGGTTGATAGCCATGCCCAGGCCAGTGATAACAGCTCAGCTCAGTTAGCCAGTGCAGAACCTTTAAACAGCACAGTGGAATTACCTCGTCAAGCCGATGTATCTCAGCCTGAGGCCGCCGCCAAAGCGACGACTTCCATCTGTAGTCTGTGCGCAAGTTGCTGTGTCACCGCTACGCCGACTTTCGAGCAGAGTTCGCCTCAAGCTACCCAGGTAACGGATCCCATCCCTAGCCTGGATTTTATTGATTTAAGCGTTTTGTTAAGCCGCGCCACCCAACCTCCCAAAACCTGCTGATAGATTTGGCTTTAATCCCAGTTTAGCTAGGCTGTCTTGGTCCAAACCAGGGCATGCTGTTGTACCCCATACAAAACCAACTAAATTTTTGAAGGAAATGATGATGAAAACTTTAGCTAGCCTGATGGCAGCCCTGTTCTTCTTTGCTCTGCAAAGCAACGCAGCTTTGGCCCATACCCCACTAATGTTCTCCATTCCGGCAAAGGACGCCGTGCTTACAAAATCCCCTAAAGTGGTGATGCTGCACTTTGGTGATCCGGTACGGATGTTATCGCTGGAGCTTACCTTGGATGAAGAGGCCATTGAATTTGGCTTTCGCCGCAATACCGAAGCCACCGATCATATTGAGTTTACACTGCCGGCACTGAAGGCTGGCAGCTATCAGTTTTCCTGGGCTGCCATAGGCGCTGACGGCCACAGGGTCAGCGGTGTCATTGCCTTTAGTATTGATCCAAACGTAACAGAATCATCCCCTGGCAAGCAACCTGAGGCGGGAGAGCACCAGCACCATCACGCGAGACTGCTGACATTGCAGTCACAGGGCATTTAATCATGTACTGGGAGCAAGGGGCTGCCGCAAGCCGGATCCTACTTTATCTGTGCACGGCCATCACGCTGGGGCTGGTGCTCTGCAACTGGCTGGCACAGCGGCACCGGCTTAGCGCACCGCTAAGCCGGCCTGGTCAGGCACTGGTGTTTGGCCTGGGTGCTTTTAGCGTGCTAAACAGCTTTCTGCTGCAGGTAGGAATTATGGCCATGACTGACATTGGAGGCATGTTTGATTGGGAACTGATGCAATTTCTGTGGCCGGACGCTGCAGGAAGAACGCTACGTCTCCAATTACCCGCCTTTGGCTTGCTTTTGCTTAGCCTGTTGCTTTTAAAGTTTAAATACCTGCCAATTCTGCTGCAAAGCCTGGCATTGCTGTTACTGATGCTCGGTTTCTTGCAAGGCGGACACCTGCTGCGCCTTGGTCTGCCAGGGCAGTTGCTGCTGCTAACACATCTGTTGGCTGTTGGCCTATGGGTAGGCTCCCTGCCACTGCTTTGGCGGCTTTGCCGCCATAGTCCAACCGCAAGGCTGCACGCGTTACTGCACCAGTTTGGTCAGATCATGATCGGGGTTTTGCTGCTAATACTGCTGAGCGGCGTCAGCATGCTGTGGCTGCTGTTATCCGCGCCAGAGCAACTTTGGAGCACCAGCTATGGCCAACTGTTGCTTGCTAAAATACTGCTGGTTATTGGCTTGCTGAGTTTAGGAGCCTTGAATAAACTCAGGCTGGTACCCGCACTGCAACAACATTCAGATCCAAGGCGGTTGCAAATGGCTATCGTCGCAGAAATGCTGCTCGCCACGGCTATTTTTGTCATCACCGCAGTGGTGACAGTGATCGTGGGCTGGTCCGGTTAGGAGGCTAAGATGAGTATTGAAATGCTGCTGACACATCTGGTGCTGGGCCTTTATAGCCTGGCACTGACCGCGGGGATCTATGTCCACCATCAGTTAAAAACTCAGGGCCATGCTATGCAGCATCTGGCCCTGGTGTTGCTATTGCTGATTGAGGCGGCAGGTTTAGTCTGTATCTTTTACCACCTGTTAAAACCGCTGTTGCGATAACGCTGGAAAAGGCATTTAGCTACCGAAAGCGCTGCAGCCGCAAAGCATTACTCAGTACAAAGATACTGCTTAATGCCATAGCGCCTGCCGCCAGTCCCGGTGCCAGCAAGGTGCCGGTGAACGGGTACAGCACACCGGCTGCCACTGGGATCAGCAGCACATTGTAGGCAAAGGCCCAAAACAGGTTTTGCCGGATATTGCGCATCACAGCGGCACTTAACTGCAGTGCCTGCGATACGCTTCCTACATCACTGCGCTGCAACACCACGTCGGCCGCTTCTATCGCCACATCGGTGCCGGTACCAATAGCAATGCCGACATCGGCGGCGGCCAGCGCCGGCGCATCATTAATACCATCACCAACAAAGGCCACCTTGCCATACTGCTGCTTTAGCTGCTCCACTAATTGCTGCTTACCCTCGGGTAATACCCCCGCCCGCACTTCGCTAATCCCTAACTGTTTTGCTACTGCCTTTGCCGTTGGCAGCTGATCACCGGTCACCATCACCACCGTTAAGCCGGCTTGCTGCAAGGCTTGCACCGCAGCCTGACTTTCCGGTCGCAGTTGATCGGCCAGCGCTATCATCGCCAGCAACCGCTCAGTATCCGCTAAGAAAATTACCGTTTTGCCAGCTGCCGTTAACTGTTGTAGCTGCTGTTGCTGGCTGGCATTCGGCAGTTCCGCTGCCGGGAACTGTGCCGGCAGCTGCTCAGCCAGCAGCCGCAGATTGCCCAGATAATAACGTTTACCGTCAACCAAAGCTGTAACGCCCTGACCATTAATGGCCTGAAACTCCGTCGTTGCCGCAAAGGGCAACTGCTGCGCCTGAGCGGCAGCGACCAGCGCCTGCGCCAGCGGATGCTCGGCAAACTGCTCTAAGGCGGCCACGATAGCTAACACCTGCTGTGCGGTTAAATCGGCCGTCGCAACGATATCAGTCAGCGCCAGCTTACCCTGGGTCAGGGTACCGGTTTTATCAAAGGCCACCAGCCTGACTTGCTGCAATTGCTGTAAGGCCGCGCCCTGGCGAAACAGTACCCCCAACTCAGCCGCGCGGCCGGTACCGACCATAATCGACACCGGTGTGGCTAACCCCATGGCACAGGGGCAGGCAATAATCAGCACCGCCACCGCATTCACCAGTGCCTGCGTTAAGGCCTGCTCACCGCCCAGCCACAACCAGAGCAGCGCCGTTAGCAGCGCGATCCCCAGTACCACCGGTACAAATACCGCGGTAACCTTATCGACCAGCGCCTGAATGGGCAGCCGGCTACTCTGTGCCTGCTGCACCAGGCGGACAATTTGTGCCAGCACCGTCTGCTCGCCAACGGCCTTAGCTTCACAGAGCAGCGCACCAGCAGTACCATTAAGCGTACCGCCGGTGACCACAGTGCCCGCCTGCTTTGCCACCGGCTGCGGCTCGCCGGTGAGCATCGACTCATCGACCCAGGATTCACCGCTGATCACCCGAGCATCAGCAGCAATCCGCTCACCCGGACGCACTAAAAACTGCATGCCGACCTTGAGGTCCGCCAGCGGCAGATCCTGATAGTTATCATTCACCCGCACTCTGACCTGACTGACTTTTAAGCCCAGTAACTTGCGAATAGCGGCACCGGTGCGGCCCCGGGCCCGCCCTTCCAGATAACGCCCAAGCAGGATCAGGGTAATAATCACCGCTGCCGATTCAAAATACAGATGGCGACTAACCTGGGGGATCAGCTCGGGGGCAAAGGTCACCAGCGTCGAAAAACTCCAGGCGGCCAGGGTACCCAATGCCACTAAGGAATTCATATCCGGACTGCGGCGCCACAAGTTTGGCAAACCAATGCGGAAAAAATCCCGTCCCGGCCAGGCCAGCAACAAAGTGGTCAGCGTAAATTGCAATAAGGCGGAGTGCTCCGGCAGTAATACCCGCTGTAACAGCGCGGCAAAAGCCGGTAGCAGATGCCCGCCCATCTCCAGCACAAACACCGGCAGTGTTAAGGCCAGCGCCAGCCAAAACTGACGCTTTAAGCGACGTTGAGCCGCCTGTTGCTCCTGCTCGGGATCGGCGTGCTGCTCATCCACGACCTTAACCTGATAGCCCAGCCGCTGCACCGTTGCCAGTAACTCGCTGGTCTGTGCCAACCCACTGATGCGGCTAAGCTGTAGCTGACTATTGACCAGTTGCACCTGCGCCGATAATACGCCGGGGATCTGCCGTAAGGCCTGCTCAATTTTGCTGACACAGGACGCGCAATGCATACCGCTGATACTAAACAGTAAAGCTTCGGTACGGGTCGGATAACCAGCCTGTTCCAGCGCACTCACAACCTGGGGCAGTACTGTCGCTGCCTCCAGACTTAACTCGGCGTTGCCACTGGCCAGATTAACATTGGCTTGCTGCACGCCCGGTACAGCACTAAGTGCCGTTGTCGCGCGGCGCACACAGCCGGCACAGGTCAGTTTGGTAACAGGTATCAGCACCTTCAGGTTCGCTGCAGACATGGCAAGTACTCCATCAGATAGTTCAGTCAGCGCATTGTGCAATCTGGAGTAACTCCAGAGTCAAGCAGTATTAACACGCTTTTTTCGGACTTGACTCTGGAGCTGACTCCAGACTTATGCTTAAACTGTCGGGGCGGTAGTGACAGACCGCCTTCGCAGCAATAATTTTAGCAACTTAGGTATCCGGTATGAAAATTGGCGCACTGGCTCAGCAATTTGACGTCACGGTAGATACGATTCGTTTTTACGAAAAACAGGGCTTACTGGCAACAGCTCCACGCTCTGGCGCCGGCTATCGCCAGTACGGCACAGGCGATGTGCAACGCTTGAGTTTTATCCTGCGTGCTAAGGCTATTGGCTTTAGCTTACAGCAGATCCGCGAGCTGCTGGCCATTGAAGATAACAAAAGTGCCTGGGTCTGTGCTGATGTTAAAGACAAGGTCGCGTTAAAAATTCAGGAAATAGAGCAACAGCGTGCCGAGCTGCAACGGCTGCAACAGGCACTGCAGCAATTACACAATGCCTGTTGTGGTGGCACAGTCAGTGCCAACGCGTGCTCTATTCTGGCTGCGTTGGCTCAGGCTGAGCCGGTGTAGCTTGTGCATTATCCGCTGGCAGCGCCGGGATAAACCCCGGCCGCCGATATGCAGCCAGCTGCTGCTCTAGCAAGGCGGCGATGCGGATTAACTCCGGCTCGGACCAGGGTAAACCGACCAGGCTAATGCCGAGCGGCAACACCCCGCTATAGCCGCCGGGTAAGGTAATAGACGGATAACCGGCTACCGCAGCTGCCGTCGAGGTGCCAAAATTAAACTGATCGCCGTTGATATGATCAATAGGCCAGGCCGGACCATAGGAGGGCAAAATAATCGCCGAGAAACCCTGCTGCAGATACTGGTTAAGTGCGGCCTCAGCCAGAGCGCGGCTTTGTGCCAGCGCTGCAATATAGTCGGCTTCAGCAGCAACCAGATCGATCGCCGCCGCCTGCTCCAGATATTCCTGACCAAAAAACGCCAGCGCCCGCTCGCCCTGCGCGCGGTTAAACGCAACGATCTTTTGCAGCGTATTGACCTGCTCTGGCACCTGATAGTCAGTTAGCCACTGCTGTAGATCGCGGGCATATTCGTACAGCAACACGCTAAACTCGGCCTGATATAATTCAGACGGTAACTGCCATTCCGCCGTTTCCACCACCTCAAAACCGGCCGCCGCTAATGCCTGAGCGGTATTATCCAGCATCGATACCACGGCAGGCTCGCGCTCGTCGTAAGCGCGCACCAGCAGGACCTTGCCGGCATTCGCCGGCTGCAGTGCCGCTGCTGTCAGCGAAGCCGGAATGGCTTCACGGGCGGCCGGCGTCAGCATGGCCTCCAATAACAAGGCCGCATCATAGATTCGGCGTGCCATAGGGCCGGCAATATCCTGGGCGCTGGCAATCGGAATAATACCCTCGCCGGACACGGCCCCCCGGGTGGGTTTAATACCGACGATACCATTAATGGCAGAGGGGCAAATAATAGAACCATCCGTTTCAGTACCTACTGCCAACAACCCAAAATCCGCGGCAATAGCCGCACCGGCACCGGAGCTGGAACCACAGGGCGTATGACTGAGCAGATGCGGATTACGGGTTTGCCCACCCAGGGCGGACCAACCGCTGGCCGAGTTTTCACCGCGAAAATTCGCCCATTCGGATAAATTGGTTTTTGCCAAAATCACAGCACCGGCCTCCCGTAACTGCCGCACCAATTCCGCATCCTGTGAGGTTAAATGCCCCTGTAATGCCAGGGCCCCTGCAGTAGTAGGCAATTGATCTGCGGTAGCGATATTGGCTTTTAACAGCACCGGCAAACCATGCAGCGCCGAACGGACCCGACCAGCCGCCCGCTCTTTATCTAATTGCTGCGCCTGCGTCAGGGCGTCCGGGTTAATATCGGTAATAGCATGTAGTTGATAGCCTTGCTGATTATGCTCGGCAATCCGTGCCAGATAAAACTGCACTAACTGTTCGCTGCTGATCTCATTACTGGCTAACGCCTGCTGCGCCGATCGGGCATCCAGCCATTGTAAGTCACGCCCCGGCGCGGCTTCCGGTAACGGCGCTGGCCGACAGCCCAGTAATAACAGTGTTAAACCTATTCCCAGTAAACGCATATAGCCTCATTTTCTGTTATGGCAATGGCTTTAGCTTACTGCCAGGCGCGCCCGATTGCAGGGCCTTTTACCGCAGCCCCCTGCAGCTGGTCGCAACGGAGCAATGGAACTTCTAAAGCATTGTCTGACCAAAGTGATGAAAGCTAAGGCATTATCCTCTAAACTATATTGCTAAGCCTGCCTGTAAACCAATAAGGATCGGTTAATGAAAAAATTACTCTGGTTAATTCCGGTGAGTCTGCTCACCTTGCTGCTGGTGGCCTATTTGCTGGCCAACAGTATTATTAAAAGCATCTTAATCAGTGAGCTGGAGCAGATCACCGGCGCCGAAGTGAATGTCGACAGTGTATCGCTGCGCCTGTTACCGGTATCGTTGCAGCTTGATGGCGTACAGCTTACCGATCCGGCAAAGCCAGATTTTAATAGCATCAGCTTTGCCAAAGCCTATGCCCGAGTCGACCCCTGGCCGGCCTTAAAAGGTTACTATATCGTTGAAGAGCTAGAAGTACTGGAGCTGGAATACGGCAGTCAAAGAACCCGGCCCGGCAAGGTATACCGGGTACCGCCGGCCAATGATAATGCGCTGGATTTAGCCTCTTTACTGCAAGTCGAGATCCCGACCGCTGATGCCATTCTGGCCAGAGCCAATCTACAGACGCTGCAGCAGGGCGAACAGTTACAACAGCTGGCCGCGCAGCAGCGCCAAAAAATGACCACCTTGCGCCAGCAACTACCAACACCGGAACAGCTGGCTGAGTTCCAAAGCAGCATTAAGGCGCTAACCGACAGCCGTATCAGCGACGCGGCAGATCTGGCCGCCAAAACCCAGCAATTAACCAGCCTGCAGCAACAATTACGCACTGAACGCGACAAGCTGCGCGAGTTGCAACAAAGCCTGACCGAAAGCCGCGATAGCCTGAGCGCTGCCGTTAAAGCCGTACGCACTGCTGCCGAGCAGGACTGGCAACAACTGCAGCAGCTGGCGAATATTCAGCAAGGCGGCCTGGCACCGATTTTCCAGATCCTGCTGGGCGATGTCTGGGCGCGTGAAATCCAGAAACTGGAAGCACTCTATCAATTAGCCAAACCCTATTTGCAGCAGGACGGCGAACCGGCCCCGGCAAAACCGCTGGATCCGAATCAGCCCTTTCCGGATTTCTGGGTTAAAGAAGCGCGCATTCAGGTGTTACTGGCTGGCACCGAGAGCCTGCTAACCATGCAGGACATTACTACCCAACATCAACTGATCAATAACGTGGCAACCCGCTTTAAACTGAATGTCGCGGGCCTGCCCAGACTGGATAAGCTGCAACTTAATGGCGATTTTGCCATTCTGGAGCAGATGATCACTAACCTAAGCTGGCAGCTCGAAGGCATGGCCCTGGAAAATCTGACATTGGGCCGCGAGCAAAATGCGCTGACACTGCTGGCGGGCTTATTTAGTGCCAATGGCTCACTGAAACTGACCGATGATCAGCTAAAACAGCAGGCCAAAGTGCTGTTAAAAAATGCCCGCTTTGACCAAACCGGCAACCGCTATCTGGACCAGCTCGTCACCTTACTGAACCGCCAGGGACAGATCCCGTTGGATGTGCTGGCAGAAGGCTTGATCTCCAATCCGCAAGTGACAATCCGCTCCTCACTGGATCGGATGTTGGGTGATGCATTGCTGGGCGAAGCCAAACAAAAAATCGCGCAGCTACAAACCCAGCTGCGTACCGAATTGGATAACCGCCTGACGCAGCAACTGGGACCACAGCAAGAGTGGTTAAACCTGTTGCAGCAACAAGAAACCGATAGCAAAGCCATGGAAGCCAAACTGGAAGAACTGCTAAATGCCAAAATTGGTAATCTGCAGGATCAGTTGCGTAACCGGCTGCGTGACCGGCTGGGTGGTGGTTAAAAGTGCAGGCGCCGCCGCATTAATCAGGCGGCGCTTTTTACGAATATAGCCCTATCTAGAGTCAGACTGTTATTCGCCTTGCTGCTTGATTATAAATCGAGCGTTACCTGGCGGTCTTGGTTGAAAACGTCTTAGCTTAAAACTGCCTGGTTGAACCAAGTTGCCTTGTAGCTCTGAAAATAGGTAACCGTTTATCATGCTAGCGCTGTTGCGATGCAGCAGCACTTTATTAGCAAAAACATTATGCGATGTGCGAATAAATAAGATATTTCCAGCCTCATTAATTTTCCCGGCTTCAAAGAAGGCTTCGTCGGTATAAGCAGTTCCTGTAACATAACGGATAAAACGGGAGCGTCCTGTTTTATTAAACTCCAGAAATACCAGATCCCGCTTTTCATCCTGCTCAAGAATACCCAGCCAGGGGCCATAATGGCCATATTGAGCCTCATCAGTACGAACATTATGTTCAAAGGACTGTTTATAAAAGGCGATATGCTGTTCGGTAAAACGTTTTACTGTAGATTCTCCGGCTTGCTTTAATAGCAAATAACTATTACTGGACAATGCCTTCCCTTCTTGATGGGTCGTAATGTCTAACACCCGCAGACCTTGATCGAATTGCGGAGTAATAATTAAGCGGATTCTTGAATCCGACCAGTTGGGATTCACAACGTCCAAGATACATTCTGAAGCTGAGCATTGCAGTTGCTCTTCAGAAAACTCCACTACAGAACCGGAAGTAAAAGCATCAACAATGCTGAACCGTACCAGCGCATGCGGAGGCTGTTCGTTGATTTGCAACTGCTCAAACAGCCACCCTTGAGCATTAACGCCCTCATATAAACCCACGCCCGGGCGAAACTCCGTATTCTGCGCCAGACTTACTTTTGACATCACAGCCAACAGCCCGCACAGGCTGATAAAACGAAGCAGTTGCATCCTTTCTCCTAATTAGTTTCGCTGTATAACATCGCACGATCTCGCTGTTTAGCCTCTATGTAAAAATTAGCAGGCCAGTCAAACCGCCGAATGAAACCAGATGCGTTTACATCTTCCACGCAGAGGTTCGATTCTAGGCGATGTTATAACTTAGATGAAACCAGTAACACTGATATTTTCCAAAACTTTTCCCGTTGTTACTCGCCTTTCCTCTTGCTCTGTGACCAATAATCCGGCTCAGCGACCAGTTATCATAAAATACCCCAGGCGGACAAATGGCGGCATTATGCTGTAAGCTGGAATAACACGGAGGACATGCGATGAAAAAAATTTTACTGAGCAGCAGCCTGTTACTGGCCAGCTTTGGTAGCCTGGCTGATGATTACAGCGGTCACTGGCGCGGTGTACTTGAGCTGGCTCCCGGCGTTGGTATTGTGTTGGGAGTAAACCTTAGCTCAGCAGAGCAGGGTTATCAGCTAGAGTTATTAAGCCCAAATCAACACTCGCAGCCAATTCTGCCCAGCAGCATGACGCTGGAGGGCACGCACCTGAAATTTGCCGCTGATTCATTACGTGCCAGCTTTGATGGCCGCTTTGCCGGCAAAACCCTGGAAGGGGTCTTTACCCAGGGCCGAGCAATGCCCATTACGCTCACCCGGCTGAGTAAAACTGATCTGCAGCGTTTGGAACATGAGCAGCAGTGGGCGGGCGATCTGGCACTGAGTAATAACGCCAGCTTGCCGCTGGTGTTAAATGTCGCCGTGATTGCCGGCGGTTATCATGTGACCCTGGATAGTCCGAAACAACAGAGTTATGGGATTCCTGTCGACCAGTTTAGCGTCAGCGATAGCCAGCTTAATTTCAGCGCTAAAATGATCAGCGCCAGCTATCAGGGGCAATGGCAACAAGATCAGTGGCAGGGTACCTTTATTCAGGGCCGGGCCATGCCGCTTAATTTAAAAAAAAAGCCCTGACACCCACTGAGCCACTGACGTTACAACAGTTACCCGGCTGGCTGAAACAGGAGTTTGGCCAGCACGGCGTGGCTATCGCGCTGGTGCACGGGCAGCAGGTGCAGTATCAACTGCATGGCCTGACCGACACCCAACCACAAGCCGCTAGTCAAGCAGTGGACCGGCAGACCTTATTTGAAATTGGCTCGATAACCAAACCCCTGACCGCGCTGGCAGTGTTAAGCCTGGTGCAACAAGGGCGCTGGCAACTCGACCGGTCGCTGGCACAGCAGTTTGCCCGCCCGGAACTGGCTAAACATCAGTATAGTCTTGCCGACTTACTGACTCATCGCAGTGGTTTGCCAAGACTGCCGGCTAATTTACCACTGGAGGATTTACGTAACCCCTATGCCAGTTACCACGATAATCAGCTGCGTGCCGCGCTAACCACAACCGACTTTACTGAGCGCCAGTTTGGCTACTCCAACTATGGCTATGGTCTGCTGGGTTGGCTGTTGGCGACTGAGTTAAAGCAGCCCTATGCTGAGCTGATGCAGCAGCGTGTATTCCAGCCACTGGCGATGCCAACGGCCAACGTACAACTTTCTCTGCCAGAGCACACCGGCACAACCGCAACGTGGCCTAAACTGGCCCGTGGTTATGCCATTAATGGTGAACAGGTCGCTAACTGGCAGTTTGATAGCCTGGCCGGTGCCGGCGCGGTCATCGCCAGCATTGAAGATATGGCGGGCATGCTTAAGCACATCTTCGCTACGGCCAACACCGACCCGCTACTGCAGTTATGGCTGACACCACTGCCACTGAGCGATCAACCGGCGATGACACCAGGCTGGATGCTTACCTCCAAGGGTTGGCACTGGCATGCTGGTCAAACCGCTGGCTTTAGCAGCCTGGTGGTATTCGAACCGACACAGCAAAAGGGGCTGGTGATCCTGACTAATATTGCGCTTCCCGTTACCGAACAGGGCATGGCATTATTTGCCGACTGGCTGGCTAAGTCCGCTACAACCCTTTTACCACAGGATAAACAACCATGACGTTAAGCCGGTCAGCGAGTTATGTGCTACTACAATGCAGTGGCTGGGGGCTGCTATACGCTCTGCTGAGCCTGCTGATCTATAACAGACCGGTGTTTGTTGCTACCGAACTGCTGTACGGTGCGGTGCTGGTCGGCAGTACCGGCCTGGGTTCACATCTGTTGCGTAGCCTTTACCGGCGCAAACTGCAGCAGGCTGGCGTAGTGCGCCAGGCCACCAGCTTACTAATTGGCAGTATTGTGGTTGCCGCCGTAGCGACCTTCCTGCTACTGCTGGTATTTTTTCTGTTAAGTCTTACCCAATACAGCTTTCCTGTCCCTGCCGCACAACGCTGGTTTGTCATTAAACATATCTTCAGCGGTAACTTTTTAAATATGCTGCTGGCGATGTCGCTCTGGTCAGCGCTCTATTTCGCCATCACTAAGGTACGACAGCTGCGGCAAACCACCGCCTTACTGCAAGCTACCCAACTCGATGCCTTACTCAATCAGCTACAACCGCATTTTCTGTTTAATGCGCTAAATAATATCCGTGCGCTGATCCTGGAAGATCCGGAAAAAGCCCGCGACATGTTGAGTATCCTGGCGGATATGTTGCGCTACAACCTGGACCCACGAGCTGGTGTTAAAGTGCCCCTGGCGCAGGAGCTGGAAGTGGTGCAGCATTATCTGGCGCTGTGTTCTATTCAGTTTGAGCAACGTTTGCGCTATCAACAGCAGATCCCGGATGCCTGTCTGGCTCTGGCCGTACCCAGGTTATTGCTGCAACTCTGTGTAGAGAATGCGATTAAACATGGCATTAGCCAGCTACCGGCCGGGGGTTGCATTGCGATCAGCGCCCGGATTACCGATAATCAGTTATGTTTAACGGTTAGCAATGACGGCCAACTTCAACCAGGTACTGCCGGCACAGGCGTAGGACTGACCAATATCCGGCAGCGGCTTGACCTGTTATATCAGGGCCGTGCCAGCTTACAGCTGACACAGCAACAGCATCAGGTGCTGACTGAGATTTGTCTGCCCATGGAGTCGCTCGATGAAAGTACTGCTGGTTGACGATAGCCGCTTAGCCCGGCTGGAGCTGAAAAATCAGTTAAAACACTGCCCACAGATTGAGCTTGTTGGCGAAGCGGCCGATGTTAGCCAGGCATTACAACAGATCGCAGACACTAGCCCGGATTTATTGCTACTGGATATTGATATGCCCGGGGCAGACGGCTTTCAGCTGCTAGAGCAACTGGCGGAGCAGAGTAAGCTGCCGCATGTGATCTTTGTCACCGCCTTTGACCAATACGCACTCAAATCCTTTGAATACCACGCTACTGACTATCTGCTAAAACCTGTTACCCTACCCCGCTTACAGGCGGCGCTGGCAAAGGTGCCAGCACCCAGCCAACGCCCGCAGATGACATTGCAAAGCCAGGTTTTTCTAAAAGACGGTGACCGCTGCTATTTTGTCACGCTGGCCGATATTTACGCCTTTGAGGCGCAAGGCAACTACACGAGGGTGCACTTTGCCGCCGGTAAACCGATGATTTACCGCAACCTGAGCGCGCTGGAGCAAAAATTGCCCGCTGAGACCTTCTTTCGCGCTAACCGCAGCTGGATTATTAACACCCAATATATCCGGCAGATCGAACCGACTATCAGTGGTGGTTTTGACGTGAGTCTAAGTGCCGAACTGAGAGTAGAAATTTCCCGCCGTCAGGCCAGCACTTTTAAACAGGGTTGGAGTTTGTGATATCTAAAAAAACCGGCTCCAGGACAGAATAGCCGAAAAGCCAGTGTCGCGGTCGCTTAGCGGACTATCGGCGAGACTGCTGCCAGACCAGTGATGTTCGATCCCCGGTTTTGGGTTTAAGTGATATTACAGTTGTTAAGCTATACTCGGGAAAATACACTTTTCCGGTGCAGTCGCCCGCCACAATATGGGCAAGCCAGGGCAGTTGTCAGGATAGTTCTGCCACACTGAGTACAGTTACATTTTTCACGGGTATCAACCTTACCATCGGCTTTGCCATCCATCAGATCGACTTTATCAACGTACTTGCGTAGCTCTGACTCGGTCAGTCCGGTATGTTCCTTTAACAGTGTCCACATTGCCATGGTGACCAACTTCAGCTGCTCATGACGCTGTTCCAATTCCCTTAAGCGGGCGGCTGAGGAATCAATTTTGTTGTCCTGGTATTTATTCTTTTCCAGGTTATTAGCGAGAGAAGCATTCAGCTGACCGATTTGACGATGTTGGAACATGTTCCAAATAAAATCGAGCATAACTCATCCTTGTCTTTGAGTTGACAACTGCGCCGCTGCCATTAATGCAGCGGCTTTAGTCGGTAGCAGATGGGATTACTCCTCGTCGTCTTCGTCCCACTCTTCGTCTTCATCGCCTTCAAAGTAGGTGCCCCAGCCGTCATATTCGACCTGATGCTTTTTCGCCAACGCTTCCAGCTTGATCGCATCAGCAGTAATACTGGCCGCTTCCAGTGATTGCTCACGGATGGCATCAAATACCCAGGCACTGCCGCCGTCTTCAAATTCCACTTCTTCAGCGTCAGTTACTTCATAGCCCAGCTTAAATAATTCAACAGCCAGCTTTTCCAGTTTATTAAAATCCTGGTCATAAAAGTGATGCTCAATGGTGTACATCGCATCCGGGTCGCTACCATCTTCTAATAGGGCAGCGATGGTTTCTTCAGTAAATTCTTGCCAGTTTTCCATGGGTTATTACTCTGATTGCGGTTGTTGCTGCGAAGTGTAGTCGTTACCCAGCTCGGCATCAAGGGCGCTGATCTGCGCCGCCATCTGGTTGCGCAGATCTTTGGCGAACTGACGGATATTCTGCTCTTTGCTCAATTCTACCGGCGCCTGCATCTGGATAATCACCTTACCATTATTCCAGCGATTAAGCTTAAACTGCTGATGGGTGCTACTCATACAGACCGGTACCAGCGGGACTTTAGCTTCCAGCGCGATATGAAAGGCGCCCATCTTAAAGGGAAGTAAACCCCGGCCATAGCTGCGGGTGCCTTCCGGGAACATCCACACCGAGATCTTTTGATTCGAAATCCGCTCTGCCGCCGCCAGCATAGTGCTTAGCGCCTTAGTTTTATCATCTCGGTCAATCAGGAAATTGCCACTTAGCCAATACAGCTGGCCAAAAAACGGAATATATTTCAGGCTTTTTTTACCAATGGTTACGGTACGGGGCAGCACTGAACCACTTAAGGTAAAGAGATCGAGATTATTCTGATGGTTGGCGACAAACACATAGGGTTCACCGGCCAGGATCGCCGGATCGCGGCGGATTTCCACCTCAATACCGAGGATGCGGGACACACTGCCATACCAGAGGCTAAACCAATACACATTGTTGGGATGGAACGGGCGCAGCAAACAGATTAGTAAGCCCGCCACAGTACTGACAATAAAAAACAGCGCTAACAGCAGTAAACGAACAACGGCAACCAAAACAGGCCCCTTGCAAGGTCAAAGAATAACAAGGGGCCTAGTATAACTTATTGCTCGACGTCTCTGGTTTGATCACTGCTACTGTTGACGATCACTTCATCAATCCGCTGCAAACCGCGAGGCAGTTTATTACCACGCCGGCCACGCTCGCCCTGATAATGCACCAGATCGTCCATTTTCAGGCTGAGTTTACGCTTACCCGCCACCAGCGTGACACTGCCGGTTGCCGGCACTACCGCCAGCTGGGTAACATATTCTTCGCGGCTGGCGGCACGAGCCGACGGAATCGACATCAGCTTATTGCCCTTACCCTTACTGAGTTTCGGTAACTCTTTTACCGGGAACAACAGCATCCGCCCTTCGTTAGAGATACACAGCAGCAAATCATGCTCCGGATCGCCAACAATCACCGGCGGCAACACCTTAGCACCAACCGGTAAACTCAACAGCGCCTTACCGGCTTTATTGCGACTGAGTAAATCACTGTATTCGGCGACAAAACCATAGCCAGCATCCGAAGCCAGCAGCAGGCTTTGTTTCTCATCACCCAGCAGCACATGCTCAATACTCTCACCGGCGACAATGGTAAAGCGACCGCTTAACGGCTCGCCCTGACCGCGTGCTGACGGCAACTCATGGGCTTCAGTGGCAAAGCTGCGACCGGAAGAGTCCAAAAATACCGCTTGCTGGTTAGAGCGGCCTTTAGCCAGCGCTTTAAAGGCATCACCGGCTTTATAACTTAACGCATTGCCATCCACATCATGGCCTTTGGCACAGCGTACCCAACCTTTTTCCGACAGTACCACTGTCACCGCTTCGCTGGGCAGCAGCTCTTTCTCGGTTAAGGCTTTGGCTTCTTCGCGTTGTACTATCGGGCTGCGGCGTTCATCGCCATATTTTTCAGCATCAGCCAGCAGTTCATCCCGGATCAGTTTGGTCAGCTTTTTCTCGGAGCCTAAAATCGCCTGCAGTTTGTCCCGCTCTTTACTCAGCTCATCCTGCTCACCGCGGATCTTCATCTCTTCCAGCTTGGCCAGATGCCGCAGTTTTAATTCCAGAATGGCTTCGGCCTGACGTTCAGTAATGCCGAAAAAGGCGACCAGCTCAGGTTTGGGTTCATCAAAGGTGCGGATAATCCGGATCACGTCGTCAATATTCAGAAAGGCAATTAATAAACCTTCTAATACGTGCAAGCGATCCAATACCTTATCCAGCCGGTATTGCAGGCGCCGGCGCACCGTATCGCGGCGGAAAGTCAGCCATTCGCCAAGGATTTCCACCAGATTGCGGACTTTGGGCCGGTGATCCAGACCAAGGATATTCAGGTTAACCCGGTAGCTTTTCTCCAGATCAGTGGTAGCAAACAGATGCTGCATTAATTGCTCAACATCAATCCGGTTTGAGCGCGGCACAATCACGATGCGGGTCGGGTTTTCATGATCCGACTCATCACGTAAATCCGATACCATCGGCAGCTTTTTCGCCTGCATCTGCGCAGCGATCTGCTCCAGCACCTTGGAGCCCGAGGTCTGGTGCGGCAGCGCTGTGATCACAATATCGCCGTCTTCCTGCTGATACAGGGCGCGCATCTTAATACTGCCACGGCCGGTCTGATACACGGCTGCGATATCGTCGGCTGACGAAATGATTTCCGCATCAGTCGGATAATCCGGACCTTTCACATACTGCAGCAAGTCGGTCACACTGGCCTGTGGGTTATCCAGCAGCGCAGCGCAGGCATTGGCCACTTCGCGGGCATTATGCGGCGGAATATCGGTTGCCATGCCCACGGCAATACCGGTGGTGCCATTAAGTAAGATATGCGGTAAGCGTGATGGCAGCACCTTAGGTTCGTCCATGGTGCCGTCAAAATTCGGGATCCAGTCAGTCGTGCCTGAGCCCAGCTCCGATAACAGCACTTCACTAAAGCGCGACAGCTTAGCCTCGGTATAACGCATCGCCGCGAACGACTTAGGATCGTCCGGCGCCCCCCAGTTACCCTGACCATCCACCAATGGATAGCGGTATGAAAACGGCTGCGCCATTAACACCATGGCTTCGTAACAGGCCGAGTCACCATGCGGGTGATATTTACCCAGCACGTCACCGACAGTACGGGCCGATTTCTTATATTTTGCCAGATGCGATAAGCCCAGCTCTGACATGGCATAAATAATCCGGCGCTGTACCGGCTTTAAGCCATCACCGATATGTGGCAGGGCCCGGTCCATAATGACGTACATCGAATAGTTCAGATAGGCGTCTTCGGTAAAACGCCGCAGCGGTAACTGTTCCGTACCGTCAGCGGCAATCAGGGTTTCTGTCATCACTCTTCCTGTTTAGTCTGTTGGAGCCCGCTGCGCTGGCCCCGAGCTTTACTCAGTTTGGCAAGCATCACCAGTGCCAGCAGTAACGCGATAATTCCTACTGCGATACCCAGCCACATCCATTGGATCTGCCGGGCCTGCTCACTGTCGGCCAAGCGCAACGCTTTCACCTGCAGCTCCTGCTCCAGCAGCGTTTGCCGGGCCACTTCGCGCTCAGCTTCAAAGCCCATGCGGATCTTGGCTAATTCAATTTCATTTTCTTTGTCACGAAATTGCTGAAATCCTTGCACAAAATTCAGCAAATTCTGATAAGCCCGCTCGTACTGCCCCTGCTCGGCCAGTAATTCTGCTTTTAATAACCTAAGTGCCAGCAGCATATTGCTATCTTTATTTTCATCCAGCTGCTGCATCCGTTCTTCAGCCAGTTGTAACTGTTGCAGTGCCAGGGAATTTTGTTGCAATTGCTGATAAATTAACGCTTTTTCGTAGTAATGGCCGGCGAGATAGTAATCTGACTGGATAACATTCAGATACTGCTCCGCTTTTTCCATATAATCCAGCGCCAGCTGCGGCCGGTTCATTTCGTTGTTGGTGATCGCCAGACCGCTGTAAGCATAATACAGGCTCAGTAAGTCCTGTTCTTGCTCAGCCGATTTCAGCATCCGATCAAAGCTTTGCAGAGCCAGTTCATAATTCTGCAAGTGGCTGTAATTGCGGGCCAGATTATACAATACTGTCACCTGATTACGTTGCCAGCCCAACTCATCGTAGAGTGCCAGCGCCCGCTCCAGAAAGCCCAATGCCTCCTGCTCAAATGCCAGCGAGGAATACATCAACCCCAGTTGTGCATTCACATCAGCCAGCAATTCTTTATCCTGCAGCTGTTCCGCCTCCTGATAAGCCAGCTTTAGGGCCTGCAACGCTTGCTGATCGCGGTCCTGCAGCGAATCGACAGCGGCAATATTCACCACGCCGCGCAGCCTTAGCTTGGCATCACCCAGCGCTGTTGCCACTGCCATCCCCTGTTGATACCAGCTTAAGGCTTCATTTAGCGCCAGCTGCATTTCACGGGCATAGCCCAGCTCGTACAACAGTTCAGCTTTGAGTAAACTTTTTTCTTCACCCAGTAATTCCAGCCCATGCCGGGCCGCATCCTGCTGTTCCGGGTAACGTCCCTGATGACTCAGTGCCGCAGCTCTGATATTCAACCAGTGCGCCTGTTGCTTGGGCGTCAGGCGGTAAAACTCGCCCTGTTGTTGCTCCAGCTGCTGTAACACCTGATCCGGTGCCCGATGTTTTAACTCTGTCAGATGCTGTAGCCAATCCGGTATCTCAGCGGCATACCCAGGGCTAAGCAGCGACAGCACGCTGCACAGCAGCAGGCAGAAGGTCAGTGGCAATCTTATCCAGGCCCTCATAGTACTCCCTGTGCTCAGGCAATAATTGCCCGATCTCCTTTTTGTTCCAGCCAGTCCTTACGGTCATGGGCACGTTTTTTTGCCAGCAGCATATCCATCAGCTCCAGCGTTTGCGGCGCATCATCGATCGTCAGCCGCACCAGGCGCCGGGTATTCGGATCCATGGTGGTTTCACGTAGCTGTAACGGGTTCATTTCACCCAGACCTTTAAAACGTTGCACATTGACCTTGCCACGTTTCTTCTCGGCTTCAATCCGATCCAGAATACCGTTCTTCTCTTCCTCATCCAGCGCATAGTAAACATCTTTACCAATATCGATCCGGTACAACGGCGGCATGGCAACAAACACATGGCCCTGTTCCACCAGATGACGGAAGTGCCGCACAAAGAGCGCACAAAGTAAGGTTGCGATATGCAGACCATCAGAGTCAGCGTCAGCCAGGATACACACCTTGCCATAACGCAGCGCCGACAGATCCTCAGAGTCCGGATCAATACCAATAGCCACCGAGATATCATGCACTTCCTGCGAGGCCAGAATTTGCGAGGACTCGACTTCCCAGGTATTAAGGATTTTGCCGCGTAGTGGCATCACTGCCTGAAATTCACGGTCGCGCGCCTGCTTGGCAGAACCACCGGCAGAGTCCCCTTCAACTAAAAACAGTTCGGTACGGGCTAAGTCCTGGGCCGCACAATCGGCCAGCTTGCCGGGCAGCGCCGGGCCAGAAGTGACTTTCTTACGCACGACTTTTTTTGCCGCTTTCAGGCGGCGCTGTGCGTTGTTAATACAGAAATCGGCCAGCGCCAGTGCAATATCGGTATGCTCGTTCAGCCACAGGCTAAAAGCATCTTTCACAATGCCGCTGACAAAGGCCGCCGACTGCCTGGATGACAAGCGTTCTTTGGTCTGACCGGCAAATTGCGGATCCTGCATTTTCAGCGACAGCACATAAGCACAGCGATCCCATAAGTCTTCCGGTGACAGTTTAATGCCACGTGGTAACAGATTACGGAACTCGCAGAATTCACGCATCGCTTCTAACAAGCCCTGACGCAGGCCATTGACATGAGTACCACCCTGCGCCGTTGGGATCAGGTTAACATAGCTTTCGGTGATCAGTTCACCGCCTTCGGGTAGCCACAGCAGTGCCCACTCTACGGCTTCGGTGCTGGCGGCAAACTGACCCACAAAGGGTTGCTCAGGCAAAGCCTGATACTGTTGCACCGCTTCGGCCAGATAATCGCGGATCCCGGCCTGATAACACCATTGGTATTGTTGCTGGTTAACTTTGTCGTCAAATTTAACCGTAAGGCCGGGGCATAGCACGGCCTTAGCCTTCAGCACATGCAATAAGCGACTGACGGAAAATTTAGGCGAATCAAAATAGGACGGTGTGGGCCAGAACCGCACCCGGGTACCGGTATTGCGTTTGCCCACGGTACCGGTTATCGCCAGCTCAGAGACTTTGTGACCATCCGCAAAGGCCATCTCATAAACATTACCATCGCGACGGATGCTGACTTCAACCCGGCTGGACAGCGCATTGACCACCGAGATCCCGACGCCGTGTAAGCCACCGGAGAATTGATAGTTCTTATTGGAGAATTTACCACCGGCGTGCAGCCGGCACATAATCAGCTCGACGCCGCTGACCCCTTCCTCCGGGTGAATATCCACCGGCATACCACGGCCGTTATCAATGACTTCGATCGACTGGTCATCGTGCAGGATCACCTGCACCAGATCAGCATGCCCTGCCAGGGCTTCATCGACACTGTTATCGATAACCTCCTGCGCCAGATGGTTTGGCCGGGTCGTATCGGTATACATGCCGGGACGGCGTTGTACCGGCTCTAAACCGGTTAACACCTCAATGGATTCGGCGTTATAGAGTTGTTCAGTCATATTGTTGTAGTTGCTTCCTGTTTACGGCTGTTGCAAACAAAATTCTGCGATCTGTGCCAGATATTGCTGATAGCCAACAAAGCTATGATCACCGCCTTCGACCAGCTCAAAACGGGCGCCCTGATAATACTTAAGAGCCTGCCGGTAATCTAACACCTCATCGCCGCTTTGCAAAAGGACAAAATACTGCTCTGGCCGCTTTAACGTCAAGGGCATCAGACTGGCCAGCTGACTCATATGCTCAGTGCGCACCTGATAGCGTTGTTGTAATACCGGGTGCTGATACTCACCAATGTAATCTGCCAGCACCTTATGCGGAGCCACTGCCGGATTAATCAAACAAGCGCGGCAGCCATACTGCTCGGCCAGCACTGTCGCCAGGAAGCCACCGAGCGAGCTGCCGATAATGGCGGCTGGCGGCGCGGTGATCTCTTGTTGTAGCGTCGCCATGGCTTCGGCGGGCGTATAGGGTAAATCCAGCGCCCTTAGCTGTACCCCTGGCAGCGCGGCAAAATAGTCGTGTGTCAGACGGGCTTTTTCCGATTGGCTGGAACTGGCAAAACCATGTAAATAATAAAGTCGCTGCACACTAAAGCCTCTTAAACTGCCAACTGACGATACCTTTTGCGGCAAATTGCCACTCACACCACTGTGGCCCCTGAGCCACGGTCTGCCAGTCGGGCGTGGTTAAAAATTGTACTGAGGTCGCCGGACAACCGACCAACTGAATACCGTCCTGCAACCGTTGATAGGCCAGATGGGCATGACCATGGCTTAGCCCCCGCACCCGCCTTTCAGCCAACAGCAGCTGCCAGAACTGTTGCTGTTCAGTCAGGCCATAACGGTCGATAAAACACGCCAGCGGCTGCGGATGATGATGCATAAACAGCCAGAAATGACTGGCGGTGCTGGCCGAAAAGTGCTGTTGTAAGGATTGCTGCTTATTGCTATCGAAGCTACCGGCCGGTGTGGCACCGGTGCTGTCCAACAACCACAACTGCCAATCGGCCAACTCTAATACGCTGGCGGCATGAAAAGGCGGCTGCTGTTGCAGCTCAGCCAGTAGCACCGGGTCGTCATGATTACCCGGTACAAAAAATACCGGGCAGCGCAATGGCGCCAGTAACTGCGCCAGCAGTTGGTAGCTGGCGCGGCTGTGGTCCTGGGTTAGATCGCCGGTCAATAGTACCGCATCAGGCGGTGACTGCAGCAGTTGTTCTACAATCTGCTGTAAATGTAATGCCGGCTGACAGCCCTGATACCAGCCGTCGGCACTGGCCAGTAAATGGCAATCGGTCAGCTGCACCAAACGGTAGCTGGCTTGCGCGGGAAACAGATAAGACTTCATAGTTAGCAAGATACTCTTAAGGCAATACTTCTGGCTCGGCGCGGTAACCGGCGCGGGCGCAGAGCCGCAACCAGTCGCGGAGCAGCAGATTAATCTGACGTTTTTCATCCGGTTGCGACATGGTCGGGTTCGGATAAGGATAAACCGCCGCAAACCGCCATTGCTGCTGTACCCGCACCACTTCCGCTAAGCGGGCGTCGTGATAAAGCTGCACATCAAAGCTGGGCTGAAAGTAATGCTGTTGTCCCTGCCAGAGCTCAATTTTTAGTTTGGTGGTAAAGGGCGCGACGTCCAGAATAGTCAGCCGGTAAATATCCTGACTACTAAATTGAATAAAGCTCTGCTCTGCCACCGCCAACACCGGCGGCAACAGCCGGTGCAAAGCGGCATAGTTACGCTCACACAGGCTTAAAAAATCCGGCAGTTTTGGCACATAGACGCTTTTTAACAATCAGTCCCCCAACGTGCAGTTACGTCTGCTAAATGCAGCGCCAACCATTGTAGTGCAATTACGGTGGCCGCATTATCAATTTTGCCCTCCGCCAGCAACTGCATCGCAGTGGCACGGGGTAACAGATGCACCTTAATATCTTCGTGTTCTTCAGCCAGCCCAAACACCCCTGGCGTCACCGCAGCAGTTAACCGCCCCAAATACAGCTGGATCCGTTCAGTACTGCCTCCCGGACTGGAATAGTAGTGTAACATGGGCCACAGCTCTGTCAGCTGAATGCCGGCTTCTTCTTCGGCTTCGCGCCGCGCTGTCAGTTCCGCACTTTGTCCGGGTTCAATCATGCCGGCAATCGCCTCCAGCAGCCAGGGACTCTGCTCACTACCAACAGCACCAATCCGGAACTGCTCCACCAGTACCAGCTCATCGGTTTGTGCATTGTACGGCAGCACTACTACCGCCTGTCCGCGCTCAAATAATTCGCGAGTCATGACGTCGCTCCAACCTCCGGCGAAGCACTTATGCCGTAACTGCCAGCGCTCAATCCGGAAAAAGCCCTGAAAAACCGTGCTTTTGTCGATTATCTCCAGATCCGAAGCGGAAAAAGACGGATACTGCTCAACCTTGAATTCTGACATCGGTGTCCTCACATTTTGTTACACTCTTCAGGGTAACTTTACGGTTTAATCTTTACCTAGTTTACGTTAACAGGTTATCATTTGGGCACTTATACGCACTTTCCTATACCACCAGGATTTATAAAGATGAAAAAAACCCTTTTAAGCACCTTGGTGCTGTCATCTCTGAGCTTTTTCAGCCTGCAATTAAGTGCTGAGGATTTACAAGCCGTTTATCAGTTAGCCACCCAGAAAGATCCGGTGGTACAGCGGGCGGCCGCAAACCGTGACGCTGCCACAGCCCGTATTGATGTCTCCAGATCACGCTTGTTGCCCTCGGTCAACTTTGGCGCCGATGTTACGCGTAGCAGCCGCGATAACCTACGCTTTAGCGGCAGTAACACCGTCGGTGCCGGTATCCGGGCCAGCCAATCGCTGTTCGACTGGAGTAACTGGCAAGGTTTGTCCCGCGCGGAAAAAGTCGCGCTACAAAACCAGACCGTTTACAACGCCGAAGTGCAGGCCTTGATTGTCCGGGTGACCAGTGCTTACTTTGATGTGCTGCGGGCCCGCGATAACCTGACCTTTGTCGAAGCAGAAAAACGCTCAGTAGAGCGCCAGCTGGAGCAAACCAAACAACGCTTTGCCGTGGGTTTAACCGCCATTACCGACGTGCATGAAGCACAAGCACAGTTTGACAGCGTCGTTGCCCGTGGCATCAGTAGCGAAAACGCGCTGGAGAATGCCCGCGAAGCGCTACGCGAAATCACCGGCCAGTATCATGCTGAAATTGCGCAGTTGAATACCGATAAATTTTCTGCGTCACGGCCATCACCAGAGGTGGTCAGCGAGTGGATGAATATCGCCGAGCAAAATAACCTGACGTTACAGGCACAGCGTATTGCGCTGGATGTGTCGTCGCTGGATATCGAACTGGCCAAAGCTGGTCACTTGCCAACCCTGGATGCCACCGCAAACCTGGGCGTTTCGAAAACTTCAGGCTTTGACCGCGCCGATAGCAGCTCTGTGGGCATTAATCTGTCAGTACCCATCTATGCCGGTGGCGGTATCGAAGCGGGCGTGCGGGTCGCGCAAGCGAATTATGTTGAGGTTAGCCAGGCACTGGAACAAAGCCATCGTTCCGTCGTACGGCAGGTGCGTAGTTCTTTTAATAACGTCAACTCACAAATGTCAGTGATCCGAGCTTTGGAACAAGCGGTAATTTCGGCGCAAAGCGCACTGCAGGCCACAGAAGCCGGTTTTGAGGTTGGTACCCGGACTATCGTTGACGTGTTGCTGAGCACCCGTAACCTGTTTGACGCCCAGCGTAATCTGGCCGGTGCCCGTTATGACTATATTCTGGCCCAGCTGCAGCTAAAGCAGGCTGCAGGTAATCTGACCGAACAGGACCTGCTGGCAATTAACGCAGCCCTGACTAACTAAGTTGGTTGCGGGTGTAGCTCAGGCTGCACCCGCCCATGCTCCTACCAGTTTCAGCTTTCCCGCAGTCATTTTTCCGTTACAATACCGGCAACCTGAGTTTTCGGATGCGTAGATAGTGGTGAATGCTCCCCGTTTTAGTTGGCGTTTTTTGTTACCGCAATACTGGCTGGTATGGCTGGGTGCGGCCTTTCTGTACCTGCTCAGTTGGTTACCTTACCGCGTATTAATGGGCATTGGCGCCACTTTTGGCCGCTTATTATTCAAGGTACTGAAATCCCGTCAGAAGATTGCACGCCGTAATTTGGAGCTGTGTTTTCCCGAGATGCCCGTGACCGAACGCGAAACCCTACTTTGGCGTAATGCCGAAGAAAGTGGCAAAGCTATGCTGGAAACTGTAATTGGCTGGTGGTGGCCAGATTGGCGGATCCGTAAGCTGGCCCATTTTAAAGGCTACGAACATATTCAACAGGCGCTGGCTGAAGGCAAGGGCGTGTTACTACTGGCAGCCCACTTTCTGCATCTGGAAGCGGCTTGCCGGGTATTCGGCTTAACGCATCCCAGTGTTGGCTTTTACCGGCCAAACAACAACCCACTGTGGGACTACTTGCAGTACCATGGCCGCGCCCGCTCGAATAAATATATGATTGGTAAGCGGGATGTCAAAGGACTTATCCAGGCCCTGAATGAACAGGAAGTGTGTTTTTATCTGCCGGATCAGGACTATGGCCGCAATCGCGCCGAATTTGTGCCTTTTTTTGCTGTTGCTGAGACAGCGACCACGACCGGTACCCTGCTGTTTGCCAATGCCGCTAACTGCGTGGTGATCCCGGTTATCACCAGTCGTTTAGCTGACTATCAGGGTTATCAGATTGAAATTCTGCCACCGTTTCAAGACTTCCCCAGCGGGGACGATAAACTGGATCTGACCCGGGTAAATCAGTGGGTGGAACGGGCGGTATTGCAACAACCGGAACAATATATGTGGCTGCACCGGCGCTTTAAAACCCGACCGGATCCCAATGCGCCCTCGCTTTACTAAATCTGGCGCCGGAGCGACCTATGAAAGTATTTGTTAATGTGATTTTACTGCTGCTGGGCATAGTGCTGATCTATTTTTTGGTGATTAAACCTGATGTATTGATCAATCCGGAAAAAACCAATACCGCAGCAGAGGGCTTCAGCCGGTTTTATGCCAACTTCCGCAATAGCATTATGCAGGGCAGCTCTAAGAGTGAGTATATTATTACGCTGCAAGATAGCAGCAAAGACCTGATCCCTCAGCTACGCCGGCGCGAACTTCAGGTAACGGCAGCCGATCCAGCCTGGCGCGGCGCTAATACCCGTCGTCGTTTTCAGGCCGGTGAAACAGTCAAGCAGGCGCTGGGCCAATACGCACAACAAGAAAATCTGGTACTGTTTTGGACTCTACCACGCGACTATGTGATTAAGCAGTTCTTTGAAACCAACGGTACCCTGCTGGATACCGTACAAGAACTGGCATTTACCATCAGTCCCGACTTTAAACAACGGGTTACCGGTTGGTACTGCCCGCGGGCACGGGCTCTGGTGATGACCGATCTGGAACATGAGTATCTGCGGCAGAGCTGTATCGCTACGGCACAATCGCTGCCGGCTCGTCGTTAAGCCACTGCTGCCAGGCCTGGTTGACGGCCTGGCGCAATAATACCAACCGCTGTTCGTTACTGTGCTGCAAATTGCTTTGCATGGCCGGCATCAGCGTGGCGCGGTGACCCACCCCTCGTAACAGCTGATAAGCTTCGGCAAGTTGTTCCGCTTGCTGAGGGCTAATTAAGCCAACCTGAGCCGCCGCCTCCAGGATCCGGATATTGTCACTGTATTGATAGAGCTCGGCATGTTGTGCGCCATAAGCCAGTACCAGGTACTGACTGATAAACTCCAGATCAACAATACCGCCGACACTATGTTTAACATCCGTGCTGTCGGCACCATGGTGCTGACGCAGCTTTTGCCGCATGTCACGCACTTCCTGCTGTAATTTTGCCAGCTCTCTGGGTTGACTGAGGATTTGTTGCCGGATCCCGGTAAAGCGGGCACTCAGGGCCGGCGAACCAACGATCAGGCGGGCACGCACCAGCGCCTGATGCTCCCAGGTCCAGGCCTCTTGCTGCAGGTACTGCTGATACGTATCAATATGGATCGCCAGCAAGCCGGAATTCCCGGATGGTCGCAAGCGGGTATCAATCTCATACAGCACCCCACTATTGGTACGGGTGGTACTCAGATGCAGAATGCGCTGCACCAGCTTCAGGTAAAATTGCAGCGAATCAATAGCCCGCTCGCCGCTGGTTGGCGCCTGGCTCTGACATTGATGCACAAACACCAAATCCAGATCGGAGCCATACCCCAGTTCCAGCCCCCCCAACTTACCGTAACCTATTACCGCGAAACCTTTATCCTGCTGACTGGCGCCGGCTGGTAAGCCGAAACGCTCGGTCATTTGTTGCCAGGCCAGCTCAACCAACTGTTCGATAATGACTTCGGCCAGCCAGGTCAGATGATCGCTGACTTTCATCAGTGGCAACACCCCACTGATATCGGCAGCAGCGATACGTAACTGCTGAGCCTGTTTAAACTGCCGCAGGCTTTCCATCAGTAATTCCAAATCATCCTCCGGCACCCGCAGCAGATAGAGCCGTAAGCGATCCCGGTAATCATCTTTATTAGCAACCTGATATAGCTGCGCCGGATCAATCAGCTCATCCAACAACATCGGATAACGGGCCAGATGCTCGGCCAGCCAGCCACTTTGCGCGCACAACAGGACCAGTTGTTGTAAGGCCGGTGGATTTTCAAACAGCAACTCAAGGTAAGCGGTACGGGTAACAATTTGCCGGAACACACCGAGGATCCGGCTTAATACCGCCGCCGAAGCCTGCTGCTGTTCCAGCCAATGCAGTAAGCGCGGGATCAACTTGGCCAGATAATCGCGGCCGCGCGGCCCGACAGAGCGTCGCTGACAATCTTGTTTAAATTGTTGCAGTTGGGCAACCAATTGCTCAGCCTGTTCGCTATCCAACCAGTCGAGCTGTTCCGCCAGTTCAGTGCTGGGTAGCTCACTATCCCATAACAGCCGCCCGAGACTGATCTCTTCGGCGTCCAATTGCTGCTCGGGCTCGATCACCTGTTTAAACTGGCTATGGATACGCTGCATCGCCTGTTCAATCTCGGCGGTCAGCGCGGACCAATCCGACCGCTGCAAAGCCGTCAGCAGCCTCTGTTGCTGCTCAGGATCGGTCGGCAGGGTTTGCGTTTGCTTATCATCCATGCCTTGCAGCGCTTGTTCAACCCGGCGCAACCACAGGTAGTCTTGCTCCAGCATGGTCGCACTGGCTGCGTCCAGGATCCCCTCTGTCCGAAGCGCCTTGAACGCCAGCAAAATAGAGGCTTGCTGCAAACTGGGGATCCGGCCGCCACGGATCAGTTGCAGGGTTTGCACAATAAATTCAACTTCGCGAATGCCACCGGCCCCCAGCTTGATATTGTCACGCCGGTTACGGCGGCGATTCTCCTGCTCAATCAGCTGCTTCATCCGCCGCAGCGACTCAATGGCCGAGTAATCGATATAGCGCCGATAAATAAATGGCTTCAGTAGCGCGGTCAGCTCCGCACTGTGACAGGGGTCCGGATTCAGTACCCGGGCTTTTAACATGGCGTAACGTTCCCATTCCCGGCCCTGCTCCTGATAATAGTCTTCCAGTGCCGCAAAGCTAAGTACCAACGGGCCGCTTTCCCCAAAAGGGCGCAGCCGCATATCGACCCGATAGCAAAAACCATCCGCCGTTACCTGATGCAGGGCGGCGATCAGTTTTTGCCCTAACTTGGTAAAAAACTGCTGATACTCCAACGGCCGCCGGCTGCCAGCAATTTCACCATTGGCCGGATAAGTAAAAATCAGATCAATATCTGATGAAAAATTGAGCTCGCGCCCGCCCAATTTGCCCATGCCCAGGATCAGTAGCGGCATCGGCTGTCCTTGCTGATCCAGCGGGGTACCGTGTAAGGCACTGAGTTGTTGGTACGCCCAGTGATAAGCACTGTTAATCAGGCAATCTGCCAGCGCGGAAACCTGACTCAGGCTGGCAGTGATCGGTTGTAACTGCAGAATGTCCGCAGCCAGGATCCGGCTCAGGCTGGCATTGCGGTATTGTCTTAGCAAGGCAAAGGCTTGCTGCTCACTGAGATCCGCTGTTTGCGCCAGCGGATCGCTAAACCCCTGCTGTAAGCTACTTGCCAGCCGTTCCGACTCAATCAGTTCGCTGACTAATGCCGGTTGTTGCTGCAGTGTTCTGGCCAGAAAGTTGCTGGCCTGCAGCAACAGATGCAAGTTAGCCTGCTGTGATGGCGTTAAAATGGAGACGATTGAGTCAGTGCTTGTCATCTTTTTTCCTCAGCAGCCGGATTGCTGGCGTTGCCACAGCAAACGGGACAACTTTAGCAACCATAATTGATAACTTTGCTGATTGAACAGCAACCCCTGCTGCTCAACAAGCTGGCGCAACAGGCCACGGCCCTGGCTGGCAAGCAGTTGCTCGCCCTCATCCTGCAGGATATCCGCCAGCAGCTGCAGCTCAGCTGCGACATCCTGCAGCAGCGCCAGATTGAGTTGCTGGCTATAACAATTCTCCAGTTGCTGTAAGCGCTGTAAATGTCGTAGCAAACGTTCCGCTGGCAGTACTGAGAGTGGGATTTCAGGCGGATAAGGAGTGCCATGCTGCAGATAAAGCTGATACCCTCTGGCCGCTTTACTCAACCAGCCTGCCCTCAGTGGCAAAGCCTGTAACAGAAACTCCGCCAGGTCAAACAACGCCAGGGCGTCGCCATCCAGCAGTTCCAGCTCCAGTTCAGAAATCAGCTGCCGGCGCTCACCGGAGCGTACCTCGCCCTGATCATAGACTATTTCAATCAGTGCCTGTGGCGAAGTCAGCTGCCAGCTCTGCCGGATGAAGTCGGTGCGAAACAGCTCCAGCAAGTGCTGTTGTAGTACTGCAGGCTCGGCCTGTGCCGGCCAGATATTGCTTGGAAAGGCAGCCAGCTCTGGCACCACACCAGCGCAAGGCAGATTATATTCGGGCCGGATCTGCAAAGCGCCATGCTGTTGCCCCGCCAGTTTAATGGTTTGCTCAAATTTTCCCTGCTTTTGCCGGCTTCGCAACCCCATGTCGTGGCGACGGAACCATTGCTGTGGGGTATCAAAATAGGCATTTAGTAACGGCTGAGCAGGGTTTGCCGTAACTTGCCCATAGAGCGCCAATAGCTTACCCACTTGCGGTGCGTCGGCTGCACCGACTAAAAACTTTAACTCTAGCTCCAGACTCATACTGATCTCTCCTGCAATAACACAGCGCCGGTATTAGCCCTTGTAAACTGCTACACAACTGCCTATCATCGCCAATACCCATGCACTACTGCTTTGATTTTGGTCAGGATACCTATGTTCAGTTTATTTCGCAGCTTTTGTCAGTGGTTATTTTTGCTTAGCCTGCTGCTTTGTGTGTCTGTAGTTAAGGCGCAAACCAGCGCTACCCCAGCCTTTATTTCCGATAATCTGGTAGTTTATCTGCACTCAGGTCCGGGTAATCAATACCGGATTATTGGCACCCTGACCGCTGGCAGCAGCGTGCTGCGCCTGGCTGAAGAAGAAGGCTATGTGCAGGTGCAAACCGAGGATAACCGCAGCGGTTGGTTACCGAAAGAACACTTGAGCTTAACCCCGGGTCTGCGGGCGCAGTTTACGGAACTACAGAGCCGTTTTGAACAGCAAAGCGTCCGTTTAACTGAGCTGGAACAGGATAGCGGTCAAGGGCAACAAGTGGTGCAGCGCCTGACGCTGGAACGCGATCAGGCGCTGGCCGAACTGGAACAGCTAAAGCGTACTAACGAGCGACTTAGCAATGAACTGGATGCGCAGCAAGCCAGCTTCTGGCAGCAACCTATGGTATTGGGCGGCGCCATCTTACTGTTTGGTCTGTTATTCGGGCTGATTTTGCCGAAGCTGGTACCACAGCGTCGTAACAGCGATCGCTGGATGTAACACGGCTCGCTAACTTTGTGCCGGTGGCGTACTCGCATCGGCATGCAGTTTCAGCGGCAAGCCCTGGTCGTTTTTTACCTGCTCGATCACCACATAAGTATGGGTTTGCGCCACACCGGGCAAATCCACAATCTGCGCCAGAATACTGCGGTAGGCTTCCATATTCGGCAGCCGCAGTTTCAGTAAATAGTCAAAACCGCCCGCCACCATATGGCACTCCGCCACCTGCGGAATTTGCACCACGGCATCGCGGAACTTATCAAACACATCGCTGGTGGTGCGGTCCAGCGTGACCTGAATAAAGGCCGCAGTACCATAGCCGAGCTTACTGCTGTTTAGCCTGGCACCATAGCCTTCAATAAAGCCCTCTTTTTCCAGCCGCTTTACCCGGTCAATACAGGGGCTGGCGCTTAAATTCACCTTCTTTGCCAGGTCGACATTGGCAATACGCCCTTCTTTTTGCAGCGTATCCAGAATACTAATATCGATCCGGTCTAACGCTTTAATTTTGCTGTTCGTCGTCATGGCAGTATTTTTTTGGGTTTTGGCTATTATTGACAGAATTATATACGGTTAAATTAAAAAAATAACCACCCTATGCGGCAGCCTTTTCTCTACAATGCCGCCAATAATATGGCCTACTTTCAGGATACTTTTCTATGCTGTTTAACGGTTCACTGGTTACTACCGACCCGCTGCGTCAAACCATCCGCAATCACTACCGCGCCGATGAAGATCAGGTGTTAGATTTTCTGCTGCCGCTGGCCGAGGTTGATGCCAAAACCCGCAGCCGTGCCTGGGAGCGGGCCCGTCAGCTGGTGCTGTATATCCGCCAGTCACAGGTTGGCAAAGGCGGTGTTGATGCGCTGTTAAACGAGTTTTCGCTGTCGACCGAAGAAGGTCTGGTGCTGATGTGTCTGGCCGAGGCCCTGCTGCGGGTACCGGACAAAACCACCGCTGACCGTTTAATCCGCGACAAGCTGTCACAGGGTGACTGGAGCTCGCACCTGGGCAACAGCAGCTCACTCTTTGTCAACGCCTCGGCCTGGGGTTTGTTGTTAACCGGTAAGCTGGTGAATTACTCCGACGACGAGCGCAAGCAGCAATTTGGTTTATTAAAACGCACCTGTGGCCGTTTAGGCGAGCCGGTGATCCGTCAGGCGGTGCGTTATGCGATGCAAATTATGGGCACTCAGTTTGTGCTGGGCACCACCATCGACAAAGCCTTAGCGCGTGCGGTGGAAATGGAAGCCAAAGGCTTTAGCTATTCATACGATATGCTGGGTGAAGGCGCCCGCACTATGGCCGATGCTGACCGCTACTTTGCCGCCTATATGACGGCGATCCATGCCATCGGTAAAGCGGCTAACGGCCGCGGCCCGATTAAGAGCCCGGGCATTTCGGTGAAATTATCGGCTATCCATCCACGTTACGAATTCAGCCATCTGGACCGGGTGCATGCCGAGCTGGTCCCGCGTCTGAAACAGCTGGCACTGGCTGCCAAGTCTTACAATATTGGCTTTACCGTTGATGCTGAGGAAGCCGATCGGCTGGATATGTCGCTGGATGTGATTGGCGCGGTATTCAGCGATCCGGATCTGAACGGCTGGGAAGGCTTTGGTTTAGCGGTACAGGCCTATCAGAAACGTGGCTTGCATGTGATTGAGTGGCTGCGCGAGCTGACGGTAAAAGTCGGTCGTAAGCTGATGGTGCGCCTGGTGAAAGGCGCCTATTGGGATACCGAGATCAAACTGTCACAAGTGGAAGGGCTGGACGATTTCCCGGTATTTAGCCGCAAACCGTCAACTGACGTCTCCTATCAGGCCTGTGCTAAAAAACTGCTGGCGTACCGCGATAGCATCTATCCGCAGTTTGCTACCCACAATGCCTATACCGTGGCCACTATTCTGGAAATGGCCGGCGATCTGACCGGTTTTGAATTCCAACGTTTACATGGCATGGGCGATGCACTGTATGACTTAGTGGTTGCCAATGAAAAAGTGCCCTGCCGTATCTATGCCCCTGTTGGTGAACACTCGGATCTGTTGGCCTACCTGGTGCGGCGCTTACTGGAAAATGGTGCCAACAGCTCCTTCGTCAACAATATTATCGACGAGAGCATTCCGGTCGAGTCGCTGCTGCAAGATCCGGTTGAAGTGGTAAAAAGCTGGCGCCAGAAGCGCAATCAGTCTATTCCGCTGCCAGCGAATTTATATGGCGCCAGCCGCCTGAACTCAAAAGGCATGGATCTGACCGATATTAATCAGCTAACGCCACTGAAACAGCATATGTCTGAGTTTGAGCAGCAGATCACCAGCCAACAGGCACCGGACGGTGCGGTAGCCGTGGTCAATCCGGCGAACCTGCAAGAAGTCATCGGCTATCTGCACTACCATAGCCCGGAGCAAATGCAGCAACTGCTGGCCAACGCCGAGCAGGCCTTTACCAGCTGGTCGGCAACCGCCATCAGTGAACGGGCCGCACTGCTGCGTAAGTTAGCCGATGCCATGGAGCAACACCGCGACGAATTATTAACTCTCTGTGTCAAAGAAGCCGGCAAAGTACTGGCCGATGCGGTAGCCGAAGTACGCGAAGCGGTCGATTTCTGCCGTTACTATGCCCATCAGGCCGAGCTGTTGTGTGCCAAACCACAGCAGGCGCGTGGGGTATTCTTATGTATCAGCCCGTGGAACTTCCCACTGGCAATCTTTATCGGTCAGGTCGCGGCAGCGATGGTAGTGGGTAATACCGTGGTCGCCAAACCGGCAGAACAAACCAGTCTGATTGCGCTGCGTACTGTGGAATTACTGCGCGAATGCGGTATGCCGGAGCATGTGGTGCAACTGGTGATTGCACCGGGGCGTCAGGTTGGTGAACACATAGTGCCGGATCTGCGGGTGCAAGGCGTGATGTTTACCGGCTCTACCGAAACCGGCTGCTGGATCGCCCGTAAACTGGCAGAGCGCGGCGGCGAGCCGGTACCACTGATTGCCGAAACCGGCGGTCAGAACTCTATGATTGTTGACTCTACCGCCCTGCCAGAGCAAGTGGTCGATGATGTAATTTCATCTGGCTTCCAGAGTGCCGGCCAGCGCTGCTCGGCGCTGCGGGTGTTATTCCTGCAGGAAGATGTGGCCGATAAGATTATTGCGATGATTAAAGGCGCCATGGCCGAGCTGCATGTTGGCGATCCGGCCTGGTTAAGCACTGACCTGGGCCCGGTTATCGATGCCAAAGCCCATGACCGGCTAACCAGCCATGTGAATTATTTAAAGGATAAAGCCAAGCTGCATTATGCCTGTGCTATTCCGACAGAGGGCGAGCATTATTTCTTCGCACCGCACCTGTATGAAATTGCCGATTTGACGGTGCTGGAGCGTGAAGTCTTTGGTCCGGTGGTACATATCATCCGCTTTAAGGCCGAAGAGGTGGAAGATGTGATCCGGCAAATCAATGCTACCGGCTATGGCCTGACCATGGGCGTACACAGCCGGATTGAGCAGTTTACCAGCAAGGTCGCCCGCGAAATCAAAGCCGGTAATATCTATGTTAACCGCAATATGATTGGCGCTGTGGTAGGCGTGCAGCCTTTCGGTGGCCGTGGTCTGTCTGGTACAGGTCCGAAAGCCGGTGGCCCGCTGTATCTGGAGCGGCTGGTAAAAGACAACCTCAGTGTTGATTGTGCAGTGCTGGATGCAGCGAAAAAAGCCCGCTTACTGGCCGAAACCACCAGCAGTGCTGTGGCTTATGCGATGCCGGCAGCTGCAGTGGCGCAGCAGAAATGGTCACAGCTGCCAACCACGGCGCGTACCTCCGTACTGCGGCAATTCCTGGCGTCCCTAGCCAGCAATCAGGTGGTAAGCCGCCAGGAGCCGGATCTGGAGCAGGTATTAATGGTCGCCCGCGCCAAACTGCAACGGGTTGAATTGGAATTAAACCGTCCGATTAACCTGCCTGGGCCAACCGGTGAGAGTAACGTGCTGGTGCTGGATCCGCGTGGCATTCTGGCCTTATTGCGCGATGACAGCAGCAGTTTTAGCCACTGGTTACTGAGCATTATCACCGCGCTGGCGGCCGGTAATGCCGTGATCACCGCAGTGGAAGATGCCGAGCTGCCAGAAGCCGAGGCCTGTATTAAAGCGCTATTGGCGGCGGGTATGCCACAGCATTTACTGGCAGTAGTCCGGCTGGATTGTCTGACAACCTTGCTGGCGCATCCGGAATTAAACGGCGCCATTATTGAGGTTAGCAGCGCGCTGAAGCCACTGGCCGCTGAGTTGATTGCGGCCCGTGAAGGCGCCATTCTGCCGCTGATTACCTCACCGGCCGATGAGCGGATGCTACACCGTCTGGTCACCGAAAAGACTATAACCATCAATACCACAGCGGCCGGCGGTAATGCCTCGCTGATGACGATGGCGGATAACGTCGGTTAATAGCGGATTTTTTTGTTAAATCAACGTAAAAGCCCACCAGATGGTGGGCTTTTTGCTATGATAGTAGTTGTAGTTTAAGGATTCAGGGCAAGGATAGATGTCTTATCAGCGCGTAACCATTGATCAGCTACAGCCTGGTAGCTATGTCGTTCAGGTGCTGGAGCAAACCGGTGATCTGGCGATCAAGCATGCCGGCTGGGTACGTAGCACAGAAACTATTCGCCGCTTGCGTGAACAGGGCGTGCTGGTGGTGGCGATTGATCCGGCCCGGCAGCTTAGCTCCACAGCAGAACCGGTTTCGACACCAACCGAACCCGCCACCAGCGCTGAACCGGCCGCCTTTCGGGCACTGTTTGCCGATGAACAACCTAAAGCAGCCCGGGTGATAGAACAGACTCAGGCCATCCAAAAGCAAGTACTGCAAGCTGCCGCCCATAATGAAGCCATTGATCTGAGCCTGGTGCATGAAGTCAGTGCCGGCTTGTCTGATGCGGTTAGCCGCAACCCCGATGTGTTACTTTGCCTGGGGCGTATTGCGGAACAAAGTGATCAACTGCTTAGGCACAGTTTAAATTGTGCTATCTACATGGCAGCTTTTGCCCGCTTTCTGAACTTGCCGAAGCATAAAATTCAGGCCCTGATCACGGCCGCACTGTTACATGATGTCGGTAAAGCCCAAAATCCGCAGTTATTGCACGCCGAAGACGCCGCGGCAATCAGCACCAGTCTGGCCGTATTGCAGCGCAGCGCGGCCCTGGCCGGTGATATTTCACTGTGGATCAGCCAACATTGCGCCTGCCCGGATGGCAGTGGCCAGCCGCCAATCCGCGATCATCAGCTGGATAATGGCAGTAAGATGTTAGCCATCGTAAACCAGTACGAACAGCTGTCAGCACCGGAGCATGGCTATGTTAATCCAATAGTTGTTGCCCGGCAGTTACTGGCATTAGCGCCCGCTAAGCTGGATGGGGATTTACTGCAGTTATTTATTAAATGTATCGGGGTATATCCACCCGGCACAGTAGTAAAACTCAGCACCGGCCGGCTGGCACTGGTGCTGGAAAATAACAGCAAAAAGCCGACGGCGCCGAAGGTAAAGGTGTTCTACCATAGTGTGCATCAGCACCATATTCCGCCTAAGGTGGTAGATTTGGCCCGTTTTCCGGACGAACAGATCGAAGCCTGTGTGGATTTGCGAAAACTGGGGCTGGATGTCAGGAATTACCTGTAATCGCTTACCACTCGCTTAAAGCTCGCATACTGAACAGCGTATTACCAAACTCCAGCAACACATAGTGCGGGGTGATCTCTTTCAAGCGCACATCAGCAGTGATCCACTGCCCTTCCTGTAACGACTTGCCATTCACCTTAACCCAGCGCTGTGCTGGCTGGGTGGCAAACACATGCGCTTCGAACTTCAGGCGCGGTAACTGACGTTGTAAGGTCAGATCCAACATGCCAACATCCTGCGCCGGCGCACTGTGTGCGGTCAGATTGGCCGCCGGACGACTTTGCTCCGTCTCAGCCAGAGCACTGGCAAAACGCTCGCGCAGCTCCGCCGATACTTCCGGTTCCGGCTGTGCCACTGGTTCAGCACGGGCGGTATTGGTGGTTAGCGTGACTACAGGTTGCGCCTCAGGCAGCGTTTCGATTACCGGCGTCGGCGCTTCAACCTTAGCCGACTGCGCTGGTGCAACCGCCGTGGCTGGCGCTTGCAACAGTGTGGCTGCAATAGTAGTGCTACTGGCCGGGGTAACAACGGGCTCGGTAACTGCAATAGCAGTTGTCTTACCTGGCAGCAGCAGATAACCGGCAATAAAACCCGCTAACACTGCCAATAACAAGGCCAGGCTAATCGCCAGATTGCGCCAGAACTGTGAAACCGGTGCCGCAACCGGTGCTTGTTGTTTTAACGCATCCATCAGGATCGACATCTTAGTCTCCACGCCACAGCGGCAGAACTTGTACTGCCAGTAAGAAGCCAAGGATTATACCGAACAACGCTAATAGCGGCCAGAGCCAGCCTGGCAGGCTTTTCTCAGTCGTCGACGCTTGATTCAGCGGCAGGATCTCGGCCGCAGCCCGTTGCACTTCGTTGGCTTCAACCACCGCTTGCTGTTTACCATAGGCTGCCAATAACGCCCGATCAGCCAGCAGGTTAAGTAAACGCGGAATACCACCGCTGAGCTCGTACAGCTTTTTCACTGCCTTGTCGTTAAAGACCGGCCGCTCACAGCCGGCCACTTTCAGCCGAAAACGCACATACTGCTGCACTTCGCTAAGGTTAAGCGGTAGCAAATGATAACGGGCGGTGATCCGCTGTGCCAGCTGCCGTAAATCGTTGCGCTGTAACAGTTGTTGCAGTTCTGGCTGACCAATCAAAATCACCTGTAGCAGTTTTTTGGTGTTGGTTTCCAGATTAGTCAACAGCCGCAGTTGCTCCAGTACCGCCGGCTGTAAATGCTGAGCTTCATCGATAATCAGGATGGTCTTTTTGCCGGCGTCATGATTTTTTTGCAATCGTTGGGTAATTTTATCGCCCAGTAGCTTCAGGCTGGCGTCGGTTTTTTTATAGCGGATCTTAAGCTCATCACAGATCGCCGCCAGCAGTTCCAGCTCCGACAGCGTCGGGTTTAGGATAAAGGCGACATCGGTTTGCTCGTCCAGCTCCTGCAACAGGCTGCGCGATACCGTGGTTTTACCAGTACCGACCTCGCCGGTTAACAGCACAAAACCACCGGCATCACCCAGACCAAAGCGAAGATGAGCCAAAGCCTCCGCGTGGCGGGGGCTTAAAAACATAAAGTCCGGGTTGGGTGCTATCGAAAACGGCGGGCTGTTAAAACCAAAAAATCCGCTATACATCGCTATCCTGTTTATCAGCACTGCAAATTAGGCCAAGGCGGGTATAATGGCAAAAAAACAGCAATCAGGAAAGCGTGTGCAAATTTATCTTGTTGGCGGCGCCGTGCGCGACGAACTGCTGGGTTATCCCTTTACTGAGCGTGACTATGTCGTCGTCGGCGCCAGCCCGGCGCAGATGCTGGAACTGGGCTATCAGCAGGTGGGTAAAGATTTCCCGGTATTCCTGCATCCGAAAAGCAAAGAAGAATACGCCCTGGCCCGTACCGAGCGTAAAGCCGGCTCTGGCTATACCGGTTTTAGCGTTTATGCTGCGCCTGATGTGACGCTGGAGCAAGATCTCGCCCGTCGTGATCTGACCATTAATGCGATTGCCAAAGCCGCTGACGGCAAGCTAATTGATCCCTTTGGCGGCCAGCAGGATCTTGCCCACAAGCTGCTACGCCATGTCTCTGCTGCCTTTGTGGAGGATCCGCTCAGGGTGCTGCGGGTTGCCCGCTTTTATGCCCGCTATGCCCATTTAGGTTTTAAGGTCGCACCACAAACACTGGCTTTGATGCAACAACTAAGTCGCAGTGGCGAATTACAAACCCTGAGTGCAGAGCGGGTGTGGGTCGAGACTGCCAAAGCGCTGGCGACACAAACCCCGGCCGCTTACTTTGCGTTGTTACAGCAATGTGGTGCGCTTGACGCCCTGATGCCCGAGCTGGCCGCGCTGTGGGGCGTACCCCAACCTGAAAAATGGCACCCGGAAATTGATACCGGAGTCCATACTTTGCTGGTGCTGGAACAGGCGGCAAAGCTGTCAGAAAAAATCGAAGTCCGTTTTGCCAGTTTAGTACATGACCTGGGTAAAGGGGTTACCCCAACCGAGCTGTTACCTTCCCATCATGGCCACGAGCATTCGGGTTTACCATTAATCCAGCAGCTGTGTGAGCGCTTACGGATACCCAATAGTTGCCGTGAACTGGCACTTCTGGTTTGCGAGTATCATCAGCTGGTGCACCGCGCCCAAGAGCTAAAAGCCAGCACCGTGCTGAAGTTTTTCAATGCGATAGATTTATGGCGTAAACCAGAGCGACTGAACGAGATCCTGCTTTGCTGCACTGCCGATCTGCGCGGCCGTACCGGCTTTGAGCAGGCGGAGTATGCGCAGGCCGCTTATTTACAACAGTTAGCAGAGGCCGCGCTGCAGGTCACAGCGCAACAGGTCATGGCTACGGGTATCACAGGCCCGGCGATTAAAGAGGCACTATACCAAGCCCGGCTGCATGCCATAAGTACAGCCAGGCCTGACAAATTGTCTTAAGCGCTAAAACTTAACAATATAATTAAGCCTACACCCAATAACAGCCGGTAAATTACAAAGGGTAGCATGCCCATCCGGCTGATAATTTTCAGAAAGTAATGAATACAAACCAAAGCGCTAACAAAAGATAGCAAGACTCCAAATAGAATACCGCTAATATCATATTGCGCTGGTTCACTCAGTAATTTCGTGGTTTGATAACCACCACTGAGCACAATAATCGGGATCGACAACAAAAACGAAAACCGTGCCGCGCTCACTTTATCCAAGCCCAGTAACATCGCGGCTGTCATAGTAATACCAGAGCGTGAGGTCCCCGGGATCAGCGCCACTGCCTGAGCGATACCGATAATCAGTGCCTGGCGCCAGCCCATCTGTTCCATAGCAACCTGTTGCTTTGCTGTGGCATCAGCAAGCCAGAGTAGTAAGCCGAACACAATGGTAGTTACCGCAATAACCCAAGGCGAGCGTAAGAAGGTTTCAATTAAATCTGCAGCCAGCAATCCGGCTAGCCCCGCTGGAATAGTCGCCAGAATCACCCACCAGGCCAGCTTGCTGTCAGTACTATGCTGACCACCCAGACTTTTAATCCAACCGACCGTCAGATTGGCAATATCCTGCCGAAAATACAACATTACTGCCAATAAGGTGCCGACATGCACCGCGACATCAAAAGCAATGCCCTGATCTTCCCAGCCGAAAATGGCGGAAGGCAGTATCAAATGGGCGGAGGAAGAAATAGGTAAAAATTCGGTAATACCCTGAATAATCGACAGGATAATCACTTCAAGCATGCTCAAGATTAGTCACTCCATGAAAAATCAATTGGCCAGAGTTTCTGGGGTTTGTCGTAGTTTTGCCACAAAGTCGCGTAGCTTAGTTGGGTTAACGGATGAATTTGTTCCGCGGCAATTTCGGCCAACGGCCAAAGCACAAACGCATTTTCGGTTATCTCACCACGGGGCAGCTCCACCGGCTGCTGACACACCAGCTGATCGTAGGTTAGTAAATCCAGATCCAGGGTGCGACCACAAAATTTTTCCGCACCGCGCACCCGGCCAAACTGATCTTCAATTTCTTTTAACAGCGTGACGCACTCGGTCAGACTCAACGTCGTTTCGACACCGACCACCAGATTATAAAAAGGGTCGCCGTTAAAACCGACCGCTTCGCTTTCATACACTGAGGATAGGGTCAAAGCACCAAAATGTTCGGCCAGTTTACGTACACCAGCGCGCACGTAGTGCTCCCGGTCGATATTCGAGCCGACGCTAATATAAATCAACGCCATTAGCTTAGCGCCTCGCGGCTACGCTGAATGCTGACACCAACGGTTTGCGCCGCAGGCACGGCACCCGGCTTATACACTGTGACCTTGACATCCTGGGTCGCAAACTCGCTGAGTAGCAGCTGGGCAACCCGCTCGGCCACAGTTTCGATCAGTTCAAGCGGTTGCGCAGTAATCAACGTCACCACCCGTTCACTAATCACCGCATAGTCCAGCGTGTGGCGCAGTTCGTCACTGTGTCCGGCCAGGCTCAGATCATAACTGAGTTCCAGATCCAGCAATAAGCGCTGCTTGATCTGTTTTTCCCAGTCGTAAACGCCAATCACCGTATCAACGGCAAGTTGCTTGATAAAAACGATATCCATCCGGTGAATTCCGCATTGCGTTATTTTTCGTTTCAGGTAGGCTGGTCGGATAGGTGAAATGCAGGAACACCCGTATTCTGCTGCCCGAATAAACTGTCGTCATAGTATCGCAAAAATGGGTGCTGAGGAACCACGGAATGACCCTGCTGATCCTGATCATGATGTTAGCTGCTTACCTGCTGGGTTCGATTTCGTCGGCCGTGCTGGTGTGTCAGTTATTTCGTCTGCCGGATCCGCGCTTTCATGGCTCAGGTAATCCCGGCACCACCAATGTGCTGCGCCTGGGTGGTAAATTGCCAGCGGTATTGGTGCTGGTCTTCGATATCCTGAAAGGCACTATCCCGGTCTGGGGCTCATACTTTCTGAAAATTGAACCACTGTGGTTGGGGATTATTGCGATTTGCGCCTGCCTGGGGCATATCTATCCATTATTTTTTGGCTTTAAAGGCGGCAAAGCCGTGGCCACTGCCTTTGGCGCCATGATGCCGATTGGACTGGATCTGGCGGGCTTGCTGATTGGTACCTGGCTGCTGGTAGTATTACTGACCGGTTATTCGTCGCTCGGTGCGCTGATCACCGTCGCGCTGGCGCCGCTCTTCACCTGGTGGATCAAACCACTCTATACCTTGCCGGTACTGATGCTAAGTATCCTGATTATTGCCCGTCATCATGAAAATATCCGCCGGCTCTACCGCCGGCAGGAAAGTAAGATTTGGGATAAATCCAAGCGGGTACGCGAATAACCCGCTTGCGACCGTTTCCATAAGTGCCGCGTTAAATCGCTGGCAGCTGCTCCAGTGGCCAGCGTGGCGTAACACCAATCGATAAATCCTGTTGCTGCCCGGCTTTTAAACGCTGGTAACCGGCAAAGGCAATCATAGCGCCGTTATCGGTGCAAAATTCCTTACGTGGATAATACACTTCCCCTTTCAGGCTTTGCATTAATGCCGCCAGTTGCTGGCGCAGTGATTCATTAGCACTAACACCACCGGCAATTACCAGCCGCTTGTAGCCGGTTTGCTCCAAAGCGCGGCGGCATTTAATCAGCAAAGTATCCACCACTGCCTGCTGAAAAGAGGCGGCGATATCAGCCTGCACCTGTGCCGAGTTGCCTTCTTTTTGAATCACCATCGAGGCCGCGGTTTTTAAGCCACTAAAGCTAAAATCCAGCCCGGGACGATCGGTCATCGGCCGCGGAAAAGCATACTTAGTCGCATCACCCTGCGTGGCTAGTTTCGCCAGTAACGGTCCGCCCGGATAATCCAGCCCCATCAACTTGGCCGTTTTATCAAAGGCTTCACCGGCGGCATCGTCTATCGACTCCCCCAGTAACTGATACTGACCGATGCCCTTCACTGCCACCAACTGGGTATGACCGCCTGAGACCAGCAACGCCAGAAACGGAAATTCGGGGGCTCTCTCTTCCAGCATCGGTGCCAACAAATGGCCTTCCATATGATGTACCGCCAGCGCCGGCTTTTGCCAGGCAAAGGCTAAACTGCGGCCCAACGTTGCCCCGACCAGTAACGCACCCGCCAGGCCGGGGCCGGCAGTGTAAGCGACGCCATCGATATCGGCGGCGGTTAAACCGGCTTCGCTGAGCGCCTGCTTGATCAGTGGCAGGGTTTTACGGACATGATCGCGAGACGCCAGTTCGGGCACCACGCCACCATAATCGGCATGCAGCGGGATTTGGCTATACAATACATGGCTAAGCAGGCCGCACTCACCATCGTAGATGGCAATGCCGGTTTCATCGCAGGACGTTTCTATTCCCAGTACTCGCATGTATTAAACCTCAATTTCGGGCGTTAAAGCGGGAAAAAGATCGCTAAGTGCAGCACACTTCGCTATACTCCTCGCCCTTAAAAACGTGCATTGTAGCGGCTTGGCGCCCTGGTCGCCAGAGGATCTGATTTAAGATCGCACAAGCGCTTTACTTTAGTGGTGCTTTTTGCGTAGAATACCGCACCATTTTTAATCGTATTGGTTAACGAAAACCAGTTTTGGCCTGAGGTGAGAATTTAATGCCTGTAGTTAAAGTAAAAGAGAACGAACCGTTTGACGTAGCCCTGCGTCGTTTCAAGCGCTCATGTGAAAAAGCCGGCGTTTTAGCTGACGTACGTGCAAAAGAGTTCTACGAAAAACCAACGTGGATCCGCAAGCGCAAGAAAGCTGCTGCTGTTAAGCGTCACGCGAAGAAAATGTCTCGCGAAAACGCACGTCGTATCCGCCTGTACTAAGTTACAGCTGCCGGATAACGGTGCAGGGCTCACCAGCCCTGGTTTAAATGCTTTATCTGCACACCGTGTTCTTCGAACACGGTTTGTCTTTTTCTAAGACCCGAATAAAAAGGACAACAGTGGCAGGACAAATTCCCCGTCAATTTATCGATGAACTACTGGCCCGTACGGACATAGTAGAACTGATTGATAAGCGCGTACCGCTTAAAAAAGCCGGTAGCCGCAATTACACGGCCTGCTGCCCTTTTCATAACGAAAAATCCCCGTCTTTTACTGTCAGCCCGGATAAGCAGTTTTACCATTGCTTTGGCTGCGGCGCACATGGCAATGCCATCAGCTTTATGATGGAATTTGAGCAGCTGGAATTTGTTGAAGCCATTGAAGAGCTGGCTAAAGATCTGCATCTGGAAGTGCCACGCGAAAAAGGCCAATTTAATAACAGACCACAAGCTCAGGCTGATGACTACACGCTAATGCAACAAGCGGCCAGTTATTATCAGCAACAGCTGCAACAGCATCCGAAAGCAGCAGAGGTGCAGGCCTATCTGACCAAACGTGGCCTGAGTGCGCAGAGTATTGCCGACTACCAGCTGGGTTACGCGCCAGAGAGCTGGGATGGGCTGCTGAAGCATTTTAACGCCAACAGCAAAGCCAAACGCGACCAGCTCTACGATTTAAAACTGATTAGCCGCAACGACAACGGCCGTGAGTTTGATTTTTTCCGTGACCGCCTGATGTTCCCCATTCGCGATAAGCGCGGCCGGGTGATTGCTTTTGGTGGCCGGGTACTGGGTGATGGCCAGCCTAAATACCTGAACTCACCGGAAACCCGGCTATTTCACAAGGGCCGTGAGCTGTATGGCCTGTATGAAGCGCGGCAGCAACCGGGTCATCTGGAACGGTTACTGGTGGTCGAAGGCTACATGGATGTAGTGGCATTAGCGGAACACGATATCCGCTTTGCGGTGGCGTGTTTGGGCACCGCCACGACCTCAGATCATTTCCATACCCTGTTTCGCTATACCAGCCAGGTGATTTGCTGCTATGACGGTGACCGCGCCGGCCGTGATGCTGCCTGGCGCGCGCTGCAAAATGCCCTGCCTCAGCTCAAAGACGGTGTGGAGCTAAAATTTGTATTTTTACCCGATGGTGAAGACCCGGACTCGCTGGTGCAAAAAGAAGGCAAAGCCGCCTTTTTAGCACGGTTGGCACAAGCAAGGCCTCTCAGCCAATATTTATTTGAGCATTTACTGGCTGAAAGCGACCCCAACTCCGATGCCGGTAAAACCGCGCTGGCGGCTAAGGCTACGGAGCTGATCCGCCAGGTGCCGGGCACCTACTATCAGGAACAGCTGAGCAGCAAGCTGGATAATTTACTCGGCCGCCAAAGTGCCCGCACAACCAAAGCTCAGGCCAAAGCACGGCCAACGGCGCCATCGACCACGCTAAAAATAACCCCAATGCGTCGGGCTATTGCCCTGTTGCTGCAAAATCCGGGCTTAGTGCAGGTCATGCCGGATGCCCCCGAGCTGGCCGACGCCGCCTTGCCAGGCATCAATTTATTGTTGAGCCTGCAACAGCATATTCTGGCGAAACCCGGGGTTACCACAGCGCAATTACTGGAATACTGGAGAGATCTGCCAGAGCATACCATACTGTTAAAGTTAGCAAGTTGGGAACATCAAATCGCGCCCGAGCAGCTGACGCAGGACTTCCTCGATACCTTTCATTCGATTGAGGATTTATATCTGCAACAACGGCTGGAAGCGCTGGAACGAAAAGACAAGTTACAACAACTGACAAAAACCGAGTGGCAGGAATATCATTTGCTGCTGCAAGCGCTGAAAAGCAAAAAACCGCGTCCGGTGAGTTAACGGCGGCTGGCTAGAAAAGCCCCGCTTTGTTATAATCGCTAGTTCGCATTTTTAGATTAACAACTTTGGTGGAAGATAAGTCTCTATGGAGCAAAGTCCTCAGTCGCAGTTAAAACTCCTGATCCTGAAAGGTAAAGAGCAAGGGTATCTGACCTTTGCCGAAGTGAACGATCACCTTCCACAAGACATTATCGACTCTGATCAGATCGAAGATATTATTCGCATGATCAACGATATGGGCATTCAGGTATTTGAAAGTGCCCCAGACGCTGATGATCTGATTATGTCTGATGCCACCGCCGATGAAGACGCGGTAGAAGAAGCGGCTCAGGCCCTGGTTAGCGTAGACAAAGAACTGGGTCGTACTACCGATCCGGTACGGATGTATATGCGGGAAATGGGTACCGTTGAACTACTGACCCGCGAAGGCGAGATTGATATCGCCAAGCGGATCGAAGACGGTATCAACCAGGTGCAAACTTCAGTCGCCGAATATCCGGAAGCCATTACTTACCTGCTGGAACAGTGGGACAAGTACGAAGCAGAAGAAATCCGCTTAAGCGATATTGTGTCTGCTTTCGTTGACCCGAATGAAGTGGACGATGCCCCGGTCATGGGCAGCAATATCGGTTCGGATCTGCCGGAAGAGCATCAGGAAGATGCTGACATCAGTGACGATGACAGCGATGAAGAAAGCGACGGCGATAGCGATGACGGTGATAGCGGTCCGGATCCGGAGCTGGCAAAACAGAAGTTTGCCGAGCTGCGTGCCCAGTACGAAGTGACCCGTAACTCTATCGTGCAGAACGGCCGCGAGCACGCCACCACCAAAACCGAAATTGAAAAGCTGAGCGAAGTATTCCGCTGCTTCCGCCTGGTGCCTAAACAATTCGACCGCCTGGTTAAAAACATGCGTGAGATGATGGACCGGGTGCGGGTGCAGGAACGGCTGGTAATGAAACACGCCGTTGAATACGCCAAGATGCCGAAGAAAAACTTCGTTAAAGCCTTTACCGGCCACGAAACCTCAACCGCCTGGGTTGATGCGGAAATCAGCGGCAATAAACCTTACTCTGCAAAACTGGCGGAAGCCAAAGACGAGTTAATTCGCTGCATTGAAAAGCTGAAGAAGGTCGAAGAAGAAACTGGCCTCAGCATCTTTAAAATTAAAGATATCAACCGCCGGATGTCGATTGGTGAAGCCAAAGCCCGCCGCGCGAAAAAAGAGATGGTTGAGGCGAACTTGCGTCTGGTGATCTCGATTGCCAAGAAGTACACCAACCGCGGCTTGCAGTTCCTGGACTTAATTCAGGAAGGCAATATCGGCTTGATGAAAGCGGTAGATAAATTCGAATACCGCCGTGGTTATAAGTTTTCAACCTATGCGACCTGGTGGATCCGGCAGGCCATTACCCGCTCTATCGCTGACCAGGCGCGGACTATCCGCATCCCGGTGCATATGATTGAAACCATCAACAAGCTGAACCGGATTTCACGGCAAATGCTGCAGGAGATGGGTCGCGAGCCGTCACCAGAGGAATTATCAGAACGGATGCAAATGCCGGAAGATAAGATCCGTAAGGTACTGAAGATCGCCAAAGAGCCGATTTCAATGGAAACGCCGATTGGTGATGATGAAGATTCGCATCTGGGCGACTTTATCGAAGACTCCAGCGGTGAATCACCACTGGACTCTGCGACCATGGAAAGCCTGAAAAACGCCACTAACGAAGTACTGGCCGGCTTAACCGCCCGCGAAGCCAAGGTACTGCGGATGCGTTTTGGTATCGATATGAATACCGACCATACGCTGGAAGAAGTGGGCAAACAGTTTGACGTAACACGTGAGCGGATCCGGCAAATTGAAGCCAAGGCCCTGCGTAAGCTGCGCCACCCTTCACGCTCTGAAGTACTAAAAAGCTTCCTGGACGAGTAATTACAGTTCTGTCCGCTAGAAACTAAAGGCGCTATTTAGCGCCTTTGGTGTTTTAAGCGTTTTCAGCGTAAAAAAGCAGCAACCAACTGAAGTTAGTGTCAGAAGCCGGATGACAAAGTTAGTAAAAGTTTTTATACTGCCTCGCGTTTGCATGGCCCCATAGCTCAGTTGGTTAGAGCACTCGACTCATAATCGATCGGTCGCTGGTTCGAGTCCAGCTGGGGCCACCATTTTTAAAGGCTTGTCGTTTTACCCTACTTCCTGAAAATAGCTCGGTGCTACCTCTGTGCTACCGACATGCTATAACCTTAACAGATATTTGTAAAACACTGCGTTTCTCGGTGGCTTAATTCGCTTTCAGGTTATTTTGACGGCCTGAACAGCTAAACCTACGAACTACCTGACAACCTACAATAGATCCGTTGATATTATGGCAACAAGCACATACTATGAGATCTCACTCGACGTTAGGCAACTGGAGTTCTTCCCGCGCCTGACGCTCCACTTGTCACTGTGTGATGCTACTTGGCGCGCTGTACGTACTCGTTTCATACAGTCGCCCTTAGTTAATTAGGCCACGCGCTTTGCGCTAGGACCAGTCGGGTGTGAATGTGGAGGGACATAGTTATGAAAAATAAATCTAACTATGGCCTAGTTAAGGAACGCTTGATTATCGCGATTCTAGCAACAAAATTGGTTACCACCGTTTTGAAGCTGCTTCAAGAAATCGTTGTGTTCATTAACGTGGCTTTTAATTACAAGAACTGTTACAGAATATGTTTTCAAAACGTTGGGACAATAAATTTTTACTTAAAAAGGACCTTTGGGTTTATGTCCCTAGTGATGAAATGTATGCATTCGGCAAAAAAATTCATACTACTTTGTCAATGCGTTGGAAAAGGCCAGCAAACTATTACCACCTTCTAGCCGGTGGTCATGTAGCAGCATTAAAGTACCATCAGTCTGACTCATATTTTGCAAAATTCGATATAAAGAACTTTTTTAACAGTATTAGTAAAACACGAATAACTCGCTCGATAAAAAGTCTAGTCGGATATTCAGCTGCAAGGGAAATAGCAACAGTTTCAACCGTTCCAGTATCACATCAGCAGAGTTTCAGTCATTGCCTCCCTTATGGCTTTGTTCAGTCGCCAATTTTGGCTTCAATTTGCTTAAGAGACAGTTATCTTGGACGTCTGATAGAACGAAAATGTAAGAGCTGTAAAATTAGTGTCTATATGGATGACATAGTAATTTCGGGAAATTCTGAAAGCGATGTTGATGCACTTCTAAATGAACTCTTGAGTGCTGCGTCAAAATCACATTTTGAAGTTAACCCATCAAAAGTCAGACTTACCTCACATACCCTTGAAAGCTTTAATATCGAGTTATCTCCACAGACACTGAACATAACAGCTGATAGGCTTGATGCGTTTAAACAAGAGATCTTGAACACTGAAAACCAAGCAAAAATTGATGCAATTATCGGTTACGTGAAAACAGTAAACATCAGTCAAGCTGGCTCACTTTAAAATATTTAGTTCTGGAATCACCTAAACCATAAACTTGAGTTAGCTGTTTAAGACAGATGACAGCGCATGCCAGTTCTTAAGAAGGACAGCTCAATTTCATGAGCTGCGCGTGTGGGGACCACACGACTATCCTCGAAGACTACAGACGATAAACTCCTAACGTCTGATGGATTACGCGCCTCCTGGGTCGTTCCCAGATGCACCATAGCTCTATTTCAGCACTCAGGTGGTGGGCCGCCACTATCGGTGACGAATCGCGGCATGCGCTGTCAGAAAATACATTAATCGATTTTCAACACATTCCGCTGGAAAAAGGTAGGGTGAAATCTCCCGAGCTTTTTTTATAAGCAGATTCTGTTCGGTTGGATAGCTTACTCATTTAAACAGATTGATCACCGTTTAACCCATTCTGATTAGCTTAAATGGTTTCCAATAAAGTAACACTGTCCGACCAGATTAGCCTAATGACGGAAGAAAATTTGGCATGCCAAATTTCAACTGCTACTCTTTTGTTAGTGCAACATCATTGACGCCGAAAATTCAAGGTCGCTCTTTTTCACACAACGTGAACTCCAGTTATAGCAATCATTAGTTAAATGATCTTCAGCTTTGAGCGAAAAGCGGACATAAAGCATCAGCACAAGAATCGTCCTTATTTAGTGAGGAATATTTAAATCTGCTGCACCTTGAAGACTAAAAGCATAGTTTTTTCATTAACATTAATTTCTTTTGTAGCTCGCAGTATCTTTTGGCGAGACCAGTAGCACCTCTGATTCGTAGCTCAATCTGGGCGTTTTCGATAGTTTGAACTGAGTAAGGTGTTATTCAAAGCCCACTTTTAAGAATTAATAATTTAGCAATGAACAGCTTGCCATCCAAAAGTTGATAGCTCAAATTCATTCGATGGAGCTCGACTATCTTAGCTACGATGGATAGACCAAGACCAGACCCCTCAATATCTTGATGAGCAGTATGCCGGAAAAAACGTTCCCCTAATCTAACTAAGTCAGGGACAGTATCCGCTGGAATTTGATTTGCTACTATCAGCCTATAGACGTCCGTTAACTCTTCAAGCTCTACTCTAACTACAGAGCCTTGTGGAGCATACTTCGCTGAATTATCTAGTAAATTCCGCATAACACACTGAAATAATGCTGGCTCTGCCAAAATTAGCGTATTTTTATTAATCTTGATATCCCAGTTAACGTTGTCAAGATTTCTACTTTCTATCTGGGCCATCGCATCGGAAATAACATCCAGCAGTGATATTGATTTTTTGTGTAACTGGTTAAGATGCTCTAGCTTTTGCATCTCCATTAATTGGAAAACAAGGTGAGACAGCCGCTTTGTACTCCTTTGAATTGCTTCTCTAGCCTCTAAAATCTCAGCAGTTGATGTCGCTTGCGACAGATTTTCGGTATGAAGCTGTAAAATACTGAGTGGAGTTCTCAGTTCATGAGAGGCATCTGCAATAAATCTTTTTTCCTTAATTACATATTCCTTAAGTTCAGCTAGTAAGGTATTTACAGCGTTTTGAAAGGGCTGCAACTCTCGTGGCAGCTCCATATCTAGCGGAGTAAAATTCGCAGGATCGCTGTCAGCCAGTTTTGCGGATAGAGCCCGAATGGGATTAGTTCCCCAATACACTGCAAGCCAAACTAATACAAATATTGGAATTAAGGCAAAACTCAAAGGTACTAACTGGTCAAGTGTCACATGAAAACTGAGCTCTCCACGCACATCTTCGCGTTGAGCCGTAAAAATCCAGACATTAAGGTCTTCTGCAAACAGGCTAAAACCAACCCATTCAAACCCTCCAAACTCCACTACATGATAACCTGATTCCATTGGCTGTAACGGATGCGTCCCTGCATTGGCAGAGCGCAGTAAAAGCTGACCACTTGCATTCCAAACTTGTACAGCTATTTTGTTTTCGTACTTATGACCTTCCGGGTGTCGTTCCTGCGCAGAGGTACGTTCTATTCCATCTTCAATAATTCTGGGGACTTCGATAACCGGTTCTTGGTTAATTGCTTCTTTAGGGCCTTCGAGTAACAAATGCCGAACCAGCCGCGCATACTGTGCGAGTTGTGCATCAAACAGCTCGTCCAACTCATGATGGGTACTGTAAAAAGTACTGCCTCCCGTTACAAGCATCAATAGTAAAATGACTCCGTTGATACTGAGAAGCAGCATCCTCCTGATACTTTTAATTTTCATCGTGACTTTTTAACATATAGCCAAACCCTCTAACTGTTTTAATGACATATCCTGCTGTTTTCTTTCTAATGTTGTGAATATGCACTTCCAATGAATTCCCCTCATTATCTCCATTCCAACCACTATTAACCTCTTCCATGTGTTGCTTTGAAAGGATCTTGCCGGGATGAAGCATGAGCTCTTTAAGTAACAAAAATTCACGGGTTGTAAGATGAACCGACTGACTTTGAAAACTACATTCATGTCTTTGTAAATCCAGGATTAGCTCGTTACTTATGAGCAAATCCTGTTTGCGTTGTTGATGACGTCTTAATATAACCCTTAAACGAGCTTCTATCTCTCTAACATCACAGGGTTTTAACACGTAGTCATCCGCCCCAGCATCCAAAACATCAACTTTTGTATCCAGATGATCCCAAGCAGTTAAGACTAATATAGGCAGAGACTGATTGGTTGACCTTATTTTCCTTATAACTGGAAGAGAAAGTCCATCAGGTAACCCCAGATCAAGGATCATGACATCAAATAGACTATTTTCAGCAGCTTGTAAGGCCTGTTTACCGGAAACACAATGTTCAACTCTATAGTGCAATCGTTCTAACGCAGTCACTAGCCCTTGTGCCAACAACTTATCATCTTCTACTAGCAAAATCCGCATGGCTCTCGACCTCTTTATTCAAAAAAGAATAATGAACCAGACCATTGTCGCCAGCACTAGCATGGTAAGAACTGCAGCTGAGCCGACATCTTTCGCTTTGCCACTGAGAACATGATACTCAGCGCCAATTCTGTCAACTACTGCTTCTATACCTGTATTTAGCAACTCGACAACTAGGACCAACATCAAGCTCAATATTAGCAAAGCCCTTTCTACGGAGCTTACTTCAACAATGAAAGCAATTGGAACTAGAAAGCATAGTGCGACAATTTCTTGCCTAATGGCTGCCTCCGAACGCCAGCTGCTTATAAAGCCTTGTTTTGAATAGTGTGCAGCGCTCAACAAGCGACGCCAACCCGTATGATGATTCTTCATGTAGTACCTCCAAGAGTTCCATCATAATTCCCCAGTCTTAAGGGGATCTTAAGTTTTAAAAATTACTCTGAGTCCTGATTCAACTGCAGGATTAACGTTAATGCGATTCGGAGTTTTCAAGAATTTAGTAGCAGCCTCTGTTTGGGGTCCATATGTACATTTGGTAAGGATGATCTTTATAGGATTGCTAACATTGAGTTTAAGTAGACTTGCGCTACTTATCTGGATGTATGACAGGGTGGAGCCCACACAGTTACTTGGCGAAATACTGGTGCAAGGCATTAGAGCCGATTTTATCCTAATGTGTTTGCTGGCTGCAGTCCCAGTGCTGGCATCTTTCTTTCTTGCTTACCCACCATTAAAACGCGGCTGGTTCAGATTTACTTACCTATGGAGCTTGATTGCTCTAATTTCACTGACTTTCTTAGAGTTGTCGACACCATCTTTTTTGATGCAGTATGATATTCGGCCAAACCGTCTATATATTGAATATTTAAAATACCCTAAAGAGGTTTTTCTTACTCTATGGCATGGTTTTCGAGCTCCGTTATTGCTTGGAATATCGCTTACTATTTTGAGCAGTTTGCTCTTTAAACGTCTACTGAAAAACCCTAATGATGAGTACCGTTTATGGACTTTTAAGTACCATATTTTAGCCTGGCCACTAGTTGTATTTGTGATTTTTGCCGGAATACGCTCTACCACTCAGCATCGACCAGCGAATCCAGCCTTTTTTGCAATTACCGCTGATGCTATGGTTAATTCGCTGGTTATTAACTCAGGTTACTCAGTACTGTATGCTATTTATAGTCTAAAGCACGAGTCCAGAAGTACTGAAGTATATGGCAAGCTATCAGAACCAGAAATGCTCGAACAAACTCGTAATTGGCCGTGGCTGAAACAGTATTCCTACCCTGATCCTAATTTTCCTACTCTACACTGGCAGTCTGCACAGATAGAGCGTTCTAAACCTCTAAACATAGTAATTGTGCTGCAAGAAAGTCTTGGTGCAACTTTTGTGCAGTCCCTTGGCGGCGCCCCAGTTACACCTAATTTGGAAAGACTTAAATCAGAGGGGATCTGGTTTAATAATCTGTATTCGACGGGTACGCGTTCGGTACGAGGTATTGAAGCAGTTGTAGCTGGTTTCATGCCTACACCAGCACAAAGTGTAGTAAAGCTTTCAAACAGCCAGCAAGGGTTCGCTACTCTGGGTTCTATTCTGCAGCAGCAAGGATACTACACCCAGTTCATCTATGGGGGAGAAGCACACTTTGATAATATGCGCAGCTTCTTTACCGGCAACGGCATTAGTGATGTTGTCGACATTTCAAAAATCAACGAACCTGATTTTATTGGCAGTTGGGGAGCAAGTGATGAGGATTTATTTAACACTGCACATCAACAACTAAGTCAATTACATCAATCTGGCAAACCATTCTTCAGCCTTATCTTTACATCAACGAATCATGAACCATTTGAGTTTCCTGATGGGAGAATAGATCTGTATGAACAGCCTAAACAGACAGCTTATAATGCGGTGAAGTATGCCGACTGGGCCATGGGGAAATTTTTTGAGAAAGCAAAAACCAGCGAATACTGGAACGACACGCTGTTTTTGATTGTGGCTGACCATGACAACAGAGTCTACGGTAGTAACCTAATCCCTGTTGAGAAATTTCATATTCCTGGATTAATCCTCGGTGGAGTCGTTAAACCAGGCACGATTGAGTCAGTAGCTAGCCAAATTGATTTAGCGCCTACTTTGTTAAGTATTGCCGGTATTTCTGCGTGTCATCCTATGGATGGCCGGGATTTTATTGCAGATCCTACTAGCCCAGGTAGAGCACTTCTTCAATTTGATAACTTGTTTGCACTAATGCGAGAAGATGAGCTCATCATATTGCGACCCAACGACAAAGCAATCAGTGCGACATATAACAGAGAATCCCAACACCTTAGTTTGAGCAACAAACCAGTATCAGAGCTTTCTCGTATAAACGCATTGGCACACGTACAGCTACCTTCCTATTTATATCGAGAGCGAAAGTACCCTGACATTGCAAAATGTGAAGGACCAAATCAATAGCAAGCTAAACGGTTCTATTGGCTGTTATCTCACAATAACAGCCAAAACTTACATAGTACTTAAGTTAATCTTAATTCTTAATAGTTACTCTAACGGCATGTTTATATCACGAAGCGTCAGTGCATGCGGCAGTTCAAAAGTAACGAAGTCATAAACCTGCTGGTAATACCCACCATTATATTCGTCGCCGTATTTAGCGCTCTGTATGGCTATCAACTCGATTTCTTATTGGCTTCAACCCTTTTTCATTTGGAAGGGGATAGTTGGAGCTTAACAAATCATTGGTTCTTTAGTGATGTTATGCACAGTGGGGCGCGCTTTCTGAACAACGTTGTTATAGCAAACGTGCTTGGTTTTTGGCTCTATCAAAAGTTTAGTAGTGAATACACTTATGAGCGAAAAGTGGCACTGACTAAGTTAGTTTTGAGCCTGATATTAAGTTTCGCCATAGTGGCAATTCTCAAACGCGTCTTACCTATGGAATGTCCGTGGGATTTACAATTGTTCGGTGGTGAACAACCGTTTATCGGGCTGTTTGAGAAGCGCCCTGCGGACATTCCTACAACTCAATGCTTCCCAGCAGGACACGCTAGTGTCGGTTACGCCTGGGTAGCACTCTATTTCTATTATCTGCCGGTATCTCCAAAGAAATCTCGCACAGGATTGATGATTGGGCTTTTTCTAGGACTCTTACTTGGCATCGTACAACAAATACGAGGAGCCCATTTTTTCTCGCATGACCTGACGACTCTCTGGTTGTGCTGGTCAATCAGCTGCGCCGTATTTTGGCTCTACCCCAATCGAACCAAACTCCCAACTGATAAGTTTCAGGGACACAACTATGCTTGATTATATTCGTCGATACGCATTACCTATCATCACACCTGACCTCAACAAACCTGCGACTAGCTGGCACCCAGTATTATTTGCATTAGTTGCGGCAGCAAGTATGACGCTAATGTTCAACGGACCATTTTTTGCAGCACTGCAAACCAATATACCTGGACAAATTAGTCTTCACTTAGTGCTAATACTAGTCGTTTTTCTGCTGAACTTGATGCTTATCCTGATGTTTAGCCATTCTCGATTGCTAAAGCCAGTAGTCTTATTATTATTTATAGCCGGTAGCCTGAGTCTATATTTTAATCAGACTTTTGGAGTTCTGATTAATCAGGAAATGTTACAGAATGCCGTGGAAACTGATCAGGCAGAAGCAAAAGGGTTAATAAGCATTGGTTTCGTCATCCATTTGATGCAATGGAATCTATTTCCACTAATGCTAATCTCGATTGTCAGAATTCAACGTCTGTCTCGACGGGCTTATTTTCAGCACTCTATTGCTGCTTTGGCTATTGTCTGCATAGCGCTTTTGTCCGTTGGCGTAACGCAGTATGCAGAACTTGCTTCTTTTTTCCGTAATTTCAAAAGTGTTAAACATCTAGCTTTACCGGTAAGTCCAGTTATCGCCAGTGTCTCGTTGACTGTCAAGTCTTTAAAAGCGCAGGTTCCGACCGAATTCCATATCCTCGCCACTGATGCAAAGAGAGATGCAACTGTCGGACGCCCAAAGTTGCTCGTACTTGTCGTCGGAGAAACCGCCCGGGCCGATCATTTTCAACTTAATGGATATCCGCGTCCTACCAACCCCTTGCTGAGTAAACTACCTGTCGTAAGCTTCAGCCAAGTTACATCATGTGGAACAGCAACAGCCCATTCTCTACCTTGTATGTTTTCTGCTTTTACTCGAGAAAACTATGATGAAACTCAAGCTAAAAGCAGCAGTAATATATTAGATATCCTTCAAGCCACAGGGGTAGATGTGAGTTGGCATGAAAATAACTCAGGCTGCAAAGGGGTATGCGATAGACTTCGTCATGAATATCTGTATAAGCAAGAAGACCCTCGTTGCAATGAAGGCCAGTGTTTAGACGATCTGTTATTGGATGCCTTGGATAGGGAACTGCAAAACATTGCAGATACCGATAGAATTATTGTTTTGCACCAGTTAGGCAGCCACGGACCTGAGTATTTCAAGCGTAGTAGTTCATCAGACAAAGTATTTAAACCAGAATGCATAGATAAACAACTACAGTTGTGTTCTCGCGATACTATTGTCAACGCATATGATAACAGCATTGTTGCAACAGACCGATTACTGGCAAATATAATCAACAGCCTTCAACAGCAAAAATATTATGATGCATCAATGCTTTATATGTCAGACCATGGTGAGTCACTTGGTGAAAATGGTGTCTATTTACATGGCCTACCTTACTTTATTGCACCAGATGCTCAAACACATATCCCGATGCTCTGGTGGATAAGCAAAGAATATGAAGGCTCATCCGAGTTGGACACCAAGTGTATTGAAAAAGAGCGCAGTTCGCCACTTAGCCATGATAATTTGTTCCATTCTCTGTTAGGAGTATTTTCTGTGAATACAGCTCTCTACGAATCAAAACTTGATATCTTCAAAAGCTGCAAGAAAAGAGTGCGATAAGTTAAGTCCAATAGACAAGGAATATGGACAAGTTCACAGCATAACTTTTAGGCTATTCACAGTTATCCATACTAGCGAATAGCCCTAACTGGCATTCAACGTCCGCTATTGGCACAAAGCCGAGATCCTATGAAGTGGTACTTAGCATGAAAGTAGTGGGGCGATTAATTTGCAACATTTGGTAGGTAGCGGTAGCAACTTGGTGGAAAATTAAATGCTATTATTCAGTATGTTACTAAAAAATTACTTGATTCGACAAAACTGGCTTCGTAGTGGAAAAATTTGGCATGCCAAATTTCAGCTTTGACTTTTTGTCAGTATAAGTTCTGCCAGGTCGTCTTCTACACAAAACAGGTAAGCTGTTGGCACCTTTAATACGTTCGCTAGTGCGATAACGGTTTTAAAATCAGGTGCATGCACGCCCCGCTCATACTGGTTCATTCGCGCAGAAGCAACAAAGCGATCGATCCCAGCAAGTATGCCGAGCTGCTTTTGAGACAAGCCACGCATAAGGCGTGCTTGCTTCAAGCGCTTTGGTAAGGGCGAACCGTCAGTATTATTCACAGTGTGAGATATTGGCTATTGAAAACTAAGATTTTCTTAGCTTTAATAGCAGCTAGATACTAAGGAATACTTAGCACCCTGAGTTTCAGGCTGGCGAATATTAAAGAAGCGAGATTATGAAGATATCAGTAGTAGCTCTAACCTGTGCTGTGGCCCTTGCTTGTAGCGGCTGCGTTACCGTAACTAACGGTAAAGGCGACAAGTACCAGCTGTCGACCAACGGCCTGAACAAGCTCAATTCTGGCGAGAGCAATGCTGTTACCAGCGCTAACGTGGAAGCTTCAACAATCTGTGATGGCACTGTCCTGCTTAAGCAACTAAAACAGAATACGGAATTTCACGATGCGGCTTATGTCGGCTATCACCTGGAAGGCAGCAAACCAGTTATTTCTCTGGAGCAGTTTGTTCAGAGTAAAACTGAGAAATTTAATGAGTTCGAACGGGCGAGACGCCAGCAGGTATTCGAAACTTATTATGGTGAAAAGCAGTATAGAGACACTTACTATGTAACCGGGATGGCTGAGCTGGGCGAGTATGATTTTACAACACAGTCGTTCCCTATAACTTTCTACAATCAGTTTGAAATAACGCTTGATGGCCAAGGCGCATATATTTACTCAGTTCAAACAGATCGCTTCAACAATGTGGCCGTCCCAGCTAAGCATGCAGAAGCTTACTTAAAGCGCATAACCAAAACACACCACGGCGAAATGAAAATAGAGCCTGAGTTGGCTTTAGCCCTTAGTGGCACTGGCAATAAGAGTACTCACAGCAAGAGGCGTGTCCGCTATTACGCATCGTTTAATGACGTAGCAAGCCGGGGGAATCAGCTGGTACTGACGCCGGATACAGTACTACTTGAAAGCAATGCTGGCGATTGCAGCTCGGTAATCACGCCGACCAAAGGCTAATTTACTAATTAAAAATTTGGCATGCCAAATTTCTATAGAAGGTACTAATTATGTTAGGTAAAGTATTAAAAGTGACAGGCTTGGTAGCTCTTGGGGCTTTAGAGGTTATCTTGTCTGTCTCCGACGAAGATGACAGCGACAGTGATCAACTAGATATGTTGGATGACGGTATGGGCAATGTTATTGCTGACGGCGAGCATATGAGTCGGTCAGAAGCGGAAGATGCTCAGGCTTTAGGTCAGCTATACGATACCTTCTACTAAATTTCCTGTAATAGGAATTTGGCATGCCAAATTCTACACAGAATTTAGGCCGCAATAAGTAACGCGCACAACGTAAGAAACGCAGAGACCATTGCAACATACAGCGCTTTTGCTGCAAGTTTATTCGTCCGCTCAGCTTGCTGGATGGCAAGATAAGACAAATAGCTGAAGTAGGCATTAGCATTTAGCTGCCAGTTCTGTTGCTCATTTTCGATATGCGACCCGGTAATGGTGGTATATTTATCAAGACTACCCGGCTGCTGGGGATCAAGACAGATATCACGCATAATTTTTGCTATCTGGTAGTTATTAATGCCATTAAGGTCATTCGCAGCAGTATTTAAACCGAAAGACTCCTTTTTCTCCGCTTTGGCTAGTATGTATTCGGTTACCCGGAGTACATCTGGTTTTAATTTGTCTGCTTTTACCGCTTTATTCATAACGAGACCTTAAAGTTGATGTGGTTTGGTGCCTCGGCACGACGGATAATTAGAACATCCATAAAACTGGTTGCCCGCATTTACGCCCCTCTTCGCCGTTCTAAGTACCATTTCACTGCTACATACCGGACAACTTATTGCTGACTTCACTGACGTTATCGCTGGTTTGGAAGCTTGTGGCATTCTACCTTTTATAGCACCAACCAATAACCGGCCATCTATCAGCTGGATATTCTTTCCGTCTGCGAATGCCTGAGCGTCGTCAGTAAACTGCCCAGAAGTTACCACAAAAGCACCGGCTGCCAGCTCTGCAACCATAACACCATACAGCTCACGCACTACGCTCACCGGAACTTTGCTGGCTTTCCAGTGTTTGCATTGCACCAGATAAGTTTTAAAATCACTGGCGGTGAGCCGCAAATCAATGCCACCGTCGGCACCGTTAGCTGTTTCAGAAACTTTGTAACCCTTTTCCCGAAAGAACTGCCCTACCAGCATTTCAAATTCACGCCAGCTTACAGAAGCCAGTACATCCTGCACCGGCGTAGTGTCATACCGCACGTTATTTAGCAGCGCTACTCTTTTAAAGTTTGCAAAGAACGAAGCGACAGCGCCGAGCAGAAAAATAGGCGGGATGATATAACGGAGCCAATACGCAAATTGATAAACCATCATTCCTGAGACTTGTGAAGCAGGGTTGTTAGGATCAATTTCCGGCATAACAGCCTTGCTATCCAAATAGAAAAACAGTATCACTGCTACGACAACACTTAACCACCAGGGCAGTTTGCTGGCAACAAAATATAGATCTTCGATAAAGCTGCTTTTACTTCTTCTGGCCATATCCTTTCACCTAAAGTTTATCCTTGCTAAGGGCAAGCGCGTTATCGGCATCAATGAAAACAGCGAGCTTTTCCTTATCTTTCAACCGCGTGATCCCTAACTGTTTAAAGCTATATGTACCGACTTTAGAGGATTACGGTTAGTGATGCAATAATTGAAAAAGTACCATTAATTGCCCAATAAGAAGCTGTTTAGATAAAGCTGTTGGCGATGATATTAGGTTGCCGGACGCACCACTTTAAATGCAATTTTTTTGTAAATATTGAGTTATAAAATAACTTTGTGTATGCTGCCAGAAGTGATGCGATACAAGGAAGTTAAGAATGAGCTGGATACATACTGGTAAGACGCAGGCGTTTAATTACACTGGCCTGGATAAAAACATGGCACAGGAACACGGCATTCGGCTACCGGCTCAGTATCTGGTTAACAAATGGCAGCTCACCCATCAGGCATTGTTGATGCTGGCCAGTCTGAACGATTATGACCAGCAACAGGTAATGAAAGAGATTGAGTACGTTACCCGCTACCCAAGCACGACCTACTCTACCAAGCACAGCTTAAACCCGTTCCGGCGTATCTACCGCACCCGATATCCATTTCGCTGTTACCACTACCTGATTGAATACCGCACGGCGGCCAATGGCCAAGTAGTGATTGATGAAATATTTTTTGATAAAACTCTGGCTGGCGAAAAAACCAATTCCTCCGCCGAGCGTACCATGCTATATCATGTAGGTAGAGACGCTAATCAACGTTATGATCAAGCGAAAGATGAGACGGGTATCAACGCTTTAGGTCTGTCAGTACAAAATATCGAACCAACCAATCAGGTTCGTACCGAACATGCTGCAGTTAATGGCATGCTGAACGATTTAAATAAGGCGGCTTGGTTAATGGGCGTGCATGCCCAGACGGCTTATAGCATGGATACGATATCTGCCTATACGCTGTTTCATAACCCCACTGATGGCGGTATGTTGGACCTGACAGAATGTTTATTTGATAAACTTAGCCGCACTAAATCCCATAATGCGCAATATATAGCTGCGGTGCTGGCACAAGTGCAACAGCAAGGCAGGTCTGTAAAATGGGTAGTACATAGCCAGGGCGCAATTATTTTTAATGCCGCATTAATACATTATCGGGCGCATTATGGTGGCCGTTTAAACCTGCAACAGTTGGCGATACATGGTAGTGGCGCAAATGTACAACGACTAACCAGTATGGCCAGTGGCTTAGGTATAAAAGTTAACGCCGTAAGAAATAACCCCTTTGATCTGGTACCCAATATAGCAGGTGGTAACGATTTATCACCCAGCAGTTTATGCCGCAGCTTAAAATTCTGCGGTTTGGTATTTGGGCCAAAGTCAGGCCCAGGTGTAAGCCCACATACGTTGCCTTATCTCGGCATCGAAACTTACAGGCAGCAATTATGGATGTTGGGTAATCATAAAAAAGCAGCGCAGGTACAACGATATATTCAGATGCATGCAGGTAAGGTTCGCTAATGGGGTTAGTTAAAAACTTATGGCGCGGTTTTGCCGGCGGGGCAGATTTAAATCGCCAGCAAACACACCGGTTTTTACTGGAAGATATTCAGGTGCAAGTGCGCTTGCCGCATTCTAATGTCGAAACCATTGCATCACCACGTCATGTTAATTTTCCTTATAAAACGCCGGGCTGGTTTGAACGTAATATGGAACAACAAAGACAACATTATTACGTGCATTTGCAAACTCGCTGCTGGTTTTATATGTTCCCTTTACTACGCTTTGGCGATGGTGAACTAGGCCACTTATTTTGTTCTCTCTGGCTAAAACGGATTCCGTCTGACGTAAATGCATTAGATCGGCAACAATTGGCTGACTACCTTATTCGCGAATATGATGAACATTATAACGCCGAAATAACACCGGATGATCCCTGCGAACAAGCCAGGGGGGTGAATACCCGTACCAGACAAAAGATTCGTGCCGAAGCAGAATTAGCTGCCTCCAGAGGGTCTACCAGCCGGTTAGATAATCTTGAAAAACATATTGCCTTATCCATTAACTACCCACCTCTGGAACCAGCAAAAATCATTACAATGCACGGTATGGAATGGGTGTCTTATGTAGACAAACCCTTTCCAGCTTCATTAAGAGGGGTAGATTATTACTGCCTGCCGTTGAGCGAACAATTTTGCTTTGCAATTAGCTTTACACTCTACGCCCCTGGATACGGCAATAAACGCTGGCTTAAACATGCCAAAGCAACCCAACAAATGGTACTGGATAGCTTAAAAGTGAGTCCGGCTGATAATACAGCTGATAACTTGCTTGTTCATATCAACGATAAATAACGTGAAATTATTCCTAAATTGGCTTAAAGGCTTTGCCGGTGGACCCGATTTCAACCGCCTGCAAAAGCCCAGTTTTTTGCTGGAAGAGTTTTCTCTTCAGCTCACACTGCCCTACTCCAATATTGGCTCTGCCGAGCCACCAAAGCAGGTGAATTGCCCGTTTCGCTCTAATGGCTGGTTTGAGCAACACCAGCAACAGAAAGATCAGCACAAATATGTCCCGATACATACTGAGGGTTGGTGTTACTTGGCCCCGCTGCTACGTTTTGATGGCGGTGAATACGGCTGGCTATGGTTAAACGTCTGGTTAAAGAAAGTGCCAGAGGGTATTGATGCGCTCGACCGCCATACGCTAGCCCAGCATGTGATTAACGAGCATGATCAGCATTACAACTCTGTTGCTATTGGCGCGGAGGGCGAATATGGCCTTGGCCGAAATACCGAAATTGAGTCAGAGTTGAAAGAATATGCTGAGCTTCGTGCATCCAGAGGTTCGCCATTCACTGAAGAGCGCTACCGCGACGAGCTACAGGGCCGAATCAATAATTATGGCTATCCGCCGCTGCAGCCGGCAAAGCTGATTACCCTACAAGGCTTTGAGTGGGTGTTTTATCAGGAAAAATACGACCGGCACCCAACCCGGACAGACTTTTACTGCCTGCCGCTTAGCAGCAAGTTTTACCTGACGATTGGTTTTAAGCATCGTGTTGATAATGCCAGCGAAAAATCCTGGCAGAAAGATGCGGAGAATGCCCAGCAAAAAATATTGAATCATCTAAATATTAGCATTACTGAAAACAATGAAGCATTTTCCCGAATTGAAAATAAAATTTAAAATATGACTAAATTACCGAACAAGCCAACTTCAAATAAAAATATAAAATTCAATGACATAGCATTTTTCATCCCATTTGGGCTTGTGTGCGGTGTACTCTTAGAAGCATTTACCTACTTGCCATATTGGGCCAACAGAGGTCAGTTTGACAAGCTGCTCAATGACCATTTACCGTTAAGCTCAATTTTCACACTCATTATTGCCCAAATTATAATTATTGCCCTTTATCATTTATTAGGTAACAGGTGTTTCGCAAAAATATTGAGATCTTTCGCTCACCATCTAAGTGTGAGAATTTCGGGGTTTTGCCCACCGATTTATAGCATATTAATAGGCATGAGCCTTTCCACGCTATTGTTCTTATGGAAAAATTCTGAGTACATCTACCTCACAGGCCAAGCAATATTTTTTGCTTTTGTTTTTTTCATGATCGAAATCCTTACATCAAACACTGCAAAAATGACTGACGTGAAGCACTCAACTACCAGCAAAGAAATCGGAGGAATAGTGGTCTCGTCGGTTGTGTTGAGTATCATATTCTTCATATTTTTTAACAACAGACCTATTGAGGTTGGTGTTGAATTGTCTACGGGTGAGTATGGCATAGTAAAAAAAGCTGCAGACAAACAACGTGAATCGATTAACGACTTTTCGCGACAAGCAATAGTAGATAAGGCAATAGAAACCAACAGAGAGTAAACCAGCGTTCTCACAGGTAATAAAATGGAGAATTTTTTTTATGAGCTCACTTTTTGTTACCTAAAATGACTCTGGTGACAACAGCATAAGTTGGCCCTTTAACAGGATCAAAAAACTTAATTCTAACCACTGTAGCTATGCTGCCATTGGCTCCTTGCAAGTCTGTTATATCCATCAAGTGCAGTGCTTTACTGCCAACCTTTGTTAGCGGATGCTCTTCAAGACAACCTATCCAATGTTTCGCATGGTCGCTTTTACCCAATGCAATATTAACAACGGGACTTTCGCTTAGAGGGAATTCGCCTCTCATAGCAACATGATAGCTATGCCCAATTTTGGCCAGCATACGAACAAAAGACCAAATATCGAGTTTTTCTATTTGCTGAACTGCAGGTATATTTTTCTGCTCCAAAACACCAACCATGCCACCCAAATGCATAGTATCTACAGCAAAGATATCGATACTTGCAGGGTTATCATTATTTGATTTCCCCCCAAGGCCTATAGGCGTTACGAAGCAAGGTAAGTGCATAAAAGTGATATTTTCGTCGAATTCAATCTCTTCCGACCACACACCGTCTGGCAGTTTGAACTTCAATTTATTTGGCGTTGGCTTACGCTTACTTCTGCGCCTTGTCTTCAAACCAAGTGCCTGGCGACCTTTTTCCATAAATCCTTTGAGAACTTTTTCTTCGAACTTTGAAGTTATCGCAGCACATACTTTACAAGACGCTTCTGAAAGGACGAAATTGCCGTTTAAACCATACGGTATGATGTGCTCTTCCGATAATGCGTCTGATGCTGAATGGCAATAAATGCATTTGCCTATTGAATCAAATTTTTCCTTCGGTGCCATGTTTAAGGTGTTGAACATGCGAGACTCCAAATAAAAAAGAGCATGATTACTGGATAACTAACTACGTGCATTAATATACGACATGGTACTTAAATACTCATAATGCACCCTGCTATAACCGTCATTTTTATAACGTTTTTGCCGGATGGAAGTACGTAATTTCTGGATGTCAGCAAGGCTAAGCGTTGCTGCTGTGATGCCTTCAATATCGACACAAACGCGATCTACCGCATCCAGGTATTCCTGATCACGTAGTTCCAGCATGGCTTTTTCCAACTTCAGCGCAGCTTGTAGTAATTTAACCCGATTTTTGCCCTTTGTGATTGTGGTATCGCTGCTGTAGGCACGGCGTGAGAAAGTAAACACCAGCAGGTACTCAATTACGTATTCCAAATCTTGAACGTCTATTTTGGTTGATGCGACTCTTGCCATGCTGAAAACCTAATTACCGTTATTTATTTAACGCCTGAAAAATTTGGCATGCCAAATTTATGTTAACCAGAGTCTAAGCGAAGGCGACAACACAGTTCAGCGAAAAGCTACCCCCAATTTTCACAGGCTTTTTTTCGGTGTACCCAGCAAAGCCGCAAGCAAAAAATTTGGCATGCCAAATTCCCAAAGTAGCAACAAAAGATTTAAGGTAGGCATCATGAGCAAGTGCCTCCCTTTTTTTGACTGGCTGCGCCAGACGCTGTGTACAACGCTCATTAACATGGCTGTACACAGCGTCTGGCGCAGCATAGAGCAATTACACGCAGATTTTTAATTGCAGATTGCAACGAAAATCCAAAACGACTAGACTTTAAGCGTAACTCGGGCTTATGCCCAACATCAAGAAAGGCGCTTCTGGCTGCCTGCAATATGTCACCCATCAGGGCAATCATTTAAATCCCACTATATTAACGCGTTTAATCGCCGCGTTTTCCTTTAGCGTTTTCCTTATGTACGGCGTGATCAGTCCGGCCGGTTTATCTAAACACTCGGGGCGAATAGGCTTAATTGCCGCTGAACTGGAGCAATCCAGTCAGTTAGTTCTTACAACTCTACAACCCTATTCCCTGACAGGTATTTGCAATGACTAAATTTGATGTTGAAACAGAACTGGCCAAGTTAAAAGCTGAAACCCGAGAACTCCGGCAAAAGCGGTTTAAAAACTCAAGGCTAAATGCCTACCGTGGCGAACTGGTAACAATGCATGAAGAAGGCGCAACTGTTGCCGAATTGCAGCGTTGGCTTAAAGCCAAACGCATTTCGGTAGCCTGGACTACCGTTAAACGCTGGTTAGATAACCGTGGCTAAATTCGCCAAGCCAGCCAAACAAGCTGCAGCTGTAATGAAACAGCTGCAAGGCGATGTGGTTAAATCAGTCGGCTCAGTGCGTAACTATGAGCAGGCGTTAACCACTATCGCCGACTACTGCCAACAAATGAAGCTGCCGAGCCTAAGGGCAATGTCGATAGATGATGCGATTACTTACCTGGAGCTACGCGGCCAGTTTGTTGGGCAGAAAACGCTGGATCTTGAGCGCCAAGCGCTACAAAAAATGCTCCATCATGTCAGTAAGGCGCTACCAGAAAATTCCCGTCTACCGGTTATAAAATCTGAACAACAACAAGTTCTAAAATCCCGCGCTTACTCTGAGCGGCAAGTGGAGATTGTTGCTGGTAAACAACTAGCGTCAAATTCACTGGCTACTCAGCTAAGCTACGCTGCTGGTTTACGTGCTCACGAGCTACTAACACTGGCACGCTGCAACGAACGGTCAGCAGACAAGCGACCTGCCAACGAGCACAAATGGGCCGGACGTGATGGTGTTTTATATACGGTGCAAGGTAAAGGTGGCCTGATCCGCCAGGTGCTCTTGCCGAGCAAACTAGCTGAAGAGTTGGAGTTACACCGCAGAACGCAGCCGATTACGGTGCGCGACCGGGATATTAACTACCTAAGCCGATACAATATTGCTGGTGGCCAGCGCTGGTCAAACTCATTTAGCGCAGCATCTAAGCGAGCATTAGGCTGGTCACGCGGCGCTCATGGCTTACGCCATAGCTACGCCCAACAGCGGATGTACGAGTTGCAAATGCAAGGTTTAACCAGAGTTGTAGCGTTGGAAACCGTTTCACAGGAAATGGGGCATTTCAGACCAGAGATTACCGAAACGTACCTTAGATAGAATTTGGCATGCCAAATTCTATCTTTCTGCGGCGAGCATTTCCCTCTAATTGGTTGAGACGTACCCACGCTTAAATTTATTTGATCTGTTACGTACGACTCGAACTGCATCACCTGTAGCAAGCTTTGCCACTGGTAAATCAAGAACAACGTTGATGATGTCTGCCATTGCGTTATTGCTAAAACGAAATTTTTTTGGCAATCCATTGGGCTCATCAAATTTGCTGTCAAATGCCAGTACGAAGTCTTTAATATCCGACTCTCGACCATTAATCACTTGCTCAGGATACTGAGAATGGGCAGGCTCTGGTTGCTCTTTCTCAAATTCAGCAATCGCTGCGACTAAATCAGACACATCAGGCCAGTACTTCAAATCATATTGATACGTTAGCGCTTCTATTTTTTCAGACACATGAGTCTGATATAAATAATTATCTTTGCATGCTAACCCAAGTAAATCACCGATAAATTGATAGTCTGATTTTGAAAATCCCGACTTTTCATACAGATCGGATTGCCTCTTTAATTTACCGGATAAATTGAGGGCAAGATTTACGATATCTTGCTGTAGCTCTCTAAGTTCCTTGAGGTCAACTCTTGCCTGTACCACATCTTTCTTGCTGTAATCGATGCTGCACCAAATATGCTCTAGAGTCAGCCATAGGTATGAGTTGTTGGGCGGCGCTTGTTCCATCATATCCATATATCCAAACTCTCCAACCAACTCTTCAAAGGGCTGAATTAGCTCATTCGCTCGCTGAATCATACTCTCCATTGTTGGCCAGTAACTCATCCAAATTCGTTTTTCTCTATAACTGTTAAGCTCTCGCTGAATAAATGCTTTGCAGAAGTTGCTCGGGCTATCTTTGGGAAGTGTCATTTAATGACTCCTGTTAATTAACTTGTTAAGGAGCCTAACTGACTATGAAATCAGTGTCCGTATCTGAATAAAATTTTTCAGTGCACTTTCAGATCGCCAACAGTGACACCATCACTTTGGACAATGATATTTGCTGTAACTGAGCATGTTTCTTGCCAAAAAAACCTTGAAAGCTAAGATATTCTTAGTATAAATGAGACTCAAATACTAAGAAGTTCTTAGCAAAAAATTTGGCATGCCAAATTCCTTTTCAAGGAACGCGGCTTGCCATTTTGTAATCCTGGAGAGTAGATGAACACTGACAATCTTTATCAGATAGTAGAGTTAAGGCCACTTATACCGGCTATTATCGAGCTACAGAACCGTATTGCTGGTATCGAGAAATACTGTGAACCGTTAGGTTTTGAGCTGGCAGAATCTTACGAGACTGAAGAGCAACTATTTTACGATTTGTTCAGCCAGAAAGCCTTTGCTTTTCAGGTTAGCAACGAACAAGAAGAGTGTTGGGATATCCTGACTGAAACCTTCACTCAATTTGCGGCGCGCAGTACTGACCTGACCTTCGCTGCTAAAGGCAATGCTCAGGAACGTTTACAAGCCATCAGTAAATGGCTGATCCAGCTTTGCGACTGGAGCCAATCCGGTTTCTCAAATACCACCCGCCACTAAGCACCAAGCTGTCACTTAAAGCTGTAGATCTGCAGGAAAATTTGGCATGCCAAATTTTTAGTCAACCTCTACCAAGGGTTTGTAACTGCTAATCTGAAAAACCTCCCCTAAATTGACCCTAGGTTGTTTCTGCTTTTCCTCAGGATTTATGAAAAATAGATAAATATTGACGTCGTCATCCCTTTAGGCTGGGTGCTTTATGAAACCAATGTTTTATCGAATCGAAGAAATTGCAGCTTTGCTGCATGTATCAAAACAAACACTGTACAACCATATCAACCATAACAAAAAATCAGCTGATCGCTACCCTATTCCACCTTACATTCGAATTAACGGACGCTTGCTGTTTTCTGTCTCAGAGTTTGAAGCTTGGGTTAAAGCCCAACCTCGAAATTGATTCAGATAGCGCGCAATGAATAATGCAGTTTATCAGTGCGATCTAACCTGGCCGTACAAACTGAAATCTGATCTGTTTTCGCTGATGCTACCTGTGTTTGCATTAGATGGAAAAGCTACCAATGACGCAATTATTTATTATAAGGGGCTGTACTTAGAGATAAATACTATAAAAAATTCCATAGGCAGAGCCACGATCAAGGACAAAGCCATTCTGGTGTTTTGCCTAAGCCAGCTGATGGTCAAGCTTAATAACTCCTATGAAACAGGCAATATCGCATCGTTTACCGCATACGACTTTTTAACCACAATAGGCAAAGGTACAACAGGTAAAGACTATAAAGACCTTGAAAAGTCGCTTCAGAGACTTAACAACACCCGAATAACCACAAATTTGACAGTGAAAGGGATTAGTCTGCCCACAGAGGCTCGGCTTATCACAGAATACCGATATATCAAAACGTCAGCAGCTAACTATATTGAGGTAACACTGCCTGAATGGCTACTCGAATGCGCCCATAAAGGCATAGTACTAGACTTGCATAGCACTTACTTTGAGTTATCTCGACCTTTGCATCGCAGAATTTACGAAATCTGCCAACAAAAATGTGGAGGGATTTACCCAAAAGGAAAAATCTCTGTCAGCAACCTACATAGATTAGTTGGAAGTGGCAGCTCTGTGGCTAAATTCCGTTGTGTCATACGTGAACTCACACAAACGTGGAACCTTGAGCATTTCACTTTAACCCTTAACAAATCGATTCTTCACATCAGCAAAACTTTGCAAAAATCAGAACAGCCCACTGTAAGCGGCGTTGCAGATACAGATCAAAGCTAGCTGTGTATAGCCAGTGGGAAACCTGTAAAAACCATCGTACTTTTAGGAGTGGATAGCCACGTACTTTTGGGAATTTTTATCGTACTTTTGGAAATCCCTACTCTGTGATTATGAAGAAAAATTTACCTTCCAAGGCTTACTTGGCAAGACTTACACTCTTAGAACGATTATAGAAGCAAGATTTTGTAACTCTTTATCACTAAAAAGAAAAATAACTTATTATTAATGCCCCCAGAGCCAGGTTTTTGTATTGTTTGCAATATCGACAAATAGTCACTGCAGTCAACGACGCTTAGTGACAGAAGCGGAAGTTCGTGCATAAGATCGAATACAACCTCAGCAAGATATGGGATGTCTAAGCATTTAGTAGCTATTTAGTGTATCCCCCCAATTTTTGATAAAACTTCAATTTGGGTATCTGGAGCATTAGCTTTCTGGCAATGCCAGCCGAAAAGCTTTATACTTTTGCGCTTAAATTTTGATTTAGTACAATTATTTCAATGAGGATGGGCCGGTGTAATTAGATAACACATTAAAATTGCTAGTAAAGTTGAGAGTTGGGAGCCATTGCTACAAAAGGCGCAACTTTAAGTGCAATTTATGCTGTGTTGTCCCAGTTATTACCGTTTAATTTAACTCATTGGATGTTTTATGTTGAAATCTATTCAGCAGAACTGGTTCTCTAACCTTAGAGGCGATGTTCTGGCTGCTATTGTTGTGGCACTTGCCCTTATTCCTGAAGCCATTGCTTTTTCCATCATCGCTGGTGTTGACCCTAAAGTCGGCTTGTATGCGTCATTCGCTATCTGTGTAATTATCGCTTTTACTGGTGCCCGACCGGGCATGATCTCAGCAGCCACCGGCGCGATGGCCTTGTTGATGGTCACTTTAGTAAAGCAACATGGTTTGGAATACCTGTTAGCCGCCACCTTATTGACCGGTGTTATTCAAATTGTATTTGGCCTGTTTAAATTGGGTGATTTAATGCGATTTGTATCGCGGTCTGTGGTGACCGGCTTTGTTAATGCATTAGCGATTCTGATCTTTATGGCGCAATTGCCTGAGCTTAGTGGCACTTATGGCACTACTACCGTGTATGGTATGACAGCTCTAGGATTGGCAATAATTTACCTTTTTCCATATGTTACCAAAACCATACCGTCACCGCTGGTATGTATCGTGGTATTAACCGCACTGGCGTTTTATTTTGGTATGGATATCCGTACCGTAGCTGATATGGGCGAACTGCCGGACAGCTTGCCAATTTTCTTGTGGCCGGACGTGCCGCTTAACTTTGAAACCCTGCAAATTATCTTCCCTTATGCGTTGGCACTCGCAGTAGTGGGCATTTTAGAGTCGTTAATGACCGCCACTATTGTTGATGATTTAACCGATACCTCAAGTGATAAAAACCGCGAATGTGTTGGCCAGGGTGTCGCCAATATTGGCTCAGGCTTAATTGGCGGCATGGCCGGTTGCGCGATGATTGGTCAGTCGATTATTAACGTTAAATCTGGTGGTCGTACCCGTTTATCTGCGTTACTGGCTGGTGTCATCTTATTAATTATGGTGGTGTTTTTAGATACATGGGTCGGCATGATCCCAATGGCGGCATTAGTTGCGGTAATGATTATGGTATCTATAGGTACTTTTAGCTGGGGATCAATTAAAGATTTGACGAAGAACCCCAAAAGTTCCTCGTTAGTGATGATAGCTACTGTAATCGTCGTAGTATTTACACATAACCTCGCGTATGGCGTTTTAGTAGGCGTGTTGTTGAGTGCACTGTTTTTTGCCAATAAAGTGGGGCAAATATTGTATATCGGCTCTAGTCTGTCAAAGGATGGCCACCAGCGAACGTACAGCGTTGTGGGACAGGTGTTCTTTAGTTCTAGCGAACAGTTTGTTGCCGCTTTTGACTTTAAAGAAGCTGTGGAAAAAGTCACGATTGATTTAAGCAAAACACATTTCTGGGATATCACCGCAGTAAGCTCCCTCGACAAAGTAGTGCTGAAGTTTCGCCGTGAAGGTACACAAGTAGAGCTGGTTGGATTAAACGAGGCCAGCGCAACTTTAGTAGACAAGTTTGCTGTACATAACCAACCAGATGCAGTTGAAAAACTGATGGGCCATTAGGAGAGCCAACATGAGCAGAAAAGTACTGGCGTGTATTGACGCCTCACCCTATGCCGAAGCGGTATGTGACTATGCAGCGTGGGCAGCAAAAAGGTTAAATGTTGCCATGTCGGTGATTCATGTACTGGATAAAGCAGCCAAGGCAGTAACAACTGACCTTAGTGGAAGTATTGGTTTAGGCAGCCAAGAGGCACTCTTAGCGCAATTAGCAGAGCTTGACGAAAAGCATGGGAAACTTGCGCTGGAAAGCGGTCGTATTATGCTGGATGCTGCCAAGGCACGTGCAGAAGCGGCTGGAGTCATTAGCGTAGACGAACGCTTGCGCCACGGCGAGCTTGTAGAAACTTTAGCTGAGCTGGAGGAAGAGACACGCCTGTTGGTATTGGGTAAGCGTGGCTTTAGCAGTGCCGATGCTCATGGTCATATTGGCCTTCATGTTGAGCGTGTTATCCGCACACTGCATAAACCCATCTTACTAACCCAGCAAATATACACTGAGCCGAAAAGCATAATGCTGGCCTATGACGGTAGCGCCACCGCGCTTAAAGGACTGGAAATGCTAGCGGCCAGCCCGTTGGGTAAAGGCTTACCGGTGCACCTGGTAATGGCCGGTGCCAATACCGCAGCGACTGAAGCTCAAATGGCCAGCGCCGCAACGATTCTACGTAACGCTGGTTTTGATACAGCAGTGGCTATAGTCGGTGGCGAGCCAGAAACCGTACTGCATCAGTACCAGCAGCAGCACAATATTGATTTACTGGTTATGGGGGCCTACGGCCACTCACGTATCCGCCAGTTTATTGTTGGCAGCACTACCACCGCGATGATAAGCAGGGCGAAGTGTAGCTTATTGATTCTGAGGTAATGGTGTGAGGCCCGGTACATTACTGGGCCTGTTTATTTGGCAACCAAATGGAAACTCAACCTGCTATGCGTTTGATTAGCCGCCTGCAACATATTAAAACACAACCGGAGCACAAACTTGCTGAACGTGTCTCAACCCGAGCGATTGTGCTTGAAGGTGAGCAAATATTACTTCTTTATACCCGCCGTTATAATGATTACAGCCTGCCCGGTGGTGGTGTAGATGAAGGTGAAACACTGAAGGATGCGCTTGTCCGAGAACTACGGGAAGAAACCGGCGCACATAATATCCGTATATTGGCAGAGTTTGGTATGGTCGATGAATACAGGCCATGGTATCGCAATGGCATTGATGTGATGTTTATGCGTTCATATTGCTATGTATGCCAGATAGACAGCGAACTCGGAATACCAGATCTGGAAGAATACGAGCATGCCAATGGTATGCAAGTGTGCTGGATGAACATATACGATGCCATCTCACATAACAGGGCAGTCATGGCAAACGAGTCTGATTCTACAGGTTTATCAATTGTACGTGAAACACTGCTTCTTGAAGCTATTGTAAATGAGTATTTAATCGGTTAGAGCATTGAAAACTAATCTGCTAAAGGCGGGATTAGAGATAGTACATCAAAATGAATAGACTCCAAAATGGCCTAATTTCATCAACGTTTAGTAGCAGATTTGGGATATTAACCTCAAATCTGATACTTCCACTATCCGCTCTTTGCAGTCGCAGTAAAGTTAGCAAATTTGGTAGCGATTCATCATTTGTTACAAAAGGGGCAAATAGCATACCCCTCTTGTCACGGTTTACCCCATCAACTCAGCCAGCAAAGCCAACTTTTGCTCCTTGGTAAAACCAGAAACTAAGCTTTTAAAACCAACAATATCGGTTTCTTTTTTCTGTTCGACCAAACCTGCATACTGCATAATTTTTTGAGCGATGCGTTCAACAGGTTCACGTAGTTCTTCGGCTGTCAGTATGGTGTAGCCGCCGGTTACATCGTTACGCCCCGTTTTATGGTTTAGTAACCGCTTAATGGTATAGGTGCCAATACCCAAGCTCTCCGCAATTGAACAGTAAGTTCGCCGCAGGTCATGCAGTGTAAAGCTGATACCTGCCTGCTCGTTGATCTTTTGAATCACCTTTTTAGGCTCTGTAATGCGGCCTAAGCGATTATTAGCCCCGAATACGAAGTCCGTTACCTTGTATTCCTTACGTCGCAGCAGAATGGCTTTTAAAGGCGCGGTAATCGGCAATTCAAGATCATCATGGTTTTTGGTATCCCGAAGAATAAACAGTTCGTCTTTAAGATAAACATCCTGCCACTTCAGTTCTAACAACTCAGTACGGCGTAAGCCGGTATAAGCAGTAAACTCAACATAATCACAAACTGCGACCGTAAAGTCTTGCCGGTAGGCTATCGCTTCATCGCGCAGTGTATTTATTGCTTGCAGAAACGGCTTTAATTGGGATGGCCGCAGCCTTGTCTGGCGACGAGCCACATTATTCCAGGCACGTTTTTCAGATAACACCACAACCGGATTTACCGGAAATAAAGTGCGGTTGGCCGAGTCTTTATATTCAGCTTTGGCAAAATTAAATAAGGCTCGCAGCGTGCGCATGGTGTAATCGGCTTGCGCCCTGCTCGACTGGCTAAGCTTTTGATGACGCTTGTACACCATATCTTCGCTGATATCGGCCATCCGCTTTTGCTGCCAATCAGCGAGGTAGCATTTCATCAATTGCTGATAGCCGCGCAAAGTGGTGTCTTTTAAATCACGCTGCTCAAGGAAACGCTGGAATACTTCAGACAGCTTAACTGAAGCGGCGCGAAACTGACGCTTGCTGTCATTTGGGTTGATACCATCAGCCATATCCGCCATCGCTTTTCGCGCCAAACGACGGGCGCTTTCTACAGTTAATGCCGGAAAATCACCAAGTGTCACTGATAACGGGGTTGCCCTGCCAGCCAGCTTTTTATAAACACGGAAGGCCTTTTTACCGGTGGTGACATCGAGCACTAAGCCTGGCATCTGGGTATCGTGCCAACGGGTGCGTTTTTCGGTAACGGGTAAGGCTGAAATTTCAGCTTCGGTAAAGCGAATGTGGTTGGTTCTGGTCATAGCGGTGCTACCTCTGTGCTACTTTCAATGCAAAATCGACGGCGTTGTTTTGCAACGCATTTATGCATCAAAGGTAGCTAACCAAGCAATAAGCTGCTGAATTAGCTATGTAATTTAGTAAAAGTCTATTTCAATCAGTAAACAGCAGTAAACCGCCTTAGAAGGCCTCATAATCGATCGGTCGCTGGTTCGAGTCCAGCTGGGGCCACCATCTCCCCTGATTTACTTCAGAAAAATCAATAGCGTAAAAGCTTTATAACTTTGCTGTCGCGCCCTCTGTCATGGCTTTATAGGCTAACTTAAACTTACACTGAGCTCTAGTAATGCGTTCTTTACCGTTATCACTTTAATGTGATTTCTGCATTCATCTTCATAAGGCTTCTGGCAATTGGCAATCCGTTTTAGCCGTGCGCTGTTAATAGCTCACACAATGGCTGGTTAATATAGTAATTGCCACGGCCTATTTTTTGTTTCTGTAAAAACCCATGCTCAACCAGCAACTCCAGATACTTCGTCGCCGTAATACGGCTCACACTTAACTCCTCCACCAGAAATTCGATCTTGGTATAAGGATGAGAAAACAGATTATTTAATAGCCCCTGGCGATAAATTTTCGGTAGCTGCTCGCGCAACCGGTGTTTTACATCTTGCATCAAGATTTTGATATTGGTGATCAGGTTGATGGTATCTTGAGCAGTTACCGTAATACCGTCCAGCATATACAACAGCCAAGGCTCCCAGTTACCTGTTTCACGCACCTGCTGCAATTGTATGTAGTAATCAGCTTTATGCGTAATAATAAAACGGCTTAAATACAATACCGGCAGGTTGAGTAAGCCTTTCGCCACCAAGTACAGAATATTGATAATGCGCCCGGTACGGCCATTGCCATCGTAAAACGGGTGAATACTTTCAAACTGATGGTGGATCAGTGCCATCTTAACCAGTGGATCCGCGTCACAAAGGCTATCGTCATTGATATACTGCACTAAGTTAGCCATAAGCTGGCTGATCTCATTAGCATGTTGTGGCGGTGTATACACTACTTCACCGGTACGGGCATTTTTTAGTGCTGTGCCGGGTAAACGGCGTAAACCCGCCTGATTATGCTCTAACTGTTGCTGTACGGCTAAAATATCATCCAGCCGGATTAAGCCAGTTTGCCTGACGGTAACAAAAGCTTGTTTCAGTGCGAAAGCATAGTCTTGCACTTCTTTGGTTGCCGGATTGGTTAACGCTTCTTCAAACAAGTTGGCTTTGTAAAGCTCATCATGGGTGGTGACAATATTCTCCACCTCCGAGCTGTCTTTCGCTTCTTGCAAGGCGAGAGTGTTAATTAAGATGGCTTCATTCGGGATACTGGCAGCTACCCCTTTAAGCTCTGCCAGATAACGATGGGCTTCAGCCGCTTTTTTCAGCACATTGCGGGTTTCCCAAATAGCTATATCTGCCAGTGGTAACTGAGGTAAGTTATTATGCATAGAAAATCGCTTTTTCTAATCTTGTGGTGAGCAATATACATAGAAAAACGCAAAACTTATACATAACGTAATCTAAATGTATAAAAAATAGAAGAAGCTATACATAAATTTCGATAGCAACGGCTTCAAGCATATTGCTCCCTCACATAGCCTCGCTTAACTCCGAAAGCACCTGGTCCAACGAGCTTACGCACAAAAAACCACTTGGCGAATCTCAAACCTAATTTTTACTCTACAACCGCTGCACACCAAACCGAACCTGCACCCCAACCTGGCGATATAAGCCTGTTAAATACTGCTGTAATGACTGGGCTAAATCGTCCTGTGGGCAATCGCACCATAACAAAAAGTGCGGCGGCATAACGCTGCGCTCTTGTTGTGTTGGCGGGTTACAATCACTGCGGATCACAAAGTTAGCTGGTCCGGGTAAAGTCAGCCGGCTTGGGATTATGCCGCGGACGGTGATCTGCCGGTTCAGATATTGGATCTGGGTGCTTTCATCGGCCTGCCCGCTAAATTGCTCAGTAAAGTCATCAATCTGCATTGGCAAGCGTTGCTGTGGCAAGCCCAGCTGCTGCAGTAAGGCGGAGCTAAGCCAAAGATCATTATTGCCTGTTGGCCCCAACCATTCAGGCTGGAAAACAAAACTTTGCTGCTCAAAACAGTACTGTATTACCAACACCGGCTGCATACCAGTACCCTGTAATTGCAACAGCTGACTATCAAAGCTGGTGACTGCCCGATTACGGATATCGAGGCTGAGAAAGGCCTGTAATTGCTGCGCTGACGGTAACGGTGACGCAGCATCTTTCCCGGCAGCTACCGCAGTAGCCGTTTGTGGTGTTACCAGCCAGAGTTGCCCGGCAGCCATAGCCTGCGCGCCGTAAAGCAAGGCACTGAACAGTAAACAAGCGATAAGGTTACGCATCAGAACTCTCCCGCGTTGAGCTGGTAACAGGTCCGCAAATATCAGCGAAACCGCTGCTAATTTGTACAGACAAGCAAAGCCTAGTCAGGCAAGGGTGCCTTTACCAGCATCCAGATCAAAGTTTCAGCATTTTTCTATAAAGTATTGAAAAGCTAAAACTGTCGTCTTACTGTCAGCTGACAGTAGGCGGACTGGCAGGGTATTGTCGTCACGCTTGTCAGGTCCGGCACACTGTAATAGGGGTAGACCAACCGAGGAGAAAGATGATGACTAACCAAACCGACGCTACCCTGAGTTTTTTTGACTATGGCGACCACACCATTAAAGTCATGTGCTCAATGAGCAATGGCAAAGAACAGGTTTATGTCGATGAACAGCTGGTATTGGAAAAACGCAGTTTTCGCTATCACTCAACTCACCAGTTTGAGCTTGATGGCAAAAAAGCCGAGATCCGGGTTAAAGTCGCCAGCATTTTTAAAGGGCCCTACTACATCGAGTTTTCGGTCGATGGCAAAGCCGTTGATAGTGACGAATGGGATCTGGCCCGGATGCTCGCGCACCTGAAACAACTGCGGCAACAGCAGCCGTTGTGGCAGCGCCTTGGCGTATATTTTATGTTCGGTTTACTGGGTGGTGCCTGCGGTGCACTGATTGGCTACAGCTTGGCGATCTGGTTTAAGGGGTCAGCTATGCAACTGAATCCACAGCTTATCCGGCAGCTTAGAACCGAAAAAGGTTGGACCCAGCAACAACTGGCTGAAATCTGTGCCCTAAGCCTCAGAACCATTCAGCGGGTGGAGGTGCATGGCATTGCTTCACTGGAAACCAGTAAAGCCCTGGCCGCCGCCTTTGCGTTAGACCGACAACAATTAACGCTGCAAACGAACGCTGAACCGGAAGCAGATGCCCGCGGCGGCGTACCACTCTGGGTGCCTGCCGTGACCTTTCTGGCCGGTGTTTTGTGTGGCGGCGTATTACTGTTGCAGTTTACGCCCTAAGCCACTGACCTAGCGCAGGGCGCCCGCCCTGCGATGGTCCTGAAATTTATGAGCTTTGCCGGATTTTTAGTGGCAGAGCGCGCCGGAACAGGTAAGGTACAGGCAACAATCATTGCTATTGAGGTTCTATGAAACTGTTCCCCCTGGCCAGTCTGGTGACGGCCCTTAGCATCATTCCTGCCCTGGCAGTTAACCCAGCCGCGGCCAATACCAGCAACAATGCAGCGACGTCAGCGCTCAAGCCACTGCAGGCCGAAGATATTTTCCGTCTGGCCGGTGCCAGCGATGTGCAGATTTCCGCCGATGGTAAACGGATTGTCTATGTGCGCCAGCAAAATAATATTATGACTGACCGCACTGAAAGCAGCTTGTGGCTGCTGGATCTGGCAACCGGTGCCCATTACCCGTTGTTTGCCGACAAGTTCAACTATAGCCAGCCACGCTGGGCACCGGATAATAACCGAATTGCCTTTGTGTCAGACCGTGATGGCAGCAGCCAGATCCAGGTACACTGGTTAAACGAACAAAAAACTGCGGCGATCAGCCAGCTGCAAGTTCGGCCCAGTCAGCTCAGCTGGTCGCCGGACGGACAGCAACTGGCGTTTCTGGCTGAGGTGGCCGCACCGGCAACCGACTTTGCCAAAAGCGTCTATCAACCGCGCAAGCCGGCTAACGCAAACTGGTCAGCCAGCCCAATAGTGGTTGAACGTACCTACTATCAGGCCGATGGCCGCGGCGTAATGCGCTCAGCTTATGCACAAGTCTTTGTGGTTCCGGCGTCAGGCGGTGTCGAACAGCAACTGACCAGCGGCCCTTACCAGCATAATGGGCCATTGGCCTGGACGGCGGATAGCAAAGCGCTGATTTTCCCGGCCAACCGCCACCCGGATTGGGAGCTGCAAAGCCGGCAAGCCGATTTGTATCAGGTAGATGTGCATAGCCGGCAGCTTAATCAGTTAACCCGTTTAGAAGGGGAAGAAGCTGAGCCGAGCCTGTCACCCGATGGCAAAACTCTGGCCTTTACCTATACCCGTCCGGATGCGGTCTCTTATGTAAATAGCAAACTGAAGTTGCTGGATCTGCGCTCAGGCGAGATCCGGATGCTGGCAGCGGAACTGGATCGCAGCGTCGAAAGCCCAAGCTGGGTGAATAATTCGACGCTGACCTTTCAGTACACCGATCGTGGTCAAACCAAGGTTGCGCAAATTAGCACCCGCGATCGGATGACCGATCTGGTGGCCGATTTAGGCGGCACCAGTTGGGGCCGGCCTTATCTGAGCGGCATGTATAGTGTCGCCGCAAACGGCACTGTCGCCTATACCCAGGGTAGCAGCCAGCGCCCGGCTGAAGTGGCAGTTTTTAGCAATGGCCGCAGCCGCACGCTAACGGATCTAAATGGCGGTTTATTATCGCAGCGTAAGCTGGGCCAGGTACAGGAACTGCGTTATACCTCTGCTGCCGGTAACGAAGAAATTCAGGCCTGGTATATTACGCCGCCTGATTTCGATCCCAGAAAAAAATATCCGCTGATCCTGGAAATTCATGGTGGACCACATCTGGCCTATGGTCCGCAGTTTGCGGCTGAACTGCAACGCTATGCCGCAGCAGGCTATGTGGTGCTGTATAACAACTACCGTGGTAGCACCAGCTATGGTGAGCGTTTTGCCATGTTACTGCACTACAACTACGCGTCAGAGCATGATTTTCAGGATCATATGTCGGGGGTTGATGCCATGCTGGCCAAAGGCTTTATTGACGAGAACAACCTCTTTATTGCCGGTGGCTCTGCCGGAGGGATCGGCACCCTTTATGCGGTAGGCCTGACCAACCGCTTTAATGCCGCCGCAGCGACAAACCCAGTGGTGAACTGGACCTCGAAGGTGCTATCCGCCGACAGCTATGTCGGTCAGATCCGCAATCAGTTCCCCGGTATGCCCTGGGAGCAGCAGGCGCACTACTGGCAGCGCTCGCCGTTATCGCTGGTTGCCAATGTCAGTACGCCGGTACTGCTCTTTACCGGTGAGCAAGACCGCCGCACGCCAATGGCCGATACCGAACAGTACTATCAGGCGTTGCGGCTGCGACAAATCGATAGTGTGATGGTGCGGGTACCGGATGCCAGCCATGGCGTGACCAACCGGCCATCCTGGATGATTGCCAAAATTGAGCATGCACTGGCCTGGTTTAAGCGTTATCAGAAAGACTAACTTAGCTTAACAGCTGCGGCGCTGGCATTGCCCGGCGCCGCTGTTTATCCTGATACATCGCCACATCGGCCAGACTAAGCAGCAAATCAATATCCTGGCTATCACCACTATGCCAGCTTACCGCTCCCAGGCTGGGGCCATGATACAGTAGCTTAAAGTCACCCAGCGAAAATACCCCACTGCAACATTGCCGGATCCGGTTAATAATCAGCTCACTTTGCTCGGTTGAAATCTCCGGCGCCTGACACAGCAACACAAACTCATCGCCTCCCTGACGGGCGACAAAATCCCCTTTGCGCAGAACCTGTTGTAAGCGCTGGGCAATTTGCCGTAAGAACTCATCCCCGGTTTCATGACCAAACTGGTCGTTAATCAGCTTAAATTTATCCAAATCGACGAAGATCAGATAAAAACCCAGTTGTTGCCGGACACCTCTGGCGATCAACCGTTCCAACTCTTCCAGTAGATAGCGACGGTTCGGTAAACCCGTTAAGGCATCATGCCGGGCGTGGTAAGTAAGTTGCTGGTTTGCATCCAGTAACATGCTGTGCTCATCCAATCGAGCGGCCAGCAAGGATAAAGAATTACTGATGCCGGAGAGAATTAATAATTGTTCAGAGCAGCCACTATCCGCCAGTTGTAAGGCCAGCAAACCGGCAACCGGCTGTTGCCCAACAAAGATATTAATCAGATAAGCCGGGGCATCTAACAGTTCAGGCGGGCGAAACTCCGGGTTGAGGGGAACAACATTGCGGCAACGATCCTCTGCACTCAGCGTAGCAAGCCACTGCGCCAGCGCTTGCTGCAGTGCCTGTTGTGCCGGATCTAACAGCAGTAACTGTTGCTGAGGCGTTTCAAAGGGCAGTAGTTGCTGCCACTCTCCACTTCGCTGCATCACCTGGGCAACTTGCATCACCGCCAGGCTAAGGGATTGGGCGGCAACGCAAATTTCACTAACGGCAGCCAGCAGGCGCAATTTACCAAGCTCGCGCTCAGCAGCACTGGCCCGGGCCAAAGCGGCGTGCTGTAACTTATCGCGGGTCCATTGCACACTCACTAGTTCAGCACACAGCTGCAGCACCTGTAATACATCATCCGGGTTGTCCAGCTGAACCTGCTGCGAACTGGCGCCGCACAGTGTTCCGCAAACTTCACCGCGGGCATCCAATACCGGCACGCTGAGGTAAGTTTGCAATCCTAATGCTTTGGCTGCGGCAGAGTCTGGCCAGATGTTTGGCACATCATTGGTGATAAAGCGCCCACTTTGCAGCGCTCTTTTACACAGCGTATCGTGCCAGGGCACTTCCAGACCTTCGGTCAGCTGTAACTGCCCCGCATTTAAAACATATTCAACACGCTGCATGCCAGCATCAACATTAATACTGGTCAGGTAGGTCGACTCCAGGCCGGTTAGCTGCTGAATAAGTCGCAATATCGGCCGGGTTAACTCTTCAACGGTATTAGCGCTGGCAACAAAGCCGGCTAACTGCTTTAACTGTGCGTCCATTGACACCCCATATCGCTACTAATCGGGTTAGTTATTAGTGTAGTAGAGCGCCACGCCCTTGTAATAACTTAAATCAAACCACCCAAACAGACATATTTTAACTGGGTATAGTCATCGAGCCCGTAACGCGAGCCCTCTCGGCCGTAACCCGATTGTTTGATACCGCCAAAAGGCGCGGCAGCGTTAGAAATAATGCCTTCGTTCACACCCAGCATACCAACTTGCAATGCCTGCGCCAGCCGGAATACCTGACCCAGCTGTTGGCTATAGATATAGCCGGCCAGACCATAATCGCTGGCGTTAGCTAAGGCTATGGCTTGCTGTTCAGTGCTAAAGCTGGTGATGGCCAGCACCGGACCAAAAATCTCCTGCTGGAATAGCTGCATCTGCGGCGTAACGCCGGTTAGCAGTGTTGGCTCGAAAAACAAGGAGCCGGCCGGATGCGGCTTGCCACCATGCAGCAAGGTCGCGCCCTGGTCGAGGGCATCATCCAGTAGCTGCTGTACCTTAGCCACGGCTTTGGCCTCGATTAAGGGCCCGATAGCGCTACCTGGCTCGGTACCCGCCGCCACTTTCAGGGTTTGCACCTTAGGTAACAGGATCTGCATAAACCGCTCGAGTACCGTCTCTTCAACCAATACCCTGTTGGCGCAAACACAGGTTTGGCCGGCATTACGAAACTTGGCGGCAATTAACCCCTCGGCGGCGGCTTCCAGATCGGCACTGGCAAACACGATAAAGGGAGCATTACCACCCAGCTCCATACTGACCCGTTTTACGCCCTCTGCACATTGCTTTAACAAGGTCTTACCCACAGCAGTAGAGCCGGTAAAACTAAATTTATTAACCAGTGGGTGGGTGGTGAGCACCTCGCCCAGTTGCTGGGCGTTAGTGCCAACCAAGACATTAAAAATTCCGGCCGGTACGCCAGCCCGCTGCGCCAGCTCGGCGCAGGCTAATGCTGAGAGTGGCGTTTGTGCTGCTGGTTTTACCACAAAGCTGCAACCCGCAGCTAACGCAGCGGCCGCTTTGCGCATTAACATGGCATTGGGGAAATTCCAGGGGGTAATGGCCGTGACGACCCCCACGGCCTGCCGTAGCACCAGGATCTGTTTATCGGAGGCGGGCGCCGGAATAATATCGCCATAGAGCCGTTTCGCCTCTTCGGCAAACCAGCCCAGGTAAGAGGCGCCGTAACGAATTTCTGCCCGCGCCTCAGCTAGCGGTTTCCCCTGCTCTAACGTCAGCAATAACGCCAGATCGGCCTCATGCTGCAACAACAGTTGCTGCCATTCTATCAACACTGCGGCGCGTTCTGCCGCGGCCAGTGCGGCCCAGCCCGGTTGCGCAGCCGCCGCTGCCTCAACTGCCATAGTGGCATCAGCCAGGGTCGCTTCGTCAACCTGCGCCAACGTTTTACCATTTGCCGGGTTTACCACAGCAAAGCGATGGGGGCCTGCTGCTTGCCACTGGCCATTGATAAAAGAGCGGGTTTTAACTAACGCCGGATCGGTGAGAGCTAACATAGGCGGCACTCCTGCTTAGCAAGGGAATTGCCGCTATTAAAACATGCTCTTAAGACAGATAAAACCTAACTTTGTTATCAGGTTAGCGTTTATATTGGGTAGGACAATAAGCGCGGGTAATCTCCGGGCTGCGCAACTTCAGGTGCTTGGTTTTGCGGCCACTGACTCTGGCGCGCCATAGCCGGAAACTACTCGCCTTTAACTCCGCACGCATAAAACGGATCAGCGCACTCTCATTCAGGCCATATAGGTTTTCAATCGCTTCAAAGGGGGTACGATCTTCCCACGCCATTTCGATAATGCGCGAGCGCTGCTCATCATTAAAGGTCATTGGCATCCTCCATTACCGCATAACGCTGGTATAGCTCTAACGGTGCAAATTCCAGCGCCCGTTGATGACACGCTGACAATTTTAACAGTGGTGCCACCCCAGCCTGCTCGGCGGCTAACCAGCGTAGTGCGCACAAACACCAGAAGTCACCAGGTACTAACCCGGGAAAATCCCACTCTGGTCTGGGTGTGCTTAGATCATTGCCTTGACTTAGCGTAAAAGCTAAAAATTCAGCGGTTACCTGAGCGCACAGCACATGGCTGCCCAAATCGGCCTGATTAGTACGGCAAAAACCATCGCGAAAAAAACCGGTGTGCGGCGCAAAACAGCAAGCAGTGAGTGCTTGTCCAAAAATATTGAGAGCCATAACGACTTATCAAAAAACCATAATGGTGATTAAACGTATAAACTGAGCTAACCGATTGCCTGGCAGGAAAATTTTTATGCGTTTTTATTGGCTGTTATTGTTATTACTCGCGGGCTGTACCAGTGTGCCGGAAAAGGTGACGCCGGTCAGCCCTTTTGAGCTGGAGCGCTATCTGGGTACCTGGCATGAAATCGCCCGCCTCGATCACCGTTTTGAACGCGGCCTGACTCAGGTAACGGCCGAGTATAGCCTGCGCCAGGACGGCGGTGTGACAGTGCTAAACCGTGGCTTTGATGCCGCTAATCAACGTTGGAAAAGTGCAACCGGCAAAGCCTACTTTGTTGATGACAGCAATACCGGCCGCTTAAAGGTATCATTCTTTGGGCCTTTTTACGGCGGCTATAATATTGCCAAGCTGGATCCGGATTACCAGATAGCCCTGGTGGTCGGGCCCAACCTGGATTACGCCTGGCTGCTGGCCCGCAAGCCACAGTTGTCCGCTGCAGAATGTGCGCCCTATCTGGCCGAAGCCGAACGCATTGGCATTGCCCTGGATCAGCTGATCTGGCTGGCGCCTTGTAGCTAGCCCAAAAAAACGCCGGCACTGCGCTTTGCACAGGCCGGCGTATTGTTACTCTAAAAATGAAATTAAGCTTTCGCGGGGATCCGCTCTAAAACCGCCAGCAGCAGCTGCCAGTACTGACCGACAGTTTCGATATTAACCATCTCATCCGGACCATGTGGGTAGCGGATAGTTGGGCCAATCGACACCATATCCATCTCTGGGTACGGCTTTTTAAACAAACCGCATTCCAAACCGGCATGGATCACCATAATCACCGGCTCTTTGTTATAGATTGCCTGATAAGTATCTTTAACAATCGCCATGACCGGCGAAGCTGGATCGGGCTTCCAACCCGGATAAGCACCACTGAACTTCACCGCAACACCAGTCAGGGCCGCTAATGATGCCAGCGTGCTCTCAACCTGCTCGCGGCCGGAGTCAATCAGCGAACGGATTAAACAAACCACCTGGACGGTATCGCCGGTGGTAGTGACGACACCGAGGTTTAAAGACGTTTCTACCACACCGGCAATATCGTCGCTCATCCGCACAACGCCGTTCGGGCAGGCATTAAGCAGGTGTAGTACCTTATGCTGGCTGTCATTATTCATCACCTGGGCCGGTAAAATGGTCTCGGCTACGGCGAATTTAATCGCCGGCTCCACGGCTGACAGTTCTTGCCGGATCACGGCTTCAAAGGCGGCTACTGCCTGCTCTAAGCGGACGCGGTTATCTGCGGCCAGCGTTACGGTAACACCCGCTTCACGCGGAATCGCATTGCGCAGTGAGCCACCGCTGATTTCACTGACCTTCAGATCCAGTGCTGCCGCCTGCTCAACCAGAAAACGCGCCAGTAATTTGTTGGCATTACCGCGGCCTAAGTGAATATTCACCCCGGAGTGGCCACCTTTTAAACCACTTAGGTTTAAACGGTACGCCTGATGCCCAGCCGGTACCGGTTGCCATTGCATGGGGATACTAAACTCGGCATCGACACCACCGGCGCAGCCCATATAGATTTCGCCTTCCTGCTCCGAGTCGGTATTAATCAGGATCTCGGCGTCGAGCAGGCCGGCTTCCAGACCAAAGGCACCGGTCATACCGGCTTCTTCGTCGATCGTTAACAGTACCTCTAACGGACCATGTTTAATGTCGTCACTACCTAAAATAGCCAGCGCCGACGCCATACCAATACCGTTATCTGCACCCAGCGTGGTGCCCCGGGCCGTGACCCATTCGCCATCGACATAGGCATCTATAGGATCTTTAGTAAAGTCGTGCACCTTATCGGCATTTTTTTGCGGCACCATATCCAGATGCGCCTGGATCACTACGGTTTTGCGGTTTTCCATCCCCGCTGTCGCCGGCTTTTTAATGATCAGGTTGCCAACCTTATCTTCCACGACGGTTAAACCTTTATCCCGCGCCCAGGCCTGAATATGCCGGCTAAGCGCCTGCTCATGTTTGGACGGATGTGGGATAGCACAGATTTGAGCGAACCATTGCCATAGCGGCTGCGGGTATAAACTGGAAATAGCGGTCACAACAACTCCTGATCAAGGGGCAGAGAAATTGTCGTGATTTTATCACAACCTGTATCGCAGGCGCATAAGCCACCGGCTAATCGCCGGCGGGCTGCGATTAATAACGTAAAGCCGGATAGACAGTCGTCAGCTATTTCTTACAACTGACGGCTTTAACCCATTAACATCCAGATTGCGACGCCAAACATCAGGCTGGCACCAATGCGGTTTAAATACTGTACTCTGTTGGTTTTCGCCAGAAACAACGCCAGCACCTTACCGCCACTGGCATACAACAGCATAGAGCCAAACTCCAGCAGCAGAATAATGGCCACCAACACCAGTAATTGCGGCCAAAACGCCAGCTTGCTATCAATAAAGGGCGGTAATAACGCCATATGAAAGGCCCAGCCTTTGGGGTTAGACACGGCGGTAATAAAGCCCTGACTAAACAAGGTGCGCCGCGGTAACATCACCGGCGCTGAGCCCAGCTGCGGCAGCGCCAGTTTGCCTTTGGCACGCCACATTTGGATGCCAACATAGGTTAGATAGGCGGCACCAAGCAGCTTAAACCACTGAAACAGGTCCGGAAACTTCAGCATCAGAGCGGCTACACCTAATACCGCCGCCATGGCAACTAAACCCACGCCCAGCATCTCGCCCCACATCATCCAGAAGGTACGACGCACGCCCTGACTCATCCCCAAGGTCATGGCCAGCGTCATACACATGCCCGGCGTAACAGAGACAAATAAAAAGGTGGGAATAAAAGCGCCCAATAATGTCAGATTAACCATAAGTACCCCGGTAGACTCGCCGCTTATTCTGGCGACTTCTACGTATTGCAGCAATAGCTAAACTAACTTTTAGATTATCCTGTTCACTCGCACGCCTCGCCTCACAGTTAAAACAGTGCCAGACATACAAAATCTAACCGCTAAAGGCCAATCAGCCCCAGACTGGCGCCCACTTCCTGATCACTGTTATGCTAGCGCTACTTTGACTGTTGCAGATTGAAATCCCTGATGAAAATAGTGGTAAGAAGTTTATTAAAAGGCCTGGCGATTGTACTGCCGTTAATTATTACTATCGAGCTGCTGCGCTGGCTGCTGACCACGATCGAAAGCGTACTCGCCCCTGTGGTGCAATTGCTGATCCCGGCCAGCTGGTATCTGCCTGGCACGGCAATACTGTGTTTTGTCATCGCCTGTGCGGTAATTGGTTTTAGCTCGCGCTGGGCAGGTGTGAACTGGCTCTGGCAGTTGCCGGGCAAGGTATTAATGAAACTGCCGGGCAGCAAACAAATTTACGGCATGTTGCAAGATTTGATTGATGTGATGGCCGGCAAAAACTTTAGTGATGGTTCGGTGGTGATGGTTAAGCTGCCGTCATCCGAGATTGAACTGATTGGCATTGTTACCAAACAAGGCGGCCAGGCAGAAGACCGGATGTCGTCACTGATGCAGGAAGAACAACTGGCGGTGTTTATCCCGATGGCCTATAACGTTGGCGGCTATACCATTATAGTGCCACGCAGTTGCACCCGCAGCCTTGATATGAAGCCCGCCGAAGCCCTGCAACTGGTGCTTAGCGGCGGCTTGGGTAGCAGTAAAGCGCCGGGTAAATAACCTCTAAAGCAGCACATAGTTTAAAAAACCGACGTTAGCGAGATGCCAATTTCCTACTAAACCAAGCCTGCATTAACCCAGCCTTATAAAAATTTACCGGCGAGCTAAAGCCGGCATCGGCAATCAGCTGCGCCACCGCTGAAGCGGGCAAAATGGCAACATCGTTGGCATAGGTTCGCTTCATCTGCAATAGTGCTTCAGCTGAGGGACGGGTTGCAGATCGCATACGTTGCCATACCTCTAGTATGGCGTCGTATTGGGTAGCTGTTGTCTCTGCCGCCAGATCAGCGTTCACTAACAGTGCATTTGGTTGCAACCTATCGGCAATTTGCCGAAAAAAGCCCGTGCGATCTGACTTATTTTGCATAAAATGCGATACCAACAAGCACGTCGCAGCGTCGTAGCACTGCCCAGCGGGCAGCGTTTCCAATATCCCTTGGTGAAAATCACAGCGCGCTGCAATTCCCTGCGCTTGCACATTTTTCTGGCAAACCTGCAACATAGCTGACGCAGGCTCTACGGCGGTAAAGCGCCAGCCCGGAAATTTTTTAGCTAGATACAGCAACTCTTTACCAGTACCTACGCCGACACACAGGATCCTGGCATCAGCAGGTAAATCGGCAAATACCGCTGCCAACATAAAATACAAGCCCTGGTAAACCGGGGCTATTTTGTCCCACTGTGTATCATAGTGGGCGGCCTGCTGTTCAAATATGGCAAGTAGCGCGTGGTTATCCATATTCGCTCCGGCGTTATCTGGTAATTAACAATATCAACCCAACATCAAGTACCTATGTGCTGCGGCACCGGCTTTAACACCTGCCGCCGCAGCCAACATAGCGTTATGCATTGGGCTAGCCATATCACCGGCAGCGAATAATCCCGGCACTGAACTAAGTTGCATGGCGTCAGTTTTAAGATAAGCCCCCAGGGGCCCCTGCTCCAATTCACAACCCAGTTGCTCTGCCAGCTTGTGGCCAAAGGCAGTTTTGGGCGCCACATACACAACCCGCGTATCGATTTGCCGGCCATCTGCAAGCCGCAGATAACTGATAGTATCGCCATCACCTTCAACGGCAACGACCACTGTATCTTCCAGTATTACCCCTCGCCGCTTTAGCAGAGCCTGTTGCTCCGCATCAGGGATAAAGGTGCTCTGGCTAAAATAGGTTACCGGTCCCCAGTCTGGCAAAATAGACGCCTGGTGGATCGAGGCTTCGCCAGTAGCAATGACCGCGATAGGTTGCTGACGAAATTCATAGCCGTGGCAATAGGGGCAATGAATTACAGACTTCCCCCAACGCTGCGACAGCCCTGCGATATCAGGTAACGTATCCTGTACCCCGGTAGCCAGGATCAGTGTCTGCCCCTGATACTGCTGACCTGTTTCGTCACTCACGCTAAAGTGGCCATTAGCTAATTTTTGCGCGCTATGCACCCGGCTTTGCCGAAACTGCACCGTTGGGTAAGCCAACACTTGCTGCCAGGCCAGGCCGCGCAATGCGCCGGGCTCTGCTCCATCGGCAGCGAAAAAGCCATGTGACTGCACCGCAAAACGGTTGCGCGGTTCGCCCGCATCAATCAGCAATACCTGCCGCTGCCCCCGCGCTAATTGCAGCGCTGCCGACAAACCAGCAAAACTACCGCCTATTACTATCGCATCCCAGATCATTGCTATACCTCGCTGCCGTATAAAAAGGCCAAGTGTCAAAACACAAATCAAGAAACATCATAAGTTACATAAAAAGCAAAAGCAACTCTTGTAACATGAAAAGTATCTTGAAAGTGCGTTAGAATAATCAGCAAGACAAAATTGAAAGAGTCACTAATGAGAAAAGACAGCCGTTTATCACGAATGCTGCATGTATTAGTTCATATGCAACAGTTGCAACACGCCATTACCTCCGAGCAACTGGCACTGATGCTGCACACCAATCCGGTTGTGGTGCGGCGTACTATGGCATTGTTACGGGAACAGGGGTATGTCAGTGCCGTCAAAGGTCATGGCGGCGGTTGGACCTTAGCCAAGCCGTTGCAGCAGATCACCCTGCTGGATATCCACCGTTCGCTTAGCGAGAGCTCCTTATTTACTATTGGTTTAACCGATGAACACAATAACTGCCCGATAGAACAAGCAGTAAATTTGGCAATTGATGACGTACTGCAAGAAGCAGAAGCGCTGGTATTACAACGCTTTGCTGAAGTCACACTGGATAAACTGGCAGTAGGTTTTACCCAACCACCAGTATAATGAATAAACCATCTGCTAAAAACTGTAGATTATTCACCCGTATCAAGATTCAAGGTGCGCAGCTCTTTTAACGTCTGCGACTGCAACATCTCTAAGGTTTTATGGTGCGGCTCTGGCCGTTGCGTTTGCGCATCTACCCGCACAAAAACGATATCATCGGCAAAGCAGATGGTTTTTTTGGTGGCCTTGTTACGCACCAGACAGCTTACCGTAATAGAGGTTCGGCCCACCGCTTTGGTGGCCAAACCAAACTCGACTACATCACCCAGCTTGGCTGGGCTTTCAAAACTGATGGCGCCCATATGCTTGGTCACCAGGCTATTGGTTTCTAACTGACAAATGGCGTAAATCGCCGCTTCCTCGTCTATCCATTCTAATGCCCTGCCTCCAAAGAGGGCATTGGCATAATTTAAATCACCTTGCATCACCAACCGACGGCTTAAAAAACGCATCTTCTCACCTGTAACATCATTGTTTGAAAGTTAAGTATATCCCTGTTGGCGTATTGCACCAATGCACCAGCCGCTTTAACGATAGCAAGACTGCCGCCATTTTGCGATATCCGCTGACCGGCCAACCGATAGCGTCACTCCGCCTCTGACAGTTTCGACTACACTTGATCACAACCACAAACCACACCTTAATTGCAGGAGATGCATAATGTCAGGCAATACCATAACCCTACATCGGGTAGTAATGGCCCCGCCAGAGCGGATTTATCGTGCCTTTTTAGAGCCGGAGGCGTTAGTAAAATGGTACCCACCGCATGGTTTTACCTGCCGGGTACTGAGTATGGACGCCCGGGTTGGCGGTGGTTATAAAATGGCTTTCACTAACTTTAGTAGCGGCAAAAGCCATAGCTTTGCCGGCACCTTCCTGGAGTTAATACCCAATACCCTGATCCGCCTGAATGACCAGTTTGACGACCCTAATTTGCCCGGCCTGATGCAGGTAACGATCCGCTTAAAGCCGGTAATAATAGGTACCGAACTGACGATTGAGCAAAGCGGTGTGCCGGAAGCCATACCGGCTGAATTCTGTTATGCCGGCTGGCAGGAATCCTTGCAGCTGCTGGCGCTGCTGACCGAACCAGAAATCCCGGATCAAGTCTGATCAGGCAGAGGAAAAAAGGCCGGATTTATCCGGCTTTCAGTTATTAGAATCTCTAAGGGTACTGAGCTTCATTTTAACGGGATATAAAGCAGTAACGTCAGATTATTGAAGTTGCGCATCCAACGGTTATGTTCTAGATTGGATATTCGGTACAACCTGATAAATATGAAAAACTTCAATTACTTTTGAAAGTAGTTGTTAGCCAGAATAACGAGAAAGGGATGTCTTATGAAGTTAAGCCACGCACTGTCTACATTAAATCAGATAGAAAAATCTGTCGAATCCGTAGAGATGGATACCGAAGTGAGTATTTCGCTGCTGACAGCTAAAGGTTTAAAGCATATTCACTATGCCTATAGAGCCAAACTCCGCCCGAATTTTTCGGCCCGGTTACTAAAAAAAGCGGCCTGCTTAGGGCTGAGTTGATTGCAAAAAAGTGTCCCGGAGAAAAGGTACAGTGCTAGTCTGTGAGAAAAGTGCTAGGCCTGCGTTTTCAGTAAAATGATTAAAATAGGAAGCTAATGAATACTATTAATCCGATAATAACAAGGTTTGCAATTCGCAAATTGTATGACGAAAGGGACGTTGAAATAAACTTCACTAGCAACGTCAAGATTTTAGTTGCGGAAAATGGACATGGTAAAACCACAGTTCTAAATGGACTATTTGCGCTACTCACGGGAGATTTATCAAAACTGAAGGAAATTGATTTTGAAAGTATAGAGATTGATTTTTCTAACGGTGCAAAATTCGTTTTTAATACAGACGAGCTTAAGATTTCTTTGAAGGATTTTAGAGGTAATAATCGTTCAAATGGCATATTTGAATTTTTGTCAAGAAAGTGTGGTGAGGATAAAACTGTAAGACTTTTAGAGGGCTACTACTCCCAATCTAGAAAAGCATTTACTGATAGCAACATATTTAAATATATTTCCAGAAAATCTGATCTTCATTCAACACAACTATTAGGAATATTGAACGACATATCAAACGATAGAACTGATTTTAAAGATTTCGTAGGGGGAAAGAAAAAGCTATCCGAAATTAGAGAGAACTTTGGGCTTAGCATTGTCTACTTACCTACATACAGGCGCGTAGAGCAGCAGTTTGAAGAATTGGCAGAGATAAATCAAAACGATTTCCTTGAAGATTACTCAATTAACTTTGGGATGAAAGATGTAAGGAAAAGATTTGAAGAAATAACAGAAGAAATAAAATCCTCATCGGTTGAGTGGTTTTCAAAAATAAATGGTGAAATGCTTAGTCAATTAGTTGACGGATTTAAACTTGATGAGGACTCAAAAAGCAAAATTGATGAAGCGGCATTAAAAATAGTTCTAGACCGTATTGGTAGCAACATTAACAAATCTGACAAAGAAAAAATAATTGAGCTAGTTGAATCAAAAGAAATTCTCGAAGGACACGAACCATTAGTATACTTCATTTCTAATTTAGTTAAAGTGTATGCCCAACAAAAAGATAATGACAAAGCTATTCAAGACTTTAGCGAAGTATGTAATAGGTATCTAGTTGATAAAAAGGTTGACTACGATGAAAGCAGCGTAACAATTAAAATTGTAAGGAGAAAAAATGGCAAGACAGTAGATCTTGAGAATCTGTCCTCAGGTGAAAAGCAGATAATATCACTATTCGCTCGCCTATATTTAAAAAGAGAATCAAATCTTGCTTTGTTTTTTGACGAACCAGAATTATCACTGTCTCTTGAGTGGCAAAAGACCTTGCTTCCAGACATTTTGAATTCTGGAAAATGTACTTTTCTCTTTACCACAACTCACTCTCCTTTTATTTTTGAAAATGAACTTGCTGCTAACACAGTAGATTTAGGGCATTACATTAAGGAGCTGTAATGGATAGAGTCATTTTAATGCAGGAACAAGGCAGCTCTCATTCGGTGAAGTTCTTAGAATTCACAAGAATCCATTCTAAAAAAGAAATAAAGTTAATATGTATATTTGAGGGGCAAGATGAAAAATACTTTTCCTCTAGAATAAGCCTAAAAATTGGCCAAGACAAATGGAGCGGCATAAACTCTGGAGGAAAAAATGTTGTTTTGAACCTACATGAGATAATCTCAAAACATGAGATATATAAAAAATCAAATTATAGGTGTTTTATTGACAGAGATTTTCATTACTCTTTTTCAAACCCTGAAAAAGATAAAATATATATAACAAACGGATACTCAATTGAAAACAACTATGTTAGCGAATCCGTCTTCAAAAGAATTTTGGCTTGTGAGTTTAACATAACCGAGTTTAATGAAAACTCTGAAGACTTTGATAAGTGCATAAAAACTTTCAATGATCGCTTAAACGAACACAACAAAGCAGTACATAAGTTTAATTGTTGGGTTAAGGCTCATAGGCTTATGGAGAATAGAAATGAAGCGCCAAGGTCTTTAAATGTACAAAGTATCAAAATAAGCGCACTCATCGATGTTTCGCTAGATAGGGTGAGACGAGTCTATTCTGATAATCCAGAGGAATTATTTAAAGATTACGACAATCTTATATTGAATCAACGCTTTGTTGAGGAAGCTGACAATATTTTGAATAATCTAGATGTGACGTTAGCATATCGAGGAAAACAACAATTAGAATTTTTCAGGTTGTTTTTAACTAAATTGAAGGAGGATAGAGTAGCTAAAACGCAGCGTTTTTTTTCTAAGAAGGGAAAGGTTAACCTAAGCCTATCAAAAGATAACTGTATCTCGGAGCTATCTCAATATGCAGATGTACCTGATTGTTTGAATAGTTTTTTTGACGATATTGCACGGCAACTTGCTGCGTAAAAATTTTAGATGTTAAGTGTAGAAAAAATTAATTTGAGAGTTTTCTTGACATATAGACCACTCACCAAAAAGCCGGATCACCCCGGCTTTTTAGCAAAAAATCAGCCTAAATCAACTGTATCCCACCCCCAAAGCTGCGGTAAATACCCACTAAACGGATAAAGCTTTGCTGTTGCAGTTGCGCCAGTTGATCGCGGCTGCGTAGCTGTTCGCGTTCTGCATCCAGTAAATCAAAAAACTCGCCGCTGCCCGCGTTATAGCGGGCGCGGGCAATTTGCACCGCTTTATTACTGGCGTGCCATTGTTGCTCGGCGCTTAATTGCTGCTCGCGGCTTAGGTTATAGCTGGTTAACGACAACTGCATCTCGTTAATGGCGGTAAAGACCTGCTGCTCAAAGCGGGCCAGCGCCATTTGCGTGCTGGCTTCGGCCTGGCGAATACGCGCTCTCACCGAGCCTAAATCGGCGGCCTGCCAACTCAGCGTCGGCGCCACTGACCAACTTTGCGTATCGCTACTCAGGGTTAAACCGGGGCCGGAGATAAAGCCTAAAAAGCCCCGCACCGACAGATTCGGATACAGATCCGCTGTGGCTACGCCAATGCTGGCCGTTTGTGCCGCCAGTTGCCGCTCACTGCTGGCAATATCGGCGCGATAGCGCAGGTAGTTTTCACCGGCCAACAACGCCACCGGCTGCGTTAACTCTGGTAACTTGGGTACTGAACCCAGTTTCAGCTCGCCCGGGCGCATGGCCAGTAACGCCGACAAGGTCGCATCGGCGCTAAGTAAAGCCGCCCGATACGCCGGTACTGAGGCCTGCACCTGATGCAACTGTACATCTATTTGCGCCAGCTCCAGCTCCGACGCCATACCGGCCTCTAATCTCGCCAACACGATAGTGCGGCTTTGCTGTAAGTTGTGCAGATTTTGCTCGGCTACGGCGAGACGCAGCTGCGCGCCACGGTATTCGCCATAGCTTATCGCTACCTGGCTGATGATCTGTAACTGCGCATCATGCCACAGTAAATCGGCTTGCTGCGCTTGTGCCTCTGCCGCTTCACTGGCCCGGCGCAACTTACCGAAAATATCCAGATCCCAGCTTAAACTGGCACCGGTGCTATAACCGCGGCTAATTACCCCGTTATCGTCCGGCAGCACAGTGCCGTTTTCACTGGCCTGATAACCGGCGTCGAGCGTGCCTTTGGGCAGTAAATCATTATCGGCATCACGAAATACCGCCCAGGCCCGCTCTACATTGGCGCTGGCTTCTGCCAGCGTGCGGTTTTGCTGCAAGGCACGGCTTATAAGCTGATTTAATGCAGCATCATCAAAGGCCTGCCACCAGTTTTGTAGCTGCTCAGCTTGCTGATAGGGGCTGCTAACGCTGATATCAGCCACCTTAACCGGCGTTTGATAGTCTGGCCCGACAGCACAGGCAGTCAGGCCCGCGACCAATACCGCAATAACGGATACTTTTAAGCTGTTACGCATGAGTTGCCTCCACGCTAGCTGGCTGAGCAGGCTTGGCCTGTTGCGGCGCCGCCGGAGCGGTGGTGTTTGCACCACGTTTTGCCAGCATATAGTAGAACAGCGGGGTCAGCAGTAGGCCAAAAATCGTTACCCCAATCATGCCGGAGAATACCGCTACCCCCAGTGCCTGACGCATCTCGGCACCGGCACCGCTGGAAAACGCCATCGGCACCACGCCCATAATAAAGGCGATAGAGGTCATCAGGATTGGTCGTAACCGCAGGCGGCTGGCTTCCAGAATAGCATCCAGCGCCTGCATACCCTGGTCTTGCAGCTCTTTGGCAAACTCGACAATTAAGATGGCATTCTTGGTTGCCAGCCCCACTAAGACAATAAGACCAATCTGGGTGAGGATATTGTTATCCCCGCCGTAAATCAGTACGCCGCTTAGCGCCGATAACAAGGTCATCGGAATAATCAGAATAATCGCCAGTGGCAGGCTTAAGCTCTCGTATTGTGCCGCCAGTCTGAGGTATCCCCAGAAATTCTGCATTTAAAATAAAAAGTTAGGCGATTAGGGAACATTCATGGCCGTTCCTGATCTGATCGTTCGCCAAAACTAAACCATGTCATTAACAGCCATGAATGTGAAAAGAATGCTCGCCGATTTCCTCGGATTTGTCACCCCCAAAACTATGCATAAAGCGCGATTTTCTGTCTTATTAGACGCGGTTACTGCGCTTGCTAAAGACGCGCGTTGCACTGTGACCGCCATAGGGCGCGCAATGCCAGGATCGTCCGACAAAATCAGTATCAAGCGCGCGGATAGATTACTCAGCAATGCCAATCTGCAACGGGAACTGCCTCTTATCTATGCAGCAATGACTAAGTCTGTCGTTAGCAGTAAATCGCAACCGCTCATTCTGGTTGACTGGAGCAACGCTGATACCGCGAAACGGCACTTTATACTGCGAGCCAGTATGGCCGCTGATGGCAGAGCATTGACGCTATTACAAAAAGTGGCGGCAGCAGAAGAGTATACTTGCCCACATTTGCACCGCGCGTTTTTAAAACAGCTCAAGGCCATGTTACCCAAAGACTGCAAGCCCGTTATCGTCACCGATGCTGGCTTCAAGGTGCCCTGGCTTAAACAGGTACGCCAATTAGGCTGGCATTATGTCGCCAGAGTCAGAGGCAACGTGAAACTTAAGCTTACAGAGCAAACAGAATTTATAACCGTGAATGCTCTTTATAAAAAGGCTCGCGCTACACCCAAACACGTAGGCGCAATCGTGCTGACTCAGACGCAGCAATATGAAACCCGCGCTATTCTGGTAGGTAAAGGCTATAAGCTCTTGAAGCGTGATAGAAATAAATCTTACAAAGAACCCTGGTTATTGGTGTCATCGTTACCTGAGTGTCATGACTATGCGGATAAAATCGCCAAATGCTACAGCAGCCGGATGCAAATAGAAGAAAGTTTCCGCGACCAGAAAAGCCCGCGCTATGGCTTAGGGAGTGACTTGCACGGCACCAAGTGTAAATCACGTTTGAATATATTGCTGCTATTGGCTGCACTGGCAAATTGGTTCCACTACCTGATGGGAGCCGCAGGTGAAATAGCAGGTGTGCACTTACGATATCAGGCTAACACAGTAAGAAATCGACGGGTACTTGCTCTGAACTTCCTCGGCATCCTGCTATGTAATGAACCCAAGCTCCCAATCAGCAGGCAACATTATCAGCAAGGGCTAAAGCAAATCTTGCACTGGGCTGCTCAGTGGGACTGGGCGCAAATCAAGTTGGCAAAGAGCTGATACTATGAGGTGTAAATTTGTGGGGATCCCTCAGGCCGCCAGTACCATAAATACCAGCAGAATCACCAGCGGGTAAATAAAGACCCCGGCGTTACCGGCCAGAATTTGCTGGTAGGTAAGTTCAGTCCACTCGTAGGTCATGCCATTTGGCAGGGTTTCCGCCAGAATTTTCTCAATTGCGGCCTGCGCTTCACCGGTGCTGTAACCCGGCGCCGGACCACCGTTAATCTCGGCAGTGGTAAAGCCGTTATAATGCATTACCCGATCTGGCCCGGCCGAATCCGTTACGCTGATAAAGGACCCCAGCGGCACCATCTCGCCCTGCAGATTGCGCACTTTTAACTGACTGATTTGCGCCGCACTCTGGCGGAACTGCTCGTCAGCCTGCACATTGACCTGATAGGTGCGGCCAAACTGGTTAAAGTCATTTACATACACCGAGCCCATATAGGCCTGCAATGTCTGGAAGATTTCATCCAGCGCCACATTTTGCTGCTTGGCTTTGGTGCGGTCGATATCCAGATCCAGTTGCGGCACATTAACCTGATAGCTGGAAAATACCCCGGCCAGTTCTGGCGTAGCCCAGGCTTTCATCATTACCTGCATCGTCACGTTGTACAGCTCTTCATAACCGTGATTGCCGCGGTCCTGAATTTGCAGTCTAAAGCCGCCGATAGTACCCAAGCCCATTACCGGTGGTGGCGGGAAAATGGCAATAAAGGCATCTTCAATTGCGGCAAAGCGCTGATTTAACGCCGCGGCAATGGCATTACCGGAAAGCTCGGCGCTACCGCGCTTATCAAAGTCATCCAGGCCAACAAAGACAATGCCGGAGTTAGGGCTATTGGTAAAACCATTGATGCTCAGGCCCGGAAAGGCAATAGAGTTCGCTACACCGGGGTATTCCAGGGCGATACTCGACATCTCTTTAATCACCGCTTCGGTGCGCTCCAATGAAGCCGCATCAGGTAATTGGGCAAAGGCCACCAGATACTGCTTATCCTGGCTCGGGACATAGCCGGTGGGTGTGGTGGCAAACTGCAAGCCGGTTACGCCAACTAAGGCGATATACATGACGCCAACAATGGCACCATAGCGGATCACCTTTTTCACCACAAAGCCATAACCACTTGATAAACGAGCAAAGAAGCGGTTAAAGGGGCCGAATAACCAACCTCCTAATAGTTTGTCCATACCACGGGTAAGTGCATCTTTCTTCTCGTTATGTCCTTTTAACAGCATAGCTGCCAGCGCCGGACTTAAGGTTAAGGAGTTAATCGCCGAGATAAAGGTAGAAATGGTAATGGTTAACGCAAACTGCTTGTAGAACTGCCCGGTTAAACCCGACATAAAAGCCGTGGGAATAAACACGGCTGCCAGCACCAGGGTGGTGGCAACGATGGGCCCGGTTACTTCTTTCATCGCTTTTTGGGTTGCCGCCAGCGGCGCTAAGCCTTCACTGATATTGCGCTCGACGTTTTCCACTACTACGATGGCATCATCCACCACGATACCAATCGCCAGTACCAGCCCGTACAACGATAAGGCGTTAATCGAAAAGCCCAGCAGATGCATAAAGGCAAAGGTACCCACTAAGGACACCGGTACCGCAACCAGCGGAATAATAGAAGCGCGCCAGGTTTGTAAAAACAGCACCACCACTAATACCACCAGCAACACCGCTTCCAGCAGGGTTTTTACTACGGCCTGAATAGAGCCACGCACAAAGACTGTAGGATCGTACACGATGTCGTAGGCTAAACCTTCCGGAAAGCCTTGCGCCAGCTCGGCCATTTTGGCCCGCACATCATCCGAAATTTGAATAGCGTTAGAACCCGATGCCTGAAAAATCGGAATCGCTACCGCTTCCTGGTTGTTTAGCAACGAGCGCAGCGCATAGGTAGAAGCTCCCAACTCAATCCGGGCGACATCTTTTAACCGGCTAAGCTCGCCATTGTTGCCAACCTTAATTACGATATCTGCAAATTCTTCTACCGTTGCCAGGCGACCTTTGACGTTGATCAGTAACTGAAAATCCGCATCGCCGCTGGGCTGGGCGCCCAAACTGCCGGCCGCAGCCTGCTGGTTTTGCTCGCGAATAGCGGCAATAATTTGCGTGGGTGATAAGCCCAAGGCTGCCACTTTATTCGGATCTAACCACACCCGCATACTGTACTCACCGGCGCCAAATAACTGCACGTTACCGACGCCCCGAATACGGGCCAGCTCATCTTTGACGTTAAGCGCAGCATAGTTTGATAAATACAGCATGTCGTAACGCTGATCCGGCGAGGTTAAATGCACCACCATGGTCAAGTCCGGTGATGACTTCTCGGTCACCACACCTAAACGCTGCACTTCCTGCGGTAGCCGTGGCATGGCGCGGTCTACTCTGGCCTGCACCTGGCTCTGCGCTAAATCGACATCGCTGCCGATGGCAAAGGTCACGGTTAATGTCATGCGGCCATCTGAAGTCGCCTGCGATGACATATACAACATATTTTCTACACCGTTGATTTCCTGCTCCAGCGGCGAGGCCACCGTTTCAGCAATCACCTTTGGGTTAGCGCCCGGGTAATTGGCGGTAACTACTACCGTTGGTGGCACCACTTCCGGATATTCGGTTACCGGTAACTGCCACACCGTGATAGCACCGACAATAAAGAATAACAGCGAGATCACCGCAGCAAAGATCGGCCTTTTAATAAAAAATTGCGATAACATAGCAGGCCCTTACCCTTGATTTGCCGGTTTATCAGCCTGTGCCGTCAACACACTGTGCTGTTCCAGCCGCTGTTGTGCCGCCCGAATGGCCGCCAGTTGCTCAGCACTGCCCATCTCTACCAGCCGGGGTTCGATTTGCATATTGGGCATTACCCGCTGCAAGCCATTGACCACAATACGGTCTGTGGCGGCTAAGCCGCTGCGCACGATACGCAGGCCATTCACCTTATCGCCAAGCTGCACCGCGCGATATTCCAGCTGATTATCGGCATTGACCACCAGCACGTACTTATTACTTAAGTCAGTTCCGACGGCTTTTTCGTCAATCAGTATGCCGTCATAGCTGTCGCTACCAACCAAACGGATGCGGACAAACAAGCCCGGTAACAGGGTGTTATCACTATTGGCAAAGCTGGCGCGGATACGGATGGTACCGGTTTGCTGATTGATGCTGTTATCAACAAAATCAATGCTACCGGTATGGCTAAAGGCCGTGTCATCAGCCAATGCCATATACACCGGGTTAGCCGTGGCATCTCGGGTATCGGCGCGCTTGCCGGCCTGCGCTAAACGGGCATATTTCAGATAGCTCTGCTCGTCTACATCAAAGTAGGCGTACATCTTGTCGGTTGACATCAAACTGGTGAGCTGGCTTTGCCCGGCCGTAACATAGTTACCGGTGGTGACCATGGCATAGCTTACCCGGCCACTAATGGGCGCAGTAATGCGGGTGTAGCTAAAATCCAGCACGGCCCGTTCCAGTGCCGCCTTTACCGACGCTACCGTTGCTGCGGTTTGTTGCTTACGGGCTAACCGGCTATCCAACAGCTCAGCCGAAATAGCCCTTGAACTGCTTAGCTGCTCGGCCCGTTTATAGTCACTCTCGGCCAAATCTGCGGCACTCTGAGCGCTCTGCAGCTCAGCTTTTAACCGTGTTACCTCTGCGGCAAAAGGCCTTGGATCGATCCGAAACAGCAGATCACCTTTCTTAACCAAGGCTCCTTCACTAAAGTTAACCTCTTCGATATAACCTGAAACGCGTGGCACCAGATTAACCGTTTCCGGCGCCTGCAAGCGGCCGGTGAATTCATCCCATTCAGTAATACGCTCGTTAACTACCTGCGCCACACTGACCTGCGGCGCTGCCGGTGCCAGCGTCTGCTGTGTCGCATTCGGGTCACCACAGGCCGCCAGCACTAACGCCGCAACGCTACCTAATATAAAAGTTCTTACTGTGCTGCTCGTTTTCATAACGATCGCCTCCACCTGTTGCTTATTCGGTTTAACCCTGACTGCGAAAAATGACTTGCCAATTATGTACCGCTCGGTAAATATATAGATCCGTTATGACAAGTCAATTTATTTTTGTACCGAACGGTAAAATATTTTATTTACATTGGGCAGTGTACAAAGATCAGGCGGGGCCGCTAATGCCAAAAGCTGCAGGCTTCTTGCCTAATGCTCCTGACAAAGGTGAGTATGTTCGCTGCGCTGTACGGATAAAGGTACTAGCAATAGGTACGCAATCACGGTCGATAACTCACCCTTACTGGACTTGGGGCTTATAGCTGGCTAGGATAGGCGGATGTTTTGAAACAGGAGCTGAGCAATGTCAGTAGTAAGTTGCACACCCCATGTCGGGCGCCCACGCGCTTTTGATATGGATACAGCACTGGAAAAAGCGCTGGAAGTGTTCTGGCGCAAAGGCTATGACGGCACCTCGTTAAGTGATTTAACCGAAGCCATGGGTATTAACAAGCCCAGTTTATATGCGGCTTTTGGTAATAAAGAACAGTTGTTTTTAAAAGCAATTGAACTATACGAAAGCCGGCCTTGCGCGTTCTTTTTACCGGCACTGGAAAAGCCCACTGCCTATCAGGTTGCCGAGCATATGCTGTATGGTGCTGCTATGAATATGGCGGATACTAATCATCCTCAGGGCTGTGTGGTAGTGCAAGGCGCCTTGTCGTGTAGCGAAGCGGCAGCCAGCGTAAAAGAAGCGCTGATTAACCGGCGGGTAGAAGGCGAACAAAAGCTGAAAGACCGCTTCGACCGCGCGAAAACAGAAGGGGATTTGCCTGCAGAAACCGATACTGAAGTATTGGCCAGGTATTTAGGAACTGTACTGCAGGGTATGGCGATCCAGGCAAATAACGGTGCAACCTCTGAGCAATTACGCCAGGTTGCACAGATGACGCTGCTGGCATTTCCCCGCGCCCGCTAGCAGAGCGGGCCTGCCTTAAAGTCCGGAGTTATTGCCTAATCCTCCACCACACCACTTCGCAAATAGGCAAAGACGCGATAGCTGCATATACTGAAGACCAAGGCAGTATTAACGATGCAGCTACGAATGCCAACAGAACCCATCAACTCTGAGCGCGAACTATTACGCCAGCAAATGCTGCGGCCAGTGCTGGAAACTTTGCCCAGTACTGGCCTGAGCGATACGCCGATACCCGGCTTAAGGCTATTTCGCAGTGACGCCCCGACCTCTGTTAACCCGACATTATGTGAGCCAACAGTATGTTTGCTGCTACAAGGCAGTAAGCAGCTACTGATCGGTGATGAGATATTACAATATAACACCTTACAATTCTTACTGGTGCCGGTTTTAATGCCTGTCAGCTCCAAAATCATCAAAGCCAACTCGACAGAGCCCTACCTTGGACTATCGCTAAATCTGGATTTAGTGGAGCTAAGCACTTTAATCCTGGAGCTTGGTGAGACTAACTCACAGCAAAGCAGCAACGTACTGGGTATAAGTGTCGGCAACGCTGAGCTGGCGCTACTTTGTGTATTTCAGCGACTACTTACACTGCTGCAGCAACCTAAGGATATCCCGGTACTGTTGCCATTAATTAAACGCGAGTTACTCTATCGACTATTACAAGGTCCCCAGGGCGGTCAGTTGCGCGCGTTTACCGCTAAAGACAGTAATGCAGGACGCATTGGTAAAGTGATCGAGTTACTGCATCAGCGCTTTGCCGAACCGTTACGCATTAAAGACCTGGCTGCAGCAGTGCATTTAAGTGAATCAGCCCTGTTTCAAAGTTTTAAAACAGTAACCGCAATGTCGCCATTACAATTTCAGAAGCAATTACGCCTGAACGAAGCTCGCCGGATTATGTTGCAAGAAGGTACCGAAGCGGCCACTGCCAGTTACCGGGTAGGCTATGAAAGTCCATCTCAATTTAGCCGCGAATACAGTCGTTTATTTGGTGCACCACCGAAAGCGGATATGGAGCGCTTGCGGCGGGCCTATTAAAATTTTTTTCTGCGCGACTATGTAAACGCCAGATAAAGCAGTATGATCGGCGCCTTCGTCGCTGCGCACAACTCATTGCACATGCAAAATATCCTGCTGTATCTGATTACCGTCCTGATTTGGGGTTCGACCTGGTTTGCCATTGAGTTTCAGCTGGGCGAAGTGGCCATTGAAGTCTCACTACTGTACCGTTTTGCGCTGGCCGCGGCACTGATGTGGCTGTACTGCTGGTATCGCAAGCTGGATATGCGTTTTTCGCTGCGCCAGCATGGCTTTATTCTGCTGCTGGCCAGCCTGAATTTTGCGCTGAATTTCCTGTTTATCTATCAGGCGCAGCAGTATCTGACCTCTGCCATGACGGCGATAGCCTTTACAACTATGTTGCTGATGAACATTATTAACACCCGGCTGTTTTTCGGCAAACCGGTGGCCAAACGCATCTATTTTGGCGCCCTGCTCGGCATTGCCGGCATCGTTGTGTTGTTCTGGCCGGATCTGGACGGTATCGATTTCACCAATACCAGTTTACTCGGCTTAATCCTGATCTTATCCGGTGCCCTGTCAGCGTCCTTTGGCAATATGGTCAGTGTGCGCAATTCGCGGGAGCAAATGCCGATTATGCAGGTCAATGCCTGGGGTATGCTGTATGGCAGCCTGGTGCTGCTGGTAGCGGCGCTGGTGAAAGGCCATAGTTTTAACTTTAGTACTGAGCCTGCCTATATTATGTCATTGTTATATTTAGCGGTATTTGGCTCGGTGATTGCTTTTGCCAGTTACTTTGCACTGCTAAAACAAATTGGTCCGGAAAAAGCCAGCTACACCATAGTACTGTTCCCGTTAGTGGCAGTGGTGCTAAGTACCCTGTTTGAAGATTTTCACTGGACCAGTTACACCTTTAGCGGCTTTGCGCTGGTGTTGCTGGGTAATGCCATAGTACTAACGCCTTTTGACCGCATTCGGGCACTGCTGCGCCAGAATGCCCGCGCTGGTGTCACTGGTTAACAGTTTGCTTGCCAGGCAGCAGCCGTTAATCTTCCAGAATAGGCTTAAGATAGCCGGCGCCGAGCTGGCGCATCTGCTGCTCAACCCAACTGACGCGCTGCTGCAAAAAGGGCGTTAACTGATTGGGATTGCGGCGGCGCGGACTGGGTAACAACACGGCCAGCCGAGCCGCTTCGTTACGGCTCAGTTTGCTGGCAGCTTTAGCAAAATAATGCTGACTGGCAGCCTCGATGCCATAGATACCCGGCCCGAATTCGGCGATATTCAGATACACCTCCAGAATCCGCTTTTTGCCCCAAATCAGCTCCAAACTTACCGCCAGCGCCGCTTCCAATCCTTTGCGTACCATGCTGCGGCCAGGCCACAGCAGCAGGTTTTTTGCCGTTTGCTGACTTATGGTGCTGGCACCGCGCAAGCCGCCACCATCATCATACTGCTGCAGCGCCTGCTTGACCTCTGTCCAGTCCACGCCAAAATGCTGCGGAAAGCGCTGATCTTCGGCTGCCACCAGCGCCAGCGGTACATGCGGCGGTAATTGCTCAATGCTGATCCACTGCTGAGTAACCGGATAGGGGCTTTGTAACATAAAGGCGGTGGTAGGAGGCGGTACGAAACGCAGCGTCAGTAACAATGCCAGCAGTAGCAGCAATAAAAGTAACCCCAGCTGCAATACACGCCAGCACAGGTACCCTACCCAACCGAAAAAACCGCGCTTAGGCTCTGTCATTTAACCTCTTCAATTAACTCCCGATGCACACAGACCGCCACACTCTTCGGGCGGATCGGCTTGCCCCGGCCTTCCAGGTGAGCGCGGGTAAAGGCGGCGCCAAATAGCAATATCATCGAGGAATAATTAACCCATAATAGCAATAACGCCAGAGCGCCGGCTGCGCCGTAGGCCGATGCGGTAGCGGTGTAAGCCAGATAAACCGAAATAAAGGTGCGGCCTACGGTAAATAATAAGGCGGTGATAAAGGCGCCCAGCAGGACATCGCGCCATGACAGCAGTACGTCAGGTAATATTTTAAACATGGCGGCAAATAGCAAGGTGATTACCAGTAACGACAGCACCCATTCCATACCCACCATGGCCCAGCCGGGTACAGGTAACCATTCTTCCGCAAAAGCCATTACGCTGCGTAGCGCCACTGACAGCAGTAACGACACCATCATAATAAAACCAATCGCCAGTATTATGGTTAACGACAGCAAGCGGCTTTTCAGTAGTGCCCAGAGGTTGTTACGCTTTGGCCGCGGCGCCACACTCCAGATCTGATTCAGCGATTGCTGCATCTGCGCAAACACCGTGGTTGCGCCAATAATGGTGGCAACAATACCGACCAGCGCCGGGACAAAGCCACTTTGATCAATTTGCGAATTGACGACCGCGGTTTGCACTACACCGGCCGCTTCTGTGCCTAAGGTTTCTTCGAGCTGGGTAAATAACTCGCCTTGCACGGCCCGCTCACCGATAACCAGGCCGACCAGCGCCACCACTACCACCAAAATAGGCGCAATCGAAAACACGGTAAAAAACGCCAGTGCCGCGGCATAAATAAAAGCCTGGCTATCGAGCCAATGCCGCAACGCCGCCGCCAGAATACTCAGCCAGTACTGAACAGTGGCAGGTAGCGAATTGAAAAGACTGGTCAGCATACGTAAATAAACTCCTTTCCTGGTTCAAAATGCCCGTAAATCCGGATCTCCAACTGCGCATTGTCAAAACACTATTACACGCAACGACGGGCATTAATCAGCTTTAATAACTCCACAGTGGCGGTCGCATCAGCCAAAGCGCGGTGGTGGTTATGCAGCTTAATCTCAAACTCTTCGCATAACTTACCCAGGCTATAGGATGCCAGCCCCGGGTAATAGCGCCGCATATTGACTACTGTACAAAGCTGCGGCATCTCGAATGTGATATCACAGCGGGCAAACTCGCTACGGATAAAACCGTAATCGAACTTAGCATTATGTGCAACAAAGACTGCACCTTGTAAAAACTCGGCAAGCTTGTCGGCAATATCAGCAAAGGTAGGCGCGTCGGCTACCATCGCATTGCTAATGCCGGTTAAGCGGCTGATAAAAGATGGGATAGTGCGGCCAGGATTAAGCAGGGTGCTAAAGGTTGCCAGCACCTCGCCGGCCTGGACTTTTACCGCGCCGATTTCAATCACTCTGTCAGTACCGGCTTTGCCGCCGGTAGTTTCGACATCCAGCACCACATAGAGCCGGTTGGGGTCGACTATCCACTGCAGTTTTTCTATCCGCGCACTAAAACCGGCGTTATTCAGCGCTAGCAGCCGCGCGAGCTGATGGCGCTGGATCTTATCACCGGGCGCCTTCACTTCGATAAACTGCAGCTGCTGCTCCTTGATCAGCAACAGATCCGGATAACCACTGCTATAGCGGTTAAAATCCTGTGCCATCTGGCGCAGGATTGGCGCCAGCGCACTTTCGCCGTTTGCACGCGGCGCATATTGCAGCAACGGTAATAGCTGTTCAGCGAGATCGCTATGCCAGTAAAACAGGCTATTAGCTTTGCCATAATGCGCGGTTAACGCACTTAGCAGGATGGTAGCGGCATTTGGCGCGGCTAGCTGCGTTAATTTGTGCTCGATGGTTGCCTGAAATTGCGGATAAAAGCCACCCGCACTTAAATTACGCGGTCGGCGCTCAAAGGGGTTATGTAGCGCACTTTCTTGGTGCTCAAATAACTCATGCCAGAACCACAGACCAAACAACGCCAGCCACAGATTGTTTTCGCTATGAAACGCCCGATAACCGAGCGCCTGATAATGCGCGATGAGCCCGGCTTCTGCTTTGCCTAAATAGAGCTCGTCTACGCCAATTTGCGGGGCGGCGTGCAGCAACTGCGTGAGTTGCGAGCGGCGCGGGCTGTTGTTATCAACACTAAATTTACGCTGATAAAAATCTTCAGCAAATAACCATTCTTCATCACAGCTGGGATCATCTAACAGCTGTTGCAGGTGCTGTTGGCACTGCGTTTTATCGCCTTGTTGCCAATATAGGCGGACTAAGCGCTCACTAGCCGGAAAACCGTTGCTTTGCTGATAAAAAGCCACAGCTAACGGCAGCAGTTTTTGCTGCTCAGCCAATTTACCCAGCTGATAACAGCGCTCGCTGCGTTTAAGGGCTAACGCCGGAATATCGGGGGTCGGCCACTGTTGCACCTTATCCAGCCAGCCACGTAACAGCGGCTCGGCCGCTGTCGTGTCATGTTTTAGCTGTTTGCTTAAATCGGCCAGCGCCAGCTTAGCTTGCGCTAATTGAAAAGCTAATTCGGCCTCTGCCATATTGGTAAAGCGCGGGCTAAATTGTTGCTTAAACTGACCGGTTTGCCGGATCCCCAAATCGCGCAAGGTAAAGAGTGAGAGGTTAGGCTCTACCCGCCAAAAATAAAGAAAATACAGATAGTTAATTGCTTCTAAGCGTTGCAGCACCTCATACTGCTGTGGCAACTGCGCAATCAAAGGTAGCCAATCGATCGGCAGCGCTAAGGCTGCACGCAGCAGTACCGGCTTAGTGTGGCTTTTTTTGACGTCAAGCGGAGATGCCAGTTGCGGCTGCGCCAGCTCTAGCAACTGCCATAGTGTGTCTTTGGTGAGCCGTAGCCAAAAATCAGTAAGCGCATCTTCGGTCACCGCAGCAATAAAGCCAGCATGTTGCAGCTCGGCCAAAACTGGCGCTACCGGGCCAATCTCAGCATAAAACAGCTCGCTGTCGGCAAACACCCGGCCTTTGCGGTTAAGCATCCGCACCAGCAGCTGTTGCGCTGGCATGCTGAGTTGTTCGAACTCGGCAAGCCAGGTGCTGGCAGAGGGGGTTAGACAAGGGCCATAATGCGTTTTTACAAACTGCAGCAACTCCTGAAAGTGCTGCAGATAGTAACGGGCATCTAGCTCTGGTCTAACCGTCATAGGCTTAGCTAATCACCGTACTAATCAGATAACCGGTATAACCGATAAAGACCAGCAGCAACAGCGCGCCTTCCAGCCGGTTGATCCGCCCTTGCTTTTTATAGCCATAGCCCATCACAAACAGCGCTGCGGTTAGCACGGCCATTAGCGTCCAATCACGGGTCAGGACTACCGCTTCCACCGCCATAGGCTCAATCGCCGCCGCGATACCGACCACGGCCAGCGTATTAAACAGGTTGGAGCCAATCACGTTACCCAGCGCAATATCGTGCTCGCCCTTTTTAATCGCAATCAGCGACGAGGCCAGTTCTGGCAAGGACGTACCAACCGCGACCACTGTTAAGCCGATAATCAGATCACTGACGCCCAGGCTCTGCGCAATAAAGACGGCGCCGTAAACCAGTAACCGCGACGCCAGGATCAGTAACGTCAGGCCAACCAGCAGCCAGATAATGGCCTGCTTCAACGTCATTTGCTCGGCACTGGCCAGCTCATCGCCCATTTCAACGGCCATCGCATCCTGGGGATTACGCATACCCTGCCATACCGACCAGCCCATTAATACAAAGAATACCGCCAGCAAGCACCAGGCATCAAAGCTGCTAAGTTGATGATCGAACAACTGCCAACCGGCGAACAGGGTAATTAACATTAAAATGGGCAGTTCTTTACGCAGCACCTGAGAATGCACAGCGATAGGACTTAACAGCGCTACCAAACCGAGGATCAGCGCAATATTGGTAATATTGGAGCCATAGGCATTACCCAGCGCCAGCGCCGGATTGCCATCGGCAGCCGCCATGGCGGAGACCACCATTTCCGGCGCCGAGGTACCAAAGCCGACAATCAACATACCGATTAACAGCGGCGGCATGCCGGCATATTTTGCGGTGGCGGCGGCACCATCAACAAATTTATCTGCGCTCCAGACCAGCAGCGCCAAACCTGAAATCAGAGCTAATACGGCCCACAACATCCTTTACTTCTCCTGAAGGTGAACTGCGTTTAGTGTAGCATGGTGCCAAAATGGCTAATAGCTGGCCAGCACAGCATTTTTGCAGCCCAAACCGCGAGCTGTTAAGCTGTTTAAAAAGCCCGGAGGAGAGCTTAATGGCGTTAATCGGTATCTTAGCAGTGTTATTTTTGGTGCTGTTTTTACTACTGCCGTTGCTGGAGAAATATGGCAGCAAAGGTGAGCAGGCCGAGCAGGACTATCGTAAATATGGTCGCTGGATCTTGCCGCTGGTCGCTATTTTGTTACTGGCGCAATTAATTAAGATGCTGCTTGGTTAGAGCACCGGAAAATCGACACCAGCGTACTTTTAAACTGGATGGTGCTCTAGTGGCTTGTTATTGCCAGCTCAGTGGATTTAAGCGATAAAAACGGCTCAGTAACTGATACAAGGCCGGATGCTCGGTATTAAGCTCAGCCGGCTTTTCAAAGAATACTTCGGTCAACACCGCAAAAAACTCCGCCGGATTGGTAGCACCATAGGGATCAAGCAATACAGGTAATCCCAGCGCCAGCCGCTGCTGCAAGTCGTCATACGCTTGCTGCATTACGCTTGACCACTGCTGATAATCACTACTGCGACTTAGCACCGGCGCGCCCTGGGTCGGCCCCTGCTCCTGGTCCAGTTGATGGGCAAACTCATGGATCACCACATTATGACCATCGTGCGGATCGGCAGCCCCCGAGAGCGTGTCCTGCCAGCTTAGAATGACCTTGCCCTGGCCCCAGGACTCACCGCTAAGTACCCGTTGTTCCTGCCGCACCAAGCCCGCAGCATCGGTTTGTGCGGTCTCAACAATAAAAGCAGATGGGTAGATCAGAATACTGCGTAATGCCGGGTAATAGTGATTAGGACGGTTCAGTAATAGCAGGCAGGCCTGAGCGGCAATGGTCACCCGCATTTCATCGGTTACCGTCAGGCCATCGCAGCCAATAAAGGCTTTTTCGGCGATAAAAATCTGCATATGCTTTTTTAACTGTAGTTGCAGATCGGCAGGCAAAGCCCGGAAATACGGCATCCGCTGTTTCAGAATTTTACGCCAGGCTTCAGGAAAGGGCCTGGCAGCAATGCGCTGGCGCTGCCAACGCCGGTAATAAGGTTGTCCCAGCACTAAACCAATAATCAACAGCGTCAGTACAGCTAAAATAAGTAGCGGCAAAAGGGTGCTCCGGCACGATCAGTCGAACTCTTTCAGTGGGGTAAAGTCTGATAAAATTCAAGCCGTGTCAGGTTGTGTGCACGCCCTATGCAGAGGAGTTTCGCCTTGTTTAATTTTCTGAAAAACCTGCTGGAAAAAGCCGCTGAAGGCTTACCCGGTGCAGCCGCCAGCCATCAACCCTGGCAGGCAGCCGGCCTCAGTGAGCCACAATTTATGGCAGTGGTGCTGTTGTTGCAGCTAAGCCATGCCGATTTCGACAGTACCGAGCAAGAGCAACAGTTGGTCCTGCATTATATTGAACGGGAATATGCGCTGGCCAGGCCACAAGCACAGCAGGTATTGGCACAGGCCAATCAGCTGGCCGCTGATGCCACCTGCTTGCATGCCTATACGTCGAAGTTGAAAGTATTAACAGAGCCAGAGCGGCTGGCGTTATTGAACCAGCTATGGCAACTGGCCTGGGCCGATGGCAGTGTCGACCCGAATGAAGAAATGATGCTGCGCAAGGTGGCGGATTTACTCTTTATCCGGCACAGCGACTTTATCAAAGCCAAACTGGCCAACCAACCAGCTGCAGGCTAACGCGGCTCAGATTCGTCTTTACGCAGCACCTCACCTTCGATCACTGTGCCTTGTTGCTGCCGCTGCCCGGCGTAAGGATTGGCGCCATCCTGCTGGGCCTGCTGATAACGGGCTGCCTGCTCACGGAATTGCCGCATCCGTTGCCGGTGCCGGAATAGCAAAATCGGGATCAGGATCCAACTGAGCAGCAATGCAAACAGTAGAAAGACCGCGCCCACCAGCAACATCACGCCCAATACCAGCCATGCCAGTAGGCGCTGCAAAAAACTGCCCTGGCTACGTAGCTGAAACTGCCGTTGCCACGCCGAAGCTTGTTGGCGAAAAGAAGGATCGATCATAGGTTTCCTTTAAAGTTGCCGCCGGTAGCAACCTCAGCTACCGGCCGACATTATAGCCATTTTGGCTGAGTTTAGGCTGAATAGTTCATCAATCAGCCTTGTTACTGAGCGCCCAGCGCATAATATCTCCCCAGCTTGGCTCCTTGCCATACATCTGCATGCCACGTAAAAATATCCGGCCTGCTACCCGGCGCAGCCAGTACAGGGTGGCAAGCAACAGCATTAACGACAGCAACGGCTGCCACCAGGGCAATTCAACCAGCGCCATCCTCACCGGCATCGCCGCAAAGGAGGTGAGTGGCAGCCAACTTAATAACGTCATGGCCCAGCCGGTGGGGCTATCGATCACCAAGTAAGTAAACAGTAGCGGCAGCCAGGTGATCATCATCACCGCGCCCTTACCACTGGTATTGGGATCGTCAATCGAGGCAGCAATAGCAGCCATAAAGGTCGCACACAACACTACGCCAAGCAGGGCAAAGGGCAGTAACCAGGCTAAGACCCCAAGATTCAGCCAGTCCAGCTGCAGCGGTTTATTGGCAAACACCAGTACCGCCACCAGAAAACCCAGTAACATCATCAGCGTGGTGGTAAACATAGCTTTTAACGCACTCAAGCTATGACCCAGTACCTTGCCATCGATCCATTGCTGCGGTGTCACTATGGCAAATAACTGCTCTGTGACCCGCTGCTGCTTTTCGCCGGTAATGCTCATTAACAGTTGACCAAAGGCAGTGGTAAGCCCCATCAACAGCATAAACAGCACCGCCAGGGCGATCAGTTTTTCCGGCCGATCTTTTCCCTTATAGTTGTCATCGAGGTAACGCATTTCAAGGCTGACAGGCTGCTGTAATGCCGCCAACTGCTCTGCCGACCAACCCTGCGCGGCGGCATACTGCTGCCGGTAGTGCTCCAGCAGCACGCTTTGTAACTGCTGTTGCCACTTTTTACCGGCCTTGGTGTGGATCAGCACCTGCTCCTCGCCTGGCTCCAGCACCGCATGCCAGGTTTCGTCCTGCTGTAGCTGTCGCAACTGCTCTTCCAGGCTGACCGTCGGCTGCTGAAACTGAAACTGGGCGCTACTTTCCAGACTAAAGCCGGCCGGCACTGCGATCCGGTATTGCTGGCGGCCTTCATCCACAAAGTAACTCCAGGCAAAAATCGCTCCCATTACCCCCAACATCAGCAAATACGAGATCAGCTGTTGCTTCCATTTAAAAAAACGTAAAAATTCCCATTTGGCGACGACCAGACTTTGCCGCGAAATCATACTGCTTGCTCCTGTTGCTGATGTTGGGTCATCGCATTCAGATATAACTGATGCAAGTCCGGATTTTGCATTGAGATATTTTTCAACGCACAGTAAGGCAGCAACTGCTGTAAACAGGCCGACAGCTGTTGGGTTTCATTAAGTCGCACCAACAGTCGCTGCGGTGTCTGTAGCAGCCAGCTATATCCGGCTAACCAGCGGTCGAGCTGCTCACTGCTAATCGGCTGCTCGGTTTCAATCACGACTTCCGGTTGTGGCTGAGCCTGGCTGCGGATCTGCGCCAGAGTGCCGGCCAATACTGCCTGCCCTTTTGCCATCAACAGCATATGATCTGCCAGTTTTTCCACCATCGCCATCTGATGGGCACTTAAAATCACTGTCATGCCATCGGCACGCAATTGTTGTAAAAACTGCACCACTTTTTCCTGATTCAGCGGATCCAGACCAGAAAAAGGCTCATCCAGAATAACCAGTGCCGGACGGTGGATCACGGCGGCAATCAGCTGAACTTTCTGCTGATTGCCCTTGGACAACTGCTTTAAATCCTCTTTCCGCCGATCCGTTAATTCAAAAACATTGAGCCAATGTGTCAGTTGCTGTTCGGTTTCTGTGGCAGATAAACCATGCAACTGCGCCAGAAAGCGCAGATTTTTTTCAACACTCTTGTCAGCATAAAGTCCGCGGTCTTCCGGCAAGTAGCCGAGATAACGGCGGGGCACATGGTCAAATTCGCCCCCATCATGCTGTACCAGAATGTGGCCGGCATCGGGGCGGGTCATACCGACCAGCATCCGGATAATCGATGACTTACCGGCACCATTGGGCCCCAGCAGCGCAAAAATCTCGCCTGGCTGGATCTGGAAACTGACACCACGCACCGCCTGTACCGTGGCATAGTGTTTTTCAATCTGTGTGACTGTAATTTGCATTGTTACTTAATCCTTTGCTGCACTCGCCCCACTTTACCATTATGGCCTGTTGAACTTAACCGCTTTTCTTAGCATAAATGTAACAAAAAGTATGTTTATGCAGCAGTTAAACCGGCTGTTCGACGATAGTCGTAACAATATCTGCTGCATTAGCCCCTTAGCTATGCTAAAACAGCTTTTTCTGAAACGGCGCCAGGAACTCCACAGCCTATGCGTTACCAAATCGTATTTGCCGATGCCGCTACTCTGGGCGATGCCGATTTATCGGCTTTGCACCTTGCTAACTGTCAGCTTCAGGTCTATGCCCACAGCAGCGCCGACGAACTGCCGGCACGGCTGCAAGATGCCGACATCGCTATCGTCAATAAATGCCGCTTAGACGCGGCGCTGATTGCCAAACTGCCACGCCTGAAAGCTATTATGGTGGCGGCAACCGGTATGGATAATATTGACCTACAGGCGGCCAGGGCGGCAGGAATTCAGGTGTTTAATGTTACCGATTATGCTGGCACGGCTGTGCCACAGCATGTCTTCGCCTTGCTGCTGGCACTGAGTAATCAGCTTTTCAGTTACAGCACAGCGGTACAACGTGGCGACTGGAGTCGTAGCCAGAGTTTCTGTTTGCTGGATTACCCCATCTTTGAACTGGCCGGCAAAACTATGGTGATTGTCGGCTATGGTGTCTTGGGTCAGGCAACGGCTGCCTTAGCCAGGGCCTTTGGTATGAAGGTATTGATCGCCGAGCGGCCCTCTGCCACAGAGATCCGCCCCGGCCGCCTGGCATTTGGCGCGGCACTGGCAGAGGCAGATATTGTCTCCCTGCACTGCCCTTTGACCGCTGATACCCGGCATATGATTAATAAGAACAGTCTGGCGGGGTTAAAAACCGGCGCTGTGCTGATCAATACGGCGCGCGGTGCGCTGATTGAGCCTAATGCGCTGCTTGATGCCTTAAAAACCGGGCAGGTCGGCGCGGCTGCACTTGACGTTCTTAGCACTGAACCGCCGCCGGCTTCAGATCCGCTGCTAAATTGCAAACTACCCAATTTGTTGATCACCCCTCATATTGGCTGGGCCAGTCGTGAGGCGCGAACCAGAATGGTGTTAAAGATTGCCGACAATATTCGAGGTTTTCTCGAACGCTGAGTCAGCCGCTAAAAACTGTTATAATAATTAACTACTTTAGTAATAAGATACTACCCGGCAGAACGGATGCTCTGCCCAACATCAGCAAAGAGTGCCACTTGCATTGGATGCGCCGGGGCGATAAAAATAAGAGCTTTCTATGCGTTTTCTTTATGTTTTTTTGTTGGCGGTTGGAATAAGTCTGCCAGTGCAGGCTGCTAACCTGACAGAGCGGCTGAGTGAAGTAGACAAAAGTAAAGCTGCTGCCGAACAATTTATTTCCCGTCTGCAAAATCAGGCACTAACGACCTTAACTGCCGAAGACTATCTGGTGTTGTCAGTCAGTTATCAGACAGTCAATAACAGGGATGCGGCCCTGGATGCGGCCAGTAAGGCGGAGCAACTGGCTACTACCCCTTATTTACAGGCGTTAAGCCTGTTTCATAAAGCACAAATTCACGGCATTTATTTTCAGAATGCTGAGATGGCTCTTCAGCAGCTACTGGCTGCCGAACAACTGCTGCTTAACAGCGACGAGCAACCCAGCCTGCGCCTGCTGAATGATGTACTACGCAGTTTCGCTTCTGCCTATAATCTGCTTGGACAGTTAGCTACGGGTTTGGAGTATGCGGAGCGTAGTCTGGCACTGGCACGACAACTGGGTGAGCCGTCGCGGGAGCTAACCTCACTGATTATCAGTGGCCGGCTGGCATTGCAGGATAATCAATACCAGCGCGCCTTTTACTACTTACAGCAAGGTTTGACGCTGGCCAATCAGCTACAGGATTTTGAAAGTCTGGCTTCAATCCACTTCAGGCTGGGAATGGCGTTTCGTAAGTTGGATTTGCACCAGGATGCGCTGGAACATTTTCAGCAGGCAGCAGAGCGCTACCGCGCTTTGGATCTGCAATCTAATTATACCCATGCGTTGATTTATCTGGCTGAAACCTATCTGGAAGAGCCAGTACAGGCGGAGCAAGCGCAACTGTTGTTGGAAGAAGCACGACACATCGCCGAGCAGCAGCAAAACTTACTGCGCATTGCGATGGTCAACTACAGCCTGGCCCGCACCGCCTTGGTACAGCAACAATTGGCACCCGCCGAACAATTATATCAACTGGCGTTGCAGCAATTCCGCCAAATCAACTCTGCGACCTATCTCCAGGAAATTACGCTGGCATTAGCGCGGCTCTATATCCAGCAGCAGCGTTATCCGGAAGCAGAGCAATTGCTGGCCGACATCGCGCCAGATATTAATGCCGCGGCAACTTACCTTAAGCTACGCTTCTACAACAATAAATCCGACCTGGCTGCTGCGCGCCAGCAGTGGCAGACAGCTTATCTGGCGCAGCAGCAGGCGATGCAGTTAGCACAGCAAGAGCAAAGCGAACAATTAAGAAGCACTATGGCCCAGCTGAAAGGGGGCTTAACCGATAACAACCAGGTGAGCCAGCAGTCAGCTGAGCTGAAGCAACTGCAACTACAACTCGCCGCCGCCGAATCCAGACAGGTTCTACTGCAGTTATTGTTAGTCGGACTGATTTTTACTGCTTTCGTGATCTGGCAATTATACCGTCGGCAATTACCGGTAGCCACGACAACGCCTGCGCCGGAATTGGCACCAAAACAGTGGAGCCAGTTCCGTGAAAAAGTAAAACAGACCAATCAACGTACTGCACCACACTTAATAGTATTACTGCCGCGTAATCGCACCCTGCTGCAACAAAAATATGGCAGACGTTGCGTCAGCGAGTTGCTGGAACAAGTACGTCAGCAACTTAACCTGCCGGAAGTTACCGCCAGTTTTAGTGGCAGTGAAATGCTGTGGCTATGTTGCGACGATGAGCAGAAATTGCCGCAACTACAACAACAGGCGATTGCGCTGTTGGAACAAAAGCTGACTGAGCTTGGCGCCAATCCTGAATTACTGACCCTGAACTTGCCACTGCAGGACCTGCTTGGCGAGCACTGGCAAAAAGAGGATCTGAATGGTCTGGCAGAGCTGGTCTGGCTCTGCTGGTATCTGGCCGGGCAACAGTTAAACTCTGGTTCCTTGTGGCAACTGGTTGTCTACAGCAGCCATCCCCGGCCCTGTGAATGGCAGGCAGACAATTTGCGTGCCGATATATTAAATGCGCTGAAACTGGGTGAATTAACACTGCAGTTAAACGGCAATCAGCTGTCGTTTCAACTCTGAACTAATGACGCTGGCAGCAGGAATTGCTGTTGGCGTCGTTTAAAGGGGCAGAAAAACGCCAACTCTACCGCCTGCAGCGCCAGGCCTGTGGTGCTTTTGTTTTGCCGGCCATATTGCGGATCGCCCATCACCGGGCAGTTTATAGCAGCGAAGTGTCGACGGATCTGATGCTTGCGGCCACTGATCAGTATTACCTCTAGCAAACTGGTATCGGTTAAACTGCAATACTCCAGCAAACTAAAACGACTTTCTGATGCCTTGCCATCCAGCGGCAGTGCAATCCTACCCTGACTCAGCACGTCAGCAGGCAAAGCGCCCTTTACCCGTACCCGGTACTTTTTGATAATAGCCCGCTCAGCGATGAGTTTGCTCAGGGCCGCTGCGGCCTGTTTATTATGTGCCAGCAAGACTAAACCACTGGCTTCACGATCAAGACGGTGCAGCAGGAACACGGGGCGGGCGGGTGTAAAGTGTTGCTCGGCAAAGCGCAATAAGCTGAGATGATCGCCCCATTCATTACCTTGCGACAACATACCGGCAGGCTTAAACCAGACACTATAGGCCTTTTCATCAGCCAGCAGCTGCGCCGCAGCACAATCCCGGCTTAAAATTTCACTGTCATAGTGCAGCGCCAGCCGATCACCGGCTTTCAGCATAAACTGGGCGCGTCTGAGCCGTTTTACCGGCTTGGCAATTAACTGCACGGCGCCCTTGTTCATCGCATCTTTTAATCGACCTTTCGGCAACTCCGGCACTGCCGTACTGAGTAGCTCTATGGCGGTGACGGGGGCTGTAGCGGTGATCTCTCGGCTTAATTTCATCGGTTCTTTGTCACCGCAACGGCGGTGTTCCCTTATGGTTTCAGACGATTGATCTTATCAAAAAGCTCTTCCCAGCCGCGAGGAATATGCCGCACCCCACCCTGATCGCGTAATAAACGCTCGATATGAATCGTCAGCCGCTTTACTGGTTGCAAGGTTTTCTGGCGGTAGCGATACAAAAAGGCCCACAACGCCAGCGACAGCACCAGCAAATAACCCAACCAGAAGGTCAGTAATGCCAGCAGTCCGGCACCGAACAAACTTTGCCGCTGCTCCAGCATAACCAGGGACAGAGGTTGCTTTCCGATCCGCTGCAACTGCAATACACGTTGCTCCAGGTCGCGCAATGGCGTCTGGCCATTACCTAATAATTTGCCATGCTCGTCCAACAGGAAAAAATCAGTTCCAGGCAACAGCTTCTGAAAAGGCTCAAGCAAAACGGCTGAGTCAATGACAAAGATCAACCAACCGCCATGCCCATCGGCAAAGCGTAAACGGCGGCTTAGCAAAATTTTGTTCGTTTCCAGGTGGCTCAAACCGGCTTGCTCGGCAACCGGTACCTTACGCTGCTGCTCAAGCCAGGGCTGTAAAGTCTGGATTTGCAGTAGCGAGAGCTGTTGCGGCGTTAAATACACTAAATCCTGATCCGACCAATACAGCACGCGATCCAACCATGGGTACAGGGTTCTGGCGGTATTCAGCGCTGCTTCAGAACGGCTTAAAAAATGCAGTTCGTTATTGGATAGCCGCTGTGCCGAGCGCAAACTTGCTATATCAGGTGTTTGGCCGTCAAGGGTATAAAGGGGGGAATTAAATACGGATAGCGAGTCCGCTTGTTCCAACAACGCCTGTTGCTGCATGCTGTCAGCAAACTTTTGTAAAGGTAATAACTGCGCATCCAAATGCAGCGCCTTAATGGCCAGGCGCTGACTCTGCAACTCCATTCGCTGCTCCAGTGTCAGCAAGAAATGCACTGTTGCCGCAGCAAAACTTAATAGCAACACAAAAAACGCACCCAGACGCCGGGTGCGTTGATATTCAGAAAGGATCGGGTTCTGCATCGGCTGTCCTTGCAGCAGCATTTAACTCAGCTGAACATACTACGTTTTGGCGCAGAGTTAAATACCACGGGCCATCTGGCCCGATTCTGCCTACAGATTAGCCTCGGCAAAGGACGCCAACCGGCTGCGAACCACCCCGTTCAGGTTAATGGTAGTACTGCCCTCAAAGTTCTTAAAACGTTCGACAATATAGGTTAGCCCTGAGGTCACCGCGGTCAGATAGTTGCTGTCAATTTGCGACAGGTTACCGGAGCAGATTAACTTGGTGCCCTCGCCGCAACGGGTAATAATAGTTTTTAACTGCGCAGCACTGAGATTCTGGCATTCGTCGAGGATCACTATCGCATTTTGAATGCTGCGGCCGCGCATAAAGTTAACCGACTTAAACTGGATATTGGCTTTCTCCATAATGTAATTCACGCTGGCGTGCGGATGCTCATCGGTTTTGTGCAGCACTTCCAGCGAATCGGTGATGGCCGCCAGCCAAGGCGCCATTTTTTCCTCTTCTGAGCCGGGTAAAAACCCAATCGACTCAGCAATTTCCGGAGTATTACGGGTGACGATGACCTTATCGTACATGCCTTTCTCAATCACCAGCTCTAACGCAGCGGCAAGGGCTATCAGGGTTTTACCGCAACCGGCGGGGCCAGTCAGGATCACCAGATCCATCTGTGGATCCAACAGCGCCTGTAACGCCATTGCCTGATAGATATTTTTCGGATGAATACCCCACGCATGGCGGTGCATCATACGTTCCACACCATAATCCGCAATCTTCAGCTCTGTCTCAGTGATCGCCAGCACCTTGCCGGCAAAGGTTTCTGCTTCATCAATCAGATATTCATTTACATAAGCATTCGGTAGTACCTTGCGGCTGATATAGTGCACGACCTCGCGCCCCTCATTGACGGTACGGCATTCGCCAACCTGTGACCAGAACTCGCCGCTAAACTTGTAATAGCCTTTATACAGAAATCTGACATCGTCAATTAACTGGTCAGTGCGGTAATCTTCGACCAGCTTCAACCCGGCGCCCTTGGCCTTTAGCCGCATATTGATGTCTTTTGTCACTAATATGACTTTGACCGGACTCTTTTCGCGCTGTAAATAAAGGGCAGTATTAATAATCAGGTGATCGTTTTCACCACCGGGTAAGCCCGGAATTTCATCTTTCAAATGGTGGTCGTTAATAATAAAGATATGTCCGCTGGGTCTTTCATCACTGCGGGCCGGTAAGGCCACACCGTGCAACATCTGTTCGGGTGATGCATCTTTCAGCACATCCTCCAGCGCCCGGATCGCCACCCTGGCATCACGGCTAACGTCCTTATGCCGATCTTTAATATGATCCAGCTCCTCCAGTACGGTCATCGGGATTACAACATCATGTTCTTCGAAGTTCAGAAAAGCGAAAGGTTCGTGCAGCAGAATATTGGTATCAAGGACGTAGATCTTCTTCTCTTTCGATTTTTTCCGCGCCATAGGCACTGCTCCTTTTTGTTTTCACCCACAGATTTTTGCATCCTATTAGTTCAGCATAGTGCATCCATCTCAGACTGCTATACTGAGTGACAGTTTTTTTAAACTGTCCTGTGACTACCTTGCGACATTCAGATGACAGAAAAATGACCGCAGCAGCTTGTTTTGCTGATGCATCAGAGCGTTTTTCGCTGTACCATGACGCCCCATTTTTAGACTGCCAGGATTACGTATGAGATTTGCACTGGGCCAGCGTTGGATTAGCGACGCGGAATCAGATTTAGGGTTAGGAACCGTTATCGCAATTGAAGGACGGATGCTAACGTTATTGTTTCCGGCCAGTGGCGAAACCCGGCTCTATGCCCAGCAAGAAGCTCCGCTAACCCGCGTTACCTTTAATGTTGGCGACCAGATTAAAAGTGCAGAAGGCTTCAGTATTCTGGTGCAGGAGTTAAGCGAGCAACAACAGCTGCTCAGCTATCATGGCGTGCGCACCGATAACGGTGAGCCGGTGGTGTTGCGCGAAACTTTTCTCGATCACTTTCTCAGTTTTAATAAGCCGCAGGACCGCCTGTTCGCGGGTCAGATCGACCGCTTTGAGTACTTTCCACTACGTTTCCAAAGCTGGCAGATGCAGCAACAACTGCAGCAAAGCCCACTGCGTGGCCTTGCCGGTGGCCGGGTGAGTTTGATCCCGCACCAACTGTATATCGCCAGCGAAGTTTCCCAGCGTCACGCACCACGGGTGTTATTGGCTGACGAGGTCGGCCTGGGTAAAACTATCGAAGCCGGCCTGATCCTGCATCAACAATTACTGACCGGGCTAGCCAGCCGGGTACTGATCGTGGTACCGGAATCGCTACAACATCAGTGGCTGGTTGAAATGTGGCGCCGTTTTAATCTGCGCTTTTCGATCTTTGATGAAGAACGTTGCCAGCAATCACAATTAGATGCTGATAATCCCTTTGATACTGAGCAACTGGTGTTATGTAGCCTGGAGTTTCTAACAAGAAAGAAAAGTTGGCATGAACAGGCTGTAGGTAGTCACTGGGATATTCTGGTGGTCGATGAGGCACATCATCTGCAGTGGCAACCTGAGGCGGCAAGCACGGAATATCAGCGCATTGAGGCACTGGCGCAGGATACGGCCGGCCTGATTCTGCTTACTGCGACACCTGATCAGCTTGGTCATCAGAGCCACTTCGCCCGTTTGCGCCTGCTTGATCCTGACCGTTTTTATGATTATCAGGTGTTTTTAGCCCAAGAGCAGACGTATCAACATATTGCCGCCCTGGCGCGCCGCTTGATGCAAACAACGGACCCTGATGCCGAATTAGTGACAGAGCTGAGACAACTGTTAGCTGACAATGAAAGTCGCACCCTAGTTGAACAGTTAAGCCAGCAGCCTGAGACGATGCCTGCGATCAAAGAGGCATTGCTGAAACAATTACTGGACCGTCACGGCACAGGCCGCATCCTGTTCCGTAACAGCCGTGCCGGTATTAAAGGCTTTCCAAAACGCCATGCGGTTCCGGCACCGCTCAGCTTGCCTGCCCAGTATGAAAATGCATTAAAGGTGTTTCAGAATTTGCAGCAGGACGCACCACTGCTACACCGGGTGCAGGCACAACTCTTTCCCGAACAGGTATTTCAGGATTTTGAGGGTTCGAGCAGCCAGTGGTGGCAATTCGATCCCAGAGTCAGCTATTTGCTGGATCTGTTAAAACAACATCGGCCGGCGAAGTTTCTGGTGATTTGTAGCAAAGCAGCCACCGCCATAGCGCTAGAGGAGGCGTTACGCACCCTGGCCGGAGTAAGAGCCGCTGTGTTTCACGAAGGCATGAGCATTCTGGAGCGTGATAAAGCCGCGGCCTACTTTGCGCAGGAAGAATACAGCGCCCAGGTACTGCTATGCTCAGAGATCGGTAGTGAGGGCAGGAATTTCCAGTTTGCGCATCATCTGGTGCTGTTCGATTTACCACTGAATCCGGATCTGCTGGAACAGCGTATCGGTCGCCTGGACCGGATCGGGCAGCAACAGGATATCCAGATCCACTTACCCTATTTTGCCGGCACCGCGCAGCAATTGCTATTTGACTGGTATCAGCAAGGCTTGGATGCCTTCGCCCAAACCTGCCAGAGCGGACGAATTATTTTTGAACAACAACAGCAACAGCTGTTGCAACTGCTTGCCTCGGCGGCCTGTCAGTCTGAATCGGTTCTGGCTTTTATCAGCGACACCGCAAGCCTGGCAGCCCGGTTACGACAGCAACTGGAGCAAGGACGTGATCAGCTACTTGAACTTAACTCCGCTGGCGGTAGCAAAGCAATCGAGTTAGCGACAGCAATCAGTCAGTTGGATCAGGATGTGCGGTTACCGATGCTGATGTTTAAAGCCTGGGACCTGCTGGGCGTCGCTCAGGAAGATCGCTCAGACACCAGCATTATCTTGCGCCCGTCGGAACAATTGCAGCTGAACTACCCCGGGTTGGACGATGAAGGCACTACCGTCACCTTTGACCGCTTAACGGCGCTGGCAGAGGAAGATATCCAGTTTCTAAGCTGGGATCACCCGATGGTCACCGGCACTTTGGATCTGCTAAGCAACGAGCACTTTGGCAATAGCTCTGTCGCCCTGCTACCGAACAAGGCGTTACCGGTCGGCAGCTTCTTTGTCGAACTGATTTTTATCGCTGAAGCCAGCGCACCGGCTATTTTGCAGCTTAACCGTTATCTGCCGCCAACGCCCATTCGCTTGCTGCTGGACAAAAGCGGTAAAGATCTGGCGGCAAAAGTGCCCTTTGATAACTTTAACCGTCAGCTAAAACCCGTAGGTCGGCAAACCGGAGCCAAATTGGTTAATGCGTTACAGAATCTGATCCATCCTTTACTGGCTGCGGCGGAGCAACAGGCAAACAGTCAACTGGCGGCACTCAAAGCTGAGGCTGTTAGCCAGTTACAACAGCAATTGACTGCCGCAATCCAACGTCTGCTGGCGCTGCAAAGCGTTAATCCACTGGTTCGGCCGGAAGAAATTCATCACCTGCAAGCACTGCGGCAGCAAGGCGAGGAATACCTTGCGAAGGCTCGTCTAAAACTAGATGCGATCCGGGTTATCGTAGTGAGCCACGACTAGTATGCTATTGGATTATCGCCCACCTCTGTCACCCTATCTGGACATTTTGTATCAGGATGACCAGTTAGTGGTGTTGAATAAACCCAGTGGCCTGCTCTCTGTGCCAGGCAAAGCTGCCGAGCATTTTGACAGCGTGCAGTACCGGGTACAGCGGGTCTGGCCACAGGCAAGTGTGGTGCACCGGCTGGATATGGCGACCTCAGGTCTGATGGTAATGGCACTGACCAAGGAGGCGCAGCGTGAACTCAACCGGCAATTTTCGGAACGGACGATCAAAAAACGCTACCTGGCAAGAGTAAGCGGTTGTATTACGGCAGATCGGGGAAGTATTGAGTTACCATTGATCTGCGACTGGCCGAACCGCCCTAAGCAAAAGGTCTGTTATCAATATGGGAAAGCCTCTCTGACCCACTTCCGGGTATTACAGCGCACTGTAGACAGCAGCCTGGTTGAGCTAGAGCCGGTAACCGGACGCTCACACCAGCTCAGAGTACACCTACAATTCCTTGGCCATCCGATCCTGGGCGATAAATTTTACAATCCGGATTTCCAGCAAATCGGGCGGCTGCAACTGCATGCCACCGAACTCTGCCTGGTGCACCCGGAAACTGCTGAAAACTTGACTTTTTTTGCAAAATGCCCGTTTTAAGCTAAAATTTAGAACTTTATTAACCTAACATTCAGTTTTACTGGTTAAGATGCCACTGTCGTAAAATTAAACGCTTAAATTTGTTCAAAACTAATAATACTGTCAAAACAATATGGTAAACTATTACAAGTTTGCTAAGTTGGATGAATCAAAGGAGAAACGGATGAAACTGAAAGCAACCGCCATTGCAGTTCTGGCTGCATTACCACTGCTGAGCGCACAGGCCTTTGCCAACGCTCCTTCAGCAAAGGACCTGGAAAAGAAAGTCTTCGGCTCATTATTCGGCGAAAGCTACTGGACTGATAACCGTAAAGGCCAATCAGCTGCATGGGATAACGTCGATAACGGTTGGGGCGTCGGTGTAGAAATTGGCTACCGCCTGAATGAAACTTGGGGCGTGCGTGCTGAGTATGCCCGCCAAAGTCTGGACTCATTAACGCAAAGTTCACGCGTTACCGGTGACCGCTTCGGTGTTGATGCAATGTATCACATCCCGAATTCAAATGTTTACCTGGTCGGTGGCTGGAAACACTTTGAACACAACATCGCATTTGACGCTCTGAACGTCGGTGTGGGTTACCGTTACTTCATCAACGAAAGCGTTGCCTTATTCGCTGAAGGTAACCGTTTCCGCGGTATTAGCCGTGGTCAGTGGAATGATGCCTCGATCAAGTTCGGCGCCAGCTGGATTTTCGGTGCGGCAGCAGCTCCTGCGCCAACTCCGGCGCCACAACCTGAGCCAGCTCCGGCCCCAGTAGTTGTAGATTCTGACGGTGACGGCGTGCCAGATAGCCGTGACAAGTGTCCGAATACACCAGCAGGTCAGAAAGTTGATGCTGATGGTTGTACCATCTACACTGAGAAAATGGATCGTGTTGGTGACGTAGATATCGAAGTTCGCTTCGCTTTCGACTCTGCCACTGTGTCGCCAGAAGGCCGCACTGAAGTTAACAAACTGGCAGCGTTCATGAAGCGTTTCCCAGAGTCAGTGGTTTTCATCGAAGGTCACGCCTCTAACATCGGTAAGCCAGAATACAACATGCGCTTATCTGAGCGTCGTGCTAAAGCCATCGCTGACCTGTTAGTTGCTCAGGGCATCGAAAGCTCACGCATTACCTCAAAAGGCTTTGGTGTAACTCAGCCTCGCGTACCTGGTAACAGCCGTGAAGCTCATGCTGCAAACCAGCGCATCGAAGCTAAAGTAACGGCCAAAATCAAAGAGCCAGTGATGCGTTAATCGCCACTTAATGCTCAAAAAAGCCGCTGACAACAGCGGCTTTTTTATTTTCCGGGGTATTAGATAAAATTTCAGTTGCCGCGCCGGGCGAAGGCTGCTAATTTTTAGCTCGCTATACTAAGCTCCGGGAACGAGTAATGATGTCTTGTTTTGTCAAATTCTGTTTAGCTGCCACCTTGCTGCTTGGTAGCACCACACTGCTAGCTGAAACAGTCAACTCTGAGTCTTTAGTTCAGTTGGAACAAGCTTCGCATGTTTGTAATGATGAACATGAAGCAAAACGACTGGCCGCCAATGACCACTTAAGAGAAATGGCCAAAGCACTGGTTGAATTTAAAGCCACTAAGTATTGTTTTATTTTACAACCGTCGGTACTGGTCAGATTGTTGGAACACCACGGTAGCTATGTTAAGTTCAGTCACGATAACAAAGTCCTGTATACCTTCAGTGAGCACCTGCAAAGCGCAAACTAACCCTTAGCTAAAAATGTGGTCCAGCTGCAAGCTATAATACTGTCAGCGGCTTAAGTTTTAGCCGCCATGACCGATACGGTATTATCTGGCTCATCGGGTGTCACTATGCCAACATTTCGCGCACTGCCATTAGTAGCTCTGTTATTGGTTACCTGCCCTGCCCTGGCAAACTGGCAGGATATTGTGCGCCAGCACCCCAGCCTTGAGCTTACAACATTAACGACTGCAGAAACCTCAATTCAGCTGGCCAGGGTGCCTGCCGTTACCCGTCAGAGCAAAGGTACTGTCATCTTTATGCCAGCACAGCAGCGTCACCTGCTAAGTCCGCAGCTTTGGGGGTTTCTGTTTCAGCATTTGCCGGCTTTTGGCTGGAGCATTCTGGCCCTGCCTGAACTTGAAGCACATCAGGCGCAGGACGCCAGCACTGCGTTGGCAGCAAACAAAGCCCAGTTGGCGGCCCGCTGGCAAGCATTACAGCAGTTGCAGCCGGCACCCACAGGCCCGCTAATCATCCTGGTCCAGGGTGAGGTTGCTGGTGCCTGGCATGCATTGCTGATGGAGCAGGACGAACTTAATATTGCCGCCGTAGTCAGTATCGGGGCCTATCTGAAAGATCCGACGCTACAGCTACAGCTACAACAACAGATGACTAATCTAAAGGTCCCAGTCCTGGACCTGCTTACCGGCGCCGACCATCCGTGGTCAGCAACGGATAGTCAACAGCGGCAACTGTTGGCACGAGCACAGTCTAACCCTCTGTACCGGCAACGTTATTTACCCGATATGCATTATCATGCCAGCCAGCAGGAGTGGCTGTTCAAAGAAATCTTTGGCTGGCTCAGTAGTTTAGGATTCTAACGCTCCTAACCCGCTTTCGCCCGTTGCTGCTTGATAAATTCATACGCGGCCTGTATTTCCTGCGACCTTTGCTTGGCAACCTCCAGCATCGCCGCTGGCACCCCCTGCGATACCAGTTTATCCGGGTGATGCTGAGCCATCAGCTTACGGTACGCTCGCTTCAACTCCAACTCGCTGCATTCGGGACTGCAATCCAATAGTTGATAGGCTCCCGCTAACGTAAGCCCCTGAACATTGCCGGTAGTTTGCTCCTGCCGTGACTGGTAGGAACGTAATAATTGCTCCAGCACTGGCTGCGGGATCTTAAGCTCCTGTGCAATAACGGTTAGCAGGCGCCGTTGCTCAGGCACAATCTTGCCTTCGGCCCAAACCGTACCCAATTGCACTTCTAAAAATAATTGCAGCACTTCTGACCGCGAGCGATAGCACTGATAAAACGCTTGTAACTGCTCCCGAAACGGGAAGTTTACTGCTTTACCATCACGGAACGCTGCCTGCGCCTCGCGTTGCTGGCTGGTGGTTAATCCCAGCTGTTGCATAAAACGATTGGCCTGTGCAATATGCGCTTGCGTTACCACGCCACGCGCTTTCGCCAGGTGCCCCATCACCGCAAAACTGCTGTACATAAACAGAATTTGCTCGTCTTCAGGTTGCAGCCGGTGACGTAATTGCGCCCAACGTTTCAAAAACCATTGGTCAGCAAGATGTCCAAGCAATACACCCAGTACCAGCCCCGGCAATTTTAGTAATGCCAGGCCGAATAAGGCTCCCAATACTTTACCCCACACCTGAACTTCTCCGTCTTCACTTAACCTAAGCAGCTGTCCTGCCGGGTAATCCTGACCTTCACTCAGCCGCACTATATCGGATTAGCAGGATTTCTAAAATTGATTTATCATAGCAAACCCGCGCAACGCGGCACGGGTAGCGCATTAACGAGAATAAGGCATGAAACAGGGTTTAAGTTTAGCAGGACTCATCTGGGCGGCTTTGCACGCCACACAGGCACAAGCCCAACAACCTGCTCCTGCACTCTGTTATCAACCGTTAAGTATCCCCGAAACTCTGCAATCGGCTAACGCTACCGATAACAATATCCGCATTTTCTCCGACACCGTGAGTATACGGGATAATCAGCAGGCAGATTTTTCCGGCCAGGTACAGATTATGCAGCGCGATACGCTCTTGCAGGCACCAAGAGCCCGCTATAGCGCCAGCAATCAACAGTTGATTGCTGATGGTGGTATTGAATATTACAACAGCGACCTTTATGTAAGTGGCAGTCGCTTTGCTGCGGACCTGGCTAACAATAGGGCGCAACTATCGGACGCCCGCTATCAGTTTATCAGTCAAGCCGGTCGGGGCGAGGCTAAAGCCCTGGTCGCTTCTAGCGAGCAGTTACAACTGAATCAGGCCTTATTTACGACCTGTCCCCAGCAGGATAATAGCTGGGGGCTATATGCCGAAGAAATTACCATTGCAGCAGACTCAGGCTGGGGCGAAGCGCATCATGCGGTCTTCCGCATCAAGGATGTGCCGGTCTTTTATATCCCCTATCTGACCTTTCCGGTTGATGATCAGCGGAAAACCGGCTTGTTAATTCCCAAAGTCGGCAGTTCACAGCGGGTAGGATTAGATTTAGAACTCCCCTATTACTTTAATCTGGCACCCAACTATGATTTGACTCTGACCCCCCGCTACATGAGTAAGAGAGGGACTCAGTTAAAGTCGGAATTTCGCTATCTGACTGAGGCACACCAGGGGCAGCTGCAGCTGGAGTATTTGCATAACGACAATGATAAGCCAACCGGTTTTGGACAACGTTATCTGGGCCATATCAGCCATCGCTCAGACTTTAGCGAGCGTTGGCGTGGCTACGTGGATTTTACCGATGTCAGTGATGATGCCTATCTGACGGAACTGGGCTCCGATTTCAATAGTCAGAGCGATACCCAGTTATATCGCGAAGCTAACCTTAGTTATTTCGGGGATAAAGTTCATTCTCAGTTGAAGTTACAGGGTTTTGAAATTCTGGGAAATTACAACAGAGCCTATCAGGCCATGCCACAACTCAGTCTGGCATCGGCTAACCCGCTACAGCTGACTGATAATCTGCAAGGATTATGGCAGGCTCAGTATGCGCATTTTCGCAACGCCGATGCATTCTACACCGCTGCCGATCGGATCCATCTGGAACCGACAATCAGATTACCTTATATCACCCCGGCTTTTGAATTAACCGCCGAAAGCAGTCTGCTGTATACCTATTATCAACAGCAAAGTGAGCAACAACTCGACGCTGAGCAGGAAAAAATCAGCCGGACACTGCCCAAGGTTCGTTTGCATGCCCGGGTGAATTTTGAGCGCGAATATGACTGGTTCGGTGAACAAGCACTGCAAACCTTTGAGCCTCAACTGCAATATCTGTATATTCCTTACCGCGATCAGAGTCAGATCGGCCTTTACGATACGACCCGCTTGCAGGACGATTACTATGGTCTGTTCCGGCAGAATCGCTTTTCCGGTTTGGACCGGATAAACGAGGCCAATCAACTGACTGTGGGTTGGACCACCCGCTTTTATGATAATACTGATAATGAGTTGTTCCGTTTTAGCCTTGGTCAGATCTTCTTTCTGAAAGAACCGGAAGTGACCAACGACGTGCTAACCCAAGATCTGGTTTCCACCGAATCGATGCTCGCATCGGAAATGATTTGGCATTGGTACCGCCGTTGGTACGTTAGCAGTGCATTACAATATGATATCGACAGCAAAAAGCTGATAAAAAGTAATGCCAGCCTCGACTACCGTGGCAGCGAGAATACCTTACTGCAATTGAACCATCGCTACAGTCGGGCGGTCTCAGGTGTGGAAATCCAGCAACTCGGCTTATTTGGTGCTATCCCCCTGCAACAAAACTGGCAACTGATCGCCAGTTACTATCGGGATGTGACAAATCATCGTATGATAGACGCCAATCTCGGACTGCAATATGAATCCTGCTGCTGGGCAGTACGTTTTGTCGCCAGAAGGCAGGTGAGAGCCGATCTGGAAAGTGGTATCACCGATCTGAACCAATTTGCCCGTCTGGACAGCGGCTTTAGCCTGCAGTTTGTGTTTAAAGGCTTTGGCGATAAAGCAGGTTTTGGCGTTGCCGATATGTTGTCGAATGGCATTTTTAGCTACCGGCGCCCGTATTTACTAACAAATTAATGTAGGAAATTATGAAGTTACAACAACTTATCTGTGCATTCTTGCTTGGCGCCGCCAGCCTGGCACTCTGCGCCGCTGAACGTGAAGTCGATCGGGTGGCAGCTATTGTCGATAATGGCGTGATTTTAAAAACCGATATTGATGAGATTGTTGAACGGGTTAAACGCAATGCGCAAGCGCAAGGTCAAACCTTGCCATCTGACCAGGCACTGCGTACTCAGGCAACAGAACGCTTGATTATGACCAATTTGCAGCTACAAATGGCACAGCGTATGGGTTTGCAAATTTCCGATGCGCAGCTCGACGATACTATCCGCAATATCGCTCAGGGTGAAAATATGACCCTGGAGCAATTTCGTCAGCGCGTCACCTCTGAAGAGGGTAATTATGAACGTTTCCGGGAAAAGGTACGCGAAGAAATTATTACCAACGAGGTGCTACGCGCTAACGTCCAACGCAGGATTTATATCAGCCCGCAAGAAGTCGATAACCTGCTGAAACTAATGGAAGAACAGGGCGCGATTAACGAACAGTACAAACTGGGTCATATTCTGATAGCCATCCCGAGCCAGGCAACGACTGAGCAAATCAATGACGCACGCGAGCGTGCCGAGCAGGTCATTAAGTTACTGCGCGAAGGCAGCGATTTCCGCCGGATTGCCATTGCCTCTTCCAGTGCGGCCAATGCTTTGGAAGGTGGTGAATTGGACTGGATGGGTATTAACGAAATGCCAACTCTGTTCTCGGAAGCCATTCGTGGTCGCAAAAGAGGCGATTTGGCAGGACCTCTACGCTCAGGTGCCGGCTTTCATATTCTGACTATTTTCGATATTCGTGGCGAAAACGTGACTGAATTACAGGAAGTTAAAGCCCGGCATATTTTAGTGAAACCTTCAATTATCGTCAGTGAAGAACGTGCTCGCGCCCTGCTAAATGACATCCTGCAAAAGGTTCAGGCTGGTGAAGCTGACTTTGCCGAGATGGCGAAACAATATTCTGAAGATCCGGGCTCGAAACTAAACGGTGGCGAACTCGGTTGGAGTGAACCTGATGTATACGTACCCGCGTTCCGCGATACCCTGAACCGGTTGCAGTTAAATGAAATCAGTGAGCCCTTCCGTACCGAACACGGTTGGCATATTGCGCAGCTGTTGGATCGCCGTACTGTAGATGCCACTGCCGATCGTAAGAGAGAACAGGTATACCGTATGATCTTCAACCGCCGTTTCAACGAGGAGTCCACCAGCTTCCTGCGCGAACTGCGTGATGAAGCCTATATTGAAGTTCTGGCCGATAACTGATGACCTTGCGCCTGGCAATAACTCCCGGTGAACCTGCCGGTATAGGTCCTGATCTGGTACTGGCGCTGGCACAACAGGCCTGGCCGGTTGAGTTGGTTATTTGCGCTAACCTGCAGTTGCTGCGCGACCGCGCACAGCAACTGGGTTTGCAAGTACAGTTTTTACCCTTTGATGCGGCAGTACCTGCGAAACCACAGGCAGCAGGTACGCTGACAGTTCGGGACTTTCCTCTTGCCGCTGCCGTGGTTCCTGGCGAGCTCAATGCTGCCAACGGCAACTATGTTGTCGAGACCTTAACGGCAGCCGGCGCAATGGTGATCGCGGGAGAGGTCGCTGCCATCGTCACCGGACCAGTGCACAAAGGTATTATCAATCAAGCGGGTATTGCTTTTAGCGGCCATACCGAGTTCTTTGCCCAGCAATCCAACACCCCTTATGTGGTGATGATGCTGGCCACTGAAGGTTTAAGAGTGGCACTGGCTACCACCCATATTCCACTGGCCTATGTTGCCAAAGCCATTACCCGTGAACGTTTATTAAAAGTGCTGACCATTTTGCATCAGGATCTGCAGCAGAAATTTGGCATCCCTGAACCGAAAATTTATGTGTGCGGCTTAAACCCGCATGCCGGTGAAGGAGGTCATCTGGGCCGCGAAGAAATTGATGTGATTATCCCGGCATTAAATGAGCTGCGCTCGACCGGGATGCAACTGTTCGGTCCGCTACCTGCCGATACCCTGTTTCAACCCAAATATCTGAACAATGCCGATGCCGTGTTGGCCATGTATCACGATCAGGGTTTACCGGTTCTGAAATACAAAGGCTTTGGCCGCTCAGTAAATATCAGCCTGGGCTTACCCCTGATCCGGACCTCTGTCGATCATGGTACCGCACTGGATCTGGCTGGCAGCGGCAAAGCCGATCCGGGCAGCCTATTTCATGCTGTCAGAGAAGCCATTCAACTGGCACAACGCACCCTGGATAATCATGACTGACAATGTTCATCAGGGCCACCGCGCCCGCAAACGCTTTGGCCAAAACTTTTTACATGATCCTCAGGTCATTGGCAGAATCGTCAAAGCGATAGCACCGAAAAGTACAGATCTGCTGGTCGAAATTGGCCCTGGACTGGGGGCGCTGACGGAACCGGTTGCAGAGGCGGCAGGAAAACTCACAGTGGTAGAGCTGGACCGCGATCTGGCTGAGCGTCTGCGCCAACACCCTACCCTTGCTGACAAACTGCAAATTTTTCAGGCTGACGCCATGAAGTTTGATTTCCGTCAGTTAATCCAGCCCGGGCAAAAGCTCAAAGTCTTTGGTAACCTGCCATACAATATTTCTACGCCTTTACTGTTTCATCTGTTTGAATTCGCGGATGAAATTGAAAACATGCACTTTATGCTACAAAAAGAAGTGGTAGATCGGATGACGGCCAGCCATGGGGGTAAGGACTATGGTCGCCTCAGTGTGATGACACAGTACTATTGCAAGGCACTGCCGGTCGTGCAGGTGGGGCCAGGCGCCTTTAAGCCGGCGCCGAAAGTCGATTCTGCCGTGGTACGCCTGATCCCTTTCCCCAAAGCAGAGCGGGCCGCCGTTGACCCGGCCATCCTAAATCGGGTTTGTCTGGAAGCCTTTAATCAGCGCCGTAAAACACTGCGTAATGGCTTCAGTAATTTCGCCACTGCTGAACAAATTGAAGCCCTGGGTATCAACCCGGGATTAAGACCAGAGCAACTTCCAGTTACTGACTTTATCCGCGTTGCGCAGTGGCTGGCGACACAGGAAAAGACGGATGCAAGCTGAACATCAGGTCAAGGTTTCGGTAGACAGTTTTTATCTTGGCGCTCAGTCTGATCCAGCCGAACAACGTTATGTCTTTGCTTACTGTGTCAATATTACCAATCACAGCAGCCTGCCAGTGCAGCTGCTGCGCCGCTACTGGCTGATCACCGATGGCAACGGTAAACAAACTGAGGTCGCCGGTGACGGGGTGATCGGGGTACAGCCGGAACTGCAACCGGGTGAAACCTACAGCTATACCAGTGGCGCAGTATTAGAAACCCCTGTCGGCACTATGCAGGGTTACTATGAAATGATTGATGCCGCCAAACACCCGTTTCAAACCCCTATCCCGCTGTTCCGACTGGCCATGCCGCACGCGCTGAACTGATGGCCACCTACGTTATTGGCGATTTACAAGGTTGCTTTGAACCGCTGCAGCGCTTGCTGGCAGCGCTGAATTATCAACCATTGCAGGACAGCTTATGGTTCTGTGGAGATTTGATTGCCCGCGGTCCTGATTCCTTAGCCTGTCTGCGCTTTGTTAAGCAACTGGGCAGTGGCGCCCGTGTCGTACTGGGTAACCATGACCTGAACTTTATTGCCCACTATTATGGCTATGGCAAAATTAAAGCCGCCGATAAGCTGGAGCCGCTGCTAGCAGCGCCGGACTTGGCAGAACTGGTGCATTGGCTATGTCAACAGCCCTTATTACAACGCGGGCCAGAGGATGCCTATTGGATGTTACATGCCGGCCTGGCCCCGGACTGGGACATCCCTACAGCTCTAAGCGCCTGCGCCGATGTTTCCCGGCAGTTACAGCACGATCCCGAGCCACTACTTGCTGTCATGTACGGTAACTTACCGGTACGCTGGGCAGATGCCAAAACGCCTGAACAGCGCTGGCGCTATACCATCAATGCCTGTACCAGGATGCGCTTTTGCCATCCCGACGGCGCACTGGAGCTATCCAGCAAGGCTGCACCAGAAAACCAACCGGATTTGGTACCCTGGTACGAATTCTGGCGCAATAAACCTCATCCTGAGTTATTATTCGGCCACTGGGCCGCGCTTAACGGCCAAAGTCCGATCCCCGATATTCAGGCGCTGGACACGGGTTGTGTTTGGGGAAATACGCTTACCGCCTATTGCGTTGAAAGCAGACAACGCTATAGTGTCAGGGCAGAACAACAATAATAGGTTTGGCTTGGCCACATGGCCCCGTCTTTGCTGCATAAGACAGTACAGTCCGACCACATAATTCGATCAAACTGGAGTTGTTATGAAGTTGACCGTAAAACTAAGGGTAGTTGGCGGTTTCAGTGTGATAACCTTGCTGTTGCTGATTATTGGCTTTACCGCCTACTCGCAACTGAGCAGCATTAGTTCCTCTACCGCCGAAGTAAACAATGTTTCAATCCCGGCTTTAGAAAACAGTGCGTTAATGAAGAGCGAGTTTGTGCTGATGAGTAAAATCAGTCTGCAAGCCTTTAATGCACCGACCAACGAACAGATCAGCAGCCTGCGCGAGCAATTTGCTGCTGAACAACGCGCTTACTCGGCCGCCGCCGCAGAGCTAAGCAAAGCAGTACAACAACAACAACGCCTGCGGGAAGCGACACAACCTGTTGCAGCTGCCTTTGACGCCTTTATCCCACTTTCGAATCAGTTATTTGATCAACTGGCTCAAAACCTCCAGTTACAAAGCAGCATCGACAGCAAAATGGCCGAGTTGGAAGGACATGCTGATGACATGGCGTCCTTACTGCTCGATTTTACTGACTTAAGCAATGTGCGCAGTCGCTTTCCCCGTGCTTACCAGGCTGCGACACAAATGGAGACCGGGATTAATAGCCTGATCAGCGTGGTAGTGGATTTAAACCGCACCAGCAATGACAATACCGCGAGCACCATCAACAATGATATTGCATTCCGGTTACAGGACTTAGAAACCCAGCTGCAAGTTATGCTGAGCGAAGCGTCACAGGTTGCCATGCCACAAGAGCTGGCCGAGAAGCTGCAAGACGTAGCCCAGTTGTTAGATGCCAGCCAGGGCATACCCGCCTTGAAATTGCAGTTTTTGCAGGGTAAAGCCCGAGCCTCACAGCTGCTGCAACAAGCAGACGAACAAACCGGTATGGCGATCAGTCGGCTGGATGCCTTGCTAAACCAAAGCACCCGGGTAGCAGCAGAAATTCAGGAGCAAAGCCGTAGCAGTGTTAGCAATGCCGTCACCGCTATCTTTATCGTCATGCTGTTTTCTGTGCTGATCGCGGTCTTTATCGCCTATCGCACCGTGTTTGCGATTGTTAAGCCGCTGGAAAAAGTCAACGCCATGCTAAGTGTAGTTGCCTCAGGTGACCTGACACAGAAGCTGGACGATCGCAGCCAGGATGAGTTTGGTGATCTGGCTCGCAATATCAATAAGGTTAACCAGAGTCTGCAGCAACTAATTCAGGGTATTATCTCGCGTTCAACCCAGCTGGCCGCGGCCTCAGAAGAAACCTCAGCTATTACGCTGCAAACCACTCAGGCTATCCGCGAACAGAAATCTCAGGTTACCCAGGCAGCAACCGCCACCACCGAGATGAGCAGTACCTCGCAAGGCGTGCTGCAAAGCTCGAATGATGCGCTTAACGAGATCAAAAATGCCGACAAAGAAGCCGAACGGGTTAAAGGCATTTCACTGGAAAACAAAGCCATCATTATCCAGCTGTCACGCGAAGTAGAGCAAGCATCGCAGGTGATCAACAAGCTACATAAAGACAGCGCCTCTATTGGCAGTATCCTCGATGTGATCCGTGGCATTGCTGAGCAAACCAACCTGCTGGCATTAAACGCCGCCATTGAGGCCGCCCGGGCCGGTGAACAGGGTCGCGGCTTTGCCGTTGTGGCCGATGAAGTACGCTCACTGGCCAGCAAGACACAGGCTTCGACTCAGGAAATTCAGGCGATGATCCAGGCGCTGCAAAGCGGTGCTCATGCTGCGGTAGAAGCAATGAACAAAGGTAAAAAGCAAGCCGAGGATTGTGTTGCCAAGACTGAAGTCGCCACCTCAGCACTGGATTCGATTACCCATGCTGTACATCTGGCTCACGACATGAGCGAGCAGATTTCCAGTGCTGCCAAAGAGCAACATCAGGTATCAGCTGAAATTAGCGGTTTGCTGGAGTCTATTGTGGCCATTGCCGAACAAACTGCTTCCGGTGCCGAACAAACCTCAGCCTCCAGCCATGAAGTAGCGAAGCTGGCCGAAGAGCTACGCCGTTCAGTCGATCAGTTTAAAGTGTAACCTGACTCAGACGTCAAAAAGGCCAGCGTGATGCTGGCCTTTTTTATCTGCTGTTTTGCTATTTGACGGCTTGTTTATTGCCTTAAACGTAGCTCAGTCACTGCGCTGTAATGCCTACTGCCGTTCCAGCGTAATAAAGCGATAACCCAGCGGATTCTCTGCGCTCTGTGGATGCTCCTCGCGCGCGATCTCCTGCCAGTTGCCCTCAGCATGGTAATCCGGGAAAAAGGCGTCTCCGGCGGTTTCGAGCGCGATTTCAGTCAGGTATAAACGCTGGGCCAGCGGCAGACACTGCCGGTAAATCTCGGCGCCGCCAATAATCATCACTTCCGGCTGTTCCGCCAATAAGGCTAACGCCTGCTCTATGCTACTGACCCACTCGACCGGGCTATCAACTGCTGGCGTTTGCCGGCTGATAACGATATTACGCCGCCCTGGTAAGGGCCGGCCAATCGACTCAAAGGTCTTACGCCCCATCACTACCGGCTTGCCGAGCGTGACTTTTTTAAAGTGTTGTAAATCAGCGGGTAAATGCCAGGGCATTTGGTTATTTAAACCAATCACCCGCTGCTGCGCCATTGCGGCGATCATCGAAATCCGCATCGTCTGACCTAGCGCTGGTAAATCACTTCAACGTCGTAATCGTCGTCATCGAAATCATCATCGTCATCCAGATCATCTTCCAGCGAGTTGACTTCTTCATGGTAGTCATCCCACTTAAAGGTTACCGGATCAGCCGCTTGCTCGCTGGCTTTTTCTTCCGGTAGCTGCTCGATATAGTTCAGGATCTCGCGTGATAGCTGCTGGGTATTTTCGCGTGAAGCAGCAGAGATCTTAAATACCGGTCCCTGCCAGTCCAGTGCTGTGGTCACCTGCTGCACAATCTCTTCCAGCTCGTCTTCAAGTACCAGATCCAGCTTGTTAAATACCAACCAGCGTGGCTTGGCAGCAAGCTTGGCGCTGTATTTATGCAGCTCCTGAATGATGGTTTGCGCATTCTCTGCCGGATCGGAACCGTCAGCGGGCAGTACATCAATCACATGTAATAATAGACGGCAGCGCTCCAGGTGTTTCAGGAACTGAATACCCAGACCAGCACCTTCAGCGGCGCCCTCAATCAGACCCGGGATATCGGCAATCACAAAGGAGCGGTGCGATTCAACGCGGACCACACCCAAATTTGGTACCAGCGTGGTAAAAGGATAATCGGCCACTTTCGGCTTGGCGGCAGATACTGCACGGATCAGCGTTGATTTACCGGCATTGGGCAGACCTAACAGACCGACATCGGCCAGCAGTAACAGCTCAAGACGTAAATTACGGATCTCACCCGGCGTACCATTGGTTTTCTTACGTGGTGTACGGTTGGTACTGCTGGCAAAACGGGCATTACCTAAACCATGCCAACCGCCTTTGGCGACCATTAACTTTTGACCATTGCTGGTCAGATCGCCAATCACCTCATCGGTATCAACATCCACCGCCCGGGTACCCACCGGCACTTTTAATACCAGATCGGCACCGCGCTTACCGGTACAGTTGACGCTGCCACCGTTTTCACCGCGTTCAGCGCTGTGATATTTTTCAAACTGATAATCGACCAGCGTATTCAGGTTCTCATCCGCTTGCAGATAGACGTCGCCGCCATCCCCACCGTCACCGCCATTTGGCCCGCCTTTGGAGATAAACTTTTCCCGTAAAAAACTGATAATGCCGTTGCCGCCGTCGCCGGCCTCGACGCGAATTATCGCTTCATCTACAAACTTCATCGGTGCTGTCCTGCTTAACTGTGCTTAGGAACCTGACTCATGCAGCCAAGTATAACCTATGTCGGGGGGTGCGGAAAATTTATAAAAAAACCCCGCACCAGGCGGGGTTCTTTCGAAGATCTGCAGCTTATTCGCTGACGATGCTAACGAACTTACGGTTATGTTCGCCTTTCACTTCGAATTTCACTTTACCGTCGGTTAAGGCGAATAAAGTGTGGTCTTTACCGATACCAACGTTGCTGCCGGCATGGAACTTAGTACCACGCTGACGCACAATGATGTTACCTGCTAATACAGACTCACCACCGAAACGCTTAACACCTAAGCGTTTAGCTTCTGAATCGCGACCGTTACGAGTGCTACCTACACCTTTCTTACTTGCCATGTGTCGATACTCCTGTTACGCGCTGATGCTGGTGATTTTCACTTCAGTGAACCACTGACGGTGGCCCATCTGCTTACGTGAATGCTTACGACGACGGAACTTGACGATCTTGATCTTATCGCCACGGCCATGACTGACCACTTCCGCTACTACTTTACCACCTTCAACTAAAGGGGCACCGATACTGATGGCTTCGCCGTTAGCGATCATCAGCGGGGTAAATTCGATTGTTGCGCCTGTTTCCAGGTCTAACTTCTCCAGACGAAGAGTCTGACCTTCCGTCACACGGTGCTGTTTGCCACCACTTTGGAAAACCGCGTACATAGTTAACTCCGTACAAAGCACGCCATCGCTTGTAAATAAAGGGGCGTGTTAATTCAATTCACAGGGCGCGAATTGTACGCAATTTCCCCCACAGCCGCAAGTACAATTATGAAAAAGATCTGCTGTCGCAGAAAAGGATCCAGATTTCATTTTAGCCAGGGCGGCTAATAGTGTAGAATTGACCTTATTCAGAGACTTAACGCAGTTGTTGGCAGATGACGCTCGACGAAATACAACGCCTCGCGGCAGCCGATATGACGGCAGTAAACCAGCAGATATTCTCTCAGCTCAGCTCCGACGTGGCGCTGATTAACCAACTTGGTATCTATATCGTCAATAGCGGCGGTAAAAGGTTACGCCCTTTACTGGCGGTATTAGCTGCCCGGGCGCTGGGTTATCAGGGGCAGCAACATATTAGTGTTGCGGCTATCGTCGAGTTTATTCATACCTCGACCCTGCTGCACGATGACGTGGTGGATGAGTCAACCATGCGCCGCGGTAAAGAAACTGCTAACGCGCTGTTCGGCAATCAGGCCAGTGTATTAGTTGGTGATTTCCTGTATAGCCGCTCGTTTCAGATGATGGTGTCATTAAACAGTATGCGGGTAATGCAGGTACTGGCCGATGCCACTAACATTATCGCTGAAGGCGAAGTGCTGCAGCTGATGAATGTGAATGATCCTGATACTACCGAGCAAAGCTATATGCAGGTCATTTACTGCAAAACCGCCAAATTATTTGAAGCGGCAACGCAGTTAGCGGCGGTTATTTCCAACCAACCCGCTGCGATCGAGCAGGCGATGCAGGCCTATGGCATGCATTTGGGTACCGCCTTTCAGCTAATTGATGATGTGCTGGACTACCAGGCTGATGCTGCAGAGCTGGGCAAAAATATCGGTGATGATCTGGCTGAAGGCAAACCCACCCTACCACTGCTACATGCGTTGAAAATGGGTAACGAAAGGCAGCAACAATTAATTCGCGAGGCCATTACCGAGGGCAATGGTATGCAGCACTTTAGCGAAATTATGACAGCCTTAGAGCAAACCGGCGCCTTTGACTATACCCGCAATAAAGCTGAGCAGGAAGCGAAAGCGGCGCAATTAGCACTGCAGCCACTGCCGGATAGCCCCTATAAGCAGGCGCTGTTAGCATTAGCGGATATCGCCGTATCACGCAGTCACTAAAGCGCGCTGTCACTTAAGGGTGCTTTCACTTAAGGGTGATAGCACAAACCGAATCCGCAAAAACATAAAGGCGCCAACGGCGCCTTTATTGTTATAGCAACGACCGGGCTTAGTTGTTCTTAACGAACTCTTCACCCAGCGTAATGTCGGCTTTCAGGGTGCCTAACATATCAGTCATGGCTTTTTGTTCAAAAGCACTCAGCTCACCGATTGGCAGCAGGTGTTCTACACCGTTTTTGCCCAGTACGATTGGCTGAGCGAAGAAACGGGCGTATTCACCGTTACCTTCTACATAAGCGTATTCAGTAACCGTTTTACCTTGTAAACCTTTAACCAAAGACAAACAGAAACGGGCAGCAGCCTGACCCATAGACAGTGTAGCCGATCCGCCACCCGCCTTAGCTTCAACCACTTCAGTACCGGCGTTCTGAATGCGGTGAGTTAAAGATTTCACTTCCTCATCAGAGAAACTGATATCAGCCACTTGTGATAATAATGGCAGGATAGTGGTGCCACTGTGACCACCGATAACAGGCACGGCTACATCAACAGGGCTTTTGCCTTTTAATTCAGCAACGAAGGTTTCAGCACGGATCACGTCCAGCGTCGTCACACCGAATAGGCGACGCGGATCGTAAGTACCGGCTTTTTTGAACACGTCAGCAGCAATAGCCACAGTGGTATTGACCGGGTTAGTGATAATACCCACCAGCGCTTTCGGACAATTTTCAACAATGGCTTCGGCCAGGGTTTTTACTACGCCGGCGTTGATATTGAATAAATCAGAGCGGTCCATACCTGGCTTGCGCGGCATACCAGCAGGGATCATCACGATATCAGCACCAAGGAGCGCCTTGCTCAGGTCTTCTTTACCATAACCCGTTACTTTTACTGCGGTTGGGATATGGCTTAAATCTACCGCCACGCCCGGTGTTACTGGAGCCAGATCATATAAGGCTAAGTCTGTGCCGGCAGGTAAATCTAATTTCAGTAATAAAGACAGTGCCTGACCGATACCACCGGCTGCACCTAATACGGCAACTTTCATGATTCTCTCCAATTTTACAGTTCAGAATAACCGCGCCAACAATACTGAAATGGCCGCGAAATTACAAATATCTTACGCCTAAAGTCTAAGCAATTTCGGCGACTTTGCCTTCGCCAGAGCGCCTTAAAAGCGTAAAGGCTATTTTACTGTACCAACTGCATTGTTGCGCGATTTTTGTTAGTATCCGTCTAACGAATAATGCGGAAACTCAAACTATGACAAAACAAAACCGCCAGGAAGCGCTGATCCATGCGTTTAAAGCCTTATTGAAAACGGAAAGTTTTGGTTCTCAGGGCGAAATTGTCGACGCGCTGAAAAAAGAAGGGTTTGATAACGTTAGTCAGTCCAAAGTCTCCCGTATGCTGAGCAAATACGGTGCGGTGCGCACCCGTAATGCCCGACAGGAAATGGTCTACACCCTGCCACCGGAGCTGGGAGTACCGACCACCAAAAGCCCGCTACGGCAGCTAGTGCTGGATATCGAACACAACGATGTGATGATTATTATCCGTACCAGCCCGGGCGCGGCGCAACTGATTGCCCGCTTGCTGGATTCCGTTGGCAAGGCGGAAGGCGTATTGGGGACCATAGCGGGGGACGATACGATTTTTATTGCGCCGATTAGCGTGAAAAATATCGATTTTACGCTGCAAAAAGTGACGGAGTTATTCGAAAAGGTCTGAGGATGTACCAAGGCTGCCATTAGCGGCAGCCTCCAGAAAGCCCAGAGCAGGAACAAAAAAGGCCGCGGCCAAATCGATGCGGTAGAAATCCAGCAGGCTGTCGTAATATCGCCCTTCATTTAAGCCTAAGCGGTAATGCCATTGCTGTGCAAAGCGCTCGGCCTGATGACTAAAGTTCAGCACCAACAGGCCCTGACTATTGCCCTGCGAAAAAGGCATATTTTGTTGCAGCAGAGGGAGCGGCGCTAACCCGCCAGCCAGACTGCACTGAAGATGGCTGTTAGGCAGCAGTCGCTCAGCCGGTAGCGGCTTGCCATCGGTTTTCGCAAACCCCAGAATCTCTTCCTGTTGCGCTACGGTCAGTTGCTGCCAGTGTTTCAGGTCCAGGTTGGCGCGATAAAAATGCAAATAACTACCGCCAGCGAACATGGGGGAATCAACAGCAGGCACCAAAGCAGCCTGACGCCGTTTTATACCGCGGGGATTCTGCGGCGCATCCGGAAAACCGGTAAGTTGCCTGCCATCCAAATAACGGAAGCCGGAGAGTTGCTCAGACACTTCAATATTCGCCAGCAACAGCTGCTGGATCTGTTGTAGCGCAATATAGTTTACATCCAAGCGATCCGATCTGACCTGGATCAGTAAATCAGCCATACTGCAGCTCACTGCCAGATGCTCTGAAGGTAGTACCGGAAAGGCCTGTAAGCCTGCCGGACGTTGCCAGGGATAAAGGCTATCCCAATAATGACTACTGATAGCCACCAGACCGGTTAGCATCGACTCCGAAAAATGTTCGGCCAAGCGTTGCAACATTTGTGGAATGCGCAGCAGCTTTTGCCGCAAAATGGCTTCCTGCCCATCCAGGACATTACACAACAAATAACTCGCATGTAAATTTGCTTCGGCACAAATGCCTAATTGTTCCCGCGCCATGCCAGTGTAAGAGTTCCGGTCTGTTTAATATCCTTGCCCCTAGTATACCCTAAATCAGTCTAAGCTTAATCCCCCGAAAGTTTGTGAGATATATCTCACAAAAGACGCAGCCAAAACGCTATTTTAAGCCACCACCTTAGGGACAGAATCAATTAAGCGACTGTATTTAAATAACTTATTCAAATTAACTACTATCTTACAACTTTATGACTAAGATACGAATTGTCTTACAAGGCCCCCAAAGCTGCGGCAAAGGTGCATAATACTCACATCGACGGAATGATAGCTGACAGGAAGTTAGCTGGCAGGATGCCCGACAGGAGTCGAGCGCTTTGATGCGCAGCAGGTGCCGGATGCACTGAACAGGCAGGATGCACAAGGAAGAAACAGGACACCTTCAGGATGAAGAAGGCTCGGCAGGATGAAAGAGCTTTGATGGACAGCCTTGGATGGCAATATTGATCCCGGGTCGCAGGCTGCGGCCAGGCAGATGGTAGTAAGGATAGCCGTTACCATCATAGGATAAGTCATCGTTGATGACGGCAGGATGCGCCAGCGGGCACCGGAGTGCCCACTACCGGAACTCAGGATACTGACCGGATGTCAGTTGCAGGATGCTCAGGCGGGATGCCATCAGGACGAACAGGATTTGCCTCAGGGATCGAGGTTGCAATGGATGCATCAGGAATCAGTGGCCGCGCAGTTTGCGGCCCGCTTCCTTTATACTACCTCACTTTTTTCGCCCCAGCTTTTTTACCCCAAATACACGCTAATATTTTTTTCAGCTAATACCAGCTACCTTTCTGGCCGCCTTATTTTCTCCTGCCTTTGCACACCCGTGCCTGGCGCAACAGTTCCGCTGACAGATAAAAAAACCCCGCGGCTTTCACCACGGGGCGTCAAATTCAGACAAAGGACAAGGATAGACGTGTTTAGGTGGTTCAGGTTTAGTGGGGATTGCCGGTTAGCGGTGCTAACAGGGTTTCGCCCACAGGCTCCCGCAACGTGCCACCTGCACGCTGCGGGCTGCTTACTTTACCGAGGCGACAAATTCAGGATAGGCTTCGATACCACACTCTGAGCTGTCGACACCCTCGTATTCGGCTTCTTCGCTGACCCGGATCCCCACTACTAACTTCAGCAGGTACCACACCAGCAGACTGGTGGCAAATACCCAGCCGAAGATGGTCAGGGCACCAATGATCTGGCCGCTAAAGCTGCTATCACCATTGGTAATAGGCACTAATAACAAACCATATAAGCCCACTACGCCGTGCACTGAAATCGCACCGACCGGATCATCGATTTTAATTTTATCCAGCGCCAGGATAGACGCGACCACTAACACACCGGCAATAGCGCCAAACAGTGAGGCTTGCAGCGGTGTTGGCGTAGAAGGCTCTGCGGTAATGGCAACGAGACCCGCCAGAGCACCGTTTAACGCCATGGTCAGGTCGGCCTTGCGGAACAGGATCACCGAGGTAATCAGGGCTGCGACCACGCCTGAGGCAGCGGCGGCGTTGGTATTCAGAAACACCACAGCCACACTGTGCGCATTGGCAATATCACCCAGTTTTAATACCGAGCCGCCGTTAAAGCCAAACCAACCCATCCACAGGATCAAAGTACCTAAAGCTGCCAGCGGCATATTGGCACCTGGGATCGCATTGACTTTACCGTCTTTACCGTATTTGCCTTTACGGGCGCCTAACAGTAATACCCCGGCTAACGCTGCAGCCGCACCCGCCATATGCACTATGCCTGAGCCGGCAAAGTCAGAGAAACCCAGATCGCCTAAGTTATATAAGCCAAATACTTCTTTACCGCCCCAGGTCCAGCTGCCTTGCATCGGGTAGATAAAGCCGGTCATGACCACGGCAAAGGCTAAAAAGGCCCACAATTTCATCCGCTCCGCTACAGCACCAGAGACAATCGACATTGCTGTCGCGACAAAGACCACCTGAAAGAAGAAGTCAGAAGCACCGGAATAGACGGCGTCACCGGTAAAATCATCTTGCTCCGCAAAGGAGGCTAAAGTGGCATCTACATCAATTTCTGCAATACCTTGCAGGAAAATGCCGCCATCGTACATAAAGTAGTAGCCGCAGACTAAATACATGATGCAGGCAATCGAATAGAGCGCGACATTCTTGGTCAGAATTTCGGTGGTGTTCTTGGCCCGCACCAGACCGGCTTCCAGCATCGAAAAGCCCGCCGCCATCCACATCACCAGCACCCCACACATCAGGAAGTAGAAGGTGTCCATCGCAAACTGTAAATGATAAATTTGTTCTTGCATGGCAAGGCTCCTTAAATCGCTTCAGCGTCAGTTTCGCCGGTACGGATCCGCACCGCCTGCTCCAGGTCATAGACAAAGATCTTGCCATCGCCGATCCGCCCGGTATAAGCCGCTTTCTGGATCGCTTCCAGTAAGCGTTCTACCTGATCGTCCTGGGTAGCAATTTCCAGTTTCACTTTCGGCAGGAAATCAACCTGATACTCGGCTCCGCGATAGAGCTCGGTGTGGCCTTTCTGGCGGCCAAAACCCTTTACTTCGGTAACCGTTAAACCTTCTACCCCAATGTCCGCAATCGCTTCCCGGACATCATCCAGTTTGAACGGCTTGATGATGGCACATACAAGCTTCATGATGGTTTTCCTTATCGACTAATTATGCTGTTCGCTTAAAAAGATAAGAAAACCTTGTGCCAAGATTTTTATTTGATATAAAACATAAACTTAAGCTTTACAGCTTACAGTTGGCGAAAAAAAACGCACCAGTTTAGTGCGTTTTTCCCTGCCAGAGTGCAAGCCAGTACCCGCGCCGGCAATCTGAAAAGCAGCGTATCGGCATGACGTTATGTAGCAGGTTATGCCGGCAGAAATTCCTGCCAGGCTTGTATTAACAACAGCAAATCTGCCAGCCCACATTCGCTGCAAAGCCCGCTTTCATCCAGCTGTAAATCGTCGTCCAGCTCCTCCGGCAGTGATTGTACGGCCAACTCACCGCTCTCCGTCGCCAACAGACTATTATGGCAAACCCGCACTTCCTGCTGCTGCACCAGTAAGCTAAATTCACGCCCCTGATACTGCCAGTCCTGATAAGGCTTGAGTGCCTGTAGCCGGCTTAGCAGCGGCTGGTAAGCACTGGCGCGGTGCGCAAACTCATCCAGCAGAAATTGCTGCAGCGCCGCTTGTTCAGTGGCGAGTTTAAGCCGGTAGCGCCGGCTGTCGCGATCATAGATAAAGTCGTATTCCATCTTTGCCAACTGTTTGCTTTATTGCGGCTGCAGAAATAACAACGCCTGCACAAGGCAGGCGTTGTTAGTCGTTACTAAGTGCTTACACCGCTTGCTGGATAATCACATTATCCGCTTTTTTGGTGTACTGCGGCATCTTATGGAAGTTCAGGTAGCGATAGGTATCGGCTGCCGTGGCATCGATCTGTTTCGCATATTCCATATATTCTGCCACTGTCGGTAATCTTCCGATAATTGAAGATACCGCAGCCAGCTCAGCTGACGCCAGATACACATTAGCACCCTGACCTAAACGGTTCGGGAAGTTACGGGTAGAAGTAGACACTACCGTTGACTTCTCAGCCACCCGCGCCTGGTTACCCATACAGAGTGAACAGCCTGGCATCTCGGTGCGGGCCCCCACTTTGCCGTAAATACCGTAGTAACCTTCTTCGGTCAGCTGGGCCTGGTCCATCTTGGTCGGTGGCGCAATCCATAACCGGGTTGGTAACTGGCCTTTGAACTTATCCAGTAACTTACCGGCAGCACGGAAGTGGCCAATGTTAGTCATACAAGAACCGATGAACACTTCATCAATCTTGTCGCCGGCAACTTCAGACAGTAAACGGGCATCGTCCGGATCGTTTGGCGCACACAGTACCGGCTCTTTAATGTCGGCCAGATCGATTTCGATCACTTCAGTGTATTCAGCATCGGCATCGGCTTCCATCAGCTGTGGATCTTTCAGCCAGGCCTGCATCGCATTGATACGGCGCTCGATAGTGCGCACATCACCGTAACCTTCAGCGATCATCCACTTCAGCATCACGATATTCGATTCCAGATATTCGGCAATCGACTCTTTTGACAGCTTGATGGTACAACCGGCTGCTGAACGCTCAGCAGAGGCATCAGATAATTCAAACGCCTGCTCTACGGTCAGATTCGGTAAACCTTCGATTTCTAAGATACGGCCAGAGAAGATGTTCTTCTTACCTTTCTTATCAACCGTCAGCAAACCTTTCTGAATGGCAACATAAGGAATGGCGTGCACTAAGTCGCGCAGCGTAATACCAGGCTGCATTTCGCCTTTAAAGCGCACCAGTACCGACTCTGGCATATCCAGTGGCATTACACCAGTCGCTGCGGCGAACGCCACTAAACCTGAACCTGCCGGGAACGAAATACCAATCGGGAAACGGGTGTGAGAGTCACCACCGGTACCCACAGTATCAGGCAGCAACATGCGGTTTAACCAGCTGTGGATAATACCATCGCCCGGACGCAGTGAGACACCGCCACGGTTCATAATAAAGTCTGGCAGAGTATGATGCGTATCCACGTCGACCGGCTTCGGATAAGCGGCAGTGTGACAGAACGACTGCATCGTCAGATCGGCAGAGAAACCTAAACAGGCTAAGTCTTTTAACTCGTCACGGGTCATAGGGCCAGTGGTGTCTTGTGAACCTACGGTAGTCATCTTCGGCTCACAGTAAGTACCAGGACGCACGCCTTTCACGCAACACGCCTTACCCACCATTTTCTGCGCCAGCGTAAAGCCTTTGCCAGTGTCGGCTTTGGCTTGTGGGCGACGGAATTTGTCAGAGGCAGCTAAACCTAAGAACTCACGGGCACGGTCAGTTAAACCACGGCCGATAATCAGTGGAATACGGCCACCGGCACGCACTTCGTCAATTAATACGTCAGTTGCCAGGCTGAATTCAGCCAGCACTTCGCCGCTACCATGGCGCACGATTTTGCCTTCATATGGCAGAATGTCGATCACATCGCCCATCTCGAGCTTGCTGACATCAACCTCAATTGGCAGTGCACCTGAGTCTTCCATGGTATTGAAGAAAATCGGCGCAATCTTACCGCCTAATACAAAGCCGCCACCGCGCTTGTTCGGTACGTATGGAATATCGTCACCCATAAACCACAGCACTGAGTTAGTGGCTGATTTACGTGATGAACCGGTACCGACTACGTCACCGACATAAGCCAGTGGGAAACCTTTTTGTTTCAACTGTTCCAGCTGCTTGATCGGGCCAACAGTACCAGGCTGATCCGGTTCGATACCTTCGCGGCTGTTTTTCAACATGGCTAACGCATGCAGTGGGATGTCCGGGCGTGACCAGGCATCCGGTGCAGGTGATAAATCGTCGGTGTTGGTTTCACCGGCTACTTTAAACACGGTAACGGTAATTTTCTTCGCCAGTTCTGGCTTGGCTTCAAACCATTCGGCGTCAGCCCAGCTTTGCAGTACTTGTTTGGCATACTGATTACCGGCATCCGCTTTCTCGGTGACGTCATGGAAAGCATCGAAAATCAGTAAGGTGTGTGACAGCGCCTTGGCGGCAACTGGCGCCAGCTTGGCATCATCCAGCAGGCTGATTAGTGGCTCAATATTGTAACCACCCATCATAGTACCCAACAGCTCAACGGCACGCTCGGCACTGATTAACGGGCTGGCCGCTTCGCCTTTGGCGACCGCCGCCAGGAAACCGGCTTTAACATAAGCGGCCTCATCAACGCCAGGCGGAACCCGGTTGACCAGCAGATCTAAAATAACCTCTTCCTCGCCTTTTGGCGGGTTCTTTAATAATTCAACTAAGGCAGCAACTTGCTCAGCATTTAAGGGCTTAGCCGGGATACCCTGGGCGGCGCGTTCCGCCACGTGTTCACGATATTCTTGTAACACAGTTATGTCCTCTTGGTCGTTGCTTGCAGTCTGGTCACTGCAACGTCATTCCGGTGAATGAATGGGCTCAATTATAAGAAAGATCAGAGCAAAAGCATATTAACACTAATGCACACACACTTATAATGGTTATAAATTTGCTGAATACAAAGCGTCAGGCAGGTAATTTTAATTTATAGTGGTCTGACCAAGGCAGCAAAAAGCCGTGGCACCTTGCGATTTCCAAACAAGGTAACCACGGCTTGATTATAGTGACAGCGCGCTATGGATTACCAGATCTTAACGCGCTGCTCGACCGGTAAATACATCGCATCACCTTCTTTAATATCAAAGGCGGTATAAAACTCCGGCATATTTGGCAGCACACCAATTACCCGATAATGGGCTGGCGAGTGCGGGCCTGTGCTCAGCTGGCGACGCAGCGCTTCTTCACGGAACTTGGTGCGCCAGATTTGGGCCCAGCTGATAAAGAAGCGTTGTTCACCGGTAAAGCCATCCATCACCGGTGCTTGCTGACCATTTAGTGATAACTGATAGGCTTTCAGGGCTACCGTCATACCGCCGAGGTCACCGATATTTTCGCCCAGTGCCACTGCACCGTTCACATTAACACCCGGCAGCGGCTCAAAGCGATTATACTGACCAATCAGCTTGGCACCGCGGGCCTGGAACTGAGCTTTATCCTGCTCGGTCCACCAGTTACGCAGGTTACCGTCACCGTCGTATTTAGCACCCTGATCGTCAAAGCCATGGCCGATTTCATGGCCAATTACTGCACCGATACCGCCGTAGTTTACGGCATCATCGGCTGCCATATTAAAGAACGGTGGCTGCAAAATGGCGGCCGGGAACACGATTTCGTTATTCACCGGGTTGTAGTAAGCGTTGACCGTTTGCGGTGTCATAAACCATTCGTCTTTATCGATTGGCTTGCCCAACTTGCTCACCATCTCATCATAGCCCCAGTGACTGGCACGGATAAAGTTACCGACCAGATCATTGGCCTTGATCTCCAGCGCGGAGTAATCTTTCCACTTGTTCGGATAACCAATTTTCGGCGTAAATTTGCTCAGTTTTTCCAAAGCCGCGACCTTGGTGTCTTCGCTCATCCACTCCAGCTCTTTGATCGACACCTCATAGGCTTTAATCAGATTGGCAACCAGCACTTCCATCCGTGCCTTAGCGGCAGGGCTGAAATGACGCTCAACATATAGCTTACCAGTCAGCTCGCCCAGCACCTGATCGGCAGCATCGACAGCGCGCTTCCAACGTGGTTGTTGCTCCTGGATACCGCTTAAGGTAGTGCCATAGAACGCAAAACGACGGTCAGCAAAGGCACTGTTCAGCTTATCGGCGTAGCTATTAACGGTTTTAATGGTCAGGTAGTCCTGCCAGCTTTGCAGATCGCTGCCGGCAATCACCTGGCCTAAGCCAGCAAAATAACTTGGCTGACGCACAATAATATCGCTGACCTGAGCCAGCTTTACGCCCTCAGCATAGGCAGCCCAATCAAAGGCGCCCAGGCTATTATTCAGCTCTGTGTTGCTGAGTTTATTGTAGGTCTTATCAGCATTACGGCTATCAAGACGGGTCCAGTGATGTTCTGCCAGCGCTTTTTCCAGCTGATACACCCGCTCCGCTGCGTCAGCCGCATCGCTATGGCCTGCCAGCGCGAACATATCGCTCAGATAGGCTTTATATTCACTGATAATTTTCAGTGAGGCTTCATCATCTTTAAAGTAGTAATCGCGATCTGGTAACCCCAGGCCACCCTGATTTAAATACACCGCATACTGGGTAGAGTTTTTCGCATCGTTATTAACAAACCAGCTAAATGGAATCGCAATGCCATCACGTTGTAAGCGGGCAAATATTGCGGGTAGCTGTGCCTTGTCACTTAGCGCTTTAATCGCATCCAGCTGCGGCTGCAGCGGGCTTAAACCCAGCTCTTCGATAACAGACTGGTCCATAAAGCTGTTATAGAAGTGTCCCAGCTTTTGTTCATCCGAACCGGCGGCTAAATCAGTCCGGGCAGAGACTTCTTCAATAATGGCTTTTACCGCCTGCTGCGATTGGTCAGCCAGAATATGGAAAGAGCCATAGGTGGCTTTGTCGGCAGGAATTTCAGTTTCAGCCAGCCATTTGCCATTTACCGCCAGGAAAAAATCCTGACCAAAGGCCACGCTTGAGTCAAAGTACTGGGTATCAATACCTGATACCAGGGCAGCCTGTTGCTGGGTAACTGCAGGTTTGGCCGCCGCACTTTGCTCGGGGGCATTTTGCTTACCACAGGCACTCAGGCCAAGAGCCAGGGCTACCGCACTGGCCACTAAGGTGATTTTTTTCATTGTTATATCCTGTTATACGCGGGAAAAAAGAGTGAACATCTCATCTTACGCCCTCTGTCTGGCCTTGCCAATTTGTGCCAGGCATAAAGTTGTAACAAAGTATGAGAAAGGCCTCAACTGCTGCTTTCCAACGCAAAACCATGTTCGCCCTGCTCAAAAATGACATTAGCCCGCCCCACCAACAGCGGATCGGGGAGCCCTATCGCCGCCGCATCTTTGTTCTCGTATGGCAGGCGCTGCAACACGTAACGCATCGCATTAAGGCGGGCACGTTTTTTACAATCGGATTTAATCACCGTCCAGGGCGCATAGCTGGTATCCGTTGCAGCAAACATCGCTTCTTTGGCCTGAGTATAGTGATCCCATTTATCCAGCGATGCCAGATCGATGGGGCTTAACTTCCACTGCTTTAATGGATGGGCTTCTCGCTCGGTAAAGCGGCGCCGCTGCTCGTCGCGACTGACGGAAAACCAGAGCTTAATCAGATGAATGCCGCTACGCACCAGTTGGCGCTCAAAGTCTGGCGCTTGCAGCATAAATTCCTGATACTCCTCATCACTGCAAAAACCCATTACCCGCTCAACACCCGCTCTGTTGTACCAGGAGCGGTCAAATAATACGATTTCCCCCCGGGTGGGTAGCTGTGCCACATAACGCTGAAAATACCACTGCCCCTGCTCAACCGTGGTCGGTTTCTCGAGCGCGACCACACGAGCGCCACGCGGATTCAGATGCTCCATAAAGCGCTTGATGGTACCGCCTTTGCCTGCCGCATCCCGCCCCTCAAACAGGATCACCAGCCGCTGGCCGCTGGCTTTAACCCAGTGCTGTAACTTTAACAGTTCGACTTGCAGCTGATATTTCTGTTGTTCGTAGCTTTTGCGACTTAAGCGGTTTTGGTAAGGATAGCCGCCACTGCGCCAGTCAGCGGCCAATTGCTGGTCGGCTTTCAGACGGCGTTTTTCTGACTGCGCCGATTCGCCCTTAAGTAACGCCTTACTCAGTTGTGTCAGATCATCAGGTGACAAGCCTTCCAACATCACCAGTAAATGCTCGGACAACTGGTGCAAATCGCCAGCCGCACGGGCGGCAATAATATCTTCAATCGCCACTGCCTTGGCCTGCTGACTGGCGCTAAGCCTTTGTGTCACCCGTTCAGTTTGCGGATCCTCTGCTGTCGTCTCAGCCTGGACTTTCTCGGTCATCATATCTCCTACGCGCTGTGTTAAGTGGCAACCTCGCATTGATAACAACTGGGCGAGCGCGGGCAGCTGCCGCCCCGGGCGCAAATCAGTTGTGCGGGTTTATTCATGCTACGGCTAACCCAGTTGATATTCAGAATATTGGCCACCCGCTTTAAGGTGGTTTGAATATTTTGCGGCACAGTAGCAGCGCCACCGTAACTGATACAACGTGCCTTCATCTCCTGCGCCAGCGCATCGGCATCCAGCCCCTGAGCCGCCAGAGCCGGATTCAAATCAATACCAGCACATAATACATGGTCATTACCGGCCAAATCTTTGACCTTGGTCGACTCACAGCAATAAATTCTCGGTTGTCCCTGCACATCCAGCAAAGATAGTTGCGCCGCACTACCCGATTCTTTTACCTCAAACATCCGGAATACCGCCCAGTGTTGGCACGGGTCCTGGACTTGTCGCATATTGCCCCAGGGCAGCGGGATACCATTACCGCGATACACTGCCTTTAATTTACCGGGGCTGTACGCATCAAAATAGTGCCAGTGCGGATAGGGTGACACCGCCGTCATCCGCCGCATCGCCACCGAAGCCGACACTTCAGCCTGCAAGTGACTGGCAATTTCGTAGCCACGCCGCTCCAGCAACTGCCGGAATGGCTGTTTCGGACACAGCAGCGCACCGGCAAAAAAGCTCGACTCAAAGTCGCGCCAGGCATGCAAAATGTCCTGCGGTGCCATGCTACTGCTGTCAGCAAACACATCGTCATGCGCCCCGCCGACTGCCATGGAGCTTTTCACGCCATCTTTGTTATGCAGTACCGCATGGCCAATATGTACTGCCAGTTCATATTTTAGCCGGGTTGGCCATTGCTGCAGGATCCGGTGCAAATGCAAACTCTGCGGTGGCACAAAAAACGAGGTCTGAATATTATTCGAGCGGACGCCCAATTCGTCGATTAGCTCGCGCGGTGCTTCATCAAACCAGTGAATACTCAGTCCCAGTTGTTTGACGATGGCCAGCAATTCGTCAACCGATAACGGCAGCCGCTTTAAACCCACTTCTTCAGCGGCGCGCTCCAGCTCAGGAAAATGATTCTGATGATGCTCCTGATGGGCACGAATTAATAGCTGAGCAAACTGCCGGCCACTGGTGCCGGTTTGCGACAACAACTCTGGGATCGCAATCTGTAAAATATCGCCGCTAAACAAAAAGCCTGGCTCCAACGGCATACCATTTAAGCCACCCTTGCTTTGCTTCGGTAGCACCAGATCCTGCTCCTCCGCTTCGCCATCCAAAAACCAGTCCAGCTCTTTTTGAAACACCTGCGCAATAACTTCCAACATTTCGACGGCCGGCACCCGCTTACCGCGCTCAATCATTGATAAATAAGATACCGAGGGCGCCGCTTCCGGATTCAGCCGCACACAACGGGTCGACAGATCTTCAATAGTTAAGTTATTGCGCTTACGCAAATTTCTTATTTTAGTGCCCAGAAAATGGGACTTACGCAGCAGGCTTTTGTTGATTTTCATTTTGTAAAATTCACACTGTAAAATTTTTATTGTGAAATTATGCTTAAAACTAATCTAGACTAGATTTCAAGCAATAGCAAAAGCTAGTGCCAAAACTAAGCCTTATCAGAGGCAAAATACCGACCCTACCCGATGAGGAACACAAGATGACAACTTTAGCTAACCCACTGCAGCAGGAGCTGCATATCCAGCAGCAAATCCAATTGATCACCGAGCTGAACCAACAGCATGTGCGCCAGGTCATGGATTACTCAAAAGGTTTTCTGGACAAAACCTTCCCACTGGCCCGGGGTTCGCATAAAGATGTCGCCAGCTATGTGGTGTACTACCAGCAACTACTGGCGTTTTTTCATGATGGCAGTACCAGCGGTTTAAAAGAACCGGCACAATTTATTGCCCTGATTGGCCACCGCGAAGCACCAGAAGCGCTGTTGCTGCAGAATGAAGAGCGCCATGTTGAATTGATCCTGAACCGGCGTGGGCTACAGGGTAGTCAGGATCCGGCTGGCATTGACGATATTCAGCTGCAAACCACCACGCCGGACTGCAATTGGTTTAGCCTGATCAGTGGCCGGCAGATCAGCTGCCGCAGCCGTGCGGAAAAAAGCTTTACCGCCAAAGATGGTCAACCCTTTCAACTTTAAGCTGCTCCGGCAACCTGCTGCGGTTGCCGGCGTCTTACTCCGGGGTTAAGCTGTGTGCATCTGCTTGTCGTGAGATCTGGCCTAACCCTGAATGCTTGAACTTAAACACCTGAAAACACTAACAACACTGGCAAAAACCGGTAGTTTACAGGCGGCGGCGCTGGAACTCTGTGTTACCCAATCCGCCCTCTCCCATCAACTGGGTCAGTTAGAGCAACGGCTTGGGCAAAGGTTATTTCAGCGTAAAAGTCAGCCGCTACAGTTTACGGCTAGCGGCCAGGCGTTGCTGGAATTGGCACAGCGGGTGCTGCCTGATGTGGCACACACACTCAGACAGTTACAGCAGCCTGGCGACGCAAACGCCACTTTAGTATTAAGTGTGGAGTGTCATGCCTGTTTTCACTGGATCCTGCCGGCACTGCGTCTGTATCGGCAGCAGAATCCGGCACTGACCATCACCCTCAGCCATGAAATTGAGCATGATGCTGTCACCAGTTTATTAACTGGCGAGCTGGATATTGTGCTAACCACCGATCTGCGCCATGCCGACAAGTTGCAGCTTTATCCGTTATTTGAGCTGGAGTTAGTGTTGTTGGTGAGCCCGGATCATCCGTTGGCTCAGGCAGAGCAGATTACACCGGCGCTGCTGCAGCATGAGGTGATCCTAAGCTACCCGATCCCAGCTGAGCGGCAGGACTTATTCCGCTGTTTTATGCCGGATCTCAGCTTTAAAGGTCAACTCAAAGCCGTCGCCCAAGGCAGCCAAATTGTGCAATTGGTCGCAGCGGGCCAGGGCATTGCTGCCCTGCCGCGCTGGATGGCGGAACCCTTTGCCAGTCAAGGCCTGTTGGTTAGCAAAACCCTGGGTACTGCTGGCTTATGGCGTCCGATGTATTTGCTACACCGGCCTAATCAGGCCCCTGCCAGCGCACTTGCTGCTCTGGCAGAGGTGTTCCGGCAAGCCGCACCAGAGTCAACCCGCCCGGTTCAACTCCCAAAATAATTCAGGCTCCCGCAGGAGCCTGATTGCTAAATCGGTTATTACAACAGACTTTATTCCGCAGCCTGCTGCGCAACCTGCGTTGACGCAATACCGTTGATGCTCATGGTCAGGCGTTGCAGATTTGCCACCGTCAGCTCTGAATTGTCCAGCTTAACCGCCAGCATCAGATCCTGCAGCGCAGCCACTTTATCACCGGCCATCAGGTTCATTACGGCTCTGTTATTCAGTGCCAGTGCCCGCATCTCGCGTTTAGCGGAGCGCGGCACGGCCTGCAAAGTACCGGCACGCTGCACGGCGTCAGTACAGGCTGCCTCGGCTGATGCGAAGTCAGCAGTGCGGCTGTACGCGACACAGAGGCTTAACTGGCGGAAGAACGGATCCGTATCGGCCTGACGGGGGCTCACCGCCTGTTCGATCCCCGCTTTAAACTGCCCGGCTTTAATTAACTCGGCGCCCGGTGCTTCTTCCGGCAATCCCATCTGGTACGCATTACCCGCCGCAGAAGCGAGCAATGGACTTGACGACAACATTACTACCGCCAAACCGGCTAATAATTTACGCGTTGAAAAAGTCATGTCTGGTCTCTCCTGCAAAATTGATTTCAGTGCCTGCTTAGTGGCACGTAATAAAATTACAAGATCACGCTATTTCTGACAAACGAGAAGAACTAAACGAACAGGTTAGAAAATTTAACTTATCCGACCACCTGACGCAAAAGCAACAAAGGCAAACAGCCACAATGCAATAAAATCAAAGACATAGCGCACTTCAGCCCAGAAAGAATGGATATACAGCACGCTAAACAAAGCAATACAAACTGTAATTTTATTACAAAAATAATAGTGGCAAGCGCTAGTGATGGCGCTCAGACGCTTGGTCAGGACTGGTGGTTGCTTTTACTGGCTACTCTGCTATGGTATGCGCAAGCTGGCACTCTGCCAGCTGTACTTTAACGGAGTATCGTCTTGTTCAGGCCCATCCGGTCGTCTTTAAAGAGTTTTAGTACCGCCTTCCAGCTTTAAGCCGGGTGCGCGCTGTCGCGCCCGGATCCAATACCAGCTTGTTAGCCCATACCCTTATTCGCCAACAAATTTGATCTATGGAGAGCCCGATGACAGGTCGTGCCACCCTGAAGAATTTTCCGCTATCGCGCCTGGAACGCTATTTACTCAGTGCCAGCTGGTTCCCGCTGCACAAAGCACGTAAACCAACCACTCTGTTGCGGACACTGGGTACACCTCAGGTGCCACGCGGTATTAAAGGTCAGCTTAGCGCCGCACCCGGCCATTCAATACAACTGATCGCGCTACCAGAAGGCGAAAGTTGTTGGGTAACACTCAGCACAGAGCATACGGCCAGCACAGATGATAACCCGCTGTCGATTTGGTCGCCACTCGGGCAGGCGCTGCTGGGCAAAACCTGTGGTGACCTGGTGCAGGTAAAAGTATTTCGCCGTACTTTGACGTTTATCGTCGGCGACATTCTGAGAGTCAAGCAAACCGATTGAGGTTAAAACCCGGGAGGATAGTGCCATGCAGTCTTTAACAGTCGCAGCTAAAGGTTTTGATATCACCGCACCTACCGTCTGTAGATTGCTGCGACCTCAGAGCAGGGGTGTCATCTGTTTAAGGATTTACCATGAGCAAAGAAACCAGCAAAAAGCAGCCAAAGCATGACATCAAAGAAAAACGCCGGCTGAAAAAGCAAAAGCGCCAGCAACAGAGCTAAGATGGCGACCCGCAGGCTGCCAGCAGGCAGCCTGCTTTAATTGTGGCTTTAGTCCAACAATAGTTGCAACTCTGGCGGTAAAAACGGCTTGCCGCTTGCATTAACGGCGGTACCGGTAATAAAGGCATCCAGCATCAGCTTCTGATCGCGACTGCGCCACACTTGTTGCTTAAAACCAAAGCGTAAGCGCGATACCGGCTGATACTGGGTAGAGATATAAAACTGATCGCCACTGGTCAACGACGCCTTGTAGTCCAGTTCGGCACGCACCACTACCAAATTAACTTCGGCTTTGGCTAAGGCGGCAAAATCAATCTGCCGGCTGGCTAAAAACTCATGCCTGGCATGCTCCAGATAATTAAAATAGACGGCATTATTCACTATACCCTGCATATCGCATTCGTAATCGCGGACTTTAAACTCGGTTTTATGCATCAGCAGCTCCCTGGTTGCAAAAGCTGCATGCTAACAGCCAGCCGCACAATCTCCAAGTCAGGCCAGTTTGGGTGACAAACCAACCGGTGCCACTGGCAGAAACAGCTGCGGTAATTTACGTGGTACTATATCCAGTGCCGTTTTATAGCCCTGCAGATACAGCAATTGCTTCTGTGCCACCGTCAATTCAAAGTTCACCGCTGATACCTCACCGGTATTTACCACCACCGTATTGTGCCAGTATTCGGCATGAACATATTCACGTGACACGGCATTCATAAAGGTTTGGATCAGCATCTGCATATAGGACACGACCGGCAGGTAGCGGCTGGTGCGGATAGGCCGGGTTTCAGATTCACTTTTCAGCCGGAAGCAAACCAGTGGCAGCCCCTGCCCCGACCAATCGCGGTGCAGCGCATCCTCAGACAGGATCACGCCATCAGTCAGCACCTTGTCGCGATAACTTTTAAACGAGAAAAACAACGGGATCGACATCGAATAGCGGATTGCGGCCGATACTCTGACCTCCGGCGTCAACTGGCGGTTAAAAATCACCGGCCCACCGCCACTGATATCCGTTGCCAGCACATGCAAATCCAGCTCAAGATCGGCAAAGGTACGCTGCTCTAAAAGTGCATCCAGCCACTGTTCAAAGCGGTTACCATTACAGAGGCCGCCGGTGCGTAATAAGGTAGTAAGCGAGATCCCTTTGAAGTAACGAAAGTCTGTATCCAATGCCAACTGTTCAATCCGCTTTAACGGCCAGCCGGCCGCATAAAAAGCCGCCACGATACTGCCACCCGATACGCCAACTAAATGCCGGTAACTCAGATTCAGCTCATTCAGGGCTTGCAAAATGCCGATATGGCAACTCAGACGGGTACCACCACCGGACAAAATAGGGACAATTTCTGACGCATTCAGCACTGACATCAAAGCCACCTTAGCAGCAGTATTTCTTCAAGTATGGTGAAACATTGGAGGCTGTCCAGTAACAGATATTTTTTGCAGCCACTAAACCTTTGCCATAAGGTGGACGACTAAGCAAGAAACCCATAATTAGTATCAGGCATGCCTGCAACAGAACAAACGTTATTACAACGAGCCCAGCAAGGTGATCAAAGCGCCTTCGCCCAACTCTACCAGCAGGGTGTTGGCCGGGTTTATGCGATCGCCTGGCGTTTGCTGGCAAACCGCGCCCGGGCAGAAGAGGCGGTGCAGGAGACCTTTTTAAGGGTCTGGCAACAATTGCCTGGCTTTCGGGGCGAGAGTGCCTTTAGCAGTTGGCTACACCGCCTGGCCGTCGGAACCAGTATCGATCTCTGGCGCAAGGATAAAGGCTTAAGGCTGGAAGACGGCGAGTCGCTGCCGGAGCTCGGTTATTGCCCCGCCGAACAAGGTGAACAGCAACAGCAATTGGAAAGTGCGATTCAACGTTTACCAGCCCAGGCCAGAGCCGTTTTTGTGTTGTACGCATTGGAGGGTTATCCCCATCAGGAGATCGCCACCTTACTGAATATTGCCGAAGGCAGCAGTAAAGCCCACTACCACCGCGCCCGGCAATTATTGCAGGAGTATCTGAATGAGCACTAAGCAACTCGATGATTTGCTTGCCACCCTGCCACGTGAGCGGCAACCCGAACGGGATCTGTGGCCTGAAATAGCCGTCCGGCTTGCACCACGGCCACAGTCGCGTCACTTCGGCAAACTGGCAATAGCCGCGTCGGTACTGCTGATGCTGCTCTTTAGCTGGCAATGGCCAGAGCGCACCGAACCTGTGCTGGCCTGGCAGCAGCAGGAACAGCAATGGCAACAGGCGCTAAGCCAACAACTGACAGAGCTGCAACAGGTCAATCCGGCCTTTGGCGACTGGCAATGGCAGTTGCAGCTGTGGCAGCAAGCCATCAATCAGGTGAAAGTGGCACTGAATTTTTACCCGGACGATCCCGGTCTGCAACACAAACTGGCCTCACTCTATCAACAACAGCTGTCTTATGTTGACTGGTTGGCCTCGACATCTTACTAAAGGAGAACACCATGAAACTGATACAACTCGGCGCCAGCCTTTGTTTACTGCTTGCCAGTAGTCTAAGCCTGGCCGACAGCCGGCAAAGTATTAACGAAGTCCGCACCGTCAGCCCGAATGAGCAGATCAGCCTGGAGGTAATGCGCGGCAAGGTTGAAATCCGTGGCACCAATAGCAACCAGTTCCGGGTGTCCGGTAAACTGGATGAAAAAGCGGAAGGCTTTACCCTCGATTCCAAGGGCGGCTTTACCGGCTTTATCGTGCAGATGCCCCGACAGTTAAGAGAGCAACATCAAGAAAAAGTCCAGGGTTCAGAGCTTGTTATCGAATTACCGGTGGGTAGCTCCGTATCCTTTAAAGGCGTGAATGTCGATGTCAGCCTGACCCAGGTGAACGGCGGCGTGGAAATCAATACCGTCAATGGTGATATCACAGCAGCGCAATTGGATGGCCGGGTCGAGTTGGCGACCGTAAACGGTGCCATTAAAAGCCAGGCATTAAATGGTCAACTGCGCCTGCGGTCGGTAAACGGTAAAATCAGTGATCAAGGCGCGACCGGGCGTCTGAGTGTGGAATCCGTAAACGGCGAAATAGCGCTCAAGAGCAAACCACAAGAGCTGATGGTAACCGTCGTGAATGGCGAAGTGGATTTGGAGTTAACCGATACCGCGCAACTGGAAATCTCTTCGGTAAATGGTAACGTCGAACTGGAGCTAAAAAACCAGAATGCGCCACGTATTAAAGGCTCTTCAGTTAGTGGCAAATTCGAGCTGAAGCTACCTGCCAATCTGGATGCCGCAGTCAGCCTGAAAACATCCGCTGGCGGCAGTATTAAAAACAGCCTGACCGCCGATCAACCGAGTCGCGCTAAATACGGCCCGGCCAGCGGCCTGCAATTTACCAGCGGCAAGGGCCTGGGCGTGATTGACATTAATACCGTCAGTGGCCGCATTGAGCTAAAGAAAAACTAATGTCGCCTTATGTTTAGGAATACCGCATAACGCATTACCTGCAGGCCTAACCCAAAACGGTTAGGCCTGCACTGGATGCCGAACCCAATACAGCCACCTTTTTAAAACACTTTTGAAATAAGATATTACATTTAGTTATATTGAAATGCTGTACACAAAAAGTAACAGCACTTATTACAGCTAGGTTACCGGCTGATGATGTTTTTTTGACCATAGTAAAAAAAACCTTTTTCGGAAACGCTGTGCCGATCATGGTGTAACCCGAAATCGACTGGCTATTTTTCGTCCATTTACAGCTCCCCGCCTTTTCTTTTAAAACTAGTAACAGATGTTGCTGTGGTTTTACAGCATGCAGTCATCCTTCCAGGGAACTCATAACAAGAAACAAGGTAATACTATGCCGAAGAAATATTTCAAACTAAATGCGTTTGCACTGCTGTGCCTACCCGCAGCATTGTTAACAAATGCCGCAAACGCAGACGATAACAACCAATATCAGGATGGCCCGGTTACCCGGGTTATTGTTAAGTATAAAGAAAGCCAGACCGATAATCTGACACGCAGTCTGCCGGCAGCCGTCGCTCAACAGCGCCGGGCTGAGCGGATGCAGGCCAAAGCTGAGCGTTTTAGTCAGCGTGCCGGCAAGTCAGTGAAGTTTGTGCGGGAAACCGCATTGGAACGCCATGCGGTATTTAGCGCCGACCGTCGCCTGTCGGCCAAGGAAACAGCGGCACTGCTCAGCCAATTAGCAGCAGATGACGAAGTAGAATTAGTCGAAGAAGATGTGCTGCTACAAGCAGCTCTGACTCCAAACGATACCCAGTATGCCAACCAATGGCATTACTATGAGAATACCGGCGGTATTCGCGCCCCGGCAGCCTGGGACAGAGCCACGGGTCAGGGCGTAGTCGTGGCGGTACTGGATACCGGCTACCGGCCACATGCCGATCTGAATGCCAATATTCTGCCCGGCTACGATATGATTTCCGATACCTTTATCGCCAATGATGGCGGCGGCCGTGACAGCGATGCCCGCGATCCGGGAGACTGGACCAATGCCGGCGAGTGTGGCGGCGGTCAACCAACCTCCTTCCGCGCTTCCAGCTGGCACGGTACGCACGTGGCCGGTACCATTGCAGCTGTTACCAACAATAACACCGGGGTTGCCGGCGTTGCTTATAACGCCAAGATCGTACCGGTGCGGGTATTAGGTAAGTGCGGTGGTTATACCTCTGATATCGCTGACGGTATTATCTGGGCAGCCGGTGGCACTGTGTCGGGCGTACCGGCTAATGCGAATCCAGCCAGTGTTATCAATATGAGTCTGGGTGGCTCTGGTAGCTGTTCTACCACCACTCAGAATGCGATTAACCAGGCGCGCAGCCGTGGTGCTGTCGTTGTTGTTGCCGCCGGTAACAGTAACTCAAACGCCAATAACTTTAACCCGGGTAACTGTGCCGGCGTGGTTAACGTCGCCGCAACCAACCGTCAGGGCGGTCGCGCCAGCTACTCTAATACTGGTACCAGCGTTGATGTCGCAGCACCGGGTGGCCAGATGACCTCAGCCAATGACCCGAATGGCGTACTGTCTACCTATAACTCTGGCAGCACTACGCCGGGCAATGACAGCTACGGCTACAGTCAGGGTACCTCTATGGCGGCGCCACACGTGGCCGGTGTTGCTGCGCTGATTAAGCAGATGAAACCCTCTGCCACCCCGGATGAAATTGAGACCATCCTGAAAAATACCGCTCGCAGCTTCCCGGCAACCTGCAGTGGCTGTGGTACCGGCATTGTTGATGCCAATGCCGCAGTGCAAGCTGCTCAGGGTTCCGGCGGTACCGGTAGCAGTAGCACGCTAACTAATCTGTCTGCCACCACCAACAACTGGCTGCATTACACAGTGACGGTACCTGCGGGTATGCGGACGTTAACCGCCAGTATCTCCGGTGGCACCGGCGATGCCGATCTCTATGTTCGTCGCGGCGCCAGACCGACTACCACAACCTATACCTGTCGTCCGTATCTGCAAGGTAACAATGAAACTTGCAATATCAGCAATCCAGCTGCAGACGTATGGCACGTTAGTATCCGTGCTTACAGCAGTTTCAGCGGTGTGACCCTGACAGTGAGTTACAATCCGTAACTTAAGTCAGTACCAGATAAGTAAGTGACAACGGTAGCGCAAGCTACCGTTGTTTTTTAGAGCAAAGGTAAAGGCTCCCTAGTCAGCAAAGCTGATCTTACCCATAGTAATGGCCGGCATAGCTTCACTGGTAGCAGTAAAGGTGTCAGAGCTGCCGGCGACACTTTCATTCGCCAGCAAGGCAAATAATACGGCTTCTTTGGCGTCCGGCAAAATCGCCAACTCAGCGGTAGTTCGCAGCGGAAACTGTGGCAGTTGCTGCTGAATTTGCTGCATTAACAGCGGGTTATGGATACCGCCGCCACTGGCGTAAATAACAGTAGGCTGTGCTGCTACCGTTAGCTGCTGTACTACACGCACAATGGCTGTCGCACTAAAGCAGTTTAACGTGGCCAGCACATCTGCCGGGCTTAGAGCGGTACAACCACTTTGTTGCTGCGCCTGCTGCAGGTATTGCAAATTAAACACTTCAGGCCCGGTGGTTTTGGGTAAACTCAGGCTGAAAAACGGATGCTGCAGTAGCGCCGCCAATAATGCCGGCGCCACCTTACCACTGCTGGCAATTCTGGCATCGGCATCATATTGCAAGGCAGGATAATGCTGCCGGACATAGGCATCCATTATGGTATTTCCCGGTCCGAGATCCGTACTAAATACTTTGTTCAGATCGGCATCTGCCGGCAAATAGGTAAGATTAGCAATACCACCGATATTAAGCAGAATACGGTTTTCCTGAGCGGAGCCAAAGAGTAAATAATCACCATAGGCCGCCAGTGGTGCGCCTTCGCCGCCAGCCGCGATATGTTTTTGCCGAAAGTCACTGACGGTAATAATGCCGGTATGCACCGCAAGGTGATCACCATCTCCCAGTTGCAAGGTAGCATTGCCCCACGCCGGATCCTGATGCTGCCGCAACGGGCAGTGATAGACGGTCTGACCGTGGCTGGCGATCAGATCCACCTCTGATGCCGGCACCTGCCAGTCGCGTAACGCCTGATTGATCATAGCCGCATGCTGCAGGGCAATCCACGGATGTAATAGCGTTAATTGCTGTAAATCAACCTGCCGTTTGGCAAATACCGCCTGCACCCGGCTGCGAAATTCATCCTGATAAGGCACGGTGATAAACTGCTCGACGGTGACGCTGGTATGCTGGCCGCTACCACTAATTAAGCACAGCGCAATATCCAGCCCATCTAACGAAGTCCCACTCATTAAACCGATAATGCGGCGGCTGGGTTTGGCGGCAAGTTGATATAACTTGGTTATGTGACTATGCATGCGTAGCGCATCCTTAATTTTTTTCTAAAACAACAACACCAGGCGCCGCTTTCGTTCGTATACTTACGCCGTACACTGTTATCACTCAGTGCCCATACTACCCCAGAACCATGAACGGAGAAAATGATGATTAGTTATGTAACCTTAGGTGTCAGTGATATTGCTGCAGCCCGCAAGTTTTATGGTGATTTACTGGGTGAGCTTGGGGCCAAAACCTTGTTGAATATGGATCGAATCACTTTTTTTGGTAAGAGCATGAAAGAACCCATGCTGGCTGTCTGTATTCCGTTCAATCAGCAAGCCGCAACGCCAGGTAATGGCAATATGGTGTCTTTGGCTCCAGGCTCAAAAGCAGCGGTTGATCAGCTGTATCATAAAGCCATTGCGCTGGGTGCCACTTGCGATGGTGCACCGGGTCAACGCATTCCAAATACCTTCTACGGTGCCTATGTAAAGGATGCCGATGGTAATAAACTTTGCTTTTGCCATTTCGGTTAAGCATGCAGATTAACGCCGATTTTAGTGCCCGGGTAGTGCTGTTGCCGGGCCAACAACAGTTTGTGCCATCCCCTCTGCCCGGTGTAAGCCGGGTGATGTTAGACCGTGCTGGTGACGAAGTCGCACGCGCTACCAGCCTGGTACGTTATGCAGCAGGCTCAGGTTATAGCAGCCACCGCCATGATGGCGGTGAAGAAATATTGGTGCTGGACGGCATCTTTTCAGATGAACACGGCCACTATCCGGCTGGCAGCTACCTGCGCAATCCGCCTGGCAGTAACCACCAGCCCTACTCTGAGCAGGGGTGTCTGCTGCTGGTAAAACTCTGGCAATTTGCCGCTGACGATCACACTAAGCTGGTCATTGATACCAATAATAGGAGCTGGCTCCCCGGTTTAGTGCCTGGGCTAAGTGTACTGCCTTTACATGAGCATAACGGTGTTAACACCGCCTTAGTGCGCTGGGCCGCCAATACCCAATTTAACCGCCACACCCATCCCGGTGGCGAGGAAATCCTGGTGCTGGACGGTGTTTTCCGCGATGAGTTTGCGGAATATCCCAAGGGTACTTGGTTGCGCAATCCCCGCTATAGCAGCCATACCCCTTTTACTGGCGAGACTGGCGCCCTGATCTATGTTAAAACCGGACACTTAGGCGCCAATTTACTGGGTGACAAATTTATCGCTGCCTTTAGTTAAGGTCGTGATTGCCAGCTGTTGCTTTTTTGTGCTAGATTTTGCGCCCTTTTCTGATAAAGCTAGCCTGTGATGGATTTGTTAACACTCACTATTGTCAATGCCTTTATCGCGCTGGTGGCAACCGCCGTGCTGGTATTGCAGGATAGTGCAGATCGGCAATTCCGTTACCAGCGCTATTTTGTGTTGGCCGGCCTGTGCATGCTGCTAAACGCCAGTTTCAGCGCCTTGCGCTATGCCGGTTACCCCCTGCCGTACTGGTTGTTTCCAGCCCTGACCAACAGCCTGAGTGTTGGCGCCAGCCTGGCATTGGCTGCAGGTATTCACCGCCATTTGCAAAAACCCGGTAAACGCTTTGGTTTATTGCTGGTGTTTATGCTGATTTATGCCCTGCATTTTGTCGACTATATCAGCAACAACCTTGGGTACCGGATGCTTCTCAATATCCCGATAGTACTGCTGGTTAATTTCTGGTGTATTGCCATGCTTTGGCAGGCCCGGCATTCAGAACTGGGTAAGGTCTATCTGGCGTTTATGGCGACCTTTATCTTTAATATCCTGCAATTTGGAGGGCGATCTACTTACCTGCTACTGGAGCAAACCCAGGTTCTTAATACAAACTATAGCGCTCTGGTGCATAGCATAGGTTTTTTCTGCCTGACGGTTTTCGCCATTCTGATTTTTTGCTGCATTATTATGCTTAGCCACCGGCAACAAAAACTGATGTTACAGCAACTATCTGAGCGCGATGCGCTAACCGGCTTATTAAACCGCCGCACCCTGGACCTCAGGCTGGCAGCCGAATTTAATCGTTGTCAGCGCAAGGGCAGCAGCTTAAGTTTGCTGTTGCTGGATGCTGATCACTTCAAGAAAATTAACGATACCCTTGGCCATGCTGCCGGCGATCAGGCAGTACAGCATATCGCGCGGATCGCCGATCAACAGCTACGCGATTATGATCTGTTGTTTCGCTTTGGTGGCGAAGAGTTCTTACTTTGCTTACCGGATACCGACCATTCTACAGCGCTACAGATCGCTGAGCGGCTGCGTCACAGCATCGAAAAGCAAGCAGTGCAGGCAACAGAGCCCTTTACGCTCACCGTGAGTATTGGCGTGGCCAGTAGCCCGGGAACGGCAGATTGGCAAAGCTTGCTAAAGCATGCCGATCAAGCGCTTTATATGGCAAAGTTCCGCGGCCGCAATCAGGTACAAAGCTTTTCCGCCGTCAAATTAGAACATGCCACTGCTATCTCGGACTAATCACAGCCAAAATCCAGCAGCAAATGTTTCTTTTTTAGAAAAATGAGCTAAGATACCTCTTATTAAGCACAGCATTAATTATCTTATTCTGTTAGTCTTGGATTGATCTAACAGGGGTACTACGTATATGGACATACTCACCCTCGCCATGGTGAACCTTTTTATCGGCCTGGCCGCCGCCGGCAGCTTGCTGCTGTTGTGTTACCAATATCCTGCCGCACGCTATATCCGTTATTGGTTTTGCGCCGCCTGTTGCCTGGTTAGCAGTGCACTGTTAGGTAGTCTGCTGCAATTAGGTGTGGCTGTACCGTACTGGCTGCTCCCGGCTGCCAATAATGTCGCTGTTGCTGGCATCCATTTATTTATACTGGCCGGACTGGCCAAGCTGCTGCATTTAAGACTACCCCTATTTGTTGTGCTGTCGGTTTGCGCAGCCTACTATTTGTTTCATTTCAGTCTGTTCGCCCAAGCGGCTCTGAGCAATCGGTTGCTGGTCGCATTTCCGCTAATTATAAGCGTGAACCTTGCAGCGCTTTGGGTGATTTATCGCCGTTTTGATACGAGTCTAAAACTACCATTAACGCTTTTTACTGTCGCTTTGGTATTTAACATCGTCCAAATCAGTATCCGGTATTCGCTATTACTGGCAGAGCCATTGCAGCTGCCCTTACCCTTCTCTACTCAGCACATTCATAGTCTGGGCTTTTTTGCCCTGACAACTTTTGCACTACTTAGCTTCAGTGCTAGCTTACTTACTGTGTACCGTAAACAACAACTACTGTTAGAGTACTATTCAGATCATGATGCTCTGACCGGCTTACTTAACCGTCACCATATGGAGCAGCGACTAAAGGGTGAAATTCAGCGCTGCGTTCGCGCTAAGGATCGCTGTAGCTTTTTACTGTTCGATATCGATTTCTTCAAACAGGTAAACGATACCTACGGCCACCTGACAGGTGATACGGTGTTGCGCCATGTGGCGGCCCTGGCCAAAAGTCATTTACGCCCTTATGACAGCCTGTTTCGTTATGGTGGCGAGGAGTTTTTACTCTGTTTACCGGGCACTGCCGCCGACGAGGCACTAAAAGTCGCAGAGCGTTTGCGCCAACATATCGAAAATAGCATTATTGACGAGGTACCAGCGCTCAAACTCACCGTCAGTATTGGCATTAGCACCCTGGTTTCAGGGCAAAATTTCCACGAGCTGGTACAACAGGCAGATCAGGCTCTATATAGCGCCAAGCAACAGGGGCGTAATCAGAGCCTGCACTTTCAGGCAGCAAACAGTGATTAATCGCAAAGACCGGCAACAGGGTGGCGTACGGCCGCCTGAATTAAAGTTGACCGCAAGACAATTTAGGTTAATTATTAGGCAACGCGCACTGTGCCGCGCCCCTCTTATCAGGCGGATAACTATGCAAAAATACGCCTTACTTGCGCTGTTGCTATTATGTCGGCCCGTCTTTGCTCATTCCCCTTTGCTGCTCTGTTATGAATTACAGGAAAATTCGACCGTAGAAACCAGCCTGGGGATTGGACTGGAACAGATTTTTGAGTTTCAGGCCAAGGTTGTCGCTGATGCCTTACAAAGCCTGGCATTGCCCTATCAATTACAACGACTCCCCTGGCGCCGCTGTCTGGCGGCGGTAAGCCGCGGTGAGCTGGATGGCGTGATCGGTGTCGGCTGGACTGCAGAACGCGATCTGGCATACCACTTCCCAAGATCAGAGCTGGGCCTGGACCCAAGCAAGCAATTACTGCATCTGAATTATTCTATCTATACCCGCACTGACAGCGTTCTGCAATGGGACGGCCAGCAACTCACCGGAGTAGAACATGGCTTAGCGGCCCCAAAAGGTTATGTGGCAGAGCTGCGCCTGCAGCAGCTGGGGGTTTTGCGAGAACTGGATGCGGCTCTGGAATCCGGCATTGATTTAGTTTTAAAACACCGGCTGGATGGTTATGTCCTGCCGGATGAGGTGGCAGCAACCCAACTTAAAGGCCACCCCGAGGCCGACAAGATCCGTAAGCTCGAACCGCGGTTTATGGCACAGCCGCTTTTTTTGGCGTTAAGCCGCGAAAGTAGCAAGCTTAACGCAGAGCGACGCGCCCAGCTCTGGCAACAAATTGAATTGTCGCGGGAAAAGTTACTCAGTCAGGAATCGCAGTAGGCTGCAGCTGACACAAGTAGTGCCAGCCGCTAGCGACTGCGCAACCAAAGCCCCAGCGCTGTACTGTAGCCTAAGGATTTCGCCGTGACCTGCCCCTGAGCATCCAGCACATAGTAGGTTGGAAACGCCTGGATCTGATAATCGACCGCTAGTTGTTGATTACCCAACAATACCGGCACCTGTAAATCCAGATCGGCGACAAAGTCTGCCACCTGCTCTGCCGAATCATACTGTAAGGCAATGGCATAAACGGCCAGTCCGTCGTTATCGGCTTGCAGGTACTTCAGGTTAGGCATACTTAAGCGGCAGATGCCGCACCAGGGCGCAAAAAAATATAACAGGGTTTGCTGCCCCTCCAGCTCAGCAGAGCGGAACAAAGCGCCATCGGCCGCAATGGCAATAAAGGCTGGCGCGGGCGTACCACTGGCTAATAATGGCCGCTCTTTATACCAGCTTAGGCCAAAAAAAATCGCCAGCGCTAATACGATACTTAAAATCCAGGATTTCATGCACAACTCTGCCAGACAACAATCATAGTCAGACTGTAGCCTGCTTTGCTGATCAAGATCCAGCCTGCCCCAGACAATTGGCTGAAGGCAATAGCAGTGCGACATATTGTCGCACCCGCTGGCTCATCACTTGTCAGGGCGCCGCTTTATCGCTACCGTAGGCAGGATATGGCTTACTCTATCAAGGACCTGTTATGCGTTTTCTGCCCGCTTTGATCTTGCTGCTTGGTTTCACATCACCCCTTGTTGCCGCCGCCCCCTTAGTATTAAAACAGGGCGAAGTACGGCTGCCGATGCCGGGCAGAACCGTAACCGCCGGTTACTTTACCGCAGAAAACAGTGCCAGCCATGAAGTGGAGCTGGTTAAGGCCAGCAGCCCGGCCTTTGCCCGGGTGGAATTGCACCAACATATCCGCCAGGATGACGTGATGCGGATGGTGGAAGTCGAATCGATTAGTCTCGAGCCCGGCGCTACCCTGGTGTTTCAACCCGGTGGTTTGCACCTGATGCTATTCGAACCGCAGGTCGAGCTGCGCCTCGGCGGCAGCGTCCGGGTTTCGCTATACTTTGCCGATGGCAGCAGCCAGGACTTTGAGCTGCCACTGGCTGAAATGCCGCGCCGCTAGACATTTTAGCGCCCAAGGTCCCCTTTGGCGCCGCAGGATGCCGCATGCTTAAACTTTGCCGTTGGCTACATAACTGGCTGGGCCTAATCCTGGTCATGCAGATTATCTGCTGGTTTTTAAGCGGCCTGGTGATGGCCATTATGCCGATTGAACAGGTGCGGGGCGAACATCTGCGACAAACTCTGGCCAGCGACTGGCAAAGTGCTGCACTGGCTCCCGCCACTGTGCTGGCGAAACATCAGGCCGGTGCCAGCCTGACGCTGAGCCAGCGACTTATACTGCAGGAGCAGCAACTTGCCGCTATACCCGTCTATCTGGTAGCAGATCAGGGGCAGTTATATCGCTATCACGCGGCCACAGGTGCCATGCTGGAACCATTAACCGAGCCGCAGATCCGGCAATTGGCAGCCGCCCAATATCTTGGCGCTGGCCAGTTACAACAAAGCCATTTGCTATCGCAGCTGCCAGCAGAAGTGAAAAATCTGACACCACCGCTGTGGCAGGTACAGTTTAGCGATGCCGAACACACCACCTTTTATCTGGATCCGGCAACCGGCGTAGTGCAGCGGGTCAGAACCCAGGGCTGGCGCAGCTTCGACTTTTTCTGGATGCTACATATTATGGATTACCGCGACCGCAGTAACTTTAATAACCCGCTGTTAATTAGCAGCGCGGCCGCAGCTTTGCTGTTTACCCTCACCGGTCTGGTACTACTCTGGCAGCGGCTGCGCCCAAGACGGCGCTATGCCGCATAGCTCCCGGGCGTTTTACCGGCACCAGTGCGCTTATCCGGGCTGATAAATATACTTCTCGTCTTTCAAAATGCACGGGGGTTGGCTGCGTTCGTGAACTGGAGCGCCAGCCCGGCCCAATCACTTAGTATGGCTAAGCTCATGGGGATTCACGGCCTTGCCGCCTACGTGCATTTTGAAATCCATTGAGTATAGGCTTGAGTGCGCTGTCGGCATTGCCTACAATGCCGCATCGCAATTTTAATGGCAGAATCAAGATGACCGACAGCAGCACCCGCCCGACCTTACCAGACCGTTTATCAGTAAATCCACGCAGCAAATTCTATGATGCGGCAATTTTTGAGCATGAAGTAGGCATTAAGCTCAACGGTAAAGAGCGTTTTGACGTAGAAGAATATTGCATCAGCGAAGGCTGGGTAAAGGTCGCGTCTGCCAAGGCACTGGATCGCCGCGGCCAGCCATTATTACTGACCGTAAAAGGCGCAGTAGAAGCCTTTTACCGCTAATCAGCCGTTGCTAACTGCTGCGCCAGTTCCTCCGGGCGCAGCGTTAATACCTCTACCCCGTTTTCTGTTACCGCCACGGTATGCTCCCACTGTGCCGATAATTTCTTATCACGGGTGACCACAGTCCAGCCATCTTTTTTGGTTTTCACTTTGGCGCTGCCCTGATTAAGCATCGGCTCAATCGTAAATACCATGCCGGGCTTTAACAGCATACCGCTGCCGGCGGCACCATAATGCAGCACCTGCGGCGCTTCGTGCATCTCGCGGCCAATGCCATGTCCACAGTATTCCCGCACCACGCTATAGCCGCGGCTTACGGCAAACTGCTCAATAGCAAAACCAATATCGCCCAGCCGGGCGCCGGGCTTAACCGCTTTAATACCCAGCCACAACGCCTGATAGCAGTCGGCGACCAACTGCCGGGCTGCCGGTGTCACCTCGCCAATCAGATACATCTTGCTGGAATCGGCAATAAAGCCATGTTTTTCCAACGTAATATCGACGTTGATAATATCGCCGTTTTTTAAGCGTTGGCTGGCCGACGGCACGCCGTGACACACCACCTCATTCACCGAGGTATTTAGCACATAGGCAAAGCCATACTGGCCCTTACTGGCCGGGCGGGCTTGTAACTCATCGACGATATAGCGCTCAGCCAGTTCATTAATTTGCAGGGTTGAAATTCCGGCCGTGATCGCGGTATCCAGCATCGCAAACACCCGGGTTAACAACCGGCCAGCCTCGCGCTGTAACGCCAGCTCGGCCGCCGTTTTAAGCTGAACGCCGCTCATCCAGGCCCCCCGCCCATTTCACATCAGCCTGCTGTAACAGCATTACCACCAGTTGCTGATAATTAAGGGTCGGATGCAGCTCAGCAAGCATGCCCATTTTTAGCCAAAACTCCGCCTGCGCATTAATCGAGCGCGACATAGCGCCACTGGCTTTGCGAATTTCTTCGTGTAGCTCATCGGCAATTTTTACAATACCCAAGTTCCTGACTCCTGCAGTTCGCAATATACGAATTATATATGAAGTATATATTCATTCCTAGTGCAGTCATCGCAAGCGCCTTAAGCCGCGATCTAACCGGCTGCGGATCCGCGCTGCCTGCGCCAAAAGTCGCTATTATGATGTAAAGGCTGCTCTGGCTTAACGCGGTCAGGCTGGGCCAGAAAAATCGCCGCCGTTATAGGTAAAGACTAAGGAGCCAGGATGCGGCCACTAAAGCGCAAAATAGTTATGCACAAAGTAGTTATGCACAAAATAGTTATGGGGAGAGCATTGATGCAGAACGTTTTGATACCAAGAGTGTTGATACTGTTAATTTGCTTACCCTTGCTGCTAGTAAGCGGCTGCAGCGCCACCATTAGCTTGCCGGCACAGGTGGCAGAGCCGCGTGAAGTGCAGTTACTGCTGCATGGTCGCCACAGCTCTATTCTGCTGACCGCCGCCGATCAAAGCCGGCTGCGTTATTCCTTTGGTGACTGGGCCTGGTATGTTGCGAACGAGCAAAGCCTGGCCAGCGGCAGCCGGGCGTTATTTCTGGACAGTAAAGGCGCACTGGGCCGGCAACAGATCGCCCCGGCCAGCACCGGAGAAAACCTCGAAGCGCAAATCGGCGTTGGTATTAGCCAGCGCTGGCAATTTCAGCTTGAAGCCGCCAAAGTCGATGCCCTGATCCAAACCCTGGAGCAACAATTTCAGCGTAGTCAGACCGCGCCTTTTTACAGCCCTGAGCGCCATCTTAGTTTTATCCCCAGCGATAAGCCCTATACCATGCACTATAACTCCAACCATCAGGCCGCCGACTGGTTAAGAGCGCTGGGGCTTAAGGTAGAGGGTAACCCGGTATGGGGTAATTGGCAGGTTAAGAATGCAGAACCTACGCAGCGTTAGCCGTTATCGTAACGATGCACTGGCGAGCTGAATAAACTGAAAGACCTGTAAAAATTGCCGCTGCACTAATACCCGCTGCAATACATCGACGCTAAAATTTAAATAATCGTGCACCAGCGCATTACGCAACCCAATAATTTTTCGCCATTGCAGCAGTTCATTACCGCTTAGCTTACCGAGTTGACTGAGTTTTTCAAAACTACCATAGGCATCAGCAGGTGCTGAACCACTAACGGCTTTGACCCACTGTTTAGCGACACCAATTGCCGCTTCAACCAACACTTGCAGCTGGCGTTCTGCAGCACTTTGCTCAATACGGGATAAAGGTTGCTGACTGGCGATTGTTGCCAGTTGCTCCAGCAACTCCAGGCTGGCACTACAATGTTCTTCGATATGGTCTAAATAGGCATTAAGCATAGTGCGCCTTATGGTAAAGGTGATCAATTTCCCACTTTGACAGCGTGCGGCGTTCAAACTCCAGCCTGGCAAAATCATCGCGGCAATACAGTAAGGTATTGTCGCTTACTACAGTAAAAGCCAGTGGTAGTGGCACTTGCTGCACATCAAGCACAGATAATTGAATATCCGATAGCTCGCTTTGCCAATCCAACGCCAGTAACTCCGGCGCCAAACGACGCTCAACCGGATCGTTTTGATAGTCAGCAAACAGTACCGCCAAATCGTAGTCACTGGCGGCGCCGGCAGTGCCGCGCGCACGCGAGCCGTATAGCCACAATGCCGCTATCTGAGAATTGGCGGCTGCCAGCAATACTAAACGATTAAGCACAGCGGCTTGCTGCATAAAAACACCTTAAAAATCACGCATCAGGTTTATGTATAAGTTAACATACTTTCAGCAAAATGGTGAGCGAGGCCCTAGTGTGCTAATGCGAGGACAACCAGTATGAAATATCTGATTAAACAAAAACTGCTTAGCCTAAGCGATAGCTTTAGCATTGAAGATGAGCGCGGCCGTGCGGCCTACATGGTAAAAGGTAAGGTCTTTAGTTTTAGCGGTAGCCAAACGCTGTTTAATGCCAGCGCCCAGCCACTACTAAAGATCCGCCGCAAATACCTGACGCTGTTACCCGCCTGCCGGATTGTTAATAACGATGGCAGCGAATGGCTGGTGCGCAAGCGGTTCTGGGCGTTGTTAAAAAGCCGCTTTGTGGTGGAAACGCCGCACGGGCAATTAGAGATGACCGGCAATTTCTGGCAACACGAATACGAAATCCGCCAACAGGGCCAGCTGATTGCCAGTATCTCAAAAAAATGGTTTAGCTGGTCTGATACCTATGCGGTGCAGATCCTAAAACCGGAGTGGACAGCGCAACTTTTGGCGGTAGTAATAGTGATTGACCGCTTGCAGCATAGTGATCGTAATTCTGGTGTGGGGGACTAAGGGTTTAGCGGCATGCCGCTGCACGTCCTTCGCATACTGCACCAGCAAATGGCAGCCACACAGCATTTGCTTGAATAGCCAAAATAGGATCCTCGACACAGCGCTTCGGTATCTGCTCCCGAAAGTCTAAGGTCTGGTTTTTTACTTAGCACGAATAGCCAATTAACGATAAGCGCACAGCATCAGTGTTGTTACGTAAAGGGGTAATCACCAACTCTGCTTGCTGTTCGCTAATTGTAAAGTCGCCCAACCAATCTAAGCGGCTAATCGGGGTAAGCCGGTAAAAGCCAAAATCATTGCGGCAAAAATAACTGAAATAGTGATAAGCCCGCCCCATCGCGCCAGGATCAGCGGTATAAACAGCAATGTTTCCTTGCACCCTAAACTGCTCGCTAAGTGGTGCAAAACCAGCAAAGATATACCCAACCCCGACCAGGCTCATCAGTACTAACTGAATCACAGCTAAACCACTCATGGTATGGCACACCAGGTTACGCCAGCCGCTAAGTACAGTGCGCCTTAGTAAGGCAAGCGCCAGCACTGTCAGCAAAAATTTTACCGGTACCAGATAAGCACTTATCAGATACATCATTTTGGGGCTGTGCCACTGCAGGGAAAAGACATTGCCTAAAAACAGCGTGTCAATCAACAACACGGAAATTAACAATATGTTAAAGTAAAACAATCCTATTCCACCCACACCAATCATCACTCGCAAAATTCAGGTTAATCCAAATCCCATAACTCATCATCAGCCGCCCACAGCGCCAGCAACTGCGCCTGACGGCTAAGTTGTTTCGCTTTGGCGGCCAAATCGCCGCTAAGCTCCGGGCTGCCTTGCCAGGCTATACCTTTATTGGCGGCAGCGGCAAGCGTGCTCCATTTACGTGCAAAGGCGGCCATCGCATCACGGGGCTCGGGTAAATCGGTGGCGCTAAGGTGGTCAAATGGCACGGGTTGAGGCTGTGCGCCGGTGCTATCGCCGGCCAGGATCCAGTGCCCAACAAACCCCGGATCCTCTGGGTTCTCTACTGCCCATAACCCAACATAAGGCGCGGTATACCATTCCGGCCAGTCGCAAATCATACCATGCGGGATTTGCTGGGTTTTTACGTAAGTTTCAATGGCCGCAAACTGGCTGTCACACCAGGCCCAGTCTTGCGCGTCGTCTAAATCCATCTTCAAGCTCCAGCATTGAATACAGTTGTTACCTGTGGTTATGGTAACAACTTCTGCTGAAATTTACTGCGCAAGCTAACGACTTTGAGAGCAATGTTTGCCTAATTGGACAAGTCACTGGGTTACAACTGTTCCAGCATTTTTCCAAAGGTTCTTGAATGTATGCTCTGATCCGTACCACTGCCCCAGCCTAGACGCCTCGGAACCTAACTCAGAAGGTCGCATAAAATTAATAAGTCTTGACCAATAAAAGAATTTAGGTAAATCTGTTTTAATCAAAAAACTATTTAGCAACTTTTTCAAGCATTACTTAGCTAAAAAAGCAGAATAAATCACATCTTTTTAATGCAATGAATTTAATACATGAAAAAAGACATAATGGATACCGACTTTTTAAAAATAGCAGTAGTAAGTGACCTGCATTTTATTGATAAGCAAGCGGTAATGGATGAAGGAAAAGCGTCTTGGCTAACTATTGACGAGCAAAACAATCCAACGACAAATCTATGGAAAGAACTAATAGCAAAAATAGAAAGAGAGAAGATCCATGCGGACATGCTAGTTTGTCCAGGCGATATAACCACAAATGCTAATGAAAAAGGCCTATTTTGTGCTTGGGAAAAGTTACAAGATCTGAAAAAGGCTTTAAGCTCTAAAGTCCTCGCCGTAGCAACCGGGAACCACGATGTACAAAGCCGTCCTGTAGAAATTACTAATCCAGTCAGAGATCTAAATTACATAAATGATCTTACTGAGAATCTTAAAAAGCTCAGTCCAGAATATCCTTTGGTTGCAGAGTCTGTTACCGACGAAGACAAAAAGCATGACAATAGAGTCCATTATTTTGGAACAGATTACCTAATCTATGATGACAGCAAGGAATATAGATTAATAATATTCAACAGCTGCGGCAGGCACTCCTCAAACAAAGAAACATATGAAAAGGGCTACATTTCCGAGTCAACTTTGAATTGGCTTGATCGTTCTCTAAAAAAAATATACGACAGAAAGAATAAAAAGATAGGAATTTTCCTATGTCATCATCACCCAATTCAGCATGAGGACAAAAACCTTGGGGCTTATGATTTTATGCAAAGAGGTACTGAACTTCTAGCCCTTTTAAATAAATATGGCGATTGGATTGTAATTCATGGTCACAAACATCACGCAAAAATATCATATAGTGCAGGTGGATCGAAGCGTTCTGTTGTTTTCGCGGCGGGAACATTATCTTCGCATAAAGCATTACTAGGCGAGGACGGTTTTCAAAATCAGTTTTACATTTTAAGAATTCACAAAACAAAAATTAGAGGTGGGCTTAAAGGTACAGTCCAAGCATGGAGCTGGAAAGGTAATCAGTGGTCAATTTCGAAGAGCATAAAAGATGGAATATTTACAGGCGTTGGCTTTGGGCTTGAGAATTGCATTGAGGATTTGGCTGAGAGAATATCCAACGATGTATCTAATCCTATTCCCGTAGATTGGGAAAAACTAAAAGAAACCCATGATGATTTAAATTATCTTATGCCAACTGACTACGAACATTTGAAAGAAGAGCTATCAAACTTCGATATTGATATTAACTACAATGACGATGGAGAAATTGAAAGCCTATCAAAGACGGAGAAGGCAACTTGAAAATATTTTTCGATTCTCTGAATGCAAAGCATCTAAAAAGCAGCGAAATTGCAGAAACCTTTGTAGTCTCTTCTCATTTTGAAGAGACAGCAAAACATGGACATACGATTTTAATAGGGCCACGAGGCAGCGGTAAGACTACAATACTTAGAATGCTGAGTAATGACGTACTACCTAAATGGGAGAAAATTAATAAAAAAAATCGTTATGTCGACTACCAAGGAGTTTATGTACCTGGCGATATAGTCTGGGGAGAAATGATTAGAACACTTAATAATGCTGGAGTTAATAGAGATGCAGCTGACGAATTCGCATACATTGCTTTTTGCACTCATGTTTACTTAGCAACTGTTGAAGCAATCGAGTACTACATAAAATCCGTTCAGAATGAAGCCGGAAATGAATTCATACAAAGCAGGTATGAACGAATATATGATGCATTTAATGCCATTTGCTCAACACTGAAAATATCATTAGATAGAGTTTCTATATCAAGAATAAGAATTGCATTAAATCAAAGACTAGCCGATTTAGGAGCTTTCTGTCGCCAAAAATGTGATGACGGAAATCTTACCCTTAGTATTTTGAGACAAGAGCTTCCATTTTCCACAATAGAGCTAAAGCAATCTCTAGAATCAATATTTAGCGCTATCGATTTTGCGTTAGACCGCAATGATCAGAGATGGGCAGTTCTTCTCGACGAATTCGAAATAGCACCAAAATATTTGTTGGACTCGGTACTAGCAAACATGAGGTCATCCGCAAAAAAAATCATGTTTAAAGTAGCGTTGGTTCCCTGTGGAGTTCACCAAGACATAAAATATAATACAAGCTCTGTACATGATTACTCAGTTGTAGAACTATGGTTCAACAAATTCTCTGATATTTCAAGTTTCTGCGGGAACATTGTTAAAAACAGATTCGAAATCGAGGAGCCAGAACAAATTTTTGGTATTACAAAGTTTATAAGTAATAAACCAGGAGGTGCATCTGACTGGTCAAAACAGTTTTCTGAATTAGAAGAAAAGGATGTTACTTTTAAAAGCTTTCTATTAGATAAAAAAATAGAATATAAAACTGAATTTGCAAATAATGCATCGCCAAGTAGCAACATTAGAAAAATATCGCTACTCGTAGCCTTTAGAAATGCTTTTCTAAATTCAAATGGCAAGCGAAAGGGGCGGAAAAAGTTAACAGAATTTTATTCTGGCTGGGAAGCGATAACTAGGATTAGTGAAGGCAACCCAAGATGGTTAATCGCGACTATTAGGTCATTAATAACCGACGAAAAAATAGTATCAAGAATAGATGAATCAAAACAAATGGATAGCATTTACAGAGTAACAAACAGTTACTGTGCAATGTTAAAAACAACTGCTTTAAATGACAATATGGGAATATCTTGCAACTATCCTCCATTTGATTTACTTGAGAAGATATCGAAATATTTCAACTCCAAAATTATTGATTTCGATTTTAAATCCTCTGTGGTGGGCTCATTTACAATAGACAATAAAATTTCTCAGGATGTAAAGAATTCTCTAATGATTGCATGGAACCATGGCGCTATTGTATTGATAGATAATGATAAAACTTTTGGAACTTATAAGGATATTGACGGGATGCGATTTAGAATATCTTATCTTCTCGCTCCCAAGTTTGAGCTACCACTTAGAACCGAAAAAGGCATTAATCTTAGTACTATACTAACCCATAGCAGCTCAACGCCGTCAATTAAAGAAGAGCCTTGTGAGCCACAACAAAGGAATTTGTTTGATGATTGATTACAGCGTAGAACTTATTAAAAATTTAGATGAATTTTCGATCATGAATGAGGCTCAATCATGTCATGGAATTATATTTAAGCATGGTGAAGAGCGCTCGTTAAATACAGTTATACCCCACATTGAGAGTTTCAGCAATAAGGTCATTGAACTTATGGAATCTTTCGATAGAAAAAAAATATTAGAAGCTTTGGAAGATAAAATATATGAAAATAACTTAGGCAAATCTCCATTTAGGTTACTCATAGATATATCTCTAATTTCGAGAAAGATGATAGCTGATATAATATCGACAATACTTAGGCTTAGTAGAAAACATTCACTTGAAATTAATATTGTCTATTCTCTAGCTAGGTACACCCCCCCAAACGATTTATTCGCACCCAATAAAAGAGTCCAACCGGTAAATGATACTTTTACGGGATGGCCTTCAAAACCTGGCTTGCCCGTAATGACTATCGTTGGGTTAGGCTATGAACGTGATAAGGCTCTTGGTGCAATTGAATATTTAGAAAGTTCAAAGACAATTTTATTTATACCAAATTCCTCAGAATCACAGTATAAAAACGATGTTTTCAGCGCTAATGAAGCACTTTTAAATGCTGTCGATAAAAACAGTAAGATTGAGTATGACGTTGAGAACCCAATTGAATCTATTTTCATGGTAGATAAGCTTTTATCTAGCTATGGTAGTAGATATAAAATTGTTTTATTTCCATTTGGACCGCGAATATTTTATATGACAACTTTGATTGCAGCTATCGCTCACCCTCAATGTGCCGTTTGGTATGTAAGCGGAGAAGATGATGAGTCATTAGTTGCCCAAGACAGGCAATCAGCAAAGACTTTCGGCTTTAAATTTAAGGTTGAAACTAATGAAAAGATAAAGATAATTTGATTATAAGTTTCATATAAAACAAAGGCCGCATTAGCGGCCTTCATTTTTTCAAAACTCAGAAAAATTACTTCTTCTTCGCCTTCGGATTTGGCAGGTCGGTGATAGAACCTTCGTAGATCTCTGCCGCTAAGCCGATAGACTCGTTTAGCGTTGGGTGAGCGTGGATGGTTAACGCGATATCTTCGGCGTCGGCACCCATTTCTACTGCTAAGCAGATTTCACCCAGCATTTCACCGGCGTTAATACCGACAATGGCGCCACCCAGAATGCGGTGAGTTTCTTTGTCGAAAATCAGCTTGGTAAAGCCTTCAGTACGGGCTGAGGCGATAGCGCGGCCAGAGGCTGCCCATGGGAAGGTGGCCGTTTCTACTTTTAAGCCTTGCTCTTTTGCTTCTTTCTCAGTTACACCTACCCAAGCCATTTCTGGATCGGTATAAGCGACTGATGGAATGCAGCGTGGATCGAAGAAGTGCTTTAAGCCGGAGATCACTTCAGCCGCTACGTGGCCTTCGTGTACCGCTTTATGCGCTAACATTGGCTGACCGATCACGTCACCGATAGCATAGATGTGTGGCACGTTGGTGCGCAGTTGCTTATCAACATTGATAAAGCCACGCTCATCGACGTTAACACCGGCTTTGGCCGCGTCTAACAGGTTGCCGTTTGGCTTACGGCCAACCGCAACTAAGATCTTATCGTAACGTACCGGGTTAGCCGGGGCGTTTTTGCCTTCAAACGTCACATATAAACCATCTTTCTTGGCTTCTACTGCTGTTACCTTGGTCGACAGCATAATGTTGAAGTTTTTGCTGTTGTACTTGGTGTAGGCTTTAACGATATCGGCATCAGCGGCCGGTACTAACTGATCAGCAAATTCTACTACTGAGACTTTAGAACCCAGCGCACGGTATACGGTACCCATTTCCAGGCCGATAATACCGCCACCTAATACCAGCATTTCGCCAGGGATATCTTGTAATTCCAGCGCGCCGGTAGAGTCGATTACGCGGTCATCTTTTGGAATAAATGGCAGGGCTACTGGCTCTGAACCGGCCGCAATAATAGCGTGTTCAAAAGTAATGGTAGTATCGCCAACCTGTAAGGTGTTCGCGCCGGTAAATTTACCGTAGCCGTTAACCACCTTCACTTTGCGCATTTTCGCCATGCCGCCCAGGCCGTTGGTCAGCTGACCAATTACCTTGTCTTTCCAGGCACGGATTTTATCTAAATCAATTTCCGGTGCGCCAAAGGTCACGCCGTGTGAGGCCATTTCTTTGGCATCGTCAATCACTTTTGCAACGTGCAGCAGTGCTTTAGATGGGATACAACCCACGTTTAAGCATACGCCACCTAAGGTGCTGCGTGCTTCAACCAGTGTTACTTCTAAGCCTAAGTCTGCGGCACGGAAGGCTGCAGAGTAACCGCCAGGGCCTGCGCCCAGCACTACCACTTGGGTTTTGATTTCGTTGCTCATCATTTTACCTTTTATCATCAGTAAATTTTTCCAACAGCCAAGTGTAGGGCAAGGGCTGTCAGGCGAAAAAATTGGCGGAATTTTAACATCAGAGCCGCCGCTCTGTAACCATAGATTGCATGGCTGAGTGAAAATTACGCCACTTTTCGTGGCGTAATGGCTTTTTTACATAATAATTTGCCGGATATCGGCCAGATAACTGGCTAAGGTGGCAGTAAAGCGCGCCGCCAGGGCACCGTCAATTACCCTATGGTCGTAGGATACCGATAATGGCAGCATCAGCTTAGGCTCAAACTCTTTGCCATTCCATTTTGGTTTGATGTCGGATTTAGAGACACCCAAAATGGCCACTTCCGGCGCGTTAACGATAGGGGTAAAGGCGGTACCGCCAATGCCACCCAGGCTGGAGATAGTAAAGCAGCCGCCCTGCATATCGCTGGCAGTCAGTTTACCTTCGCGCGCCTTCACCGAAATGTCCTGCAGCTCGCGGGATAATTCGATAATGCCTTTTTTGTTAACATCCCGTACCACCGGCACCACCAGGCCATTTGGCGTATCAACAGCAATGCCTAAATGCACATACTTTTTCAGGATCAGGCTGGCGCCATCTTCTGATAAAGAGCTGTTAAAGGTTGGGAACTCTTCCAGCGCCTTGGCCACCGCTTTCATAATAAAGACCAGCGGGGTGTATTTAACGCCCATCTTTTTCTTATCCGCCAGCGCATTCTGCTCTTTGCGGAATTCTTCCAGGCCAGTGATATCGGCTTCGTCAAACTGGGTGACATGCGGAATACGTACCCAGTTACGATGCAGGTTGGCACCAGAGATTTTCTGGATCCGCGACAGCGGTTTCTCTTCTACGGCACCAAACTTGGCAAAATCGACTTTTGGCCAAGCCAGTAAGTCAAAGCCCATATTGTTACCGCCAGCAGAAGTTGCGGCAGCAGCCGGTGCGGCACCGCTTTCTACCTGCTTCACTAACTGCTTCACGTAGTTCTGCACGTCTTCTTTCACGACGCGGCCTTTACGGCCAGTGCCTGTTACCTTGGCCAGGTTAATGCCAAACTCGCGCGCTAAGCGGCGGATCACCGGCGAAGCATGCGCATAGGCACTGTTAGCCACAAAGCCATCAGCCGCTGCCGTCGTTGTTGGCGCAGCCGCTGGGCTGGCGCTAGCCGTTGGTGCGGTAGCAGTGGTAGCAGCTGCAGTGGTAGCAGCTGTACTGGCAGCGGCAGGCGCGGCTGCTTTGGCGGCACCGGCTACTTCGAACACCATAATCAGGCTGCCGGTTTTCACCTTGCTACCGGTTTGTACCTTAATTTCTTTTACCACACCGGCGAATGGCGCTGGCACTTCCATCGAGGCCTTGTCGCCTTCAACGCTAAGCAGTGACTGATCGGCCGCAACGGTATCGCCAACCTTGACCATAATCTCGGTGACTTCGACTTCGTCACCACCGATATCCGGTACCTTAACGTCTTTTTGCTCTGTGCTGGCAGCAGCCGGCGCACTGGCTGGTGCACTGGCTGGAGCCGCAGCGGCCGGCGCTTTGCCGCTGGCGGCAACTTCGAACAGCATAATCAGGCTGCCGGTTTTCACCTTGCTGCCGGCCTGTACTTTGATTTCTTTGACCACACCGGCAAACGGCGCTGGCACTTCCATCGAGGCCTTGTCACCTTCGACGCTGAGCAGTGACTGGTCGGCCGTGACGCTATCGCCAACCTTAACCATAATCTCGGTGACTTCGACTTCATCGCCACCGATATCCGGAACCTGCACTTCTTTTACTTCTGCACTTTTTACCTCGGCGCTGGCCGCTGCTGCGGGTGCCGGGGCGGCTGGCGTTTCGGCTGGCACTGGCGCAGCCTTGGCTTCGGTTTTGGCTTCGGCACCGGCAAAGACCATAATCAGGCTACCGGTTTTAACTTTATCGCCTACCTTAACCTTAATTTCCTGTACTGTGCCGGCCACGGCAGCAGGTACTTCCATTGAAGCCTTGTCACCTTCTACGCTTAACAGCGACTGGTCGGCAGCAACAACGTCACCCACCTTTACCAGGATCTCGGTCACTTCTACTTCATCGGTACCAATATCTGGTACTTTAATTTCAATCGTCATGACAAATCCTCTTATGCGTACAGCGGGTTGGTTTTGTCGGCGTCAATGCCAAATTTCTTAATCGCTTCGGCCACTACCGCTTTTTTCAGCTCGCCTTGCTTCGCCAGTTCGTTTAGCGCTGCGACCACGATATAGCCGGCGTTAACTTCAAAATGGCGACGCAGGTTTTCGCGGCTATCCGAGCGACCATAACCGTCGGTACCCAGTACCTTGTAGCTATTGGCCGGGATAAAGGCACGGATCTGTTCGGCGTAGTTTTTCATATAGTCGGTGGCTGCAATCGCCGGCGCCTTGTTCAGCACCTGCGCCACAAATGGCACCTTCTCGGCCGCTTCCGGATGCAGCATATTGAAACGCTCGCAATCCTGACCATCGCGCGCCAGCTCGTTAAAGGAAGTCACAGAGTACACATCTGAGGCGACATCGTAGTCTTTACTCAGAATGTCGGCTGCTTTACGCACTTCGTTCAGGATGGTACCTGAGCCCAGTAACTGCACCTTACCGCGCCCACCGTTATACGACTCCAGCTTGTAGATACCCTTGCGGATGCCCTCTTCGGCGCCTTTTGGCATCGCCGGATGATGGTAGCTTTCGTTCATTACGGTAATGTAGTAATAGATATTCTCCTGCTCCGGACCATACATGCGACGGATGCCGTCTTGCAGAATCACCGCCAGCTCGTAGGCATAGGTCGGATCATAAGAAATACAGTTCGGTACTGTGCCGGCCAGAATATGGCTGTGACCATCTTCGTGCTGTAAGCCTTCACCGTTTAACGTAGTACGACCGGCAGTGGCACCTAACAGGAAACCACGCGCCTGCTGATCACCGGCCAGCCAGGCCATATCGCCAACCCGCTGGAAGCCGAACATCGAATAGTAGATATAGAACGGGATCATCGGCAGATCATTGGTGCTGTAAGACGTTGCCGCCGCTACCCAGGACGACATGGCACCCAGTTCGTTGATACCCTCTTGCAGTACCTGACCCGCGGTATCTTCTTTGTAGTAAGACACCACCGAGCGGTCTTCCGGCGTATAGTTCTGACCGTGCGGGTTATAGATACCAATCTGACGGAATAAGCCTTCCATACCAAAGGTACGGGCTTCGTCGGCAATAATCGGCACGATGCGCTGACCAATATGCTGATCTTTCAGCAGGATATTCAGCGCCCGCACATAAGCCAGCGTAGTGGAGATTTCGCGCTTTTGCTCTTCCAGCAGCGAATCAAAGGCCGACAGCTCTGGCAGCGTCAGGGTTTCGCTGAACTTCGGTAACCGCACCGGCGTATAGCCATGTAAGGCTTTACGGCGATCGTGCAGGTATTGCAGTTCCGGCGAGCCTTCCGGCAGCTTGATATAAGGTAAATCGGCAACCTGCTCTTCGCTGATATAGTCTTCTAAACCCAGGCGGGTACGCAGCTGTTTAACATGCGTCAGGTCCATTTTCTTGACCTGGTGCGCAATGTTCTTACCTTCGGCAGCGTCACCCATGCCATAACCTTTAACCGTTTTCGCCAGAATAACCGTTGGCTTATCGGTGCAGGCCTGGGCTGCTTTAAAGGCCGCATACAGCTTAGATGGTTCATGACCGCCGCGTTTTAAGGCGAAGATCTCTTCGTCAGTCATGTCGGCAACCAGTGCCGCCGTTTCCGGGTAACGGCCAAAGAAATGCTCGCGCACATAGGCGCCATCTTTGGCTTTGTAAGTTTGGTAGTCACCGTCTACTGTTTCATTCATCAGCTGCAGTAACTTACCGGTAGTATCCTTGGCCAGCAGCTTGTCCCAACCACGGCCCCACACCACTTTGATCACGTTCCAGCCGGCGCCGCGGAATAACCCTTCCAGCTCCTGGATAATCTTACCGTTACCCATTACCGGGCCATCCAGGCGCTGCAGGTTACAGTTGACCAGGAAGCACAGGTTGCCCAGTTTTTCACGGGCAGCAAACGAAATGGCGCCGCGTGATTCCGGCTCGTCCATCTCACCGTCACCGAGGAAGGCATAAACGCGCTGCGCGCTGGTGTCTTTTAAACCACGGCCATTTAAGTACTTTAAGAAACGCGCCTGATAAATGGCGGTAATTGGGCCTAAACCCATCGATACGGTCGGGAATTGCCAGAATTCCGGCATCAGTTTCGGGTGCGGGTAGCTCGACAGGCCCTTGCCATCCACTTCCTGACGGAAGTTATCCAGCTGCTCTGCAGTTAAACGGCCTTCAACAAAGGCACGGGCATAGATACCCGGTGAAATATGGCCCTGATAGTACACCAGATCGCCGCCGTCTTTTTCGTTCGGCGCGCGGAAGAAGTGGTTAAAACAGGTTTCATAGAAAGCGGCAGAAGACTGGAACGACGCCATATGGCCACCCAGTTCCAGATCTTTTTTCGAACCACGCAGCACGATCATAATGGCGTTCCAGCGGATCACCGAGCGAATACGCCGCTCCAGGTTCACATCGCCCGGATAGGCCGGTTCTTGTTGCGGTGGAATGGTATTGATGTAGTTGGTGGTGACACCGGTCGGCATATCGACGCCTTCCAGCCGGGCCTGCTCCAGTACCTGCTCCAGCAAAAACTGCGCCCGCTCTACCCCTTCGGTACGCACCACCGACTCCAACGCTTCCAGCCACTCTTTGGTTTCCAGAGCGTCGATGTCAACCTTACTGACTTCAGACATATCGAGGTTTCCTTTGGTTAATCACGCCGAGGCGTGCTGCAAAAATAATTATGCCTGCTGCGACCGTCGCAACGAGCGCTCAATACGGGAGCGCTCTTTGCTCACTTCCAGCAAAGCTTCTTCTATATAAGCTAAATGCCCGTTACTGGCCTGACGGGCCAGTTCGGGCTCCCTGCTAATTACCGCCTGCATTAACCGGCGCCGATGCTCATTTAATTTGTCGGCGTAGCCGTCACGCTGTTGCAAGGCGGCTAAGTTTAAGCGGATATTCTGTTCGGTCAGCGGCGTCAGGCTTCTGACCAAATGTAACAACACGATATTGTGTGACGCTTCCGCCACCGCCAGGTAAAACTGGGTCACGGCTTTGGCTTCGGCATCACTGTCCTGTAACTGCTGCTGCAGGCAGATATCCTCGTACGAGGCTTTAATCTTTTTATGATCGGCTTCAGTACCACGTAGCGCCGCGTAATAGGCGCAAATACCTTCCAGCGCGTGGCGAAATTCCAGAAAGTCGAACTGCGAGTCCGGATATTGCGCCAGCAGCATAAACAGCGGATCAGTCAGCTGCTTGACCATATTGTCGCAAACGTAAGTGCCACCGCCCTGGCGCCGATTGACCAGGCCCTTGGCTTCCAGCTTTTGAATAGCTTCACGCAGCGATGGACGCGATACCGCAAAGCGCTCAGCCAGCTCGCGCTCTGAAGGTAGCTTCTGGCCGGGCTTAAAGCTGCCCTCCAGTAGTAAATGTTCCAGCTGCGCCACTATCTGGTCGGATAATTTGGCAGGCTTAATTTTTAAATCAGCCATAATGGGTGGCAGAGATCCTTAATTTGCATATCAGGCTAGTGGCCATTTTGCCCCGGTAAATTGGTCTTACCAATTTTCAGAATTTGGGCAGCAGGCTAGCATTTTCTGCACAGCTTGTAAATAAAGCAGAATTTTTCGGGGCTGGCAAGCGCGATTTTGTTAGAGTAATTACTCAGAAAATGGCGAATGTTTCAATACTGAAATAAATTGGTCTGACCAATTATAATGAATACTTATCTACTGACTGCTGCTAACCAATGCAGTTCTTTACGCCAGCGGCAATAAAAAAGGCGCCAAATGGCGCCTTAAGCAAGAGATAACACTGAGGAGCTACAGTAAACCCGCCAAATTAACCGAGCCAGCCGCTCAGCGTTAAGATCGCGGTAAAGGCCAGGAAGAACAGCATATTGCGTTTGGCCAGTTGTACCATGCTGCTGGTATCTTCAATACCGTTTACGACTTCTTCCGGTAAGGGTTCAGCGGCACGCGCCACATCCTTTACCACCTGTTCGTTGCTGGCGGTAAAATCCAGGAAATAGCCAAGCAAGGCATTTGAGGCGCGGGAGAAATGCCCCACCAACGCAAAACCCAAACCAAATAACCGTGCCGGGAACCAGTCCGCCCAATGCAGCATGCAGTTAAGTGCATCCCGGGCGGCAGGCGCTGACTCTGGCTCAGCACTCAGACTCTCGGTATCGCTGTCGATAGCAGCATCCATAGTGACCGGCTCAGCACTGTTATCAGCGCCATTGCTGTCAGCACTGATATCATCGGCAGTGCTGTAGTCAGCTTGGCTGTATTCCGCACCATAGGCCGCAGCAGTTTCACTTTCTGCCAGCGGATCGCTATGCTCGTCTACTACCTTAGCCGCTGCCGCTTGTTCGGTTGCGGTTTGTTCATTCAGATGCCGCAGCAAGGCATAGGTAATGACCCCAAAGGCGCCCAGAATTAAGAACCAGAACACCACAGCGGCATAGTAGCGGAAGTTTAACCAAACCAGGGTTAGCCCCTGACTGCTGTCTACCGTGCTGCGGCTATCCTGACTGATCTGCTGCATGGCCAGGTGCGCCGCCTCGGCATCGCCGCGCTCCTGGGCATTTAAATACTGTTTATACAACTGCCGGTAATGCCAGCAACCAATCCCCACCAGCAGTACCAGTGTATTCACTACTAATGTCAGCAGGCGGTTATCCAGCAGATGCAGTAATACGGCCACCAACAGGCCGGGCAGCAGGATCCACAGGTAACGGCCATATTGATGCTCAGCCAGTTGTTTCAGGCCGGAACCAGCGGTCAGTTTCAGATAGGCCTGACAATAAGGGCGGGCTTGCCAGGCGTCACTACGCACCGCCAGTCGCTCAATAATCAATGCCAGTAACATACTTATCAGGGTCATGCCTTGTTCTCCTTTAGCGCCGTTTTATAGCGGGCCCAATCAAAAGCCGGGCCGGGGTCAGTTTTGCGACCGGGCGCGATATCGCAATGGCCAACAATCCGCTCCGCGGTGATGGCAGGGTACTGCGCCAACAAATAACGGCTTAGCTGAAGCAAGCTGCTATATTGTTGTTCAGTATAGGGTATATTGTCGGTGCCCTCTAACTCAATACCGATCGAAAAGTCATTACAGCGTTCGCGACCAGCAAACTGGCTGACACCGGCATGCCAGGCGCGTTTTTCAAACGGCACATACTGGAAGATCTGACCATCGCGCCAGATCACACAATGCGCCGCGACTCTGAGGTTGGCTAAGTCACTAAAACTCGGATGCGCGCTGCAATCCAGCTGGCCGCAAAATAGCGCGTCGACATAACTCTGCTCCGGGCGGGCAGCAAATTCACCGGCGGGTAAACTGATATTGTGGATCACCAGTAAACTGATATCGGTGGGGTCAGGGCGCTCATCAAAATGCGCGCTGGGGCGAAGGATCAGCGGTGGCTTGGCTGCAATCATCGGGAATTTTGCCGTAGCGCTCTGGTCTTAGTACACTGTAGGCCTATTGTCGATGCTGGGGATCTTTTATGCAAGCACCTGAAGTCAGTTCTTCCTTTGGTCGGATCTTTCATATCCTGGCCTGGATAGTGCTGGTTGTCGTGCTGTTCTGGTTCTTTCAGGATTATCTGGGCAAGCAGCAAAACCCGAATCAGCAACTGCAAAGCAGCCGCGGTAATGGCGAAATTATTACCCAGCTAACCCGCAATCGGGCCGGCCATTATCTCGGCGTAGCGCTGATTAACGGTCAGCGCGCCGAGTTTTTACTGGATACCGGCGCCACCACAGTCGCGGTCTCAGAGCGCAGTGCGGCCTTACTCGGTATGCAAAAGGGCCAGCAAATTCGGGTCGCCACTGCCAATGGCATCAGTAACGCCTGGCGCAGTGAAATCGCCGAGCTGCAGCTGGGCGATATTGTGCTGTATCAGGTCCCGGCCAGCATAGTGCCAAATTTAGGCGGTACTGAGATTTTGTTAGGTATGAGCGCCCTAAAACAGTTAGAATTTCGCCAGCAAGGAAATCAGTTAACGCTGATCCAACGTTTGTAGCCGCGTCGCATTGCTCAAGTCAGATTGTTCAAGTCGCATTCAGCTTCGGCGTTGTATACCCTTTTCTAAACCGGATAGTGACCTAAACCATGAGTAGCCCTGTTACCCCTTTTCAGCATCCTTTGTTAGCCGATGAGCTGCGCCGCGCTGTTGCGGCTGCCCTGGCTGAAGATCTTGGCCAGCAAAACGCTGAGCTTGGCGATATTACCGCTTCTCTGATCCCGGCCAGCCAGCAGGCGGTGGCAACCATTATTACCCGCGAAGACTGTGTGCTGTGCGGCAGTGGCTTTGTTAATGAAGTCTTTCTGCAGCTGGGTAATCAGGTCAGCATTCAGTGGCACGCCACTGACGGTGACCGCTTAAGTGCAAATAGTCTGATCTGTACCCTGCAAGGACCGGCAAGAGCGCTGCTTACCGGTGAGCGTACCGCGCTGAATTTTCTGCAACTGCTAAGCGGTACGGCCACCACCACTGCCCATTATGTGCGCTACCTGGAAGGCAGCAACACCCGGCTGCTGGATACCCGTAAAACCCTGCCCGGCTTACGCTTTGCCCAGAAATATGCCGTTAGCTGTGGCGGTGGCCTGAATCATCGTTTTGGGCTGTTTGATGCCTTTTTAATTAAAGAAAATCATATTGCAGCGGCCGGCTCAATCAGTCAGGCGGTGCAGCAGGCGCGGCAAAACTTTCCCGGCAAGCCGGTCGAAGTAGAAGTGGAAAACCTGGACGAGCTGAAACAGGCACTGACTGCCGGCGCCGATATTATTATGCTGGATAATTTCGCTACACCGGAGATCCGTCAGGCGGTACTGCTAAATCAGGGCCGGGCTAAGCTGGAAGTATCGGGTAATATTACCAGTGAGCGGCTTGGCGAACTGGCAGCGACCGGTGTCGATTTTATCTCCAGTGGCGCTCTGACCAAGCATGTCCAGGCCATCGATTTATCGATGCGCTTACAGCAAAGAGGCTAAGAATGCGCCCGTGCTCTGCTACACTTAAACCTTGGGTGCTGCAACTTTGGCGCCGGGAGTGTGGCAGATGCAGCTAACGGGTAAGGTAGTATTCTGGCAGGATAAAAAGGGCTTCGGCTTTTTGCTGTGTCAGCAAACTGAGCAGAAGCTGTTTTTTCATATCCGGGATTTTACCGACAGTAAAAGCCGCCCGGCTGAAGGTGATGAGCTGCAGTTTAGTATTGGCACCGATAAACAGGGCCGGCCTATTGCCACTCAGCTGAGCATCCTAAGCGCCAACCCGGCGACCCGGCAGCACCCTTTACCACGGCTTAGCAGCGTTGATTTGGATTATACCCAGGATGTGGCGCTGTATTTTCGTGCTGCCTTTTTGATGCTGGTGATTATTGCACTGCTGTTCGGTACCCTGCCCTACCTGTTACCTATCTTATATCTGGAAGCCAGCCTCTTTACCTACTGGTTGTATCAGGCCGATAAAAATGCCGCTGTGGCCCGGCAAACCCAACGCCTGCCGGAAGAAAGTCTGCAAATGTTTAGTCTGATTGGCGGCTGGCCCGGCGCGCTGGTGGCGCAAAAAAAACTGGCGCATAAGCGCAGTAAGGCTTTGTTTCAACGGGAGTTCTGGTTAGTAGTACTGGGTAACTGCCTGTTACTGTTATGGCTGATGTCGCAACATGGCCAGCAGTTCTTAAGCCGGCTGGCCTTATTCAGCTAGCTGCTACACCTTAAAAATCCAGCCGCGACGATAGCAATAAAGCATACCGATATAAGACAACAGCAAAAAGCAGATGGCGTAGGCTAACGAGCCGTTATAGTCACCAAACAGTGGCTGGAAAGCACTGCGGTACAGCCAGTTTCCCAGCGTGGTGCCGGCGACCGGCACCATCGATAACACCCGCGCCGCCACCCCGGCAAGCATAAAGAATAAAATGGCATTAACACCAAATACCAGCAGCGGCGCCGTCCAGAGCCGGTAGCGCTTCATTTCCGTTAACCACAGAAACAGCGCCAGCATTAACGCAGTGAAACCGCTACTTAGCAGCACAAAGGTCGGTGTCCACAGCATTTTGTTAATCGGCAAGGCCGGATGCGCCAGCTCCGCGATCCAGACCGCCGCCAGACCGGATAGCAACAGCACCCGCAGCTTAAATGCCAGCTCCGCCTTATTCTGCAGCAGCTGCGCCATTAATACCCCGCTTAAACAGCTGGCAATCGCCGGCAGGGTGCTCAGAATGCCCTCAGGATCGAAGGCAAAGGGCGTGGCGCTACGAAAATACACATGATTTGGCCCCAACAGCTGATGATCGAGCCAAGCCGCCAGATTATTACCATGTTCCCACAAGCCAACAAAGGTATGGCCGTAGTTATCGCGGTAGGGCACAAACTGCATCAGCAAAAAATATAACAGGCATAACCCGCTTAACCACAGCACACGGCCGCGGGTACCGCTGTACAGCACAATCAATAAAGTACAAAAATAGACAATACCAATACGTTGTAGTACACCGGACCAGCGCACTGTCAGCAGTTTTTGTTGCAGATAGCTGTAACTGGGGTCACGGAAATTATAGTAAAACAGCACCAGAAACAGCCCCAACAGATACAGCTTTAGTGCCCGGATGGCGCCCTGGCGGATCTGCTCCGCTTTGGGTAGCATCTGCCGGCCAGCCAGGCTGTAGGGGATCGCCATCCCCACCATTACCAGAAAAGCCGGGAAAATCAAATCGGTGGGCGTCCAGCCATGCCACTCGGCATGTAACAACGGCGGGTAGACATACTGCCAGCTGCCCGGATTATTCACCAGTATCATCGCCAGGATCGCCAGCCCGCGCAGCGCATCCAGCGCCAGCATGCGGTTGGCCGGTTGCTGGGCTAAGATCTGCTGACAGTGTCGCAATAGCATCTCAGTTTTCCGGTTGCGCCACCAGCGTCACCGGTAAGCGGCCGGTTGCTTTACTCTGACCTAATAACACCTCGGCTAATGCCTGATACACCGGGCTAACCCAGTTACCTTTTTCATCCTGCCAGCCGTGATAGGCGTAGGTTGCCAGGGTGCGCTCGGCATAGGGGGCATACAGGCTGATCTCATAAGGCGAGCGCAGGCTAACAAAGGTTTGCGGCTTTTTCAGCGCCGCACCATATTGCAGCAGTTGTAAAAAGTACTGCTGCTGTTTCTGATAGGCCTCGCCCAGATTGCGAATGCCGGATAAATCATCCATACCACCAATTTCTGCTAAAGACTGCATTGGCGAGATAAAACCGGCAATTACCTGATCGGCGGCGGCAATTTGCTGCTTCGCCTGATCCAAATTCAGCCGTTGCAGGCTAATCAGCTCAATGTTACCGGCATTGGGAGCCAGCTGCTGCAGGTAGTGTTTTAGCAAGGTGCCCTTGCTCAGATCCGGCATCAGCAGCACCGTGGTTTTATTAGTTAAATTCAGCGGCAAGCTGGATTCGCCTTTCACCACTGTCACGGCCGCCCGCGCCAATGCCAGTTCACTGGCCCGGTGTAACGGATTAGCCAGCACAGTGCGGGCCAAACGGGCATCCGGCCTGGCCTGACTTTGCAGCGGCTGCTTGGCAGCGACTATCCGCTGATAGGAGGCGTACAGTTCGCGCTGCGATAACTTGCCGCTTTGTACCGCCGCTTCCAGCTCGTCCAGTAACGCCGCCAGATTGGCCAGCTCCGCCGGGCTTTGCAGCTTTACCGGCATCAGGGCAATATCCGCCCCGGCAGCGAAGGTTTCAATCACCGCCTGTGGCACAGTAAAGAAATGGCTGATCCCGGCCATATCCAGTGCATCGGTCACAATCAGGCCCTGATAATTCAGCTGTTCACGCAGTACGCCGGTCAGGATGCTGCGCGACAACGTTGCCGGCTTGACCATCTGTTCGCCGTTTTTGCTGCTAAAGGTACTGCTATCCAGCGCCGGGAACTGGATATGCGCGGTCATAATCATCGCCGGCGCAGCTTCTTTGATAATCTGGGCAAAAGGCAGTAAGTCGACGCGGGCGATCTGCTCTTTACTGTGATCGACCCGCGGCAAACCGAGATGACTATCAACATGAGTATCGCCATGGCCGGGGAAATGTTTCAGTGATACCAGCAAGCCTTTTTGCTGCATGGCTTTGGTCATGGCGCTGCCCAGTACCGCGACCTTATGCGGCTCTTCGCCAAAGGAGCGCACATTGATTACCGGGTTCTGTGGATTCACGTTGACATCAACAGTGGGCGCAAAGTTAACGTTAATGCCCAGGCTCAGCAATTCCGCGGCCAGGATCTGCCCAACCTCAGTGGCAAAGCGGTTGCCGTGCTGGGCAAAGGTTGCGCCTATTGCCATATTGCCACTAAAGGAGGTGGATTGTTGCCGTGGTAAGCGGGCTACCCGGCCTCCTTCCTGATCAATTCCAATAAATAATGGCAAAGCGCCGGCTTTAGCAGCGGCCTGTTGTAAATCCAGATTCAGTTTAACGATTTGCTCCGGATCCTGCAGATTCTCGGCAAACAGGATCACCCCGCCGATATGATGTTGGGTAATCAGCTCTGCCAATGCTGGCGGCAACTGGGTTAGTGGGGTGCGACAGGCTCCGGGCGCCACCGGCTGCTCGCAATAATAACGCAGATCCAGCATTAATTTCTGGCCCAGCATCTGCCGCACTGGCGGCGTTTTTTGTTTGGCAGCGGCCTCTGTCAGACTACTGGCGCCAAGACTACAGATCATCATTACACTCCCCAGCCATTTACCTAAGCCAGCTTTGGTTACTACCGCCACAGTTGTGCTCCCTGTGTAGAAAGTTGAACGCCGTCCAACATAATTTATTCATGAATTTTTCGCAAACACGAATAGTTTACACTGTTCATCGCTTAGCAGTTATGCTTTACTGCTGCTTAAAAAACTGCCCCTCAGCCAACGGGGCTCAGTAAAACCACGGACTTGCCGCTTATGCAGCTCACCTTAGTAGATTGGCTGGTCTTTTGCAGCTATTTTTTTGTGCTCGCCCTGCTTGCCTGGTGGGTTAATCAAAAGCGGGCGCAAAATAGCAGCGATTACTTTCTGGGTGCCAACACCATGCCCGCCGCCCTGGTGGCCATTTCAGTGCTGGCGACCTCACAGTCTGCCGCGACCTTTCTGGGTGGCCCGGATCTGGGCTTTCGCGGCAACCTGAGTTATCTGGCTTCGAATATCGGCGCCGTGCTGGCAGCGTTCTTTGTGATGCGCTTTCTGATCCCACGCTATTACGCCCTGAAAGTCACTACCGTCTATGAGCTGCTGGAACAGCGCTTTAGTGCCAGTGCGAAAAGTCATGCCGGTCAGATGTACTTATTCGGCCGGGTCTTTGCCAGCGGTGCCCGCTTATTTATGGCGGCGCTGGCGGTCTCTATGCTGCTATTTAACCATATCGACGCCAGTGGTGTAATGATTTCGGTGGCGCTGCTGGCAGGCATTGGCCTGCTCTGCACCATGGCAGGTGGTATCCGCTCGGTGATCTATACCGATGCCCTGCAATGTGTGGTCTATGTTACTGCTGCGCTGGTGGTGCTGGTATATCTGTACAACAGTTTAAGCCTGCCCTGGCCGGTATTACTGGAGGCCCTGCGTCATCCGCTGGAGCAGGACGGCTCGAAATTACTGCTGTTGGATTTTTCGGTCGATTTTAGCAGTAGCGGCGTCTTTAATATCTGGTCGGCACTGACCGGCTTTGTGCTGCTGAATATTGCCGCCTTTGGTTTGGATCAGGATATGACGCAGCGGGTGCTGACCTGCAAAACCCCGCAGCAAGGTGCTAAGGCGCTGCTCTCTTCTGCCTTGCTGGTGATCCCGGTGATGCTGATTTTTATCTTAATTGGCTTTCTGCTGTATATCTTTTATCAGCGCGCCGATCTGCATCAGGGCAGCGCCATGTTAGCCGACAGCTTTCAAGGCGAGAAGGTCACGGTCTTTATGTATTATGTGCTAAACGAACTGCCCTCGGGCCTGCGCGGTCTGGTCGTAGTGGGCGTGATAGCGGCAGCACTGTCGACCATTACCTCGGGCTTAAACTCAATGGCCTCGGTACTGGTGGCGGATCTTTATGCCCCCTGGTGGCGCAAACGGCAAAGTGCTGGTGTTGCACAGCAAAGCGCTGGCAGTGAGCGGCATCTGGTGCGGGCCGGGCAGCTGGCAATGTTGCTCACCGCCCTGGCGCTGTCACTGATGGCGGTGCTGTGTTACTACTGGCAACAGTATTCCGATATGCCGCTGCTGGCCTTTGCGTTAAGCGTGATGGTGTTTTCCTACAGCGGTTTACTTGGCGTGTTTTTTACCGCGCTCTTTACCCGTCGCGGCAATAGCCGTTCGGTAACTGCGGCGCTGCTAACCGGCTTTGGCGTGACCTTGGTGCTGCAACCTTATGTGTTGCAGCAAATCAGCCCAACGCTGGCCGCGCTGGATCTCGGCTTTACCTGGCAACTCTGCCTCGGTAGTCTGGTCGCCTTTTTAGTTTGTGTCAGTGGTTCGCCCGCCAAAGTGGCGGCGGATGCGCTGGCAACCTCCCGTTAAGAGGAATCTTTATGTCGTATCTTCTGGCCATCGATGGCGGTGGTACCAAAACAGCCGGTGTGCTGCAAGCTGTGGTTAGTGGTCAGCGCTGGCAAGCCGCCAGTGGCCCGGCTCAATTGACCAATGATTTACAACAAGCGCTGATTAATGTGCGCTCACTGGTGCAGGATCTGTGTCGTCAGGCCGGCATCAGCCCGGCCGGGATCACAGCGGTAATTGGTCTGGCCGGTGCCGGCAATCCGGCATTGCATAAAGCCTTTAGTCAACAACTGGCCTTACCCTTTGCCAGATGGCAACTCACCACCGATGCCCGTACCTCATTGTATGGCGCTAATCAGGGCAAACCTGTGGCGGTGGTCGCTATCGGTACCGGTTCAGTAGCGATGCGCTTAGAAGCCGATGGCACCGAGCTGCAGGTAGGTGGCTGGGGTTTTAATATCGGTGACGAGGGCGGCGGCGCCTGGCTGGGCCGGGAATTGGTGCGGGAACTGTTATGGCAACTGGATTGGCAAAAGCCGTTCACTCCGCTGTTCTCGGCAGTGGCCGCGCGCTGCGGCAAAGATGCTGCCAGCCTGCTGCCCTGGCTGAAACAAGCGACGGCCAGTGACTTTGCCGCCCTCGCGCCGCTGGTATACCAATATGCCAGTGAGCCTGCAGCCCAACGCCTGCAGGCCCGTCAGGCCGATGCCATTAATCAGCTGGCATTATGCTGTCTGGCCGGCCAGGACTTGCCCCTGGTGTTGCTGGGCGGGCTGGCAACCGCCTGCGCGGCGCAGCTGTCACCCTTATTACAACAGCGGTTACAAGCCGCCAGCGGCGATGCCCTGACCGGCGGTCTGGTGCTGGCACAGGCGTTAGCAACTGCACCTTCGGAGGCCTGATGAGTACCAGTACCTTGCTTGCCCAATTAGCCACAATGAGCACAGAAGCACGTAACACCGCAAGTCGGAACCTGGATCAGCTCAGTAGCCTGCAGCTGGTACAGCTGATTAATCAGGCCGATCAACAAGTGGCCAACAGCATTACACCGGCACTACCGCAGATCGCTCAGGCGGTAGAACAGATAGTGCAGGCCTTTGCCAAAGGTGGCCGGTTGATTTATCTGGGGGCCGGCACCAGCGGCCGGCTCGGCATTCTGGATGCCGTTGAATGTCCGCCGACCTACAGCGTGCCAGACTCCCAGGTCATTGGCCTGATCGCCGGCGGAGCCAATGCGATTTATAAAGCGGTCGAAGGTGCCGAAGATAATCCGCAACTGGCGGAGCAGGATCTGCAGCAGATCGGCTTTCAGCCGCAGGATATTCTGGTTGGCATCGCCGCCAGTGGCCGCACACCCTATGTACTGGGCGGCCTGGCCTACGCCCGCCGCTGTGGTGCGGTAACCGTTGCCATCAGTTGCAATGCTGGTGCGCCTATTCTGGCCGCCGCTGATATCGCGATCTGTGCCGAAGTCGGCCCGGAAGTGGTAACCGGCTCTACCCGGATGAAAGCCGGCAGCGCCCAGAAAATGATTTTAAATATGCTCAGCACCGCTGCTATGGTGTTAAGCGGCAAGGTCTATCAGAATTTGATGGTTGATCTGCATGCCAGTAATCAAAAACTGGTGGCGCGCGCCGTGCGCATTGTGATGCAGGCCACCGACTGCGATCAGCCAACTGCCGAGCAGGCACTGGCACGCTGTGAACAGAGTGCTAAGCTGGCGATATTGCATTTACTCAGCGGCCAGCCGGTCGAGGCCTGTCGGGCACAACTGCTGGCAGAGGGAGGTTTTGTACGTAAAGCTCTGGAGGCGCTGCAATGAAACAGCTGCTATTCGTCCTGTTATGGTTAGTGCTATGTAGTGGCCAGCCGGCGCTGGCTGACAGTGCAGCCATTCGCACCGGTGCCGAGCAACCGGAGCGCTATTTGCCGCTGCTGGCCGGTAAAAAAGTGGGCTTACTGGTTAATCAAACCTCGCGCGTCGGTGAGCAGCATCTGGTCGATTTCCTGTTACAGCAACAAGTGCAGGTGGTCGGCATCTTTGCACCTGAACATGGTTTCCGTGGCGATTACGACGCCGGCGCCCGGGTCGGTGATAGCCGCGATCCCCGCACCGGCCTGCCGATCTGGTCGATGTATGGCGCCAGTAAAAAACCGGATCTGAGTTTACTGCAGCAACTGGATTTGGTGATCTTTGATATTCAGGATGTCGGGGTGCGCTATTACACCTACATCAGCTCAATGCACTATATGATGGAGGCTGCCGCCGCTGCCGGGGTTGCGATGCTGATCCTGGACCGGCCAAACCCGAATGGTGCTTATCTGGACGGCCCGGTACTGGATTTGAAATTTCAGTCCTTTGTTGGCATGCACCCGATCCCGCTGTTACATGGCATGACGGTTGGCGAGCTGGCACTGATGATCAAAGGCGAGCAGTGGATCGCCAATGCGGAAAAGCTACAGTTAACGGTGATCCCAAACGCGAATTATCAGCGTGACCTGCCATACGAATTACCAATCCCACCCAGCCCGAATTTACCCAATGCCCAGGCGGTCCGGCTCTACCCTTCACTGGGCTTTTTTGAAGCCACCCCCCTGTCGGTCGGGCGCGGCACCCCCTTCCCGTTTCAGGTGCTGGGTTATGATCAGTTTGCCAGCGACGAATTTAGCTTTGTCCCGGTCAGCACGCCGGGTGCAGCACTAAATCCACCGTTAAAAGATAAAAAAGTCTATGGTGAAGATCTGCGTCAGGTCAGCACAGACGGCTTAACGCTGAGCTATCTGATGCGCTGGCAGCAGCTGTTTGCCAGTCACGCCAAAGTGATGTTCACGGCACCGGACTTTATGGATAAGCTGGCCGGCACCGATCAGTTGCGGTTACAAATTGAACGTGGTGACAGTGAGCCACAGATCCGCGATAGCTGGCAAAGTGCGTTGCAGCAGTTCAGGCTGCAACGCCAACCGTATTTACTCTATCCGGAATGATTAATCCGCCGCCGCTGTTACGCTAAAGCGCGCCAGCGGTGCCATCCGGGCCTTGTTCAGGCTCAGCTCGCCATTTGCCAGCGTATAATTATCTGCCAGCGCCAGCTGCGCTAAAAACGCCTGCTCCAGTGCCATTTTATCTTCGGCACAGGCCATCATGGTGCCGGCAAGCTGCCCCAGCTGGATCCGATAGGCTGAACCCTGCCAGCTGCCACTAAAGCGGTTACAGCCAGAACGGCCCCAGACTTTGCCATCGGCCGCAAAATGGATAAAGGCGCCACTATCAGCAGCCACTGCCTGCCCCTGCAGCTCCGTCAGCTGCCAATCGCGGTCAAGCAAATCTGGCTGCACGGCTTCACCGGCCGTCACCGCTGCCACCTCTGTCGCGACCTTAGCCAAACGATAATGCTCGGCCAGGTCGCCAGTAATCAGCTCACCCTGCTGATCCAGCTGCCGCACCGCATTTTCTTCAACCCGAAACCAACGATTTTCCTGACTTTCGCTCTCCAGCCGGATTTTGCCGCCACTGGTATCCCAGCTAAAACGCCCCGTTTCGTTAAATTCATTATCCGGCTCTTCACCAAGATAAATACTTTGCAGCTGGAATTGACCATCGGCGCTTAGCGTCAGCGTGGTTTTAATCCCTTCACAACTGGCGCAGGGTAAGATCCCCTGATAGCTGCCGGCCCAGTCCAGCGAATCACGGCTATTACTGCTCAGTTGCATGCTGCCGGCCCCCGGTTGCGGGGTGGTGTTGGCCGGCTCAGGTGAACAGGCCGTCACAAGTACCAGGCTGCTGGCAAGTAACAGTGGTAAATACAGGTATGGTTTGCGCATAGTAAGTTCCTTTTTTGGCTAATTAACGCCCTAGGTCCCCAGAGGATTCTTTAATTCCAGGTTGGCTAAGTGTAGCAGCTGGCCGTTTAACAGTACCTGAACCACCTCACCCTGGCTATTCAGTAGTAAAAAGGTCGCACCTTGCCGCAACTGTGGCGAACTTTGTGTTGGCCGCAGCGGATTAACCAGTACCGGTAACCGGGTTTGTCGCTGCAACAATTTGGCGTCGCCACTAAAGTGGGTATAACCTTGCCGTAGTAGTTGCTGATAACGCTGATCATCCAACAGTAATGGCTCGCTCAGCGGATAGGCACGGCCTTGCTGATAACGCAGCCCCGTCACGTCGAACAGATGGTAGGCGCCATAGCCACTCAGATCGCCCAGCTCATGGATCCGGGCATAGCTATCGCCTTCGGTATGAAAATTCACGCCGATATCCAGCACCGCGTCAGTGTCCGCAACCCGGACCTGCAGATTTTTCAGGATCAAATCTTTTAAGCCACCACTGCGGTTAAAGGGGATCGCTTCATAATCACTGAGTGGGGCCGCACGATAACTGCCGCTGGCAATCGCATTTAACCAGGCCACATACAACTGGAAATTCAGCCGCCGTGCCACCTGGCGATTATCGTCGGCACGATGGCCTCCGGCCTCGACTAACACCGTACTGATGCCCATACCGGCAAAGGTATCGCCAAAGGAGCGCGGCGACCAGGTATCGTTATAGCGGCCCAGATGATCCGGGATCTGAGTATCCAACCAGGGTTTGATATGCGCAATCAGCTGCATCGCACGCCGGCGGCTGTCGTTAATGTCGCGTGCTGCGTTATAGGCAGGTGCCAGCAGTGAAATGGTTGCCGGGTTCGGAGCCTCACCGGCGGCATGAAAGCGGTTCTGATCATGCAAGTTAAAGCCATAATCTGGCTGGATTTGCCGCGCCAGCTGCATCAGCAGGCGGCCTTCCGGACTCTGTAGCGCCAGCGCATCACGGTTAATATCTATGCCCTGGGCATTGACCCGGCTGTTCCGGGCAGCACCATCAGGGTTCAGCATGGGCACCAGATACAGGGTGATTTCGGAAAACCACTGCTCGCGCCAGGCCTGTTGCTCTGGTGCTAGCGTATAGCGCAATAAATCAAATAAGGCAGCGGTTGCGGTATGTTCATCGCCATGCATCTGCGACCAGGCCAGCACGCGTTTTTTGCCTTGCCCGAGCTTAAGTAAATAGATTGGCCGGTTTTCTACCGAGCGGCCCAGCTCGGTCACCGTTACTGCCGGATCACTGGCATACTGCTTAATTAAAGGTTCAATATCAGCCAGTTGCAATCTGGGCTTATCGAAGCCCGGTTGCAGGTAAGATTGATAATGTTCAAGTGTCGTTGCCTGTGCCATCGTCATGCCAGCCACCCAGAGTAAGATCAGTAACCATTTATTCATAATAAACCCCTTGCCGCTGCAATACTTATTCAGGCACAAATACAAAAGGTTGTAAAGACAATAACCTGGCAGCACCAAATGTCTGACAGACAAGCCTTGCAGCGCCGTCGTTTCCCCTGTATAAAATCTTAACAAAAGAAACTGTCAGCGCCAGGGTACCCTACCCCACTATCGGCTCAGTACCCCGGCAAATAAGGCAGACCGACCCCGCCAACGGAGGATTTCGTGTCAGACTGGCTTACCCTGTTACCGGCAATCGTCGCTATTGCCGTGGTGTTGTGGCGCAAGGAAGTAATCCTGGCGCTGTTGTTGTCGCTTTGTACTGCCGAATTGCTGATCTTTATCCAGCAGGGCCAGGGACTGGGCGCCAGTTTACTGTTAAACGGCAGTATCCAGACTCTGGAGCGGATTGTCGAGGTTACGGCGGATGCCGGTAATGCCCGTATTCTGATGTTCTCGTTACTGGTCGGCGGCTTACTGGCCTATTTACGCTATTCCGGTGGCGTAACGGCGACGGTGGAGCTGTTGATCCGCAAAGGGGTAGCCCGCACCGGACGCCAGGCCGGTTTGCTAACCTTTGGTATCAGCTTCTTTACCTTTATTGAATCGAATTTAAGCTCGCTGACCAAGGGGATCAGTACCCGTGGCCTGTTTGATAAATTTGGCATGAGCCGGGCCCGGCTGGCTTATATTATCGACAGTACCAGCTCGCCAATTTGTATCATTATTTTGCTCAATGGCTGGGGCGCCTATGTGCTGGGACTGCTTAGCACCTATGAATTATCCGTGCCGGCTGTGTCTGTACTGCTGGGCACTATTCCACTGAACTTCTATGCGCTGTTTACGCTGGCAGTGGTGCTGTACACCATTATTAGCGGTAAGGTGTATGGCCCACTGCGCCGCGCTGAGCAGCAGCAAAACCGGCTGGCCGATCATACCGAAATTGACACCCCCGCCAGTCACCCGTCCTATATGTTGGTGCCGTTATTAACACTGGTGTTTTCGATGGTCGCCTTTATGCTGCTAACCGGTAACGGTAATCTGGTGCAGGGTTCAGGTTCCAAATCGGTGCTGTATGCGACTGTGCTGGCGTGTCTGGTAGCATATAGCATGATGCTGTTTAGCCGGCGCTTTCAGCACCAGCAGTTGGTGAATATCGGTTTTAAAGGTATCTCAGAGTTATTACCTGTGGTTACCATAGTACTGCTGTCGATGGCACTAGGTACCAGTTTAAAGATGTTAGGTACCGGCGCCGTGATTGCTGGCATGGTTGATCAGAGTGTGCCACATTTTCTGATCCCGGCATTGCTGTTCCTGGCCGGTTCACTGATCTCCATCACTACCGGCACCAGCTGGGGGACCTTTGCGATCCTGGTACCCATTGGTATGCCAATGGTAACTCTGCTGGAGTTACCACCCCAGTTGGTATTAGCGGCCATTTTAAGCGGCGGCATTTTCGGCGATCACTGCTCGCCAATCTCCGACAGTACCGCGGTCAGCTCGGTTGCTGCCGGTTGTGATCTGCTGGAGCACGTAAAAACCCAGCTGCCTTATGCGCTGTTTTGTGGTCTGCTGGCCCTGCTCGCCTTTACCCTGACCGGCTGGATGATGATTTAAGCCGTGCTGCGCCCCGGTATTAGTGTCCGCCACGACAACGTGCTACACTGCCGGGGCCGTTGTTAAAAAGTCAAGAAGTCCTGTCTATGGCCCGTAAAACCAAAGCTGAAGCCGAAGCCACCCGCGAACTGATTCTGGATGCGGCTGAACAGTTGTTTTTTCAGCATGGCGTATCCCGTACCACGCTGGAAAAAATTGCCGCCGCTGCCGGCGTCACCCGCGGTGCTATTTACTGGCATTTTGAGAATAAGTCAGCACTGTTCAGCGCCATGCTGGAGCGGATCCGGCTGCCCTTTCAGCAAATGCTCGGCCAGCTCGATATGCTGCAGCAGGGCGATCCGCTGGCACAACTGCGCGATTTTCTGATCCAGTCGTTAACGTTGATCAGCAGCAGTGAACGGCACTTCCGGGTCTTATCGATCGTATTCTTACGCTGTGAATATATTGATGAGCTAAATCCCGCAGTGTCGCGCCAGGAGGAGCTGGATAAAACAGCCAATGCCATTATCAGCCGCGCCTTACAACGTGCCCGGAGTGCCGGCATGTTGCAAGCCGATGTCGATCCGGATCTGGCGGCCTGTGCCATTCATGCCTATCTGGGTGGTCTGATCCGTAAATATCTGCTGAAACCCGATTTCTGCGATCTGAAGCAGGCTGCGGCCTTTATCGATCTGATGCTAAACGGCATAAAAAAGCCAGTCTGAAAGCTGGGAATCCTTCCCGCTAAACAGACTGGCAAAGGTACAAACCTTTAAGTCGTGACACGCTTTACGCGAGACGCGGCTTAGCCGCAAAGAAGCGCATCACCACGTAGTAAAATATCGGCACCAGAAACACCGCCAACACAGTCGCAGAGATCATGCCGCCGAGTACACCGGTACCAATCGCATTGCGACTGGCAGAGCCGGCGCCACTACTGATCACCAACGGCAGTACCCCTAATGAGAACGCCATTGACGTCATAATAATGGGCCTTAAGCGTAAGCGCACGGCTTCGATAATGGCGGCTTTTAGTTCCCGGCCCTGTTGCTGCAGCTCGCGGGCAAACTCGACAATCAGAATGGCGTTTTTCGAGGCCAGCCCCATAGTGGTTAATAACCCGACCTGAAAATAGACATCATTGCCCAGACCACGCAAATAGGCGGCACAGAGCGCACCGAAAATCCCCAGCGGTACCACCAGAATAACGGCGAAAGGCACCGACCAACTCTCATACAGCGCCGCCAGACAGAGGAATACCACCAGGATCGACAGTGCATATAAGGCCGGTGCCTGCGAGCCAGACAGCTTTTCCTGATACGAGGTTGCAGTCCATTCAAAGTCGATACCGGCCGGTAATTGCCGCACCAGTTGCGCCATGGTCGCCATCGCATCGCCTGAGCTGACGCCAGGCGCCGGCTCCCCCTGAATTTCCATGGCGCTGACCCCGTTATAGCGTTCCAGACGCTGCGGACCATACTCCCAACGGCTGCTGGCAAAGGAGCTGAAGTTCACCATCTGGCCCTGCTTATTGCGCACATACCATTTGTTCAGATCTTCCGGCGTCATTCTGAATTCCGGCTCGGCCTGTACATAGACCTTTTTCACCCGGCCGCGGTCGACGAAATCATTGATATAGGCCGAGCCCCAGCCAATGGCCAGCGTTTGGTTGATTTCGCTTAGCGATACACCCAACGCCTGAGCTTTTAGCTGATCCACGTCAATTTGTAACTGGGCCGCATCTTCCATACCATTTGGCCGCACCTGCATTAACGTCGGCTCTTTTGCCGCCATGCCCAATAACTGATTACGGGCATTAAGCAGCGCTTCATGGCCAAGGCCACCGCGGTCCTGTAAATACAGATTAAAACCGGTTGCCCGCCCTAACTCTGAGATCGGTGGTAAGTTAAAGGCAAACACCTGCGCCTCTTTAATGGTGCTGAAAAAACCATAGGCTCGCCCTATTACTGCCTGCACACTGTCTTCCGGCCCACGTTCTGACCAGTCTTTTAATCGTACGAAGGCTAAACCAACGTTCTGCCCCCGGCCGGCGAAACTAAAGCCGCTGACGGTAAACGCAGAAATAACGGCCGGATCCTGCTGATAGTGTTGGCTGATTTTGTCCATTACCGCCTCGGTGCGCTCCAGACTGGCACCTGTTGGTAACTGCACTATGCTAAGAAAAATGCCCTGATCTTCTTCCGGCAAAAAGGAGGTCGGCAAGCGTATAAACATTACCGCCATAATGGCCACAATGGCGCCATATACCAGCATCGAGCGGCCGGGCCGCTGTAACATGCCGGCCACGCCGCGCTGATAGCCTTTGTTACTGCGTTCAAAGTTGCGGTTAAACCAACCGAAGAACCCCTTATTGGGCGGTAAGTGGCCAGCTTTGAGCATGGTGGCGCACAGCGCCGGGGTAAAGATCAACGCTACTAGTACCGACAGCGCCATTGCCGTCACTATGGTAATGGAGAACTGCTTATAGATAGCGCCGGTGGCGCCACCAAAGAACGCCATCGGCACAAAGACTGCCGACAATACCAGACCAATGCCAATCAATGCGCCGGTGATCTGCCCCATCGATTTACGGGTTGCTTCTTCCGGTGGCAAACCTTCTTCAGTCATTACCCGCTCAACGTTTTCCACCACCACGATTGCATCATCAACCAGCAAGCCGATGGCCAACACCATACCAAACATGGTCAGGGTATTAATCGAAAAGCCAAAGGCGGCCATCACGCCAAAGGTGCCGAGTAACACCACCGGCACTGCCAGGGTTGGGATCAGGGTCGCGCGGAAATTCTGCAGGAACAGATACATCACCAGGAATACCAGGATCACCGCTTCAATCAGCGTTTGTACCACTGAGGTAATGGAAATTTCGACAAAGGGCGTAGTGTCATACGGAATTTCGGTGACCAGGCCAGCCGGAAAGTAAGGTTTTAACTCTTCCAACCGCTGCCGCACTGCTGCTGCCGTATCCAGAGCATTAGCGCCGGTGGCCAGCTCAATCGCAATACCGGTGGCTTCCTGACCGTTAAAACGCCCCATAACGGCGTAGTTCTCGCCACCCAGCTCAACCCGAGCCACATCGCCCAGTTTCACGGTGGAGCCATCAGCATTCACCCGCAGCAGAATATCGGCAAATTCTTCGGCTGAGGTTAAGCGGGTTTGCGCCAATATTGGGGCATTAAACTGCTGACCGGGCAATGCCGGTGCACCGCCTAACTGGCCGGCAGTGACCTGATTATTTTGCACCCTCACCGCCGCCATAACATCAGCCGGTGTCAGATTAAACTGGTTTAACTTAGCGGCATCCAGCCAGATCCGCATCGCATACTGACTACCAAATACCGTGACATTACCGACGCCGGGGGTACGGCTGAGCGGATCCCGTACGTTAGCGACCACATAGTCAGCAATATCATCGCGGTTCAGACTACCATCGGCCGAGATAAAGGCCACCACCATCAAAAAAGCGCCGTTGGACTTGGCTACCCGCACCCCTTGTTGCTGCACTTCCTGCGGCAATAATGGAATGGCCTGCTGTAGCTTGTTCTGTACCTGGACCTGCGCAATATCGGCGTTAGTGCCGGTTTCAAAAGTCAGGGTTAGACTGATATTACCGGACGAATCACTTTGCGCCGACATATACATCAGGTTATCCAGGCCGGTCATCGCCTGCTCGATCACCTGAGTTACTGCATCTTCCGCGGTTTGCGCTGAGGCGCCCGGATAGCTGGCGGAAATGGTTACCGCCGGTGGCGCGATCCGTGGATACTGCTCCACTGGCAGCTGCATTATCGATAAGGCACCACCCAGCATAATTACAATGGCGATAACCCAGGCAAAGATCGGCCGGCTGATAAAGAAATTTGCCATTGGTTACTCCTGCACCACTACCGCTTTCACCTGAGCACCCGGCTGTACTTTTTGTAAGCCGGCGACAATCACCTGCTCACCGGCGGTCACCCCCTCCTGCACGACCCAGTAATGCTGATAACTGCGACCAAGGGTAACTTGTCGGGCTTCAACCTGTTGCTGATTATTCACCACTAATACCTGAGTTGCGCCCTTAGGCAAACGCTTTACTGCCGCTTGCGGTACCAGTACCGCATTCGTCTGTCCGGCCTGTGCCAGACTGGCGCGGACAAACATGCCGGGTAATAGCAGCCCATCCGGATTGGGGAATACTGCCCTTAAGGTCACCATACCGGTGCTGGGGTCGACACTGGCTTCGGAGAACTGCAATTCGCCCTGTGCCGGATATTGACTACCATCTTCCAGCTCCAGGCTTACGCTGACAATCTGCTGTCCGTCTTGCTGAATTTGCCGCCGCAATTGCAGCAATTCACTACTTGATTGCGTTAAATCAACGTAGATAGGCTCAAGTTGTCGGATAGTAGCTAATACTTCGCTCTGATTTGCGGTTAACAGCGCGCCCTCGGTGACCAGCGAGCGGCCAATTTGACCGGCAATAGGCGCAGTAATGCGGGTATAATTCAGGTTAATCTGTGCCACCTGCCGCTGTGCTGTTGCGGCTTGCACTTCGGCCGCAGCTTGCAATAAGGTGGCGCGCGCATCATCGACATCCTGCTGACTGACCACTTGCGAAGCGAGCAGCCCCTGTAACCGTTTCAGACGCTGCTCAGCATTGGTTGCGGCTGCTTGCGCCCGGCTTAAATTGGCCTCTGCGGTGGCAAGTGCCGCCTGATAAGGCGCCGGATCAATCTGATATAACGGTTCACCGGCAGCCACCTGCTGGCCTTCAGTAAAATGCCGTTTTTGCAAAATACCGCTGACCTGCGGCCGGATTTCTGCCTGTCTGAAGTCGGTGGTACGGCCGGGTAATTCCGTGACTTGCGTTAATGACTGCGATTGAACCTGATAGACCCCGACCTCCGGTAACCCGGGAGCGGTTAGCGCTTGCGGAGCCGGTTCACTGCAACCAGTTAACAGGCCAATTAGGATCACGAAAACGCTGCTATTGCGCAGAATAACTTGAAATTGCCGCATGCTTGCCCTTGCAGATGGAAGAATTAATCAATGGTAGGTTTTACCTGCCCTGGTTTGCTTAACAATATACATACAGGTTTGTATGTTTTCAAGCGCAGAAAATCCGTGCTGCGTTTAATGGCGTTAAGTGCGGGATAAAGTGTAGCAGCGAGTCTGTTGACCCGCTGTACGACCTTAGGCTAATGAACTGACTAAGCGGCGTTGCTCCGCCAATCCCATGCTAATGACAAAGGGGGATTCTGCCTGCTGCGCCTGACTAAAATCGGCTTTGCTTTGCCAGTTGTGCCAGTTAACAGCAATCAGACTTTGTGCGACGGCGCCACCAAGGCTACTGCCAGGGCCGAGTAAGATCAGGTGATCCGGCGCAAACTCTTTCACTGCTACCTCAATAGCCTTACTAAAGTGATAGGTCTGACAGACCTGATCGCCAAGGGTATAGGCTTTCAGCGCCGCGGCCTGGGCTAAACCGGCAGGCCAAATCTGGCCGCGGCCATCAATCAGCGGGATTTGCGGCGGGTGAAACAGTTGCTCGGCAAAACGACTCATCGCCTGATCCGAGGCCGGCTGCATCAGTGGGCTATGAAAGGCGGCATGACCGGGTAACAATAGCGGAAAACGCTCATCACAGGGCGGCAGTGCCTGCATCGCGGCTTGCACCGCCTGCTGTGTGCCGGCCAGCACCGCATAACCGCCATACACAATCGACATAAAGAGCGCACCCTGATGTTGCCATAGCTGCTCTGCTACGGCGCGTTGTTTTGCGGCATCGGGCTGCCAGTCGCTATTAACCAGCGGATAGATAAACTGCGCCCCGGCTGCCTCCGCCGTCAGCTGCGCCATACCGGTGACCAGCTGCATCTGACTATCGCCCTGCCAGACACCGGCACAGCCGAGCGCAGTATACCAACCCATAGAATTGCCGGTTACCGCCACGATCTCCAGCTGTTCGCGATCAATGGCCGCAAAATCTGCGATGCCACAGCTATAAATCAGCGCAGCCGCATTCTCGGCTTTTAAATGCTCGCGACTACTAAAGGCCGGCGCCTGATCCAGTGCCGTTACCGTGCTTAACCCGAGCTGCTCCCGCACCGCATCAAATTGCTTAAGCCAGCTACTGTCGGTTGCGACCTGCTTGAGATAGCCCAGCTCAGTGCGGTTATAGCTGCCACGACCGGGGCAAACGACGACGGCAGTTTTTTTACCACTCATACTAACACCTCCGCAGTCAGTAACTGCTGCATGGCACTGCTGATTTGCGCTTTCGATGGCAGTACCTGATAGGCGGCTGCCCCCAGTGGAATAAAGCTGTCTTCAGCGGTAATACGCTGGATCTGATACAACCCGGGCCGCGCTTCATGTAGCAGTGTAAACAGCTCTTCGCTGAGTGAACCGCGCCGGCGGCATTCATCCACCAGCAGAATTTTGCGACAAGGGCCCAGCGCCCGAATAATGGCATCGATATGCAGCGGCACCAGACAGCGCAGGTCAAGTAAACGGATGTCCGCTGTTTGATGCGGTAATTCCGCTAACGCCTGGCGACTTAAGTAATAACCATTGGCATAGCTAATTACCGCCAGCTGCTCCCCCTCACCATACACTGCCGGCTCGCCGAGCGCAGGCAACGGCTGATCTGGCTCTGGGTATTGGCAAAGCCATAAGCCATCGCCCGGGTTTAGCAGATCCCGCGTCATATAGAGCGCGATCGGCTCGAGCAGGATCACCAGCCGCTTTTGCTGGTAGGCCAGCTGAACCGCCTGACGCAGCAGCAGCACTGCATCAGCGCCGTTAGACGGACAGAGCAGAATAATGCCCGGAATATCGCGAAACACCGCAAAGGAATTATCATTGTGAAAGTGGCCACCAAAGCCGCGCTGATAGGCCAGACCCGCTATGCGGATCACCATCGCATTATGGTACTGGCCATTGGAGAAAAACGGCAGCGTTGCCGCTTCACCACGGATCTGATCCTCGGCATTATGCACATAGGCCAGAAACTGAATTTCCGGAATAGGCAAAAAGCCTTGCTGCGCCAGACCAATCGCCAGCCCAAGAATACTTTGCTCATCGAGCAGGGTATTAATCACTCTGTTGGCGCCAAAAGCGTGGACTAAATGCTGCGATACGCCATAAACGCCGCCTTTTTTGCCGACATCTTCGCCAAATAGCAGGGTTTGCGGGTATTGCGCAAAGAGATCGTGCAGCGCCCAGTTTAACAGCTTGGCTAGATGCTGGCCTTTACCCAGGTTATGCTGGTCAAAGGCAAATAACGCCTGTCGCACAGCTGGCAGCGGCAACGGCGGTGTCGGTAAAGCGGGATAATTCGGCGCGATCGAGGCCATTACGGCGGCAGCGCTGGTCAGTTTGGGCCGGCTACTGGCCACGGCAGCCACGCGGGCAATTTGCGCCGCCAACTGCTGCACACTTTGTAACAGCGCGGCCTGCGATAAGATACCACGACTGAGTAGCATGCCGCTGCTGGCTAATAACGGGTCCTGCTCCAGCTCGGTTTCAATTTGCTGTTTGCTGCGATAGGCCACTTCCGCATCGGCGCCGGCATGACCAAATAAGCGTACCGTCGATAGATGCAGCAGCGCCGGTGCGCGTTTGCTGCGGACATAGTGTGCGGCCGCCTTGGCGACGCGCAGTGTTTCGGCTAAATCACTGCCATCAGCAGCAAAGTAGCGCAGCTCTGGCCGCTCAGCCAGGCTTTGTTCGATCCAGCCTTGCGGTGTCGGGGTGGAAATCCCCAGGCCATTGTCTTCACAGACCAGCAAAATCGGCAGCGGCACATGCTGATAGGCCGCCCAACAGGCTGAGTTAATGGCGCCCTGTGCCGTCGAGTGGTTGGCCGAAGCATCACCAAAGCTACAAACCACTATCGCATCTTCCGGCCAGTTACCGGGCTGGCCAAGCCGCTTACTAAGATCAATGGCAAAGGCAGTGCCGACCGCTTTCGGTAATTGCGAAGCAATGGTACTGGTTTGCGGCGGAATATTCAGTGCCAGGCTACCCAGCACCTTATGCCGGCCGCCGGAGATCGGGTCTTCACTGGAAGCACAAAACGACAATAACATATCGTACAGCGGCGTACTGCCAGATAGCTGCTTGCTACGCTCAATAAAAAAGGCGCCGCTACGGTAATGTAAAAATGCCGGATCGCTCAGGCGCAGCGCAGCGGCCACCGCAGCATTAGCCTCATGGCCCGCACTGCCAATGGTATAAAAACTTTGGCCTTTGGCTTGCAGTAAGCGCGACTGTAAATCCAGCAGCCGGCTACAAAGCTGGCTGTGCCACAGCCGGTACAGATCGCTATCGCTCAGGCTGTCCGGCCAGTGTGGTGTGGGTAAGGCGCCTTGTTCGATGCGCGCCAAAAACCCCTGCAACCAGGGGTGCAAGGCTTCGGTCATGCTGGCCTCCGGCTTAGCTAAAGGCTTGCAAGCCGGTCTGGGCACGGCCCAGAATCAGCGCATGCACATCATGGGTACCTTCGTAGGTATTCACCGCCTCGAGGTTCATCACATGGCGAATAACATGGTATTCATCGGCAATGCCATTACCGCCGTGCATATCGCGGGCGATGCGGGCAATCTCCAATGCCTTACCACAGGAATTACGTTTAATCAGCGAAATGGTCTCGGGTGGCAGCAAACCGGCATCCATTAAGCGGCCGGCCTGTAAGCAGGCCAGTAAGCCAATACTAATCTCGGTTTGCATATCGGCCAGTTTCTTTTGTACCAGTTGGGTTTGCGCCAGTGGCCGACCAAACTGGATCCGATCCAGCGTATATTGCCGCGCCGCATGCCAGCAGAACTCCGCCGCACCCAGTGCCCCCCAGGCAATGCCGTAACGGGCTTTGTTCAAACAGCCAAAGGGGCCCTTCAGGCCACTGACATTAGGTAGTAAGGCGTCTTCCGGCACGGCGACATTATCCATCACAATTTCACCGGTAATGGAGGCGCGCAGTGAGAACTTGCCTTCAATTTTTGGTGCCGACAAACCGGCCATGCCTTTTTCCAGCACAAAGCCGCGAATTTCACCGTCCAGCTTAGCCCAAACCACAAACACATCGGCGATCGGGCTATTGGTGATCCACATCTTGCTGCCGTTAAGCAGATAACCGCCGTCAATCCGTTTGGCGGTAGTGCGCATACTGGCCGGATCGGAGCCGGCATCCGGTTCGGTTAAACCAAAGCAGCCTACCCACTCACCTGTCGCCAGCCTGGGCAGATATTTCATGCGCTGCGCTTCGGTACCGTATTCATGGATCGGATGCATCACCAGCGAGGATTGCACACTCATGGCGCTGCGATAACCGCTATCAACCCGCTCCACTTCGCGCGCGACCAGGCCATAGCTGACGTAGTTAACAGCTGAGCAGCCATATTTTTCCGGTAAGGTCGCGCCAAGCAAACCCAGTTCGCCCAGCTCATTCATAATTTCACGGTGAAAATGCTCTTCGCGGTTGGCCATTAACACCCGGGTTTGTAAACGCTCCTGACAATACTGATGGGCGGTATCACGGATCAGCCGCTCCTCTTCGGTTAACAGTTGGGAAAATTGAAACGGATCTTGCCAGTCAAATTGTGGACGCGCCATCTTACACCTCATTATGTCATGGGAAACGCCTGACATTCGCTGTAATAACCGACAGTTAACGCCAAAACGTCTTACTCTGTTGCTCACTCTACTGCGGCCTGATATAAAGTTAAAATATATTAATTCTGTAGATGCTATAGCTCTTAACTATGGATATTCGCCAACTCAAATACTTTGTTGCGGTCTATGAACAGCGCAGTATCAGCGCCGCAGCGCGCCAATGCTGTGTCGCCCAACCCTCGTTATCGGCGGCCCTGTTGCAGTTAGAGCAGGAGCTGGGAGTGAGCTTATTTCTGCGCCTGCCCAAAGGGGTTACCCCAACGGAGGAAGGCGATAAGCTGTATGGCCATGCCGGTAAGTTACTGGCACAGCTGGCCTCGCTGAAAGCCTCGTTTCAGGCACCGGCCGCAAAGGTGCGCTTTCGCCTCGGTTTAATTCGCGCCTTAGGCGTCGAGCGGATGAGTGCACTGCTGCGTGAATTTAGCCAGCAGGTACCGGGGCTGGAGCTGCACCTGGTCGAGCCGGATGCGCCTTGCGACGCGCGGATTATTACCCCGGCGCAGCAACAAGGGGGGGAAGTATTACAACCGATCTGGCGTGACCGCTATTTATTGGCATTGCCGCCGGCCTGGCCGCTCAGCCTGCAATCGCAGCTGACGCTGGACGATTTTCAGGACCTGCCACTGATTAAACGCACCCCCTGTGATGCCTGGGATTTACTGTATCCGCAGCTAAGCCGGCGCAATATTCAGCCGGCGATCCGTGCTGATATTCAAACCATAGAGTATGCGCTGGGCCTGGTGTCGGCCGGCGTGGGTTGTGCGCTGGTACCGGATTTTGACAGCTTACTGCAGCGTAGTGATGTGGCGTTAAAACCGATTGCTGGCCTGCAGCTGGAGCGCACCATTGCCCTGGCCTATCGTAGTGACAACGCCCATCCGGCCTTGCCGGTACTGCAACAGCTCTGTAGCCAGAGTAGTGCGCTTTGAAAATAACTTAGCTTCGGTAAGGCGTTACGCAAAGGTCTTTGCCGCAAGAGGCTTTAACCAACGCTCAGCAAACTCTTCTGCCGGTACCGGTTTACCAAAATGGTAGCCCTGCGCCCTGGCACAGCCGAGCTGCAACAGATAAGCCGCCTGCTCTGCCGTTTCCACCCCTTCGGCAATGGTCAGCATATCCAGACTTTTCGCCATCGCCAGAATGGTTTTAACCACCATATTATGATGGTGATCACCGGGGATATTATTGATAAAAGCGCGGTCAATTTTTAACGTAGAGGCGCGAAAGCGAGTCAGATAAGCCAGCGAGGAGTAACCGGTACCAAAGTCATCAATGGCCCAGCTAAAGCCCATACCTTCCAGCTCAGCCATTTGCCGCAGTGACTGCTCCGGATTGCGCATAATCAACGATTCCGTCACTTCCAGTTCAATCTGAGTGGGCTTAATACCACTGCTACAGGTAGCAAAATCACTGACAAGTTGCTCATTGTCAAGCTGGCGGGCCGAGACATTGACCGATAACCGGCCCGGTAAACGATAACCTTTTTGCTGCCATAAATTCAGTTGCCGGCAGGCGGTTTGCATCACCCAGTTCCCCAACTCCGGCATCAGGCCGCGCTCTTCCGCCAGCGGAATAAAGGTATCAGGTCGCACCCAACCCCATTCATCGTCGTACCAACGGCAGAGTGCTTCTGCGCCTGACAACTGGCCGCTCGCCAAATCCAGTTGCGGTTGATAGTTTAAACTGAGCTTGCCACTGCGTAGCGCCAGCATAAACTTTTCTAAAACCTTTTGCCGCTCGCTAAGCGCCTGGCTCATTGAAGGCTCAAACACCTTTAGGCCACTACCACTACTTTTGGCTTCGGCCAGCGCAATACTGGCAAAACGCAGCAATTCCGGACCATTCAGCTCTTCGGCGGTGACCAGAGCGCATCCCAGATTCACATTCAGCGCAAAATCTCTGCCGGCACAATGAAAGGGCCACATAAACAGCTTTTGTACCTGCCGGCACAGTTGCTCCAGTTCGCGTACCGAATACACCGGGCTTAATAGCGCAAACTGATCGGCAGAATAACGCGCCAGGTAACAGCTCTCTGGTAAATCGTCGCGCATCCGTTTGGCGGCAGCAGCCAGGATTTCATCGCCCACTTTAAAACTAAAGAGATCGTTTAATTCTTTAAAGCGGCTGATATCAATCAGCGCTACGCCCAAACCGGCCCTGCTGCCATCGACTCTTGGCCAGTTTTGCAACTTTTCCAGCAAATGCGCGCGGTTTGGCAACTGGGTTACCGCATCGCGATAGGTAAGTTTGCGGATAAAGCGCTCACTCTGGCTGCGCTCCAGTTCGGCACCGACCTGAGCTGCCGCTATGCGCAATACCTCACGGCTAATATCCGGCCGCGGTAAAGCCTTGGTTGCCATAATGCTTAAGATACCCAGCTTCTGGCCACTGGTATTCAGAATAGGCATGCCAAGGTAACTCTCAACCCCCAGGTCTACCAGCAACTTATCATCCGGAAAGGCCTGACACACGCCCTGCTGATACAAACAGGGTTCCCGCTCTGGCACGGTTTCACAGGGCGTCCCTTTTAGCGGGTAGCTGATATTGTCCAGTAACTGTCCTTTGCCATATAAGGCGATGGTCTTGGCCTCGACAGTGTTCAGTGTTGCATCAGCAATCAGACAAAATTCAACATCAAGCAGATGGGCGATACGTTGCACTAAGGTGGGTAAAAAATCCGGATAGCCGCTCTGGGTCAGCACATCAGCGAGTTGCCGGAACGTTTCCTCAATACTGAGTGGGGATGGCATCATCTTATCTAACAGCGAGCACAGGATGACCCCATCTTAGATGGGCGGCTACAGCAAAGCAAGCGTCAGCTAAGGTCAATTAATTCAATACAATCAATTGGACAGACTTCAATACAGGTCGGCTTTTCATAAAAGCCGACACACTCGGTACAACGCGCCGGGTCCACCTGATAATGCAGAGGCCCCATGCTAATGGCCTCGTTCGGACACTCCGGCACACACATATCACAATTGATGCAACTTACCTCGATAACGGCCGTCATCTCAGACAATCTCTGTTGCTAAACCGGCTGCTGCCGCACTGGCAACGGGTAGCTGTTTTAGCAACATCGCATGCTGCAATAGAACCTGTGCCGGCAGCTTTACCTTAAGCTGATAACAGGCGCCGGGTGCCAGTAGTAAATCCTGATCCTGCTGATTACGCAGCGCCTGTAACCGAAAGCTTTGATTACCCTGGGGCGTCATTAGGATCAATTGATCGCCAACCGCAAACTGGTTTTTTACCTCCAGTAAGGCAAAACCTTCGCTATCCTGCTCAGCGATAAATTCGCCAACCAGTAACTGCTCACCCACACTGTGACTGGTATCATAATTTTGCGTATCCTGCGGCTTATGGCGACGTAAAAAGCCCTCAGTAAAACCACGATTAGCCATGCCTTCCAATTCATTTAACAGCTTGCTATCAAAAGCCTTGCCAGCAACGGCATCATCAATCGCCTGACGATACACCTGAGCGGTACGGGCAACATAATAAGGTGACTTGGTGCGGCCCTCAATTTTCAGGGAATGCACGCCCATAGCGGTTAACGCCGGCACATGCTCAACCGCGCGTAAGTCTTTTGAATTCAGAATATAGGTGCCATGCAGATCTTCGTCGATGGTCATCAGTTCACCCGGCCGCCCCTGCTCTTCCAGCAGCGCCGGGGTACTGATCGGCTTAAATTGCCCGACTTCATCTTCTACTGCGGCATGCACCTGATAGGGCCAGCGGCAGGAATTAGTGCAGGTGCCCTGATTCGGATCCCGCTTATTAATATAACCCGAGAGCAAACAACGCCCGGAATAAGCCATACAGAGCGCGCCATGCACAAAGACTTCCAGCTCCATCTCTGGCACTTCACGGCGGATTTCAGCAATTTCCTCGACAGATAATTCGCGTGACAGAATCACCCGCTCCACGCCCTGCGTTTGCCAGAACTTTACCGCCGCCCAGTTAACGGTATTGGCCTGCACCGATAGATGTAATGGCTGCTCCGGGAAATGCTGCCGCAACAAATAAATCACACCAGGATCAGACACAATCAGCGCATCCGGCTTTAACGCCACCACCGGCTGCATATCGCGGACAAAGGTGGTCAACTTGCTATTATGTGGTGCGATATTAACGACCACATAAAAGCGCTTACCCAAGGCATGAGCTTCGTTGATCCCTGTCTCCAGCGCGGCTAAGTCAAACTCATTATTGCGTACCCGCAAACTATAGCGCGGCTGGCCGGCGTAAACGGCATCGGCACCGTAAGCAAAGGCCAGTCGCATCGCTTTTAAGCTACCGGCAGGAGACAAGAGTTCAGGTTTAAACATAGGCTGGGTCTCAATCAAGATCTGGGGCGCCGATTTTAACCGGCTATTTGCACCTTGCATTGATCCAGCGCAAGCTTCGCCGGCTGACTAAATCACACTTTCTTCATATACTGGTCAGTCCAATCAGCGCGCTCACTTCTTAAGCAACCTTGTTCCAGATCAAGATACGTCCGACCTATACTTTTATACTAGCCACCATCTGACTGCGATGTTGAGAACCCCATGTCTGAGCTGTTACTGGGAACTGAAAATACCGAAGCCGAACCTACCCTGGCCGAGCTGATTAAAAAGCCATTACTAACCTGCCCGCCTGACACCAGCTTACAGCAGGCGGCCAAGCTAATGCGCAGCCATAATGTCAGCTGCATTCTGGTGGAAGAGCAAGGTCAAATTACTGGTATCTGGTCAGAAGCCGATACCCGCAAGCTGGATTTCGCCGGCAGTAAACCCGCTGACATCAAAGTGGGCTCAGTGATGTCATCACCAGTGATCAGTGCCAGTGGCCTGACGCGCTTAAGTGGTGCGGCCAGTTTGATGCTAAACCATAATATCCGGCGCCTGCTGGTGGTCGATAATCAGCAAAAGCCGCTTGGGCTGCTGACCCAGAGCGATATTATCCGCCAGCAAAAGATTGAGTTTTACCTGCGGTTTCGCGAAGTCGGCAGCTGTATTGATAAAGCACCACTGCATCTGGCGGCGGCCTTACCACTGGCTGAAGCCGTTGCCGCTATGCGTCATTTTGCGACCGATGCGGCCATTGTCTGCTTTGCGGCCGATGACTACGGCCTGGTAACGGAACGGGATTTGGTGCGCTTACTGGCTGAGGATTGCGCAGTAAAGTCGATCGGTGAGCTGGCAAGCCGGCCGCTATTAACGGTTGCGCCAGACCTGACGTTACTACAGGCGGTGGAGCTGTTAACCGAGCATGGCATTCGCCATCTGGGGGTCGCCAAAGATGACAATATCTGTGGCTTGTTATCCTTTAGTGATATTTTGCGCAATGTCGAATATGCCTATATTGAACAGCTAAAAACGGCGCTACGCGATCGTGATAACGCACTGCGTACCTCGGCCGACTATTTACGGCTGGCACATAAGGTGATTGATGCCTCTATGGACGGCATTATGATCACTGACCAACATGGTTTTATTCAATCTGTTAACCCCAGCTTTAGTAAGCTCACCGGTTATAGTCAGGAAGAGGCGATTGGCCAAACCCCGCGTCTGCTCAGCTCCGGTTTACATACCGCAGATTTTTACCGCCGGATGTGGCAAACCCTGCTCGAACAAGGCCACTGGCAGGGTGAAATCTGGAATAAACGCAAAAACGGTGAGCTCTACCCACAGTGGCTAAGCATTACTGCCATTCGCGCTGAAGATGGCCGGATTACCCAGTATGCGTCTATCTTCAGTGATATTACCGAACGCAAACAGCAGGAAGAGAAAATCCATCAACTGGCCTATATGGATGAGCTAACCGGGCTGGCAAACCGGCGGATGTTTTTCGATCGGCTGCAATTGGCGCTGGCGAATGCTCATCGCCATAAGCACACGCTGGCGGTGATGTTTCTTGATTTAGACTTGTTTAAACGGATTAACGATACGCTGGGGCATCTGGCCGGCGATCAGGCATTAAAAGAAGTCGCAAAGCGCTTACAGGCGACAGTGCGTGAGGGCGAATCTGTGGCCCGTATTGGCGGCGATGAATTTACTATTCTGATCCCGGAAGTCAGTTGTGTGAAATCACTGGAAAACCTGGCGCAGCGGCTGATTTCGCAATTCGAACGGCCGGTAAAGCTATTGGAGCAGGAGTTCTTTTTAACCACCAGTATCGGCATCAGTGTCTATCCGAAAGATGGCCATAATGCTGAGCTATTAGTCAAACATGCTGATGTTGCCATGTATCAGGCGAAAAGTGCTGGCCGTAATCAGTTTAGTTTTTATCAGGCCAGCAGCGGGCTGCAAAATGAAGAGGAGCTAAAGCTGGAGCAAGCGCTACGCCTGGCACTGCGTCAGCAACTGCTGCAGGTCTATTATCAGCCCAAATTTGCGTTACAGAGCGGCGATATTATCGGCCTGGAAGCGCTGGTGCGCTGGCAGGATACGGAGCTGGGGATGATTTCACCGGCGCTGTTTATTCCGCTGGCGGAAAAGCTTGGGCTCATTCACCAATTGGGCGAACAGGTATTACGTCAGGTTTGCCATCAACTCAGGCGCTGGGGTGAACGGGCGCTGCCGGTGGCAGTCAATATTTCGGCATTACAGCTGGCGGAAGCCGATTTTCTGCCCCGGCTACGAGCGATTTTGCAGCAAAGTGATATCAACGCGTCCCTGCTGGAGCTGGAGCTTACCGAAAGCTGCTTAATCCCGGAGCATGCGGACTATACGCTGGGGGTACTAACGGAACTTAAAGCTCTGGGTTTAAGGCTGTCGATTGATGATTTTGGTACCGGTTACTCGTCACTGTCTTACCTGCGCCGCTTACCGCTGGATGCGCTAAAAATTGACCGCAGCTTTATCCGCGATTTACCGCAAAGTGAGAGTGATAGTCAGATCACCCTGGCCATTATCGCCATGGCCAAGGCACTGGGCTTAGAAGTGATTGCCGAGGGTATCGAACAACAGGCGCAACGTGATTTTCTGCTGGCGGCCGGCTGCGACACGGGTCAGGGTTTTCTGGTTTCGCCGGCGCTGCCGGCTGCGGAGCTAACGCTATTCTTGGCAAAGCGTAACACTACGGCTGAATACTGACCGCCTACCCCCTAAGGGGTAGCCAAACGCTCCTTCATGGCAATAACAAAAGCTGCTTCACTACTTTAAGCTTACTACACAACGCCGAAGCCACCGGCTCTAACCCTGCCTGCAGGTATGAACGGTGTGCCGTGGTAATAATACCACCGGGTGTGGCGGGAAACGGCCTCACCTCCCAACCTGGAAAGGTGTCATTAGTATGCTTATTGATGCGTATCAGCGCCGTTTTAGCTATTTACGGCTCTCCGTAACCGAAAGCTGTAACTTTCGCTGCACTTACTGCCTGCCCGATGGCACTGATTGCGACTCCCGGGCCGGCGAGCTGACGCTGCCGGAAATCCGCCGTCTGGTCACTGCCTTTGCCCGCCTCGGCACCCGCAAAGTGCGGATCACCGGTGGTGAACCTTCGCTGCGTAAAGATTTAACGGAGATTATCGCCACCTGTAAGGCAGTACCCGGCATCGAAAAAGTCGCCCTGACGACTAATGGCTATCGCTTACAGCGTGATGCCGCTGCCTGGCAAGCCGCAGGGCTGGATGCGGTTAATGTCAGTGTCGATAGCCTGGACGCGGCGACCTTTCATCTGGTCACAGGGCAGGACAAACTGGCCGACATCCTGGCCGGTGTCGCCACAGCCAAAGCCGTTGGCATTAAGCAAGTCAAAATCAATACGGTGCTGTTAAAGCAGCATAATGCGCTGGCGTTGCCGGATTTTCTTAGCTTTGTAAAACAGCAGGACTTGTCGCTGCGCTTTATTGAGCTGATGCGCACCAACGACAACCTCAGCTTCTATCAGCGTCAGCATTTAAGTGGCGCCAGTATTCAGCAACAGTTGGAAACCCAAGGCTGGCAGTTATTGCCAAAAGGCATCAGTGATGGCCCGGCATTGGAATACGCCCATCCGCACTATCAGGGCCGCATCGGCCTGATTATGCCCTACAGCAAAGATTTCTGTGCCGATTGCAATCGCCTGCGGGTTTCCAGCAAAGGGCAGCTGTATCTCTGTCTGTTTACCGACAGCTATCAGGATCTACGCAGCTTGCTACAAAGTGAGCACAGTGCACCCTTGGAGCGCTTTCTGCAGCAAGCGCTAACCGGTAAAGCTGAGAGCCATCAACTGCAACAGCAGCACAGTGGCAGCACCCGGCATTTAGCGCAAATTGGCGGCTAAGACGCAGTCTTGTCTACAACAGCATGCTGGAGTAACCAATGTCATTTAGCGCCCTGATTTTAGCTGGTGGCCAATCCCGTCGGATGGGACAGGATAAAGCCGAACTGCGCCTGGGTAAGCTAAGCTTGCTGCAACATATGCAGCAACTGGCGAAGCAAGCCGGCGCCAGCCAGATTCTGCTTAGTCGCAATCAGCCCGGCACGACTTATATTCAGGATCTCAGGCCTGGTCAGGGGCCACTGGCCGGTATCGCGGCTGCACTGCGCTATTGTACTGAGCCGGTGTTGCTGGTACTGCCGATTGATTTACCGCTGCTGAGCGCCGGCAGCCTGCAACTATTAGTGCCCGGTGACAACGAACAAGCGGTCTGTTTTCGCGATTGGCCACTGCCACTGGCACTGCGACCAGACCCCAAGCTGGTGCACCTGATCGAACAACAATTGGATGCCGGTGAACGCTCAGTTAAGGCCCTGCTGGCAAAACTGCGCTGCACAGTGCGCCCGGCGCCCGACGCTGAACTATTCAATACCAATACCCCGGCAGAATGGCAGCAGTGCCTGAGCACACTACAGCAGGCTGCCATTTTGGAGGAACCATGCCATGACTAAAATTGCGCGACAATTTTATCCGCTACAACTGGCGGTATTGACCGTCTCCGACAGCCGTACCGCAGCAAATGACAGCAGTGGTGAGCTGCTATGCCAGTTGCTAACCCAGGCCGGTCATCAACTGGCTGAGCGCGCGCTGCTACCGAATAACCGTTATCAGCTCAGGGCGCTGCTAAGCCGCTGGATCGCCAGTACCGAGGTGCAGGTTGTCCTGATCAATGGTGGTACCGGCTATGCCGCCGATAATTGCACCGTTGCTGCTGTCACACCGTTATTGGATCAAACGGTACCGGGCTTTGGCGAGCTGTTTCGGCAATTATCCTGGCAGCAACTCGGCTCAGCGGCGATGCAATCCGGTGCTTTGGCTGGGCTGGCCAATGGCACCTTAGTGTTCGCGATGCCGGGTTCAGGTTCCGCCTGCACCCTGGCGATGCAACAACTGATTTTGCCACAGCTGGATGGCCATACCGGCCCCTGTAATTTTATTCCTCACCTGAAAAATAGTCCGGCCTGCGGCTGTACTACTGCGGAGACCGGCGCATGAATACCCTAACCCATCTCGATCCACAAGGTGCGGCGGCCATGGTTGATATTAGCACTAAAGCCGACAGCCAACGCCTGGCCCGAGCCGGCGCCCTGGTGCAAACCCGCCCCGAGGTAATCCGACTGATTGAACAGGCACTGCTAAAAAAAGGCGATGTGCTGGCCACTGCCCGCATTGCTGGCATTATGGCGGCAAAAAAAACCAGCGACCTGATCCCGCTCTGTCATCCGCTGCTGTTAAGCAAAGTCAGTGTCGATTTTCAGCTGGATGCGGCCGCCGGTCAGATCCGTATCGAAGCCAGCTGTCAGCTTAGCGGCAGTACCGGGGTCGAGATGGAAGCCCTGACCGCCGCCAGTGTCGCCGCCCTGACGATTTACGATATGTGTAAAGCGGTAGATAAAACAATGACCATTGGTGATTTGCGCTTGCTGGAAAAAACCGGGGGTAAATCCGGTCACTACCAATATCAACCTGAGTTACAGCAGTACCAATCTGCATGGGAGAGCACCGATGCTTAAAATTTTATTTTTTGCCGCCCTGCGTGAACGTTTGGCTTGCGCCAATACCAGCCTGGATCTGCAGGGGCAGGTACTCACAGCGCGCCAGGTGCTGGACAGGCTGGCCGGTCAATCCGCACTTTGGCAGCAACACCTGGCAGACGCTGAGCTGCTCTGTGCAGTGAATCAACAACTGGTAACGTTATCGCATCCGGTTGCTGCCGGCGATGAACTGGCATTCTTTCCGCCGGTGACCGGAGGCTAGCATGACGCTGCGGATTAAAGTACAACAGCAGGATTTTTCGCTAAGCCGTGAATACGAACTGCTGCGACAGGATGTCCGCTGTGGCGCCGTCGTCACTTTTACGGGTCTGGTAAGGGAGTTGGCAGAGGCAGAGCTGCTTGGCATGACACTGGAACATTATCCGGGCATGACCGAACAGGCGTTAACCCAGATCGCAATAGAGGCGCAGCAGCGCTGGCAACTGGGCGCGGTCAGCATTATCCATCGGATCGGTACCCTGTTACCCAACGAGCAAATCGTGTTTGTCGGCGTCGCCAGTGCGCATCGGGCCGCCGGCTTTGCGGCTGGCGAATTTATCATGGATTACCTGAAAAACCGCGCACCGTTCTGGAAAAAAGAACACACGTCCAGCGGCGAATACTGGGTTGCGGCGAAAGTCAGCGATCAAGCCGCATTACAGCGTTGGGAGTAACCGATGTTAAAAGTCCTGTGCTTGCTTTGTTTGTGTTTCGCCTTGCCACTTTATGCCAGTGAACGGCTGACCATAGCCGCCGCCTCCGATCTGCGTTATGCACTGGACGAGATCTTAAGCCTGTATCGCCAACAACAGCCGCAGACAGAGATCCGGGTGATTTATGGCTCCAGTGGCAAGATGACCACCCAGATCCGCCATGGCGCACCCTATGATGTGTTCTTCTCTGCCGATATCCAGTTTCCGCAGCAATTGTATCAGGAAGGGCTGGCCGTACTGGCGCCGCAACTTTATGCCCAGGGGCGGATTGTGCTGTGGAGTCCACGCCAGAATATGAGCGGCATCAGCTTAACCGAGCTGCCACAACTAGCGCTACGCCGATTGGCGATTGCCCAGCCCAGCCATGCCCCTTATGGTCAGCGTGCTCAGGAGGCATTAATCGCCGCCGGCGTTTGGCAGACGCTGCAAGCCAAATTAGTTTATGGCGAAAATATTGCGCAAACCGCGCAGCTGGCACAAAGCGGCGGCGCAGAGGTCGCCATTATTGCTTTATCGCTGGCGAAGTTTCCCGAGCTGGCCCAGCATGGCTATCAGCTGATCCCGGCAGAGTTGCATCAACCCCTGACCCAGGCTTACACCATCACCCGCACTGGTGAGGCCAAAACCAGCGCCTGGCACTTTGTCGCCTTTATGCAAAGCGCCGCGGTACTGGCTATCCTGCAGCAGTATGGTTTTGAACAACCCGGGCTCAGCACTACAACGGAGCCTGGCGATGCTTAACCTGGCACCTGAGGACTGGCTGGCCATTCAGGTCACCCTAAAACTGTGTTTTTATACCACGCTGATCTTACTGCTTATCGGCACGCCGTTGGCGTTCTGGCTGGCACAGGCACAAAGCCGCTGGCGCACGGCTATTCAGGCTCTGGTTGCCTTGCCGTTGGTGCTGCCACCAACGGTACTGGGCTTTTATCTGTTGCTATTACTGGGGCCGCACGGCGCTATCGGCAGCACGCTGGAAGCTCTAGGGCTGCGCCATCTGGCCTTTAGTTTTAGCGGTATTTTAATTGGCTCAGTGATTTACTCCCTGCCTTTTACAGTGCAGCCACTGTTGGAAGCGTTTCGCCGCATGGGACAACGACCACTGGAGGTTGCCGCTACTCTGGGTGCCAATCAATGGGATCAGTTTTTTAATGTGGTACTGCCACTTTGCCGCGGCGGCTTTGTCGTTGCTGCGACCCTGACCTTTGCCCATACGCTGGGCGAATTTGGCGTGATCCTGATGCTCGGCGGCAGTATTCCCGGCGAAACCCAGGTGTTATCGGTGTTAATTTACGATCATACCGAAGCGATGAACTACAGCCAGGCCCACCAGTTATCACTCGGTCTGTTAGTCACCGCCTTTGTAGTGCTGTTTATTGTCTATGGCCTGAACCGCCGCCTGGAACGCGAGGTAAGCCTGTGATGTCGTTCTGGCCAACGCGCTGGTGTTCCCCTGCCTCAGCCGCGCCTGCCAAGGCGCTAAGCAAGCAAGATGCCGGCATGCTGACTGTCGATTTGACGGTGCAGCAGCAGAACTTTAGTCTACAGCTGCATGAGCAGATCCCGCTGCAAGGCGTCACTGCGCTATTTGGCCGCTCCGGCTGCGGTAAAACCACGCTGCTGCGCGCAATCGCCGGGCTGGATCGCCACCCGACAGCCCGGATCCATTTTGCTGAGCGGCCCTGGCAAACCGCAGACACCTTTATGCCAGTGCATCAAAGGCGGATTGGCATGGTGTTTCAGGAAAGCAGTTTGCTGCCGCATTTAAATGTGCAGCAAAACCTGCTGTTTGGCTATCAGCGGCGAGCCAGCCGCCTGCGAGTGCAGCTGCCGCCGGCTGATGTTATCGACTTACTGGAATTAGCCCCATTGCTGACGCAAACGCCAGGCCAACTCTCCGGCGGCCAGCGGCAGCGGGTAGCATTGGGGCGGGCCTTACTCAGCCAGCCGCAGCTGCTGCTGTTGGATGAACCGCTGGCGTCGCTGGACCAGCAAAGCCGGCAGGAAATCTTACCTTTTTTACAAAAAGTGGCCCGTGAGCTGAAGATGCCGATGCTACTGGTAAGTCATCAATTAGAAGATGTGGTAAAACTGGCCGATCACTTGCTGTTACTGCAGGATGGGCGGGTAATCAGCCGTGGCCCGCTGGCACAGCAACTGCTGCAGCCGGAGTTCGCCGCCTGTGGTGCCATGTCGGTATTAACGGCAGTCTATCAGAGCTGTCAGCACTTTATGCTACAGCTCATTGTGGGTGGCCAATTACTGCAAGTGCCTGCGCCTGTTAGCTCGCCGACTGCGAACGGCAGTTACCGGCTGCGGATCCTGGCACGCGATGTCGCCTTAAGCCTTAAGCCACTGGCAGACAGCTCGGTCACTAATCAGCTGGCCGTCAGGATCATCGCTATTCAGGCTGCTGCGCACCCGGCAGAAGTTCTAGTGCAGCTTGAGGTGGCGGGTCAGCCGCTGCAAGCGCTACTAACCCGGCAATCGGCACAGCGGCTGGCCTTAACGCCTGGCCAGGCGCTCTATGCGCAGATTAAAGCCGTCGCACTGGATTAACTGGATTAAACAGCGGCGACGCCACTAAAACGGCTTACTGACTAAAACGCTTTAAAGCTTAGCGCAGCTGTGCACTAATGCCAGATTGGATCTACTGTAACAACTGACCAAAGGGCTGAATGGTTACGGCTTCACCGCTGGCAACACTGCCGCTGTCTTGCGGCAGCACGATATAGCAATTGGCATTGGCGATGGAGCTCAGCATACCTGAGCTTTGGCTACCCAAGGTTTTTACGAACAGCCCCTCGGCAGTGGCCCAATAGTAACCACGCTGATAATCCGCGCGACCTGGCTGTTTTTTTAAGGTCACAGTCGTCACTGCTGTGAGTTGGTTGGCCGGCGAGACGGCAGCACCGGCCAGCTTTAGCAGCACCGGCTGAACCAGTTGATCCAGCGTCACCACAGCCGCCACCGGATTACCGGGCAAACCAAAAAACCAACAGTTTTCCAATTTACCAAAGGCAAAAGGTTTGCCGGGTTTAATCGCCACTTTCCAGAAATTCACCTGGCCCAGTTCAGACAGCATTTGCCGCGTATAGTCGGCATCGCCAACCGAGACGCCGGCACTGGTAATCAGCACATCGGCATCGCGCATCGCGCTTTGAAACGCAGAACGAATTGCTGCTGGCTGATCGGGCAATAAGCCCAGATCCAACACCTCGACCCCAAGGCGTTGCAGCATGGCGCGCAATACTACCCGGTTGCTGTCATAGATATGACCTTCCGGTAACCGCTGTCCCGGTAATACCAGTTCATCACCTGTGGAGAAGATGGCAATCTTAAGCTTACGCCTGACCGCCACATTAGCAATACCCAGCGACGCCAATAGGCCTAATTGTGGCGCGGTTAACCGGCAACCAGCACTAAGCACCTGCTGCCCATTTTTTAGATTTTCGCCAGCTTTCCGTACATTTTCACCCACTTTCGGCACAAAATCTGCGATAACTTTGCCATCTTGCAGCCGTACCTGCTCCTGCATAATGACCGTATCGGCACCCGCCGGCAGTACGGCACCGGTCATAATCCGCACGCAGCTTTGTGGCGCTAACGCAGCAGCAAAGGCATGGCCAGCCAGCGCCGAACCTTGCAGTGTTAACGCTTGCCCGGCTTTGACCTCAGCCGCCCGCACCGCATAGCCATCCATCGCTGAGTTGTCGTAGCCCGGCACATCAAAACTGGCCAGCACCGGCTCTGCCAGTACCCGGTCCAGCGCCTGCGTCAGTGGCACCTGCTCAGTCTCACTGACGGGGCTGACCTGTGCCAACATCTGCGCCAGGGCATCCGCCACCGGCAGCAAAAGGCTTGCTGTCATAGCTTGCCGCCCTGCTGGTTAACCATCCAGACTGCGGCCTCAACCCGTGAGCGCAAGCCCAGCTTTTTCAGCAGATGTTTAACATGTACCTTCACGGTACCATCAGAGATATTCAGTTCGCGGGCAATCACTTTATTGCTCATACCTTTGGCAATCAGATGCAAAATCTCATATTCGCGGTTGGTCAAACTGTTTAGCTCAGCCGGCGTTTTCGCCTGTGGCCGACGCAAGGCGGTGGCCAGCACCTGGGTAATGGCTTCACTTAATACCATCTTACCTTCCAGTGCTTTTTTAATTTGATCCAGTAACACTTCCGGATCGGTATCTTTTAATAAATAGCCATCGGCGCCATTACTGATGGCTTTGACAATATCTTCATCGGCATCTGATACCGTCAGCATCACAATGCGTGACGTCACGCCCTCATCGCGCATCCGCTTCAGGGTTTCCAGCCCATCCATACCTTGCATATTCAGATCAAGAATAATCAGGTCCGGATCCAGTTCTGCCGCCAGTTTAATTGCATCCTGACCATTACTGGCTTCCGCTATCACCTCTAATTCGTCTTCCAACGCCAGCAACTGCTTTAAGCCTTTGCGTAATAAAGGGTGATCATCAACCAGCATTACGCTGGAAATTTGCTCTGACATAACTAGCTCCTGACTGCCGGCCCTGCGGCTCTACCCATATTAGCCTAGATCCAACGGCTTGATACTTTGATGTACATCATACTAATGGCGGCTACCACCTGTAGCCAAGGTTGGTACTAGTGGAGTAGCCCCTGGCAAAACTCTATCTATATTATTGTTTTTAATCAGATAACTGTATTGATTTCCACCGCACTACCACTTTTGAGGTACCCCCATTAAGCTGGCACAGCTGCCTGGCTAACTCCTTAGGCACATTGTGTCAGTCGCCGTCGCCAATCACACTTGCAACAGTAAGCACTCTGCCGAAAAACAGGAGTTAACTGATGTCAGATTTAAAAAGGTGGCAACCGGAAGATGAAAACTTCTGGCAACAAAGCGGGCGTGGCATCGCTACCCGCAATCTATGGATCTCTATACCCAGCCTGCTCTGCGGGTTCGCGGTCTGGATGATGTGGAGCATCATTAGTGTTCAGATGCTAAATCTTGGGTTTCCGTATTCCGCCTCGGAGCTCTTTACCCTGGCAGCAATCGCTGGCTTAAGTGGCGCGACCTTGCGCATTCCTGCCAGCTTCTTTGTCCGGCTCTGTGGTGGGCGCTATACCATTTTCCTTACCACCAGCTTATTGATGATCCCAGCGTTTGGCACCGGCATCGCATTACAGGATCCCAATACACCGTTCTGGGTGTTTCAGTTGATGGCCTTATTATCCGGCATCGGTGGTGGTAACTTTGCCGCTTCAATGTCGAATATCAGCTTCTTCTTCCCGAAAAAACAGCAAGGTTTAGCGCTGGGCATGAATGCCGGCCTGGGTAACTTTGGTGTCACCACCATGCAGATCCTGATCCCGCTATTTATGACCTTTGGTGCCTTTACCCTGGTCGGTGGCGGTGAGCCAATGATCCTGCAAAAGGCCAGTGGTACCCTGATTGGGAGTATCCCGGCTGGACGTGAAACCTGGATCCAGAATGGTGGTTTCTTATGGCTATTGCTGTTAATCCCGCTGGCCTTTGCCATCTGGTTTGGCATGAATAACATCAATACTGAAGAGGTAACACCTAAGCTACCGAGCGCCGTCGGTTCCTTCTCCATTCAGCTGGCGATGTATGGCATTGGCTTGATCGCCTCGGTAATTGGTTTATGGCTGATTCTACCGGCCAGTGCCAATGGCTCCGGCTTTAGTATTCCGAAAGAACTGGTATTAGTGCTGGTGCCAATGGCCACAGTACTGGCGCTGAAAGTATTGCCGGGCGCCATCCGTGCCAGTCTGGACCGGCAGTATAAGATTTTCAATAATAAGCACACCTGGGTCATGAGCATTCTGTATGTTATGACCTTTGGTTCCTTTATCGGTTTTGCCGCCGCGCTGCCGTTGTCGATCCAGGTGATCTTTGGCTACAGCCACCTGATGGTAGATGGCGTGATGACCCACAACACTCCGAATCCGAATGGTCCCAGCGCCCTGACCTATGCCTGGATCGCCCCCTTTATCGGCGCCTTAATCCGGCCGGTGGGTGGTTGGATCTCAGACCGTTTAGGTGGTGCTCTGGTTACCCAGATCTGTGCCGTGGTGATGGTACTGGCAGCCTTAGGTGCCGCCTTCTTTATGCAGCAGGCTTATCAATCGGCAACACCAGAGCAGTACTTTATGCCGTTCTTCCTGATCTTCCTGCTGTTATTCGCCGCCAGCGGCATTGGTAATGCATCAACCTTTAAAACCATTGCCGTGGTGTTTCCAAAAGAACAAGCCGGGCCGGTGCTGGGCTGGACCTCTGCCGTCGCCGCCTACGGTGCTTTCTATATTCCACAGGTATTTGGTGAGCAGATCAAAGCCGCAACCCCAGAATATGCGATGATCGGCTTTGCCATCTTCTATGCGCTGTGTCTGGTATTAAACTGGTTCTTCTACCTGCGGAAAAGCGGCGAGTTTTATAACCCTTAAGCTTGTCTGCGAGCATGCAAGGCGCAGCCCTCAACAGGGCTGCGCTTTTTTTCAGGCTGTTTTCGGTTGCTGCAGGTATTCCGGTAAGAAGCGGAAGTATACCCCAGTGCCGCCCTCTGACCGGCGTCGGATACTGATCTCCCCGGCCAGATGTTTGCTTCGTTCCTGAATAATGGCTAAACCATAATGATTAAGTTTTTCGGCTTTATCCGGGATCCCGACACCATCATCCTCCACCGCCAGTAAAATATACTTTTGCCCATCCTGCTGCAGGCTAATGGTCAGGTTCTGCCCCTGACTGTGGTGCACCGCATTCTGGCTGGCTTCGCGGATAATCTGCAGTAAATGAATTTCTTCATGCGGCGCCAGCGGCACATTCGCCAGCTGATAATCCAACCGGATCTGTAAGCCCGACTGTTCGCTTAACTGGCTGACTGTGGTCTGCAGCGCACTGAGCAAGCCAGCTCCATCGACTTTCAGACGGAAAGTGGTTAACAGCTCGCGTAACTGCCGGTAAGCGGCATCGAGGCCACTTTTCAGCTCTGCTGACACATCCTGCATCACCAGACGGTCATCCTTGTTAATGGCTTTATTGAGCCGGGTCACCTGAATTTTCAGATAGGACAAGGCCTGCGCCAGTGAATCATGTAACTCGCGCGCTATGACCGTACGCTCCTGCATCAGCGCCAACCGCCGCACCTGCTCCTCTTCTGATTTTAAACTCAGCGCCAAAGCCAGTTGATCGGCAATGGCCATCACCAGCTGTTGTTGCCATAACAACATCTTCTCTGAGGCGTTCAGCCGTACGACCAGAACGCCATATTTATGTCTCTCCCGCTGCAACACAAAGTTGTGCACCTGACACTGCTGCCGGCTCAATGTCTCAGTTAAACAGTCGCCACAGTTTTCAGCCGCACAGGGATCCGCCAGGCTATCGGCATGAATTTGCAGGTAAGGTTGATTTCCTTGCTCGGTAAACAGACAGAGCTCGATATCTGCCAGACCGGTAATACTGCGCAGTTGGCTGATGATCTCGGAAAAGTCCTGATACTCTGAGGTATGTTCGCTGATCCGCTGCGCGGTGTTATATAGAAATTTCAGGGTCGTATTGGTTTGGGTCAGCTCTGCCGTTTGCTCTTCCACCCGCTTTTCCAGATTGCCGTACATATAACCAATGGCCGTATTCATCTTATTAAAGCTGGTGGCCAACATCCCGAGCTCATCCTGATGCTGCGGCGTGATACGGTGAGTAAAGTCGCCCTGCGCAATACGCCGGGCACCGCGGATCAACTCTTTTAACGGCTCCTCCACCATCACCTTCAGCCAATACATGACGATGATCGACAGCAAGATGGTGGCCATCACCGCAATAACCTGCACCGAGCGAAATGCCTTAACCTTTTGCTCTGCATCCTGCTGGATCACCAGCACCAGCTCATCCAACAATCTGACCTGCTCGGCCAAGCCGGCTTCCAATTCGGCTGGAGGGACGGCGCCAGACTCCAGCGCAGGCGCCAACTGTTGCCAGTGCTGAAAAGCACTCTGGTATTTTTGCAGAATGTCTGGCTGATGCAAAAAACGCTGAAAAACGGGATGCTGCCAACTGCTGGCAAATTGCTCATTGGCTCTTTGCAGTTTAGTGACGTCCTGTTGCAGCGTTAACCAGGCCAGGCGATAGCTTTGCATCCGCAGCGAGCCGGCAACATTAACTGCATGCGCATCGCTGTCAGCCTTATCCGACAACCAATACGACACCATCATCGTTGATAACGCCAACGTCACGATACAGGCCAGAGCGATATTGATCCGGGTAACAATTGAAAAGGTGCGCATCTGAAACTCCCACTACTGTCTGTTCTAAGCTTAACCCGCCAGCGCCTTTCCTGCAGAAAAATCCGCTTACCAAATCTACGGGGATACTTGGGCTACCCCCTTTTCCCCAGCCAGAGTACACCTTCAGACAAAGTGAGTAGACGCCTGCAGCCAAGGCCTGCATTTTCAAGCATTTAGCCAATTAGCGCACTACCACCTTTGGGGTATTTTTCTTAATTTTCAGCAATTTAGCAGCATGGCAACCTTGATCTGAATCAAGCAGAATTGAGTGGTAGTTTCTATAGTGTGCTTACTGAAAAAGCAAAAACCTCTGTTCATGCAGGACAGGACCAGGAGTCAAGTATGAGTCATCTGTTAGATAAACTGCGGTTTTTTAGAACCCGCAAAACCCCCTTCGCCAATGGCCACGGGGTGACCACCAATGAGGACCGGACCTGGGAGCAAGGCTACCGGCAACGCTGGCAGCACGATAAGGTGGTACGTTCCACGCACGGTGTAAACTGTACCGGCTCTTGTAGTTGGAAAATCTATGTCAAAGACGGCCTGGTCACCTGGGAAACCCAGCAAACCGACTATCCGCGTACCCGTCCGGATCTGCCAAACCATGAACCCCGTGGCTGTCCGCGTGGCGCCAGCTATTCCTGGTATATCTACAGTGCCAACCGGCTGAAATATCCGAAAGTGCGGCAGCAACTGATGAAGCTGTGGCGTGAAGCCCGGGTGCAGCATAAAGATCCGGTGAAAGCCTGGGAATCAATCGTCAGCGATCCACTAAAAGCCAAAAGCTACAAAGAACGCCGCGGTTTGGGTGGCTTTGTCCGTGCCAGTTGGGATGAGGTGAACGAGCTGATTGCCGCTTCTAACGTTTACACCACTAAAACCTATGGCCCGGACCGGGTAACCGGTTTCTCGCCTATTCCGGCTATGTCGATGGTGTCCTACGCCGCCGGTGCCCGTTATCTGTCGCTGATTGGCGGTAACTGTTTAAGCTTTTACGACTGGTACTGCGACTTACCCCCGGCCTCACCGCAAATTTGGGGCGAGCAAACCGACGTACCAGAATCCGCCGACTGGTATAACTCGAACTACATTATCGTTTGGGGCTCGAACGTGCCGCAAACCCGCACCCCGGACGCACACTTCCTGACCGAAGTCCGTTACAAAGGTACTAAGACCTGTGTCATTACCTCGGACTACTCAGAAGCCTCTAAGTTTGGTGATACCTGGTTAGCACCGCGTCAGGGTACCGATGCTGCCCTGGCCATGGCCTTTGGCCATGTGATTTTAAAAGAATTCCACGTTGATAATCCGAGTGCTTACTTTACTGACTACGTGCGTCGTACTACCGATATGCCGATGTTGGTAATGTTAGAGGAGCAAAACGGGGTGCTAACCACCGGCCGCTTCCTGCGCGCGGCCGATCTGGTGAATAACCTGGGTGAAGACAATAACCCGGATTGGAAAACCATTGCTGTTAACAAAGATGGTCGCCTGACCAGCCCGAATGGTGCCATTGGTTATCGTTGGGGCCAGGCCGGCAAATGGAACCTGGAGCAAAAAGACAAAGACGGTGAGCTGGAGCTGCAGCTGCAGCTGAGTTTAAAAGACAACCGCGACGAGCTGGTGGATGTTGGCTTCCCGTATTTTGGTGGTGCACCACACGAGTACCAATACTTCCAGCATACCGATCATGCTGATGTACAAATGCGCAAAATTCCTGCTAAACGCGTCGAACTGGCCAGTGGCGGTACCGCGCTGGTCGCTACCGTATTTGACCTGATGCTGGCGCAATATGGTGTGGATAATGGTATTGGTGATGAAAGCCGGGCGAAATCCTATACCGATAACGTGCCTTACACCCCGGGCTGGCAAGAAGCTATTACCGGCGTGAAGCCGGATGATGTGATTCGGGTCGCGCGTGAGTTTGCCCGTAATGCCGATAAAACCCGAGGCCGCTCCATGGTCATCGTCGGCGCCGCGCTGAACCACTGGTACCACATGGATATGAACTACCGTGGCCTGATCAATATGCTGATGATGTGTGGCTGTATCGGTCAAAGTGGCGGCGGCTGGGCGCACTATGTCGGTCAGGAAAAACTACGGCCACAAACCGGCTGGACCCCACTGGCCTTTGCGCTGGATTGGCAACGGCCACCACGCCATATGAACGGTACCTCGTTCTTCTACAATCATTCCAGCCAATGGCGTTACGAAAAGCTGGATATGACGGAAGTCATTTCGCCACTGGCCAATAAAGACAAATGGTCTGGCAGTATTGTCGACTATAACAGCCGCGCCGAACGCATGGGCTGGTTACCTTCAGCACCACAGCTGGGCACGAATCCGCTAAAACTGGCGGCCGCAGCCAAAGCTGCCGGCAAAGAGCTGAAAGACTATGTGGTGGAGCAATTAACCTCGCGCAATATTAAATTTGCCTGTGAGCAACCGGAAAACCCACAAAACTTCCCACGCAATATGTTTATCTGGCGCTCTAACCTGCTGGGTTCCAGCGGTAAAGGCCATGAATATATGCTGCGGCACTTACTGGGCACCAAACACGGCCTGCTTGGCAAAGATTTAGGCGGTTTTGGCGGTAAAAAGCCGGAAGATGTGGAATGGACCGATCAGCCGGCTGAAGGTAAGGTCGATCTGTGGGTGACGCTGGATTTCCGCATGTCTACCACCTGTCTGTATTCCGACATCGTACTGCCTACCGCCACCTGGTATGAAAAAGACGATATGAATACCTCGGATATGCATCCTTTTATTCACCCGTTAACCGCGGCCATTGATCCGGTGTGGGAAGCCCGCAGTGACTGGGAAATCTTTAAAGGCATCGCTCAGGCGTTCTCTAAAGCTGCCGTTGGTCACTTAGGCGTGGAAACCGATGTTGTAACCACACCGATGCACCACGATACGCCTGCCGAGCTGGCACAGCCTTATGGCGTAAAAGCCTGGTGGAAAGGGGAATGTGAGGCCATTCCGGGCATCACTATGCCACACATTAATATTGTAGAACGCGACTACCCTAATACCTATGCCCGCTTTACTTCAGTGGGTCCACTGCTGGAGAAAATCGGTAACGGCGGTAAAGGCATTAGCTGGGATACCAAGGATGAAGTGGAGTTTCTGCGTAAGCTGAACCGGGTACATACCGCTGACGGCGTGAATAAAGGTATGGCGAAAATCGATAGCGCTATCGATGCCGCAGAAATGATCCTGACGCTGGCACCGGAAACCAACGGCCACGTGGCGGTAAAAGCCTGGGGCGCACTGAGTAAAATCACCGGCCGCGACCATACCCATCTGGCGACCAAAAAGGAAGAAGAGAAAATCCGCTTCCATGACATCGTGGCCCAGCCACGCAAGATCATCAGCTCACCCACCTGGTCAGGGCTGGAAGATGAGCATGTGTCTTACAACGCTGGCTATACCAACGTGCATGAACTGATCCCTTGGCGCACCATTACCGGCCGTCAGCAGTTCTATCAGGACCATGAGTGGATGCGCGACTTCGGTGAGCAGCTGTGTAGCTACAAGCCGCCGATTAACCTGAAAACAGTGCAGCCGGTGCTGAACAAGAAGTCGAATGGTAACAAAGAAATTGTGCTGAACTGGATCACGCCACATCAGAAGTGGGGGATTCACAGTACTTACTCTGACAACCTGTTAATGCTGACCTTATCGCGTGGCGGTCCCATTGTCTGGCTCAGTGAAATTGATGCCAAAGCAGCCGGTATTGAAGATAACGACTGGATTGAAATCTTTAACGTCAACGGCGCTATTGCGGCCCGCGCCGTGGTGTCACAGCGGGTACCAGAAGGTATGAGCATGATGTATCACGCCCAGGAGCGGATCGTTAACGTGCCCGGCAGTGAGTTAACCGGTACCCGTGGCGGTATCCATAACTCAGTCACCCGCGCCGTGATGAAGCCGACGCATATGATTGGTGGTTATGCCCAGCAGGCTTACGGTTTTAACTACTACGGTACCGTTGGCTGTAACCGGGACGAGTTTGTCATTGTGCGCAAGATGAGCAAAGTCGACTGGCTTGATACTAAATAAGGTTGGAGTAAGTAAGATGAAAGTTAGAGCCCAAATTGGCATGGTGCTGAATTTAGACAAGTGCATAGGTTGCCACACTTGCTCCATCACCTGCAAAAACGTCTGGACCTCACGTGAAGGGGTCGAATATGCCTGGTTTAACAACGTCGAGACCAAGCCTGGTATCGGCTTTCCGAAAGAGTGGGAAAACCAGCAAAAATGGAATGGCGGCTGGGTCCGCGAAAACGGCAAACTGCAACTAAAAATCGGTGGTAAACGCCGCATCCTGGCAAATATTTTCGCCAACCCGGACTTACCGGAAATTGACGACTATTACGAGCCGTTCGATTTCGATTACCAGCATTTACATAATGTGGGTGATACCAAGCACCAGCCGGTGGCCCGCCCGCGTTCGCTGATTAGCGGCCAGCGGATGGAGAAAATCGAATGGGGTCCAAACTGGGAGGAAATCCTCGGCACCGAGTTCGAGAAACGGAAAAAAGATAATAACTTCAACGAAGTAGTGCAGAAGGACATCTACGGTCAGTTTGAAAAGACCTTTATGATGTACTTACCCCGGTTGTGCGAGCACTGTTTAAACCCGGCTTGCGTGGCGGCCTGCCCGTCTGGTGCCATCTATAAACGGGAAGAAGACGGCATAGTGCTGATCGATCAGGACAAATGCCGCGGCTGGCGGATGTGTGTCTCGGCTTGTCCGTACAAAAAAATCTACTACAACTGGAAGTCCGGCAAATCCGAAAAATGTACGTTCTGCTTCCCACGGATTGAAGCCGGTCAGCCGACCACCTGTTCGGAAACCTGTGTCGGCCGGATCCGCTACTTAGGCGTACTGCTGTACGATGCCGACCGCATCGAGTCAGCCGCCAGTGTCGCCAACGAAAAAGATCTGTATCGGGCACAGCTGGATATCTTCCTCGATCCGAACGACCCGGCGGTAATTGCTGCGGCGCGTGCTGAAGGCATCAGCGATAACTGGATTAAAGCAGCCCAGCGTTCACCGGTGTATATGATGGCGATGGACTGGAAAGTGGCGCTGCCACTGCACCCTGAGTACCGTACCCTGCCGATGGTCTGGTATGTACCACCACTGTCACCGATCCAAAGCGCAGTGCAGGCCGGTCATGTCGGCATGAATGGCGAAATTCCGGATCTGAAGTCGCTGCGTATTCCGCTGCGTTACCTGGCCAATATGCTGACCGCTGGCGACGAAGCACCGGTAGTTCGCGCCCTAGAGCGGATGATTGCGATGCGCGCCTTTAAACGTTCGCAACAGGTTGATGGCGTCGAGGATCTGGATGTGCTGAAGCAAGTGGGTCTCAATGCGCTGCAGGTAGAAGAAATGTATCGCTATATGGCGCTGGCCAATTATGAAGATCGCTTTGTGATCCCAACCAGCCACCGTGCCTATGCCGAAAATGCCTATGACCTGAAATCCAGCTGTGGCTTTACCTTTGGTAATGGCTGTGGCGATGGCAATAACGACGTTAACCTGTTTGGCACTAAGGCCAAAGGTGTACGCCAGGTTATTCCGGTTGAGCTAAAGGATTAAGGGGGTTTTATGCAAATTCTACAGTTAATTTCCGTGCTTTTGGATTACCCCAGGCCCGAGTTGGTTGCCGCACAGGATGAGTTACTGGCCGTGGTTGCGGCCAGTGAGTTACCGCAGAGCAAGAAAGACAGTCTCAGTGCCTTTATCAGTCAGCGCTGCGGCGCTGAGCTGATGGACTGGCAATCTGAATACGATGGTCTGTTTGAACGTGGTCGCTCCTTATCGCTACTGATTTTTGAGCATGTGCATGGCGAATCACGTGCCCGTGGTCAGGCCATGGTTGATTTACAGGCGCAGTACAAAGCAGCCGGTTTAGATATCGGGGTCAAAGAATTACCCGACTACCTGCCACTCTATCTGGAGTTTTTATCTACCCAGGGCGCGGAAAATGCGCAAATTGGGCTGGAAGAAATTGCGCCTATCCTGGCGGTATTGACCTGCCGGCTGGAACAGCGCGACTCGAATTACGCCGCTTTGTTCCAGGCCCTGCTGGCGCTATCGGCAGCAGAGGTCGACCTGGCCGATATCAAGGCACAGATCGCTAACGAAAAACGCGACGACAGCCCTAAGGCGCTGGATAAAGTCTGGGAAGAGGAAATGGTGACCTTTATGAGCGCTGAGCAATCCAACAGCGCCTGCGGCACCGGCAATAAACCGAGTGAATCACAACGGCGCGATCAATTTGTACCGCTGAGCACGGATTTATTGCATACCGACGCCCTGGCACAAGAACTATTTCACGAAGCCGCCGCGAAGCGCGCTTAAGGAGCATTTACATGGCACACTTAAACCTGTTTGCCTTTGGGATCTACCCCTATATTGCCATCGCCATTATGGTGATTGGCAGCTGGATCCGTTACGACCGCGAACAATACAGCTGGAAAACCAGCTCATCCCAGCTGTTGGAAAGCAAACAACTGCGTAAAGGCAGTATTGCTTTTCATATCGGTATTCTGGGGATCTTTTTAGGTCACTTTGCCGGCCTGCTGCTACCAAAAGAGCTTTGGTATCTGTTTGGTATTACCAGCTCAATGAAGCAAATGATCGCTATCGTTGCCGGTGGTATCTTTGGCCTGATCTGTTTCTACGGCCTGACTATCCTGATTAAACGCCGGCTGTTTAACCCACGCATCCGAGCTACCAGTAACCCGATGGATATCGCTATCCTGCTGTTACTGTACGCGCAATTAATCCTGGGCTTACTGTCTATCTTTGTCTCGATGGGGCATTTGGACGGTACTGAAATGCTGAAATTAATGGCTTGGGCACAAAACACTGTCACCTTTAATTCCGTTGCCGCGGCAGAGTCAATTAGCAGCGTGCATTGGATCTTTAAGCTGCATGTGTTCCTTGGCTTAAGCTTGTTTGTAGTATTCCCGTTCAGCCGCTTAGTGCATATGTTAAGTGTGCCGGTACAGTATATGCGCCGGCAGCACCAGATAGTGCGGCAGCGGTTTGTGCGGTAAAGGTGGGATGGTTTAATCGTGTTTGCGGCAGTGCTTGCGACCATTCATCCGGTGGTAAGCACTCCGTACAACTTTGCCGGGGCACGCCGTAAATACATCCCTGTAGGCTCCCCTTTCGCATCCATGCGAAAGACGTCCCCGGCCAAAGTGTACTGCGCGCTGACCACCTCGTTTCAGACTGAGGTTAAGTTCGCCAACAGTATTTGGCTTCCGAGGTTAATATGATTCAAGTAAATAACATCCCAATTAGCGAAGCCGCCATTATGGCGGAAATGCAGTACCATCCGGCAGACAGCAAACGTACGGCGATGTTAAAAGCCGCCGAGTCGCTGGTGATTGGCGAACTGCTGCGCCAGCGTGCGACCGCGCTGGGGCTGGAAATCAGCACCGAAAATAATGTGGTTACCGAAAATAACTATCTGGATGCGTTACTGGCGCACGAGGTGGTGATCCCCACGGCCACAGATGCCGAATGTGAGCAGTATTACAAACTGAATCCGCAACGCTTTACCAGCTCACCGCTGTTAGAGGTACGGCATATCCTGTTGGCCGCGGCGCCGGAAGATGATGCTGCCCGGGTTGAAGCTAAAACCCTATCGGAGATACTGATCCAACAGTTGCACCAAGGCACACCCTTTGTCGAGGCCGCCCGCACCTACTCGGCCTGCCCGTCGAAAGAAACTGGCGGCAGTCTTGGACAAATCAGTCGTGGTCAGACCGTGCCGGAGTTTGAGCGGCAGATTTTTAGTGCTGAACCCGGTTTAATGCCGCAGGGCGTCGAAAGTCGGTATGGGGTGCATGTGGTCGAAGTGATGCGTAAGGTACCAGGTCAACCCCTGCCTTATAGCGCCGTTAAGCAAAAAATTGCCGATTACTTAAATGAAAAGGTAAGGCGTAAAGCCATTGCCCAGTACATTCATCAACTGATCGTTCAGGCCAACATTGATGGCTATGACTTCCAGTTATCTGACTCACCACTGATGCAGTAACAGGCATTCCTGGCTCCACAACCAGCATCCGTGCTGGTCTCTCCGCGCCGCCACTGGTGTTCAGCTGGCGGTTTTTTCTTACCGGAATACGGCCTGGTTTAAGTGCAAACCGTTAATTAGCGTCTGGGTAGATATGCATAGGCATCGCGCAGAATGCGATCGCGCTGGCGATCAAAGCGGTCATGCTCGCGTTCCACTTTTACCGCAAATTTGTCGTAAGCCCGATCCACCTTGCGCTGAAATTTCTCCCGCTCTTTATGATGTGGCCGGCCTTTCCCTTTGCGGGTATCGTGCCGGTATTCACGGGCCAGTTTGTCCAGCTCCCGATCCAGCTCACGCTCATAACTGGCCAGTTTACGCTGATGCTCAGCCGCTAAACGACGTAGTTGCTGACGGGTACGATCGTCAAGACGTGGTGGGGCATGCCGGATTTCATAATGCCGGCTATAACCCTGGTACACCGGATCAATCCGCGCCACCCTTAACAACTCGTCTGCCGCCCGTTGCAGCGTAAAGGCGACCACATCCTGTGCCACCTGCTCGACCGGATCATAGCGCTGCTGATGCGCACTCAGCGGCCAGGCCGTTAAGGTTAATAGGGTGGCAATTACCAAGCTTTTATTGATACCTGTTTTCATAGCAGGCTCCATTTCTGGCTAAACACCTGTTGATTGTGGCCCACCGGCCTTAACCGACGCTGAAGCAATTTCCCCTGTACCACCGATGGGGTAACAACTGCTGTAATGACGCGACCTGGCAAGCCAGCCTGGCGGTTACAGTTAGCAAAATTTGATCTGGATCAACCTTTCACCGCGCTAAGCATCTAAGCTAAACCACAATATCTAGTGATAATTAACAATACCAACACAAGATAGAGGGTTTTATGCTGTATTACACCGCTGAACAAGTTGTCTGGCAAGAAGTACCCGGCGAAGTGTCGCTGGCATACACCTTCAGTGGCTGCCAGCTGGGCTGTAAAGGTTGCCATAGCGCCGATAGCTGGGATCCCAAACAAGGACGCCCCCTTAGCCCGGAGCATTTTCAGCAACGTTTGCAGGATTATCAGGGGTTGATTAGCTGTGTGCTGTTTTTAGGCGGCGAATGGGCAGCGCCAGCATTACTAAAACTGCTGACGCTGAGTAAAACCGCAGGCTTAAAACGCTGCCTCTATACCGGGCTGGAACTGGCTGAGCTAAGCCCATCCATCCGCAGTGAGCTGACTTTTGTGAAAACCGGGCGCTGGTTTGCCGCGCGCGGCGGTTTGCAAAGCCCAACCACCAATCAAAGATTTATCGATTTGCGAACAGGCCAGTGTCTGAATTCGCACTTTCAACAACGCAACTAACACAATGCAAGAGGGAATGGCTATGGCGGCGCTTAACACCGAACAACTACAAAAGAAACTGAGTTTTATTGAGCAATATTTACTGGCACCTAATGCTGCCGATGGTTCGAAACTGGATGCCAATGCCAATGTCACCCAGAAAAATATTGCGACCCTGGAGGCTGAGCTGATGAAAGATCAGTTTATTCAGGTTAATCGCGCTCTGGTCAGCAATAAGATCCGCGAATTATTTGATGCTAAGCTGGCGAAGGAGTATCTGCGCCAAATTGAGCAACATGAAATTTATGTGCATGACGAAACCAGCCTGAAGCCCTATTGTGTATCGGTTACCATGTATCCGTTCTTACGCGATGGTCTGACGAAACTGGGGGGCGAGTCGCAGGCTCCGAAACATCTGGAGTCCTTTTGCGGCTGCTTTGTTAACTTTGTATTCGCCGTGTCCAGTCAGTTTGCCGGCGCTGTGGCCACGGTCGAGTTTCTGACCTATTTTGATTATTTTGCCCGTAAAGATTATGGCGATAATTATCTGCAAACCCATCGCAAACAAATCGAAAACCATCTGCAGCATGTGGTATATGCACTAAATCAGCCGGCAGCAGCACGCGGTTATCAGAGTGTATTCTGGAATATCTCAGTGTATGACCAGCACTATTTTGCCAGCATGTTTGGCAACTTTGTGTTTCCGGACTTTGCAAAACCAGAATGGTCTTCGGTGTCAGCGTTACAGCAATTTTTCCTAAGCTGGTTTAATCAAGAGCGCGAGAAAACTATCCTCACCTTCCCGGTGGTCACCGTCGCCATGCTGACTGAGAACGGCCGCTGCAAAGATCAGCTGTTCGCGATCGACATCGCCCGCGAAATGGCAGCCGGGAATTCGTTTTTTATTTATCAGTCTGATAATGCCGACTCACTGGCAAGCTGCTGCCGGCTGCGTAGTGAAATCAGCGATAATACCTTTTCTTATTCGTTAGGCGCTGGCGGAGTAGCGACCGGCTCCATTAATGTGATTACTCTCAATATGAACCGGCTGGTCCAGGATGGCCGTGATTTAGCAACAGAGGTCAGCAAAATCCATAAATATCAGGTTGCCTACCGCAAACTCCTGGAAGAGTATAAAGCGGCCGGCTTGCTCACCGTATACAATGCCGGCTTTATCAGCCTGGATAAACAATTTCTGACCATTGGCATTAACGGCATGGTTGAAGCCGCCGAATCCCAGGGCCTAAGCGCTGGCAATAATGCCGCCTATATCAACTTTGTGCAGCAACAGCTAAAAGTGATTTTTGAGGCTAATAAGGCGGCAAAAGCCGAATACGGTTATCTGTTTAATACCGAGTTTGTGCCAGCGGAAAATCTGGGGGTAAAGAACGCTAAGTGGGATCGCGAAGATGGCTATGTTGTGCCGCGTGATTGCTATAACTCCTATTTTTACGTGGTAGAAGACGAGCAAAGCAACACGCTGGACAAGTTTCAACTACATGGCCGTCAGCTCTTGGATTATCTGGATGGTGGCTCAGCGCTGCACCTGAACCTGGAAGAAAAGCTGGATCTGCAGGGCTATCTGCAACTGCTGAATATTGCTGCTCATACCGGCTGTAATTATTTTTGTGTTAACGTCAAAATCACTATCTGTAATCAGTGTGACGCCATAGATAAGCGCACTCTATGCCGCTGTACCCAATGTGGTAGTCAGGATATTGATTACGGCACCCGGGTCATTGGCTATTTAAAACGTATCTCCGCCTTTAGCGCCGGCCGCCGGCAAGAACATAGCCTGCGGCATTATCACCGCCAGGCCAGTACCCGCTTACAGAAAACCGGTTAAGGCGTTCCTGGCCCCTTGCGCAATTAAGCGGAGGCGGTTTGGGGGCTTGCTGGCCCCCTTTTTTCTTAGCTTAGCTACTACTGTGGAGGCATAGCGCGCAGGCCTTACCCACCGTAAACTGCTTTATCAGTCCCAGCGGAAGCGCAATGAGTAACAAACCCAAGCTGCAAACCGCCATGCAGCAGCTGATTAGCGAAGTTAAAGCCACCCTGCCGCTCTACGAACCGGCAACCTATGTTTGCGGCATTACCAATAGCGATTGTCAGGGCTGTCCGAAGAAAATGCTGGAACTGGTCGATTCTGAACTCTGCTTTTGGGAAAGCGCGCTAAAACAAGGTCGCATCCCTAAGTTTGATGAATTGCGCCGCTTTGGCAAGCTATGCCAAAGCGTGCATCGTAATTTGGTGCGAAATAGAATCCTACCCACTGCTTTATAGGTGAAAGGTACCCACTTTCGTTCGATGCAAAGTAGGCTACCCCATCAGAGGTAAGGCGCCCCCTCCTTTGCCGGATAGCGGCACTGCCCCACTGTTGTTAGCATAGCGACCAGATCATCCGCTTGGAGCCAACAGCATGAATATTCAGTCATACCAGGACTTACTGCAGGCCGCAGCAATGCAACCCGAGCCACAACGGCTGTTATTTGTGTTTGCTAAAGCTGAACTGCCTAATGGCTATACCGATAGCCAAAAACAAAACTTTGAGCAGGGTCAGGGCGGCGCTCTGGCGCCGGTACTCTGTGTCGATAAATTACCGGAAGAGGTTAGCGCCTTTCAGCAATTGGTAACTGAATCGGCTCACACCGGCATCGACTGGGATATCGCCTTTGTCTCGGCCATGGGTGGCCGTGGCGGCTTTCCGCCGAATAGCGACGAGGCCGTACAGCCATTACAAATGATGATGCAGAAAATTCAGGGCGGCATGATTGCCGACTTTCTGACCTTTGATAAAAATGGCGACCTGGTGGCACTGTATTAGCGAATAGCTCAGCGCTGCGGTCGGCCTTTGCCCGGCTGGCGCACACTACAGAGTAAAGAGTCATTCATGCACTCGCCATGCTGCGCGGAATCTTAACCTTAAAGCAACTGCCCACGCCGGGCGTACTCTGCACCTCTAATAGCCCTTTGTGTTTTTCCACAATACTGCGCGACAAGGCTAGCCCAAGGCCAGTTCCCTGATCTTTAGGCTTAGTCGTATAGAAAGGCTGAAAAATTTGCTCCAATTGCTCTGGAGCTATGCCGGGCCCGGTATCGGCAACACTAAACCACACCCACTGCGCATCGCAGCCGGTGCTGATAGTAATAATGCCACGCTCAACAATTGCCTGGGCGGCATTCAAAAGCAAATTAAGCAATACCTGATTTAGCTGTGATGGAATACAAAATACCAGCGGCAATTCGGCAAACTGCTTCACCACTTCAACCTTATATTTGATTTCATTGGCAACGATATTCAGAGTACTCTGGATCCCCTGATGCAGATCGGCCATGACAAACTCAGCCTGATCGATATGCGAAAAGTCTTTTAAATCGCGGATAATTTCAATTACCCGCAGCAACCCCTGCTCGGATTGCTGCAATAGCTTTGGCAAATCTTCACAGATATAGTCGAAATCAAACTGGCTTTTTAGCAGCTGACTTTGCGCCGGCGGCAACAGAGCACTTAAACGCTGCACCAGAAGAGTCAGGCTGTTGGTATACTCCTTTAGTACCGATAAATTAGAAGCCACATAGCCGATTGGATTATTGATTTCATGCGCCACTCCCGCCGCCAGTTGGCCAATAGAAGCCAGCTTTTCTGAGCGCACCAATTGCTCGGTAAGCTCAGCCAGCTGCTGCTTTAATAAAGTAATATCCTGCTCTGCCACTTTGCCTGCTCCGCTACTCACCAGCACTCTGCAAGTGCTGCTCACGATAGCGCCGGAACGCGGCAGCAATCTCCGTTTTTAACTCGTCATCCTGCCAGGGTTTGGTCATAAACTTATAGATAGCCCCGCGGTTAATTGCTTCGGTAACCGAACGTAAATCGGTATAACCAGAGAGTACAATACGCACGGTATCCGGATACATTTCTTTGACCCGGCTTAAAAACTCAGTGCCATTCATCTCGGGCATCCGCTGGTCCGAAATAATCACCTGCACCTGATGTATTGCCAGCAATTCCAGGGCTTCTGCGGCACTGCTGCAACTCAATACCAGATAGGGCTCTTTGCGCAGCAACCGTTTTAGCGAGTGCAAAATATTTTCTTCATCATCAACCAGCAACAAGGTTTGTTGCGTTGCAGCAGTATTATGACTCACCGGGGCATAGCGGATCAGAAACTGTTCTAACTGCGGCCCCGGCATTGGCCGGGCAAAGTAGTAACCTTGTAGCTCGTCGCATAAACTTTTGGCCAGGAAGCTGGCCTGGGCTTCGGTTTCAACGCCTTCTGCTACTACCCTGACGCCCAGCTGATGCGCCATAGCAATGATGGCGCGGCTGATGGCGGCATCGCGCTGATCTGTTACTAGCTCGCGAATAAAGCTGCGGTCAATCTTCAGTTTATTAATCGGTAGCCGCTTTAGATAACTGAGGCTGGAGTAACCGGTACCAAAGTCATCAATGGCAATACTTACCGCCAATTTCTTTAGTTGCTGTAACTTGGTAACGACCTGTTCGATATTTTGTAGCAACAAAGACTCGGTTAACTCCAGCTCAAACCAGCGCGGTGCCAACTGCTGCTGTTGCAGAGTCTGCTGCAGCTGTTCAACAAAGCCAGGGCGCTGGAATTGCAGTGAGGATAGATTCACTGCCATCACCAGATGCGCAATACCACGCTGTTGTAATGAGGCATTAAAGGCTGCGGCCTGTGCAATTACCCACTGCCCAATATCGACAATTAGCCCGGTTTCTTCGGCTACCGGAATAAACTCATCCGGGCCTATCATGCCATGCTCGGGATGGGGCCAGCGCAGCAGTGCTTCTAAACCAATTAAACGGCCGCTACCCGCTTCAACCTGCGGTTGGTAATACAGCACAAACTCCTGATTAGCGACCGCTTTTTTCAGCATAGTCCGTAAATTCAAGCGCTTGTTCAGGCTGGTTTCCATTTCCGCCTGATACCATTGATAGTTATTGCGGCCTTGTAATTTAGCCTGATACATCGCTAGGTCGGCCTGTTGCACCAGCTGCATTGGTTCATCAAAAACATTATCGGTCAGGCTGATGCCAATACTGGCGGTAACTTGTAATTCATGTTCCTCAACGAAGATTGGCTGCGCGATAACGGTTAGTAAATGCTGCGCCAACACACCCAATACGGCTTTTTCCCGTAGATCCGGTACCATTAACACAAACTCGTCGCCACCCAAACGCGCCAAGGTATCACCGGCACGCAATTCGTTCTGTATGCGATTACTGATTTGCCGTAATACCTCATCGCCGACGGCATGGCCTTTGCTGTCGTTAATCAGCTTAAAACCGTCCAAATCAATAAAGAGCACTGCCACCTTTTCCTGATGCCGGGCACTGATTTTACAGCTTTGGGTCAGACGATCTTTAAGCAGGGTGCGGTTGGGCAGACCAGTCAGTAAATCGTAGGAGGCGTTATAGGCGAGTTCCTGCTCATAATTTTTTTGCGCCGTAATATCAGTCTGAATGCCAATATAGTGGGTAATAACGCCTTGTTCATCCGGTACTGGCGCTAAAAACAAATTATTCCAGAAAATGCTACCATCCTTGCGGTAGTTTTTTAGCACCACACCGCATTCCTGCCGGCCTGATATCGCATTACGAATTTGCTGAATGGCCAGACTATCCCGCTCTGTGCCCTGTAGAAAGCGACAGTTTCGGCCGATCGCCTCTTCACTGGTATAGCCGGTTAAGCGCTCAAAGGCTGCATTCACATAGGTGATAGGCATATCCGGCCAGGTAATATCCGCGATAATGACACCGCTGGAACTGGCATCGACGGCACGCTTAAATAAGCGCAGCTGCTTCTCAGTTTGCAAACGCTGCGTTACGTCCTTAGCCATACCAATTACCCCGGCAATCTGACCGTCGATGTGGGTAGGTACTATGGTAATTTGCAGCTCCAGTTGCAAACCACTTCGATTGAGAATACTGGCCTCAAAGCTCACTGACTCACCAGCCAGTGCCCGCTGAAAATAATGGGATACCTGAGGTAGTTGCTCAGGCAAAATAACACGGCCGAAATGCATTTGTTTTAACTCGGCTTGTGTCCACTCCAGTAATCGACAACCGGCCGCGTTAATCTGCTGAAAGTAGCCATTCTCAGTCAATACATAAACTGGATCAGGATTGTATTGGTAAAGTGAGCGGAAGCGTTGCTCACTCTCAGTTAATTGCCGTTTTTGCTGTGAACGCTCAATTGCCATAGCCGCAAACCGGCTGCAGCTAATTAACAACTCCAGCTCTCGATGAGTTGGTACTCTGGCTTCAGTGCAATAAATGGCGAAGGTACCCAGGACTTCATCCTGTAACGACACCATCGGGATCGACCAGCAGGCTTGTACCTGTTCGGCCAGTACTATTGCTGCCCCATGCTGCCACTTAGGATCGGTAGCGATATTGTCGACGAGTACCAGGCTTTTTTGAAAGGCTGCCGTGCCGCAGGACCCAGCATTATCGGCTATAGCTAAGGTCGCAAAAAACTCGCGGTAGGCTTCACTAAAGGATGGCGCGGCGAGCAGCTCTAAGTGCTCGCCCACTTTTAACATCATACTGGTAAGCAAGGCCGAATTTTGTAGCTCGGCCAGCAAACAAATTTGCCGGATAATTTCCGCCAAGGGTTGTTCGCTCGAAATCATTCGCAATACTTGCTGCTGTGCCTGCTGTAACTGCTCAGCTTTAACCTGCTCCGTCACATCGCGCGCCACGGCATACATAATGCCAACGCTTTTTACATAACGCGACGACCACATCAGATAGACAATTTTGCCATCTTTACGAAGATACCTGTTACGAAAATACTGTGTATGCTGGCCATCCAGAATATTTTCGGCTTCCCGCTCAGTAATTAGCCTATCTTCAGGATGCACAAAGTCCATAAAGGCCCGACCAGTTAGCTCGGCCGGCGCATAACCGAGTACCCACTCGGCTGACCGGCTGACTTCCAAAAAACGTCCTTGCCCATCCACCATGCAGAGGATATCGCCGGAATGCTCCATAATTTGTTGATGTTGCAGCTGCAGTTTTCTTTGCACGCCCAAGCTATGCTGGATGCGCCGGTTTGATATCTCTAAACGTCGTTGCTGTCGCTGCAGTTGGCGCTGAAATTGCTGGCTCAGCAAAGCCAGCACAACCGCCAGCCAACCGGCTAATAACACGACTTCGGCAATCTGACGCACAAAATCCAGCTCACTTTCCAGATCGCGGTACAGTCGTAGCCGCCACTGCAAATCGCCAAATAAGTTGATGGGGTAGTCCCCCAACATAAAATACTCTAAACCACTACGCCTCTGATCAACCAGTGGCGCGGTCATATCTTGATAGGAGACTTTCACAGCGTAACCAGGTGCGACTATGACAGGTAACAATTTGGTAATCACATCCCGGAAATTCAAACTGGCAACCACCAGCACAATTTCAGAGGCGTTTGGGTGCGGCAAAGCAGCACGGATAAACGCATGATCAACCTTTCCATCATAGTAAAAACTGACTTCGGGGCGGTTATTGCTTTCTCTTCCGACCACAGGTAAGGGATTCGCGACCAACAGATAATGGTCAAACCATTGTCTTACTTTCTCTGTACCGCTCACCGAATACATAATTTCACCACTGCTATTGATAACGGACAGATAATCAAGGTAGGCAAAGTCCCGCAAGTAACTTTGCAGTTCAAGTTCAAGTAGGGTCCTGTTATAGCGATTTTCCGAGTGAGCCAACCGGTCGGCAAGACGATACATCAGCCCTTGCTGCTCATTGAAGATTTGATTCAGCTGCTGCTGAATTGCAGATAACGTCGTGGCAATAACCTCCTTTTTAACCTGTGCGACCTGATGCATAAAACTCAGCCACAGTAAGATCGCTGCAGTCGCCAGCATTAACGCTAACCAACTACCGAAGTTGCCGCGATATTCACCAAGACGAAAGTTGCCGATATAGCGGGCGCTTAGTCCGGCAGTGGCACAAAATAGCAGTAAAATAGCGGTGTTTATCGCCACCGAAGGCGAAATACCAAAGGCATAGCCAAATAAATTGCCAGTGTCCTGCCAAATAATAACCAGAGTTAATAGCAATAATAACGTATTGCTGGTCAGCGCCAGATAACGACCCCAGATAGATGGTTTAGCAAGCCAACCCAACCACCCGAACAACAACAGTCCCCAGGCGAACAGCTGTAAAACCGGAATCTCTGCCTGTCGCTCGGCTCCCAGCAACAGCCACTGGCTGAATAAAGAGCCCCAAAAAAGTAACGTAAACACCGCAACCAGTTGCCGTTTCTTTGCGATCATCGCCAATAAGATGAATACCGCATAGGCGAACAGAAGAATTGATGAAAACGGTAAAATCACGCTGTAGTTATAGGCATCAAAATGAAACAGCAAATCCAGACTTACCAACAAGACACTGATTAGTAGTACACCGGTACTGGCATAAAATAAGCTGTAACCCAGCATCGGGCCAAAGAAGCGGGCAGATCGGTTTTGCATTAGTCCTCTCATGCTTGCTCTATTAACGCCTGTAATGTCGAGAGTAATACTGCCTTACTACAGGGTTTTTCCAGCAAACTGTGGGCTGCCGCCTTGGCAACCGGTTCCACCAAGTTAAGGTTGCCACTGATTAATACGCGCTTAATCGCTGGGTGTTCTTTCGCCAACAGCAACAATAAATCACTGCCTTGCAAACCCGGCATCAATTGATCAACAACGACAATCTGCACCTGATGTTGGTTTAGGTAATCTAGCACCTGGGTGCTATCACTGAGAGTCTGACAGTCAAAAGCTGTCTGCCGCAACATCCGTTGATAGGCATCAAGCAGCAGTGGTTCATCATCAACAAGCAGCACCTTAGCCATCGCTTCTCTCCAACTGCTGTAGCTGTTCACCAAGCTGCTGTTGTAGCCGCAACCAACTTTCAGGTAAGGTTTGCAGTACTGAAGCTAATCTTTGCCACTCAGCCATCCTGGCCGACTCTTCTAATTGCCGGCAAATTTCAGCTAGCTGATTGGCGCCAATTAATGCTGCGATACTTTTTAAGCTGTGCGCGGCGCTGGCCAGTGCCGCCAGTTGCTGGATAGCACTGGCATCAAGAATAGTATTGATATACTTCGGTGCGGACTGCATAAAACCGCTAAGGGCATTGTGAATAGTCTCCCTGCTGTCATCACCGTACATCTCGATCAGCACCGTCAAATCCAGAATGGGATGTTCAGTGCAAACTGGACTCATCTTCTGTTTCCGTTCTGTTGATTAACGGTCGGTTACAGGTTTGCATCCACCAATAGGCCAGTTTTTTTAGTAATGCCAGTACTTGCTTATGGTGCTTCACATTCACTTCTGCCAACTCTGCAATAAGTGGCTGCAATTTTTGCAAGCGCTGCTGCAACATAGCCCAAAATTCCGGGCGTTGTTCACGCTGCTGCATCGTTTTAGCGATATGGATTAAATAATCCGCTGCGGCGCATGCGCGTTTGCGTTCGGCATCAATCGCGACGGTTCTGCAATTATTAATAAATACATTATGAAAACAGCTAAGGTTATAAGCTAAATTGCGTAACCGGCGATCTAACTGGAAATACCCGCTGGTGGCATCCTCCGGCCAATACAGAAAATCACGGCGTTCAACTTCAGGTCTTGAATCATCAAGCTCTTGCTGTTGTTGTTCAGCTTTTTGCTCTAGTTCGCGCACTATCGCAACCCTTAATCGCTGCTGCCCGACCTCGTCATCAGTTGCCTTGGGTGCCTCTAAACGTGCTTTCATTTCCTGGTAATGCGCAGCAGGCAAAATAAGCTTTTCATGGGCCAGATGGTGCTGAATTTTCCGGGTTAGTTGCTCTGCGGACAGCGGCTTGGCCAGAAAGTCGTTTACATCGAATAGGATGCATTGCTGAATCAATTCGCGGTAGGCATTGCCGGAAAATACAATAATTGGAATATCATGTGCTGTAGCACTAAAAACCCCAGCGCGCACTCTGGACAACAAGTCCAGGCCACTGGTGCCTCTCAACTCAATATCAGTGATTAATAAATCGATGGTTTCGTGTTCAAGGATCTCGCTGGCAGTTTTGGCATCCAGTGCTTTAAAAGCTTTGCAGCCCGGCACTTTGTTGGCCACGCCATACAAAAAGTCGCACATCAGAACAACGTCATCTAAAACCAGGACGTTAAAGTTTTTCAGTAGCATATAGAGGTGTCATTCCCTGTCCAGACAAATCGACTCGCGGTGTCAGACTATAGCGCTACCTGTCGGCAGCTATCCTTGGAAGTGAGTATATATGCTAAATTGCGAGTTTGCCGGAATAATCCGGCCGAAAACACGATGGCAGCCTCAGTACAGAAAGTAACTGAGCGCTATGGTAATTATATACAGCTAAACATTAGCTTAGCGCACCGGATATAGTACCAAAGAATTATACAACTTTCGAGTATCTTTGCTGCCCTTGCTGCAGATAGGCATCAAAACAGGCACAGATACTGCGCACCCAGAGCCGGCCGGCATCCGTAACCCGGATCCGTTCGGCGTAGATCTCCACCAGGCCATCTTCCATAAAGGGCTGCAGTAAGCTCAGCGCACTGTCAAAGTACTGCCAGAAGCTCTGCAACTGCCACTGCTGGCTAAAGGCGGCAATATCCAGCTCAAAATGGCAGATTAACTGGCTAATCAGCGCCGCACGTAGCCGATCATCTGCCGATAACACAAAGCCTCGCTCAACCGCTAGCTGCTGTTGTGCAATAGCCGCATAGTAGCTGGCAACGTCTTTGCTATTTTGCCACAGCACGCCGTTTACCTGGCTGATACTGGATACGCCCAGACCGAGTAGCGCGTCCTGCCCTGCCGTGGTATAGCCCTGAAAATTACGCTGTAATTTGCCGGCTTGCTGGGCTTTGGCCAGTGCATCATCTGGCTTGGCAAAGTGATCCATACCGATAAACTGATAACCGGCTGCCACCAGTTGTGTGATCGCCAGCTGCATCAGCGCCAGCTTCGCTGGCGCATCCGGCAAACTGCTATCCGGAATTTTGCGCTGCGCGGCAAAGCGCTCCGGTAAATGGGCATAGCTAAATAATGAAATTCGATCCGGATCAAGCCGGATAATTTCAGCGACCGTCTCGGTAAAGCTGGCCGGCTGCTGATAGGGTAAACCATAGATCAGGTCCAGATTGACCGAACTAAACCCCAGCTCGCGACATAATGCCACCTGATGCCGGATCAACTCAGTGTCCTGCACCCGGTTAATCGCAATCTGGACTTTTTCGTCCAGATCCTGCACGCCAAAGCTAACGCGGTTAAAACCCAGTTGTTTTAAATGCCGCAGTTTGTCGTCGCTGCAGCTGCGCGGGTCAATTTCAATACTGATTTCGGCAGCCGGCAAAATCGTAAAGTGCTGGTGTAACAACGCCATTAAGCGGCTGAGCTGTGCTTCGGTTAAAAAGGTTGGGGTACCACCGCCCAGATGCAGCTGATTAATCACTTTCTGCCGCAGATGCGGGCTATACAGTGCCATTTCTGCAGCCAGGGCATCGAGATAGGCATCGGCTTTATGCTGATGGCGGGTGACAACTTTATTGCAGCCGCAGTAGTAACACAGCTTATGACAGAACGGGATATGCAGATACAGGCTTAACTCACGGCCACTGCTGGCCAGCGCCTGAAACAACGCTGTCTGCGGAAAGGCAGTGTTAAGCGCCAGCGCGGTTGGATAAGAGGTATAACGCGGCCCGTTAATATTGTATTTGGCGATTAACGCCGCGTCCCACTGTATGCTTTGCATCTGCTGTCTCCGGAAAACTCAGGACAATTATAAGCTGCCAGGTACTGTAGCAGTTTGATCTGCCGCAACCTCTGCCGTTGCCAACAGACTTTGCCAGCTTAGCAGCAAGGCCGGCAGTGGCGGCGGCAAGCGGCTTAACTCAATAGTATCGAGTAGATTCTTGCAGTACAGTCCCAGCTCGGTATCCCCTAACATACTGAGGCGACGTCGGAAAAATAAGGTATCCGGATCGACTTTGCCGCAGATCAGATCCAGAAAATCCTGACTGCTGGCTTTAATCAGCAGATCCTGCTGCACAGGTGCCAGTTCAACCTGTAATTTTTTGTTTTTTAAAGTTATGGCAAAGCTTAGCTGCCAGTCGCTTACCTGTAACACTAAGTATCGCTGTGCCAGAAAATCCAGACTGCCGGCAGTTAGCTCTGGCTGAAAAAACTTATTTAGCAGCAGCGTTAAGCCCTGCTGCTGCACACGCTTGGGCGTCAGCTGTTGCACCCGCTGCGCCAAAGTAGGTAGCAGCGCTACCAATTTATGACTAACCCTTTTAATATCAAACATATAGAAGCCACCCACCCGCTAAATTCCCTATAATAAAAGCATAGTTCTACGGCGCTGCCTATAGCCTTTCCGGGGTACAGCAGGCAGGGTCACAGTAATGAGGCTGATATGGAGTTACTCTGTCCGGCTGGCAGTATGCCGGCAGTCAAAGCAGCAATTAGTCAGGGGGCCGATGCGATCTATGTCGGCTTAAAAGATGACACCAATGCCCGGCACTTTGCCGGCTTAAACTTTACTGAGTCGCAACTGACTGAGGTTGCCCGCTATGTGCATCAGGCGGGGCGTAAATTGCATGTGGCCATTAATACCTTTGCTCACCCCGCGGCTTGGTCGCGCTGGCAGCAGGCGGTCGACAGTGCAGTACGGGCTGGCACCGATGTACTGATTCTGGCCGATATGGCAGTGCTGGCCTATGCCGCCGAACGCTATCCGCAGGTTGAATTACATCTGTCGGTGCAGGCTTCGGCCACCAATGCCGCCGCCATTGAGTTTTACCGGCAATTTAATATCCGCCGGGTGGTGTTACCACGGGTGCTTTCGATGCAACAGGTGCGCGCGCTGGCCCGCAGCTGTGATATCGATTTGGAAGTCTTTGCCTTTGGCAGCTTATGCATTATGGCTGAGGGGCGTTGCTATCTGAGTTCTTACTTAACCGGGCAGTCACCGAATACCGCCGGCGCCTGCTCACCGGCGGCCTTTGTTCGCTGGCAAGAGCAAGACGGCGTACTGGAGTCGCGCTTAAATGAGGTGTTGATTGACCGCTTCGCCGCGGATGAAACCGCCGGCTACCCGACCCTCTGTAAAGGACGTTTCAGAGTCGATGCCGATACCTACCATGTGCTGGAAGAGCCAACCAGCCTGAACACCCTGGATTTACTGCCACAGCTCTATGCCGAGGGCATTAGCTCACTGAAAATTGAAGGCCGGCAGCGCAGCCCGGCTTATGTTACCCAGATCACCCAGGTTTGGCGGGCGGCTATTGATGCGGTAATGCAGGATCCAGCGCATTTTCTGGTGCAACAACACTGGCAGCAGGTACTGAATAATCTGGCCGAGGGCAACCAAACCACCCTCGGTGCCTATCATCGGAAATGGAAATAACCTATGCAATTCTCACTTGGCCCGGTACTGTATTTCTGGCCCAAAGCACAGATGCTGGAGTTTTACCGCCAGGCCGCCGACTCAGCCGTGGATATTGTTTATCTGGGCGAAACCGTTTGCAGCAAAAGACGCGAGCTAAAACTGGAAGACTATCTTAAGCTGGCGCATATGCTGCGCGAAGCCGGCAAACAGGTGTGTTTATCTGGCATGACACTGTTGGAGTCACCGTCTGAACTGCGCGAGCTGCGCAAGTACGTCGATAACGGCGACTTTATGCTGGAAGCTAATGATGTTGGCGCTATTGCTATGCTGTACGAACAGGGTCTGCCCTTTGTCGCCGGAGCCGCCATTAACTGCTATAACCAGCATAGCCTGCGCCGCTTAGTAGGTATGGGTTTATTACGCTGGGTAATGCCGGTTGAACTATCCGGCGACTGGCTACAACAGGTGTTAAACGAGGGCATTATTCAGGATATCCGCGATTGCTTTCAAACCGAGGTATTTGCCTTTGGCCATTTACCACTGGCCTGGAGCGGTCGCTGCTTTACCGCCCGCTCCGAGAATCGCGCTAAAGATCAGTGCGAGCTCTGTTGCATTAAATATCCGCAGGGGCGCACAGTGCATAGCCAGGACGGTACCCAGGTTTTTGTGCTGAACGGTATTCAAACCCAATCTGGCTATCGGTATAACCTGATTAATCAGCTACCGGCTATGCAGGGGTTGGTTGATGTAGTACGGTTAAGCCCAGAGCCCGAGGGGACCTTTGCCTGGTTGAATAGATTTAAGGCGAACCAGCATGGCGCCGCGCCACAACAACTGAGTGATACCGACAGTAATGGTTATTGGCTAAAGCTGGCAGGGATGGCGACGGGGTGAGGTTAAGTGTTGAATGTTGAATGTTGAATGTTGAATGTTGAATGTTGAATGTTGAATGTTGAATGTTGAATGTTGAATTTTAATCCGGAGCGCAGATGACGCAGCAACAGGCAAAAATTGGCATTGTTACGGTAAGCGACCGCGCCAGTGCCGGTATATATGAAGATTTATCCGGCAAGGCGATAATCGATACCTTAACAGAGTATCTAAGCAGCGACTGGCACGCCGAGTACCGTTTGATCCCGGATGAACAACCTCTGATTGAACAAACCCTGATAGAACTGGCCGAGCAACAAGGTTGCTGTTTAATTGTCACCACCGGCGGTACCGGGCCTGCTAAACGCGATGTCACGCCAGAAGCCACAGAGGCCGTCTGTGACAGGTTGATGCCGGGCTTTGGTGAGCTGATGCGTCAGGAGTCGTTAAAGTATGTGCCAACCGCTATTTTGTCACGGCAAACCGCTGGCTTACGTGGCAGCTGCCTGATTATTAACTTACCGGGCAAACCCAAGGCAATCCGCCAGTGTCTGGATGCGGTGTTCCCGGCGGTGCCTTACTGCATCGATCTGATGGACGGCCCTTATCTGCAGTGTAACGAAGCAGTGATGCAGGCCTTTAGACCCAAAAGTTAGTGCCAGCCTCTACCCCAGGCTTCGACTCCGTTAGGCAAGACTACCGGAGCCGAAGCGCAGAGTCGCTGCAGGCTTAGCGGTTAACGCTGGTATTCGCCGGCGCGTTCTGGTTGATATAGCACGTCAAGAATTTCAACGGTGCGGCTTTGGCCATGTGGCATCGGCCATTCCAGTGCTTGACCCACCGCTAACCCGAGCAGAGCACTGCCAACCGGAGCAAAAATCGAAATTTGCTCATCGTTTTTCAGGTCATGCGGATAAACCAGGGTTTTCTCAAACACCTTGTTATCGCCGGCAAACTTAAAGCGCACCGTCGAGTTCATACTGACCACATTCGCAGGTAACGCAGTAGGCTCAACCACGGTAGCCCGATCCAACTCTGACTCCAGCTTTTCCAGCTCCGGCGTCAGCCGGGGCATCTTCTCAAGTAAGGCTTCAATCCGATCCATATCTAAACTGGAAACGACGATAGGTGTAGCTGACATATGACACTCCCAAGTAAAAAAAGAAAAAAGCCCGCCGGCTAACGCCGTCGGACTTTTCAGAATTTAGGCAGTTATACCCCTGCAACCGCGAAAAAGCAAGTTAACGGCGTAGCAGAAACAACCAGATCACCAATAACAGGGTAATAAACCAGAAACCGGACAGCAGTTGCCAGAATAGCAGTGGATTGGATTTATTCTGCTGTTTGACCTCTTCATGCAAAAACGCCGGGTTGGGTTGCTGCAAATCGGTCAGTAACTGGCTGATACTCTGATAGCGGTAACTCAGATCCAAACTCACTCCCTTTTGCAGGGCCCTGTCAAACCAGGTCGGGATTAGCGGGTTAAACTGACTGGCACTGCGATAGCGCAGCCGGTCATAATCGCTCGCCACCCGGCATTCTTCTACCGCCGGGCCATAGGGTAAATGACCGCCACTAAAGAGTTCATAGGCAATAGTCGCCAAAGCATACACATCCCCCTGCACGCCAGAATTATGTCCCAGCAGATAGTGTGGATCGGAATAGGTCGCGGTGCCCAAAGCGCCTTCGTGGTGCAGTGGGCTGTAGATTTCCGCCAGACCGGCAACAAACACCGAACCAAAATCCACCAATTTCAGGCTGCCATCGGCCAGGCGCATAATATTGCCGGGTTTCAGGTCCTGATGAATGGCGCCCATGCGGTGAAACGCCTGTAGGCCTTCGGCTATCTGTTTCACTAGTTTAATTGCCAACGCGGGTTTAAGCGGCTGTGGCTGCTCTGCCAGCCAGTGCTCTAAACTCTGGCCCTGCAAATGCTCCATTAAATAGTACAGAAAGGTCCGTGGCCGGCTTTGTCGGATCACCTTAACTACGCGCGGCGACTGGATCCGCAGGCCAATCCACTCTTCGCGGATAAAGCGATCGATATAAAGCACATCATCGGCATAATTCTGCGATGGGCTCTTAAGCACCAGCTGCTCTGCGGTGGCTTCATCTTCCACCAGATACAGGTGACTGCGGCTACTGGCATAGAGCTCACGCACTACCCGATAACCATCCAGTTTCATACCCGGGCTTAACGCCGGCGGGAAGGGTAACCGGGTCAGCTCGGAGCTTAAATCATCCAGGCTCTGCTCAGGTAACTGCGCCACATCCACCACTATCGCGCTGACATTATCATCGCTGCCATGCGCTAATGCCTGCTCCAGTAACTGCCGGCTACATTGCTCCGGATCCGTTACTGTCGTCAGCAGCTGAGTTAATTCGGCCTCACTTAAAAAGTCGTGAATGCCATCCGAGGTTAGTAAAAAACGATCACCCGCTTGCAACGCCAATGCACCTTGCTGCGCTGCGACCTTGGCATCCATGCCCAGTGCCCGGCCTAAAAACTGCCGCTGCTCCGACAATACCGTAATATGATCCTGCGTCAGCTGCTGCAAACTGGCTTTACGCAACAGATAGATACGGCTGTCACCTATATGGAAGAAATGCGCAGTGCGCGACTTCAGCACCAAAGCACTAAAGGTACATAAATAGCCTTTTTGTTCATGGGCAAACTTATGACTGAATTGATACAGCTGGTTGTTGATGGTGGCCAGTAACTGCTCGGCACTGTAGGCCACCGACCAACTATCCGGAGTTTGCGGATATTCCTGACAAAAACGCTCGGTAGCCAGTTTACTGGCCTGAGCGCCAGCTTCAGCGGTACTGACGCCATCGGCCAGCACAAAACAGGCACCCTTATGTTGCAGTAAGTAGGCAGAGTCAGGCAACTGACAGGCAACCGCATCCTCATTGGCCGCTTTTACGCCGGCCGCAGTCTGAGCGCCATATTGTAATTGCAGTGCTAACTCTGCCACAGCGGCACGCCCTTATTTAACCGACATTAATTCTATGTACTGTACCATCTTCCGCCACCTCGACAATATGTCCCTTAGGATCGTCGAGGAACATCACCGCAACCAAGCCAATCAATGCTGAGGCGGCAATCACATAGAAGAAGGTACTAAAATCGACATAGCTTAGTACGGTCAGGTACACCACAGCCCCCACATTACCGTAAGCACCTGCCATTCCGGCGATCTGGCCGGTCATACTGCGCTTGATCAGTGGCACTATCGCAAACACCGCACCTTCGCCGGCTTGCACAAAGAAGGAGCAGGCCATTACCGCTAATACGGCCAACGGGATCCACCAGTGGCTGTCCATCAAGCCCATCAGAAAATAGCCGGCAGCCAGACCACCAATCAGGATCACCATACTCTTACGCCGGCCAAATTTATCAGAGAACCAGCCTCCCATTGGCCGCGACACCAGATTCATAAAGGCGAACGCAGACGCTAGCAAACCCGCTTTTACCGCCGTCATCCCCTCGAAGGTTTCCAGGAAATACAGTGGCAGCATCGATACCACCGCCAGCTCAGAGCCAAAGGTCGCAAAGTAAGCAATATTTAAGATCCCGACCTGCTTAAAGCTATATTTGTCATGCTCCGGCACACCTTCGCGTAAATGTTCGGCGTTGATTTTCCAGGTTTGTTGCGTCTGGAAGATAAACAATACCACCAGCGCGCCCCAGATGCCGTACATGGCAGTTTCCGAGAACAAATTCACCCCAGCCGGTGATAAACGCCAGGCCAGGATCCCCAGTGCCAGGTGCATTGGGATATTCATCAGAATCAGGGCCCACAATGCGCCCCAGCTGGTAACCACCATGGCACCGGTTTTTTTCGGTTTAAAATAAGTCGAGCCTTTGGGCGTATTGCGGGCAAATTTATAGAAAATCAGCGAATAGACCGCACTGATCACCCCAACTGAGGCAATCGCATAGCGCCAGCCATTTTCACCACCGAACATCAGCGCCACTGTTGGCAGCGTCATCGCGGCTGCCGCCGAGCCAAAATTACCCCAGCCACCGTAGATACCTTCAGCGGTACCAACCTGGTTATGCGGAAACCACTCACCAACCAGCCGGATCCCTACCACAAAACCTGCGCCGACAAAGCCCAGTAAAAAGCGGAATAAGGCCAGGGCATCATAGGTATTGGCAAAAGCAAAGCCGATACAGAGCAAGGCCGAGATAAATAACAACACCGAATACATAATACGCGGGCCATATTTATCCACCATCATTCCCACTACGATGCGCGCCGGAATGGTCAATGCCACGTTTAATATCAGCAAAGCCCGGATCTGGGCATCGGTTAACGCCAGCGCTTCTTTTATATGCATCAGTAAGGGCGCATGAGCAAACCAAATCACAAAGGTAAGAAAGAACGCAAACCAGGTCAGGTGTAACATTTTTATTTTTTGTTCAGCAAAATTAAGCAGATTGAGTTTACTGCTTTGCCCTGCCGCAGACGCTGCGCCAGCCATACAGACCTCCTGAAAGAGTCATAGAATGATATTCCAGTACAAGTCTAGGGGTTTTTAGGCCGGAAAAATTGATCTGGCACAACAGCCGCCAGCCCGCGCCGGGCCTGCACTGAGGGCCGCTACCTCCTTTGGAGTAGCCAGCAATTTAGCGCTAAAAGCCGAGCCCAACGCCATCACTACCCCCTATGAGGTAGCCTGCCTTGCCGCAGCCTTAGCCGCAGAACTTAGGGGGTACTGCTTTTTGGCCGGGCAGGCCGCTAAGCTTTTCGCTATGCTAGGCGCAGTGAGTCTTGCGCCTGGTACAGGCGCTTATTTGGGGAGTAACGCATGCAGGCAACCCATCCTCTGGCGCGCCGGGCGCTGCTACTGGCTACCCTGGCTTTTGCCGGCTGCTTTTCGGTGTGGACGCTATACGCGGTGATGGGGTTGGATATCCAACAACAGCTGGCCCTGAGCGCCACCGAATACGGTATTTTACTGGCAGCCCCCATTTTTAGCGGGGCGCTACTACGTATTCCGTTGGGTTTGCTGGCCGATCGCTATAATGCCCGACTGCTGTGGCTGGGGTTAATGCTCAGCTGCATTCCGGCGCTGGCATTGCTGCCACTGGTAAGCAGCTTTTATGGTTATCTGACCACCGGCCTCTGGTTTGGTTTAAGTGGCGTTTCCTTTACCTTCGGCATCCGCTATGTGACCGACTGGTTTGCCTCGCGCCAGCAAGGCCTGGCGATGGGTCTGTTTGGCGTAGGCAATGCCGGCGTCGCCATCACCTTTATTCTGGTGCCCATTATTGTCGCCTGGTGGGGCTGGCAGTGGGTTGGGCCTGTGTATGCCGTTGGGCTGGCTTTATTGCTGGTGTTATTCTGGTTGTTGTCACCGCCCTCGCCAAAAACTGCAGGCCCCACCGCCAGACCACTGACTCTACGTCAGTTAGTCAGAGATGCCCGGGTCTGGCGCTTTTCACTGTATTACTACTTTGTATTTGGTGGCTTTTTAGCCCTGTTGCTGTGGTTACCACAATATTATATGCAGGCCTATGCGATGAACGCCCAGCAGGCAATGGCCTTTACGCTGTTTTTTGTCGCGACTTCCAGTATGGTCAGGGCATTAGGTGGCTGGTTTGCCGATCGCTATGGTGGCCGGGCCGTAAACTGGAGTGTGTTCTGGGTCTGCCTGGTGTGCTTGTTCTTTCTGAGTTACCCCCCCACTACCCTGATTATTCATGGCTTGGAAAAAGATGTCCAACTGGAGATCTCCGTTAATGTCTGGTGGTTTACGGCCCTGATCTTTGTCATTGGCGTAGCTCAGGGTTTTGGCCGCGCCAGCGTGTATAAAGTGATTCACGATTACTACCCTAAGCATATGGGCGCAGTCGGTGGCTTTGTTGCCGCCATTGGCGGTCTGGGCGGTTGTACCCTGCCGGTGCTCTTTGGCCTGGCGCAGGATGCACTGGGTATTGTCACCGGCTGCTTTATGATTCTGTATGGCGTGCTGGCGCTATGCATGATCACCATGTTTTTCGCCAATCAGGCAGCGCAATATCAACAGCGCCTGCAGGATGCCCGTAGTAATAATTTTTTATTGGATGACGACGAATGATGCAAATTACCGATCTGGCGACCGAGCAAAAGCTGTTGCCGCTATTGCGCCAGGCATTCCGGCCGCTGTTTTTATTCGGCGCCGCCTTTAGCGCTATCGCCATGCTGTTGTGGGGGCTGATCTTGGGCGGTCAGCTGCAGCTGCAACCTGTTGGTCAGGTATTATTCTGGCATAGCCATGAAATGATCTTTGGCTTTGCCTGTGCCATCGTCATCGGCTTTTTATTAACTGCGGTGCAAAATTGGACCTCACTACGCGCACCGCATGGCCCGACGCTGTTATTGCTAACACTGCTCTGGCTGGCCGCCCGTCTGCTTCTGCTCTTTGGCGAGGCGCTGCCCCTGTGGCTGGTCGCCCTGGTGGATCTGAGCTTTTTACCACTGGCCGCCTGGTTACTGGCGAAGCCGCTACTGGCGGTACAACAATACCGCAATTTATTTTTTGTGCCGGTGTTACTGCTGCTAACCGCCTGCAACCTGATGATGTATCTCGGGCTTTATCTTAAGCGCTACGATATACAACAGCTTGGTAGCCTGAACGCGATCTGGCTTGTTACCCTGCTGATGGCAATTGTCGGCGGCCGGGTGATCCCGATGTTTACTGCCAATGGCACTAAAACCACTAAGGTCGAGGCTTGGCCCTGGCTGGATCGGGCGGCACTGGCCAGTCTATGGCTGATTTTTATGCTGCACTTTTTTAGTTTAGTGCCTCTGCTACCCGCCAGTTCGCTAAGTGCTCTCTTTGCCCTGAGTGCTTTGCTAACCGCCATCCGCTGCGCCCGCTGGAAAATCTGGCTCACGCTACGGGTGCCGCTGCTGTGGTCGCTGCATCTGGCCTATTGGTTTATTCCTCTGGGCCTGGCCTTGTTTGCGCTACGCTATGCCGGCTTTGCGGTCAGCCAGAGCATTGCGCTACATGCACTGACTGCCGGCGCCATGGGCTCGATGATCCTATCGATGATGGCGCGGGTTTCGCTTGGCCACAGTGGTCGCTTGCTGCAGCCGAAACACATTATGGGCTGGGCCTTTTTACTGGTTGCTGTTGCCGGCATTAGCCGGACCCTGCTGATCTGGTGGTTGCCGGAGCATACCTTTAGTCTGTTATGGCTGGGGATTGGCAGCTGGGTGCTGGCTTATGGCTGCTATGTGCTGGTGTATTTTCCGGTGTTAACCACGCCTAGGGCAGATGGGCGGCCGGGTTAACCCCTTACCCCTGATGGGGTAAAGCTGCCGGCGTTTTGATTTACATCAAGCTGGCTGGCTAGCAGGCTTCTAAACTGAACATATCGTCAGTTTCAGGAAGCTGTTATGAGTCACGATTACGAAACGAAACCGCTGGTTTATGCCTGCTCCGGCTGCTCCAATGTGGCGCAGCTGGCCAATGATTTAGCTGTGGTCCTGGATCGGGAAGGTCTGGCCGAGATGTCATGTATCGCCGGCGTTGGCGGTAGAGTCAAGCAGTTACTAAAGGTTGCACAGTCTGGTCGGCCGATCCTGGCAGTGGATGGTTGCCCGCTTAATTGTGTTAAACAAACCCTGGCCACGGTTGAGGTAGTGCCAACCTGGCATCTTGAGCTGACCAGCCTGGGTTATAAAAAGCGCGATCACGAAAATTGCGATCTGGCCGACGCCTATAAGTTATTGCAAAAGGTGCACTGCGATATCCTGCCACAACTTGGCAAAACGCCCGGTAATGAAGCTGCTGGCGCTAAGGTTCTGTTCCGGGTACAAGATACCAAACACTGACAGTACCGGGGCGGGGCAACACAACCCACAAACTCAGTACTATTTCCTACTGCGACATACCGGGCAGTTTGGATCGGCAGGCAATTGGAACTGCTGCCACTGACCACTTAGCGCATCAAACAACTTTAACTGGTGATACTCAGGTTCACCCACTGCTGCCAGGATCTTCACCGCGGCAAGTGCTTGCATCACGCCCAGCACGCCGACAACCGGCGACAGAATACCCGCTTCCATGCAGCTTAGCTGCTGTTCACCAAAGAAGCGGCTTAAACACTGATAGCAGGGATCGCCCGGTTGATTCCGTAAACTCAGTAACTGCCCCTCAAAGCGGATAGCGGCGGCAGACACCAACGGTATGCCGGCCTGCACACAGGCGCTGTTAATGGCATTACGGGTCAGCAGATTATCGGTGCAGTCCAGCACCAGTGTAAATTGCGGTACCAGTTGCGCCAGCGCAGTGTGATCCAGCCGCTGCTGGATCGCACTGAGCTGGATCTCACTATTTAGCTGTTTCAGTTGCTGTAATGCCGTAACGACTTTAGGCTGGCCAATATCCTGTTCGCGATACAGGATCTGGCGCTGCAGATTGCTACGGTCAATCACATCATTATCAACCAGCGTCAGCGCCCCGACACCGCTAGCCACCAGATACGGCGCCGCAGCACAACCAAGCCCGCCCATACCAACCAATAACACCTTACTGGCCAGTAAGGCTTCCTGACCACGAAAATCCAGCGCCGGTAACATCAGTTGCCTGCTATAACGCAACGCCTGCTGCGGGCTCAGTATCTCACTCATAAGCCATCTCCTGTTGTTACTTCAGCCCTAAACGCTGCGCCAGCTTATGCAAATTACTGGCATCCAGTTGCAGGGCGCGGGCCGCTTTCGACCAACATTGTTGGTGCTGCTGCAATGCCTGCCGGATCAGCTGTTGCTGAAACTGATTTACTGCCTGCTTTAACCCCTGTACCGGCAGCTCAATATGCTCAAGCGCCGGCGCTTGCGGCTGACTACCGGGCAAATCGAGCAATTCTGGCTGCAGGATCACGATGTCACTGCGCTGGGCGCCCTGACTTAGCGCCTTGATTGCCGCGCGGCTAATCACATGCTCCAGCTCGCGGATATTCCCCGGCCAGTGATAACCCAGTAAAGCCAGCTCTGCTGCTGGTGCCAGCCTTAAGCTACGTAGCCCCAAACGGCTGCGGTTCTGCTCCAGAAAATGCCCGGCTAATAAGGGTAAATCTTCGCTGCGCTCCCGCAGCGGCGGTATCGGGATCGGATACACTGATAAACGGTGGTAGAGATCAGCACGAAATTCGCCCTGTTTCACCTGCTGCTGTAAATCGCGATTGGTCGCGGCAACCAGCCGTACATTCACCCGCCGCAGCTTATCCGATCCTAAACGCTGAATTTCACCGTTCTGCAGCACTCTGAGCAGCTTTGCCTGCACGGATAATGCTAGTTCCCCGACTTCATCTAAAAACAGGGTTCCGCCATCTGCTGCCTCAAAGCGGCCGGCACGCTCACTTAACGCGCCGGAAAACGCGCCCTTGCTATGCCCGAATAGCTCACTTTCTGCCAGACTTTCCGGTAAGGCTGCACAGTTAACATAGATCATGGGGCGCTCGGCGCGGCCGGAGCGGCGATGCAGTTGCCGGGCGAACAGCTCCTTGCCGACCCCGGTTTCCCCCAACAGCAGCACCGGTAGCTCCGAGCCGGCTACCACATCCAGCTCCTGTAAAATCTGCTGCAGCGCCAGGCTTTGACCAATAATTTCATACTGTTGCGCTGCTGTTGTACTGGTGCCAACAGTAGGCAAGCCACCCTGCCGCAGCGCCCGGTTCGCCTGCTCCAGTTCGGTAATACGAATAGCGGCTTCTACCAGCAAGCTTAATTGTTGTAACTGCAACACCGCCAGGGCATCAAAGTTAGCCGGCGACAGGGCATCCAGTGTTAATACGCCCCAGCAGCGCCCCTCCACATATAACGATACGCCCATACAATCATGCACCGGCACCACTGCTCCTGGTTGCTCAGCCAGCAAGCCATCATAGGGATCGGGTAATTCACTGCCCGGCGGAAAACGTACGGGTTGGCGGCTGGCTAAAATCGCCGCCAAACGTGGATGCTGTGCCACTTGAAAACGCCGGCCCAGCGTTTCCCGTAGCAGTCCCTGCACCGCTACTGGCTTTAACTGCGCCTGCTGTAACTGCAACAATGCCACAGCACCACAACCAAAATGGCTACGCAGTGTATTGACCAGCCGCTGTAAGCGCACAGCCGAAGGCAACTCGGTGACCAGATCAGCAAATAACACGGCATCAAGCATGGTTAATTTTACCCACAGGGTGAAAAGCACCCGAATTTTTCTGGGTTTAATTTACCATCGGTCAAAAAAAACAGATATAAATCAAAGGTGGTAGTTCTGGCATCTGCCTTGCTGTACCGGGCTAACGCCCGCTTGGGGCAAACCTTTGTTTACTCAGGAGAACATCATGCTACTTGAACAACCCTTAGGCCAATTAGCCACCCGTATCGCCGGTGCCACTGCCGTCTTTCATCAGTTTAAACTGGATTTTTGCTGTGGCGGTCAGCAAAGCCTGGGCGCCGCTATCGCCAAACGTGGTTTAAACCAACAGGAGGTACTGGCCGCTCTGGAAAAATTACAACGACAACCGCAGCCTGCTGTAGATTGGCATAGCGAACCCACTGCCAAGCTGGCCGAGTATGTACTAAACCGCTTCCATCAACGCCATCGCGAACAATTGCCGGAGCTGATTCGCCTGGCCCGGCGGGTAGAAACGGTACACAGCGACAGCCCGCATTGCCCGCATGGCCTGGCCAATCATCTGGCCGAGATGCAGCAGGAGCTGGAAAGCCATATGCTGAAAGAGGAGCAAATCCTGTTTCCGATGCTGGTGCGCGGTGTTTATCCCTATGGGCCCATCAGTGTGATGCTGGAAGAGCATCAGGAGCATGGTGAGGCACTGCGAAAACTGGACGAACTGAGTTTTGGCCAGCAACTGCATCCCGGTGCCTGCAACACCTGGACCGCACTCTATCTGGGGCTGCGCGAACTGAAAGAGGATTTAATGCAGCATATTTTACTGGAGAACGAAATTTTGTTTGTTGAGCCCAAGCGCCCCGGCCATGGTGATCAGCACTGCTGTGGTAGCTGTCAGTAGCGCGATAGCCTTACGCAGGGCTTCGTAACACCGACTTATACTGCACTTTCAGGTTAAGCGGCAGCGCTCTGCCAGTCTTATTTTTGATAGTGCATGGCATATTAGTCCCAACAGCTGATGCTTAATCCTGCATTATTTGCGCCAGAGCAAAGCAACCAGCTGCCGGCCCGCTACACTAAAGTACAAGTGTAATGACCGGCAGCCACGTCCATGCAAGAGCAACAAAAAACCGATAATCATCTGCGCCCAAAGGAAGCCGACCCGCTAATCAGCAAGTTAAATGGCGTGATTGGGCATTGTATCCGGCTGCTGGCTATAATGATGGTGCTTGTAATCATCCTGTGTATTTTGGATGTCGGCTTGGTGTTATATGAAAAACTCTCCAACCCGCCACATTTTTTATTAGAGCTGAACGATATTTTTGCGGTATTTGCTTCCTTCCTGGCTGTGCTGATCGCAATAGAAATCTTCGCAAATATTATCCTGTACCTGCGTGACGATGTAATTCACGTTAAGCTGGTGATCGCAACAGCGCTAATGGCCATCGCCCGTAAAGTGATTGTATTGGATTTTGCCACTATTGCTGCCGAATATGTCTTTGCTATCGGGGTGGTCGTTTTGGCATTGGGGGTGACCTATTATCTGGTAGCCAGTAAAGCCCGCACCTGAATACCGCTTAGGGTAGCTCTGTTAAATGCTGATACAGAATACGGCGGATCTCCAGAATCGCCGCCGAGGTTTCCTGCACACTGTGGCCGGAACGGATCACCATTTCTGACTCGGCACCAGCCAGACTGGCACTAAGATAAGGCACCACACCATCACTTTGTTGCTCCAGCGGTAAATTTGGCTGCTCGACACCGATAATGGAGTGATAACGTACTGCCGGATTAATTGGCAGCTTAGCCGCCGCCCGGATAAAAAGGTCTTTTTCACTGAGGTTTTCGATACTGGTAAAGCGCACCGCGCGCTGCTGTTCCTGATTATCCGGATCAGCCAGCAGCTCAGCGGCCTGAGCAAAACGTTCCAACACGGTGACCGGCAAGGTTATCAAGCCAGCTAACCAACGGGCGAGCCGGTAGTCGGCCACAGTAGTGCCCCGGTGTGGTGCAGCAATAAAGATCGCCCGGCTCACCCCAGGTAAAGCGCTAAAGGTCAGATCTTCCTGGAAGCGCTGAAAGAACAGCTGCTGTCGCCGCGAGTCCAGATGCCGCTGCTGACTTATTGATTGCAGGATCTGATCGCCGGAGTCCGACACCAGCAATCGCGCCAGCACACCGCCCATACTGTGGCCGATAATCACCATCTCCGAAGCGGCGGCAGTCTTTCCCTCCGGATCAAAGTGTTGCAAGGTGCTAACAATGCGGGCATGCAGACTCTTTACATTTAACAACAACGGCAGGTTAGTTGGATAATAGAGTTGCCATAACTGATAGCGCTCGCGCAGCGCTTCATCCCCCAGCACTTCGTTCGCGGTGTTAACCCAGGCCTCCGGGCTACTGGCAATCCCATGCAGCAACAGAATAATTTTCCGGTTGGGGTCAAAGGGCTGCAGCAAAAATAATTGCGGCTCGGCCAGGGCATCGCTGGCACCCATCAGGTTCCAGAATGCCTGGCGGGCAAAATCGGAGCGTGCCAGCCATAAGCCATAACCGGCGGTAAAATTCGCCGCCAGCGGCACCAGATTCCCGGCCACATAGAGCTCTTTTTGTTGCAGCGGATCCAGCAAATGCAAGGTGGCTTCCTTAGTCACTAGCACCTCCTGCAGGGTACCGCCACCAAAACTCAATAACGCCGTTACCACCGGTACCGGTAATTCGGCAAACCCCTGCTCAGTACGCCAATCCCGCCCCACCTTGGTATCGGCTACCATTTCGGCGCCTAAACCATCGCGGCGATACTGATTGCGTAAGCCTTTAAATGACAGACTACTGGTTGCCACCAACCGCTCTGGTAAAGCCTGACGCCGGAAGCGCTGATGTTGCAGCTGCGCCTGTACCTGCCAGTTGGTAGTGCGAAATTGTTGTTGCGGGTCTTGCAGCCAGTCACGTTCGCGCCCGGCGAATAGCAGGGTCGCAGCCTGTTGCGTAGCAAAATTGTAGTAGTCCCGCACCTGAGTCTGACGGTCAGCAAACAGGCGCCGGTAGGGAGCAACACCGGAATAAAACAGATAGGCATAAGCGTAGCGGGCGCTCATCAGATAGGCATCGATTTCCGCCTGCGGATCCTGCCGCGGTGGTCGTACACCATTAATAGCTTCATACAACCACAGCTCGGCCATGGTCGACAGGCGCTGCTCAGTCGTCAGGCCAATGGCGGTCGTCAACATCTCTGCGCATTGCGCGGCCTGGCGCCGGCAACTGCGCTCATCCTGCCCCAGTATTTGCAACACAGTGCCCGCATACAGGCTGAGATCGCCGGTGGTCAGCACATCACCCCGGCGCTGTTTCAGGTAATCACGGCTATCCATATCCGACACTGAGACCATCGCACAGCCATGCAGTAACCCAAGGCTCAGCATGAGCCAGAACAACTTAATGCGTAACGGTGTGCCGGTGTAATGCAACAAAGTCTCCGCCCGGCACTGGCCGGCTGAAATAGAATCCTTGGTAATGATAACAGCCCAACGCCGCCAGCGCATCCCGCTGCGCCGCAGTTTCGACACCTTCGGCAATCACCCCCAGTCCCAAGGCAGCAGAGAGCGCTATCACGGTGCTGGCAATGGCAGCGTCATTGGGATCGTGCAGAATATCTGCCACAAAGCTGCGATCTATTTTCAGTTGCTCCAATGGTAGGCGCTTCAGATAGCTTAACGAAGAATAGCCAGTACCAAAATCATCCAGCGCAAAGGCAATACCGTACTGCTTGAGCGCCTGCATTTTGCTGATCACCTCATCAACCCGGGATACCAAAATGCTCTCGGTTAACTCAAATTGCAGCCGGTCACGGGCGACACTGTAACGATCGAGAATATGCATCACTTTGGGTAAGAAATTATCCTGATGAAATTGCCGGGCACTGATATTAATTGACAGCTTCAGTCCCGGCACCAACTGCTGTGCCTGCCAACGACTCAGCTGCTGACAGGCTTGCTCGATCACCCAACTGCCGATTTCAAAAATCAGGCCGCTTTCTTCTGCGATCGGAATAAAGCGTGCCGGACTGACGTTGCCAAGCTCCGGATGAAACCAGCGTAGTAAGACTTCAGCACCCAACAACTGCCCCGCAGCGTCGTGTAATCCCTGATAGTACAACTGCAGCTGCTGGCGGTTAATCGCTTCGCGCAGCTCACTTTCCAGTCGGGTGCGCTCCGAGGCTTTTACCTGCATCGAGACATCAAACTGCTTAATGCTGTTTTTACCGGCGGCCTTGGCCTGATACATCGCCAGATCTGCTTGCTGCAACAATTCATCAATACTGTGGTTATCATCAGAAAACAGCGTAATCCCTATGCTGGGGCTACTAACATAACTGAGCTGTTCCAGGGTGAAGGGGGTATTCAGCGTACTGCGTACCTTTTCTGCTACCAACTCGGCTTGCTGCAGCGCCACCTGCTTTAGCGGTGATAAATTCTGCAGCAGGATAATAAACTCATCGCCACCTAATCGGGCGACGGTATCATGCTGACGTACACTTTGCAGTAAACGACTAGCGACCTGGCGTAGTAACTGATCGCCGGTACCATGGCCCAGGGAGTCATTCAGGTGCTTAAAGTTATCCAGGTCAATATACAGCAAGGCACCCAGCTCCTCGCCTGGTTGGCGTTGCTTCAGGATATCCGCCAACCGCTGTTTTAACAGCCGGCGATTTGGCAGCTGGGTCAGCGGATCATAGAAGGCCAGCTTTTCAATTAACACCTCTGTCCTTTTGCGCTCAGACAGATCGCGGACCATACCAATAAATTTGTAGCTATCAACCCGTTCAATCCGGCTGATCCGCAGCTCCATATTAAATAAGCGGCCATCTTTACGCCGGCCTTTGGTCTCCCGGCTTTGGCCAATGATCTTCGCTTCACCGGTACGCTGATAAGCGTCAATATACTGGTCATGAGCACTGCGATAGGGTTCCGGCATCAGCATAGAAACGTTCTTGCCGATCACTTCTGCCGGCTGGTAACCAAAAATACGGATAGCTGCGTTGTTAAAGGTTTCAATCAGCCCACCTTGATCAATAGTAATGATCGCGTCCAGGATATTATCGACAATTTCCCGATGCTGCATCGCGTATTCCGCCAGCGCCTGCTCATGCAGCCGGATGGTACTGATATCATTAACGTAGCCATGCCAGACCAGACTGCCGTCGCTTAGCTGGCGTGGCGTCGCGTGGCCCTCAAACCAACGGTAGTCACCTGCGGGATGCTGATAGCGGAATTGCAAACTCCAGGGGCTAAGATGCTGTGCTGAGTGGAGGATGGTGTCGCGTAAATCCTCCAGATCGTCCGGATGTACCCTGGCTAACGCCAGAGCCGCATTCTGCCGGATCTCGGTCAGTGCCATGCCCAGCGATTGGGCTGCGCTATCTGATACTAGCCTTAGACAAAAACAGCCATCTGGTTGCCGTTCCAACTGAAAGAAAAATCCCGGCACATTTTCCGAGAACAAGTTCAACAACTGCTGCAGCTCCTGGGTGCTCTCTACCAGCATAACAGCTCCTTAAGTACTGCGTTGCCGGGACCAGAATTGCCGGGTTAGGGCGTCAAAGCCCTGCGTCACCCCGTGCATTTCGTCGCTGGCATTGGCGGTATGTTCGGCATTGCTCAGACTGCGGCTGGCCAGATCACGGATACTGGTGATATTCTGACTGATGGTATCTGCAACATAACTTTGTTGTTCGACTGCAGCAGCAATTTGCTGGTTTTGTGCGGTAATGTTATGAATGGATAGCAGTATTTGTTCCAGCTGCTGGGCCGTACTAAGACTAAGTTCGGCGCAACTGACCGCACCTTGCTGGCTTTGCCCAAGAGCGATAACCGCCTCTGCTGTAACCTGTTGCAAACGCGAAATTTTTGATTGAATGTCGCTGGTTGCTCCCTGAGTACGACTGGCCAGCAATCTTACCTCGTCGGCCACTACCGCAAAACCTCGTCCTGCGGCACCGGCCCGGGCGGCTTCAATCGCTGCATTTAACGCCAGCAAATTGGTTTGCTCCGCAATACTGCGGATCAATTCCAGGATCTGGCTGATATCAGTACTACTGGCTGCAACCGCCTGTACCAACTGTTCACTCTGACTAAGCTGCTGTTGTAAGCCTGTTGCTGCCGCCAGACTCTGCGCGGTGACGGCTTTGCTGTGCTGAGCCTGGCGCAAGGCGTTATCGGCCGCATCGGACGAGGAACGGGCACTGCCAGCCACTTCCTGCACACTGACCGACAACTGATGAATGGCACTGGCAACTTGCTCTGTTTCGGCAAACTGAGCATGGATCTCCTGCCTGGAGCCATTCACCGAACGGGTTAACTGCCCAATCCCTGCAGCCAGCGCAGTCGCCGAATCGGCTACCCGGCCCACCACGCCGGCGGTTTCAGCTTCCAGGCAGCGCAGCGCCAGTTGCAGTTGCCCAAGCTCATCATTCCGGCCAGTATAAATATAGCGGGCAACCGCATCGTCAGTGATGCGACGGCTTTGCTCGCTTAACGCCTGTAACGGCTTTAGCCATTGCCAGCAAAGCATGGTCGAGAGCAACAGCCCCAATAACGGGTAAATCAGACTGGCCTGTGACCCGCTTAGCAGGGTAGCTACGGCAATCCCCACCAGCACTGGCATACTGCACAGCAGTAACAGTTGCCACCGCAGCGGCATCGCCGTCTTTAACTGTCTGAGAGTTTTACCCTGAATCAGTGCCTGATAAACCTGCTCAGCGCGCTGAATATGTTCCGGTTTTGCCCGGCGACGTACCGATTGATATTCGTTAACCTGTCCCGCCTGACAAATGGGCGTAACATAGGCGTCCACCCAGTAATGGTCACCATTCTTACAGCGGTTTTTTACTATCCCCATCCAGGGCTGACCGCTTTTTATCCGCTGCCAGAATTGGCGGAATACGGCAGCAGGCATCGAAGGATGCCGGACAATATGATGATTCTGACCAATTAGCTCTGCTTTATCAAAACCACTAATCTCAATAAAGCATTGATTAACATATTTAATTTTACCATGGAGATCAGTGGTAGAAAGAATATTCGCATCGGCGGGAACCGGCTGCTCACGTCCGGTAACGGGTAGATTTTCTTTCATGTGGCGTCCTGCTGTTGTTTTTATTTTTGACACATAACCATGCATACAGTGTGGTTATATAGTGTTCAGCGGAGGCCGTCAATACCCATTTAGTTAATATGGTTTTATCCCTTGTCGGTATAGCCACTTACCCGGCATTACCGCGGCGAACTCGCAGTCAGTTGACAGAATATACGGGAGAGCCAGCTGATTTTAGGAGGCTGGGCGCGAAGACAGGCAGAAAAGGTTAGGGCGTAAAGCGGGCGCGTTGTTGCAGCAGTTGCTGGGACAATTCGTCCTGTTGTCGTTGTTCCAGCCGACTACGCTCTAGCTGCTGCTGACGTTGCTGCTGGCTGAGTATATCGTGCAGGCCCAGATTTAATGCCGCCTGCTTTACGCAGACTTGTTGCTGGCGTGCCACTTCCGCAGCGGCCGCTGATGTGCGCTGCTGCTGCTCCTGCTGCAGACTGTGCAGGATCTGCTTGATGCCGGATAGATTCTGTAAACTCAGACTACAGGCCATTTGTTCCGGCCCATCCATTGTCGCCAGATGCTGACTTAGCGCCAACAAACGGCGCTGCTCCTGCTCTGCCTGCTGTTGCAGCTGCTGGCGGCGCTTTAACATCAGTTGCAGGTTGTCATCCTGCTGCTTCAGATACTGTTCAAGCATGATTTAGCCCTAACGCCGCAAGCTGAGTCTGGGTATCTGCCATATCGGATTTTTCATGCAGTCCCTGACACAGAAATTTTTCGATTGCTGGGTATAACGCCACCGCCCGGTCAAGTTCAGCGTCTCTGCCGCTCTGATAAGCGCCGAGCGGCAGTAACTGTTGTACCTGCTGATAACGGCTGTAATAGCGCTTCAGTTGATAGCAGGCTTTCAATTGGGGTTCAGCCACAATATTTGGCATCACCCGGCTGATCGAGGCCGCAATATCAATGGCCGGATAATGACCGCGCTCCGCCAGGTCACGGCTTAACACTATGTGGCCATCCAGAATAGCCCGCGCCGCGTCCGCGATTGGGTCCTGCTGGTCGTCACCCTCAGCCAGGACGGTGTATATGGCGGTCATGCTGCCCATGCTGCTGGCGCTGTTACCGGCACTTTCGACCAATTGGGTTAACTTACTAAAGACCGAGGGCGGGTAACCGCGGGTGGCCGGTGGCTCACCGACTGACAGTGCAATTTCGCGTTGCGCCTGGGCATAACGGGTCAGAGAGTCGACTAACAGTAAAACATTTAACCCCAGATCACGGAAATACGCAGCCAGACGATGACTCAGTTCGGCAGCTCGCATCCGTAACAGCGGCGATTGATCCGCCGGTGCCGCAATCACCAGCGCCTTAGCCAGACCTTCGGCACCCAGACTGTGTTCAATAAATTCCTTTACTTCCCAGCCCCGTTCACCAATCAAGCCGACGATCACCACATCGGCACTGGTAAAGCGGGTCATCATCCCCAGCAGCTTACTTTTACCGACCCCAGAACCGGCGAACAGGCCCATGCGCTGCCCCTGCCCGACCGTAAAGAGGCCGTTTAACGCTCTGACCCCAACGTCAAGTGCTTGCGTCACCACTTGCTTTTGTAACGGGTTTACCGCCGCTAACACCGGGCTGATCTTTTCCCCCTCGGTCAGAGCAGGTTGTCCATCCAGCGGTTGCATCAGGCCGTCCAACACCCGCCCCAGCAAGGCCTTACCGACAAGCAGTTGAGAATCGCGGGAAATCGCCCTGACCCGGGCTCCGGCGAACAGGCCGGCCGCCGTGCTCAACGGCATCAGATATGCCACGTCACCGTCAAACCCGACCACTTCGGCGTCAAACCAGCGGCCATCCTGGCTCTGAACCTGACAGCGCTGCCCCATGCTGTACTGCCCGCCGGCGACGCTCATAATCATGCCGTTCACCTTCACCAGACGGCCAAAACTATAATAGCGCGCCACAGGCTTTAGCTCGTTGCTCAGTTTATGCAGCCGGGTCATCAGTTCAGGATGCATCTGTAATACCTGTCGCGTCCTGAGTCAGAGGTGCCAGCAAACTTTGCCGTACCTGCAGCAACGCCTCTTGCAGGCGCTGACGGAAATCCAGCAGATGCAGCTGGGAGTTGGCGCAGAATTGCACTGTTCCGCTGGCCAGACGTTCGTCACGCTGCCAGCTGATATCGGCAAAGTGCGTAATATTTAATTGTTGCAGACGCTCGGCATCTGCTGCAGACAGCTGGATGCTGGTGACCTGGTCCTGCTGATTGATTACGGCAAGGGTACTGTGAATGGCGTGGACTAATTGCTGTGGGTTGAGGCTGAGTTCAAATTCCAGCACCAGTTCGCTCAAGCCACAAATCAGTTCATACAGCTGCTGCTGCAATTGCTGCTCGGAATAACGTTGCCGTTGCTGGAACTGCGTCGCCAGGCGATCAAACTGCACTTGAAAATCCTGCGTCAGGCTTTGCCGCAAAGCAGTTTCGCGGGCCGCGGCTTCGGCTGCGGCCTGTTGCCGGCCTTGCTGGATCCCCTGCTGCAAGGCCTGTTCAGTCGCAGCAGCCTGCCCTGCCGCAAAACCCTGTTGATAGGCCTCTTCAGCCAGTTCCAACGGCGATTTCTGCACATCAGTGCGCGCCAGCAGCGGAAAGCGATAGGCCGTCGTCATCTTTACCCCAGCGTCGCTTCGTCATAGAGCCGATACTCTATTTCGCCATTGGCCATCATTTGCCGGATCATAGCCATAATTTCAGCACGGGCCGCTTCAACCTTAGTCACCGGCTGCGCTTTCATGGCTTCAATTTGTTGCCGGTATACCTGCCCCAGCCGCTTCGGTAACGCATTCAGAATATTGTTCATCAGTGATGTTTCAGCCCCCTTCAAAGCCACTATCCATAGATCATCAGGGATCTCATTCATCAACTGCGCCAGCACATCCTCCGACTGTTTCACCAGAGTGCTGAAATCATACATCTTATCTTCAATCGCTTCGGCGGTTTCCGCATTATGCAGTTTAAGCAGCTCCATCACTTCGGCTTTGTTGCCACTGTAACGGTTCATAATCTCTGCCACGCGCTCAACACCATTAACCCGCGCCCCGACCTGCTCGCCGACAAATTCAATACAGCTTTCCAGCGTATGTTTCAGATCGTCCATCACATGCTCACTGACTTCCCGCAAGCTGGCGATCCGAAACAAGATGTCATCATGTTTTTCTTTCGGAAAGAGTGCAATCACGGCGCTGGCCTGCTCTGCCGGTAAGAACGCCAACAGCAGTGCCTGCATCTGGATGTGCTCCTGCTCCAGAAAACGTGCCAGCAACTCCGGCGGTACCCATTCCAGCCGGCGAATGTCATCGGCCAGGGCGCCGCCAAAAATATCGTCCAGCATACCGCGGGCCAGCTTACGGCCTACGGCCTTGTCCAACGCCCGCTCCAGATAAAGCCTGGATGCGCCGCTCACGCCACTCTCGTTGCGGTAGCAGTCGAAAAAGTCATTCAGAATGCTGGCAACATCTTCCTGCGTCACATTGGCAATCTTTGCCATCCGCTCAGACAACACCCGGACTTCGTGCCGGTTTAGCTTTTTGATGATGCCGGCAGCATTTTCTTCACCCATACTCAGTAACAGTATTGCTGCCCGATCCAGATCGCTGACCGTCGCAGACTCAGTTCTTAGTTGATTCAAGGCTCACCCCTCTTTCCACCCAGTACTTAATCACCGCGGTAACCCGCTCAGACTCTTTGTTGGCAAGCAACTGCATATGAGCAATCTGCTCGGCAAACTCAGAACCCAGCTGCGGCAGTGCAATTTTAGCCAGTGGACTGGCGGTATCTGCCACCGGGACGCTCGGCTGTGGCGGCGGGTCTTCTGCATGAAGCGCGACCGCCTGGGTCGTTGTAGCTGCACCAGGCAACACGGGGGCTACAACCGGTTCCGCCGTCTCGCCCTTGCGACCATTTACCAACTGGTTAACCAGAGGTCTGACACCGAACAGGATCAGGGCCAAGGCGATCAGGGAGCCAAAGACATAGCGGGCGTATTCCTGCACTTCCGGTAACTGCCACCATTGCAAACCACCGAATTCTGGCACTGGCTCCGCCGGAACAAAGTTAAAACTGGTGATATTGAACTGATCGCCGCGCTCTGCCTGAAAGCCAGTTGCAATTTTCACCATCTCGCCCAATTGGCTCAGTCGCTGCTGGGTCCAGCCCTGCTCACCGGCAACCGCTTCATTCACAAGTACCGACAAACTCATATTTTTTAACCGCCCCACTTCATACCGGGTATGAGTCACCGCCCGGCCGGTTTCGAATTGACGGCTAGTTTCACTGCGCTCGGATGCCCGCTGATTGTTATTCTCGGCAGCTTCTGTGTTAGCTACCGGCGGCTGATTGGCCAATGAGCCGGGGATGCCCATTGCTAACTGGTCGACCATATTGGTTGCTTTAATGGTTTCTACCCGCACCACTGCAGCCGGATCGATCGCTTCCCGGGTTTCTTCCACTACGCTGAAATCGACATCTGACGACACCTGGATCCGGAAATTGCCATCACCAAGGATTGGCAACAGCATAATGGCCGCCCGCTGCTCAATATTGCGCTCCAACCTTTCGATAAAGGCCAGCTTTTTATCGGTTTCCTTTCCGACCGGGGAATCATCGAAAGTCTCACCAGTCAGTAATTTACCGCGTTGATCAACAACGGATATCTGGGTACTTTGCAGTCCGGGCACACTGCCGGCGATCAGACTGACAATGGCTTCAACTTGCTGCGGTTTCAGGCTGTAACCAGGCGCCAGATCAACCATCACCGATGCCGCGGATTTTTCTTCCTGCCGGCCGACAAATAAATTGCGCTTGGGTACGGCCAGATGCACGCGCGCATTGCGGATCCCCTCCATGGTAATAATGGTGCGGGCCAGCTCGCCTTCCAGCGCATGCTGATACTGCATCGACTCCATAAACTGGCTGGTACCCATACTGACTTTGTCACCTAGAGTCGACAAGCCTTCTGGCATCGCCGCCTTAATCCCCCTTGCGGCCAGTAAGATCCTGGCATCTGCTAACCGGCTCTGCGGCACCAGGATATTGCCGGTATCGGTATCAATCCGAAATACCATCTTTTCCCGATCCAGAATCTCCAGAATACTGGCTTTATCGTAATGTTCCTGTTGTCCGTATAAGGGCACATAGTTTTTCGCCGAGGTCCAGAGGATCAGCACAATAGTCGCCGCGACCAGAGTGGCCAATAGCGCTATCACGGCCAGACTTTTGTCTTCGGTCTTTAACCAGTTAACCTTGCCGGATAGGTCAGCAAGCTTTTTTTTCAGTGCGCCGTCCGGTAGTGACGCCGGCAGCTTGGTTGCAAGTTCGCCTTTCATCTTTATCGTTTCCTTACAGCGACATGCGCATTACATCATCAATGCCGCTCAGTATCTTGTTGCGGATCTGCATCAGCATCGAGAAACTCAAGTCGGCCTTCTGACTGGCGACCATGGCACCCACTACGTCATCACTGCGTCCGGCATCAACCGCCGCCATCAGATCCGCAGCGATGTTCTGCTCAGTATTCACTGCCCGCACAACCTGTTTAAAATCCGCGGCCAGGCCGATTTGGTTATCTGCCGGCATCACTCTTTCACCGGCAGCCACCTGCTGCATCTGGGCCATAATGTTTAGTAAACTTTGTTGATTATTTACTGGCGAAACCATCTGTTATTCCCTTTAATCAGGCAAAAGCATCTAAATCCAGGCCATGCTCACGCATCGCGGCCAACTTGTAACGTAGCGCCCGGGTACTCATCCCCAACGCTTCCGCCGTTTTGGTACGGTGACCATTGTATTTATTCAATAAATCCAAAATGTAATCGAACTCAGCCTGCTTCTTACTTTGTTTAAGCAAGCCGGCACAAAAGCTGGCTGCCGGCAGATAGCAGGCCGGCAGATTAAGATCCTGTGGCTGGATTTCACTGCCTCTGGCCATCACCAAGGCGCGTTGCACGGTGTTCTCAAGTTCCCGCACATTACCCGGCCAGTTGTACTGCACCAGCAGATCGCGGGCAGCTTTACTCAGGGTATATTTGCCCTGTGCGTACTTTTGAATAAAAAATTCGGTTAACGGCAAGATATCGTCCCGCCGCTCACGCAGCGCCGGCCAGCTCAGTGGCAGAACATCAAGCCGGTAGAATAAATCTTCCCGGAACATGCCCTGCTGCACCTGGGTACGCAGATCTTTATTGCTGGCGGCAATAACCCGGATATCCAGCTTAATCCGCTGATTACTGCCAAGCCGCTCTAATTCGCGCTCCTGTAATACCCGCAGTAACTTCGCCTGCAGATTTAACGGCAACTCTGAAATCTCATCCAGCAGGATGGTGCCGCCATTTGCCGCCTCAAACTTACCCACTTGCTGCGCAACGGCGCCGGTGAAAGCCCCTTTGTTGTAACCAAACAACATGGCTTCCAGCATATTTTCAGGGATGGCGGCACAGTTCACGGCGACGAAGGGTTTAGCTGCGCGCTCAGATGCCTGATGGATAAACTGCGCCAGTTTTTCTTTGCCGGTTCCCGATTCGCCCAGGATTAGAACTGAGGCCTCCGTTTGCGCGGCACGGTTTGCCAGTTGCAGGATCTGCCGGCTTGACTGCGATACGGCGACAATGTCTGTCAACCCACGCTGCATCGCTCTGGCGTTGCGTAAAGTGGTCTTCAGTTGCGAAGCCATAAAGGGTTTAAGCAGATAATCGATAGCGCCATGCTGCAAACTCGCCGAGGCCAATTCGCTTTGTTCTTTTGTTACCAGACTGACAATATGAGCTGTCGGTAAGCGCCGGCTCAGCAACAGCACCAAATCAATTAAATCCATCTTGCCAAGATTACTGTCGGCGAAGATCACCAAAGGCTGATATGTATTACAGTAACTCAGCACCTCCTGGGCCTGATCGGTATGTAACAGCTGAAAACCTTCAGCGTTAATACAAGCTGCCATTTCCTGCGACGGGCTAAGCTGACTTAGCCAGAGTACGTAATCTTTATTCATCGATAATCTCATCTTGGTCCTTACCGGATCAGCCTGACAACGACACGGCGGTTGGGTTGATTGGCAGCCACCGGATAACGGTTACCATGAGCTCTGACTTCCAGCATGGCAGCTTTTACCCCCAGTTCGAGGAAGTATGCTGCGGCATCATCGGCACGTTCCCGGGATAACAAACGATCGGCCAGCTGATCTCCAGTATCATCAGCATGCCCATCAATCAAAATGCGTTGCACTGCCTTGTCATACTGCAGATAGCTGACGAGTTGTCGAAGTTGTGTTTGCTGCGCGCTGGACAGAGTGCGCTGCCCCCGCTGCATTTCCAGACTCAGGTCCCGGGCTTGCTGCCAGGTCAGCGGTGCCATCTTCGTCACACACTGCCGGAACCCATCCACCGCCTGGCGCCCTTCGATACTGGTCAGCGTTAACCGCACATCGGTATCGTCCGTCTGAAACTCGAACAGCAACCAATACCCCAGATGCAGTTGCTGCAACCATAGCAATGGTGCTTCACGAAATTCGATACGTTGCGCTGCAATTGCTGAGGCACTAAAAACGGTGCCGCCGCGGCGCAAAGCGGGTGCTTGCCAGTCGGCATCAATAACCTGTAACCGGGCAGAATTGACATGTAAATTCGGCTGTTCGAACTCAAACTGCAGGGTTAACGGCTCGGCCGGTGCGGTCATAAACTGCACCTGCCCCAAACCGGTGACCTGTTGTTGTAACTGACAGAAGAAAGGATCGGCAACAAGTACCCAACGCGCCTGTTCCGGCGGTTGCTGATAATGTGCGCTTAGAAGCGACAGGCTTGTTAGCCAATAAGCAAGATAAGATGTCAAATCGCTGTTCCCATCAACATGTTTAATAGACTAATACTTAGTTACTACACATATTAAAAGGAAACTGCACTTTTCAGGGGGGCGAACACCGGGCAAGCCGGGGGCGCTGACACTCATTACAGAATATCACTGAGTTAATGCAACCCCGCTATCATCCGCGTTATGCGTTTAGACCGGAGGCTTTGCGTCCTGCCCTTTCGGTGCAGTTTGCCTTTTAATTGTCTCTGTCAGGCTAGTTTCGTTTAAACAAAAACTGAACCCAAGCTGAATAACATTCAAAAAGATATCGGAATTCCGATAGCTTAGCAAGAAATTCCGGATGAAATTCTGATGACAAGACGGCGAATCACTCTTGGCTGACAGAATTTCAATGTTTAAAAACAAATACATAGGTGTTAGCCGAGTGCACCCAGCACATTTACCCTTACACTTTCCGGAATTTCGTTGTATGACAGCACCTGCAAGCCATTACGGGTAAAGGTTCTGGCATATCGTGCCAGCAGCGGGCGTAGCTGAGGCACCACCACCAGCACCGGTGTTACACCTGCTTGCAGCAACTGCTCTCTGACTAAGGGCATATTGCGCTGAAACTGGCTGAGCAGGTTTGGTGCCACCGGAAAACTGTCAAGTGCCACCTTCCCGGATTGCATCGCCTGATTCAGTGCACTTAACAGCGTATGTTCCAGCTTTTCGTCCAGACTGTATGCCGCTAACTCATCACGCTCACCGAGCAATGGTTGTACCAAGGCCTTTTGCAGCGCACAGCGCACATCGGAGGTCAGGAGGATCGGATCTTTCGTTACATCTGCACTGTCAATAAGGGCGCTGGCGATGGTCACCACGTCGCTGATACTGACCTGCTCGCGCAGCAGATTACGCATGACTTTCAGCTGTAAGTTAGCCGGTAGCGCCTTTTCCAACGCTTCCGCCAAACCGGGCGCAACCGCAGTCAGGCGCTTCTGAAACTGTTTGACATCCTCATAGCTGAACAGCTCTGCCAGATTATCTTTCACCACCTTACCAACGTGAGTGGCGATGACGGTTGCCAGATCAACCACCGAATATCCCAGATTCAGTGCTTTGGCCTTCTGTTGACCGTCGACCCACACCGCCTCCAGGCCGTAGGCCGGATCCCGGGTTAACTCACCGTCTAACTGGCCATAGGTGTCGCCGGTATTCAGCGCCAGCAGTTGTTGTGGCTGCAGGCGGGCACTGGCCTGCGTCACACCTGACAACTTGATCCGGTATTCCTGCGGGTTCAGTTGCAGATTATCTCTGACCCGAACCTCCGGTAGTAAATAACCGCATTGCTCTGACAAGGCTTTGCGCACGCCACGCAGGGTTTGGATCAGCTCCTCGCCCTGTGTTTTATCTGCCAGATACACCAGACGAAAGCCTAATTCGACCGCCAGCGTGTCGACATAGGGCAGATCGTCCCAGCTCAGTGTTTCTGCCGGTACGGCCAGGGTTTCGTTCAGCAGCTCGGCTTCGGCCACCTGCGGATGGATCCGGTTTTGCTGCAGGCGCCAGGCCACATAAAGTAGCGGCAGGCCAAAGCCGATAAAGGCCATGCCCGGCATGCCCGGTACCAACCCCAAGAGCACCATAATGCCACCGGCGGTAAAGAGTACCCGGGGGGACGCCAGTAACTGACGACCGACCTCATCCGACATTTCTCCTTCATCGTTCATCCGGGTAACGATAATGGCAGCAGCGACGGCAAGCAGCAAAGATGGCACCTGCGCCACCAAACCATCACCAATAGTCAGCAGCGCAAAACGCTGGAAGGCTTCAGCCATACCCAGGCCATGCTGGAACACCCCGATACTGATCCCGCCCAGCAGGTTAATGACCAGAATAATTAAGCCGGCTATGGCATCACCACGGACAAATTTAGAGGCACCATCCATCGAGCCGTAAAAATCCGCTTCCCGCGATACGGTCTGGCGTCGTTCCTTGGCCTGCTCTGGCCCAATCAAACCCGCATTCAGGTCGGCATCAATTGCCATCTGCTTACCGGGCAAAGCATCCAGCGTAAAGCGTGCCGCGACTTCTGAGATCCGTTCGCCACCTTTGGTGATCACCACAAAGTTGATAATCATCAGGATCACGAACACCACCATACCGACCACATAGTTGCCGCCGATCACCACTTCACCAAAGGCCTGGATCACCCGGCCCGCCACATCAGAGCCTTCATGGCCGTGCAGTAACACCACCCGGGTCGATGCAATATTCAGCGTCAGGCGCATCAGCGTCGCGACCAGCAGCACGGTCGGGAATACGGAAAAATCTAATGGCTTGCGGGTAGAAACGGCGACCAGTAGTACGATCACCGACAGCACTATGTTAAAGGTGAATAGCAAATCCAGCATCCAGGCGGGCAGTGGCAACACCACCATTGCCAGAATCGCCAGCAATAGCACCGGAATCGCCGTATAGGGCTGAGTTAAACTACGCCAATTCACGTTTTACTTCCTCTGTTAGCCTGCTGTTGCAGATGAGTTGGGATCTTAAGTTCAGGGATGGGCGCCGGTTGTTGCCCCCGTCCCTGCCGCCAGGCTCTGAGCTGCATCACATAAGTCAGAACATAGGCCACAGCGGTATAAAGAGCTTTAGGGATTTCCTGATCGACCCGGGTTGAGAAATACAGTGCCCGCGCCAGCGGCGGTAATTCCAGCACCGTCAGGCCGGAGCGCTCAGCAACCGCTTTGATCCGCAGCGCCATCTCATCAACGCCCTTGGCGACAACATAAGGCGCCTTTGCCTTCTGCTCACTGTATTTCAGGGCAACCGCAAAATGACTGGGATTCATCACCACCACATCGGCTTTGGGTACCCGATCTTCAATGCGTCGGTTAGCCAGCTGATATTGAATTTGTCGGATCCGGCTCTTTAATTCCGGACTACCATCGGCTGACTTACGCTCTTCCTTTACCTCCTGCCGGGTCATCTTTATCTTACTCAGTACCTTGTGTTGCTCATAAGGCACATCGATCGCAGCAACCAGCAGCAATAAGGTCACCGTCAGCATCAGACAGAGCGCCAGTAGCCCCAGGCCTTCGCTTAAGGCTTGTTGCAGGCTGACGCGCTGTAAAAACAGTAATTTCTGCCAGATATGACTTAAAAAGCCATACAGACAGCCGCCGAGTAACAACACCTTTAATACCGACTTTGCCAGCTCAACCAGGGCGTTCATACTAAAGATGCGGGCGATGCCTTTTAATGGATCCAGGTTACTGAACTTTGGCCTGACCAACTTGGCGGAGAAGTTAAAGCCACCGGGTAAAGAGCCGGCAATCCACATGGCCAGAAACAGTAATAACAAAAATGGCAACAAGGCCGTGAGCATCTGTAACAATGCGTCACCGATCGCCAGCGGCAGCAGTTTTTGATCTGCCAGCATCTGTTGGTCCAACTGAAAACTACGTTGCATCAGTAAAATAAAAAACTCATATAACAAGCCGGCAAACCACAAGATCCCGGCAACACCGAGCATCAGCAGGATGGCGGTATTTAACTCCTTCGAGCGTGCTAATTGCCCGTCTTCACGTGCTTTTTTCAGCCGCTTCTCGGAGGGCTGTTCGGTTTTTTCCTGTCCGCCGCTCTGCTCTGCCATCTGCTACCCCATCAGCTGTCGCATGCTGCTTAACACATGGCTGGCCAAGCCGGAGAAAGCACTGCCGGTTTGACTTAACGTCAGAAAAACCGCAACAAAACCCAGCAGTAACGTCATTGGGAAACCCAGCACGAACAGATTAAGTGACGGTGCCGAACGGCTGGCGACACCGAAAGTCAGATTCACCAATAGCATTGCCAGCACAGCGGGTAAGGCGATCAGCAGCGCAGCAGCAAAGATCCAGCCAAACAACTGGACGATCAGCATCAGGTTCAGCTGATATAAACTGCTGCCAACCGGCCAAAGGCTAAAGCTGTCAACCAGGATCGCCAGGGTGATCAAATGACCATTTAGCCCAAAGAACAGCAGCACCGTCATCACCCAGAACAGCTGACTGAGCAGCGAGACATTGTCGCCACTGCCCGGATCCATCATCATCGCCATCGCCAATCCCATCTGCATAGACAGGATCAACCCCACCAATGCCAACACTTCAAACAGCATCCGCAGTGCTAATCCCAGCACTATGCCAAACACCAGTTGCTCCACTGTCAGTAACACGGCATCAAGCGAAAAGGGATCTACCGCCGGCATTGCCGGTAACAAAGGGCCGGCCAGAAAGCTCAGAAATAGCGCCAGTAAGATGCGTGCCCGCGGCGGTACCGCCGGATTATCAAAGGCTGGCATTGCCCACAGCAAGGCAGAAAAACGCACAAAGGGCCACCAAACGGTACCAATCCAGGTCATCAGCTCGGCAGTGGTCAGGTTGATCAGCGAACTCACCCGAATACCCCGGGAATAATCTGACTCAGGTTGGCAAACCAGTCGAGTAAGGTACGGACCAACCAGTGTCCGGCGAAGACCACCATCAACAGCGTCAGGATCATTCTGGGCAGAAAGGTCAGCGTTTGTTCCTGTACCGATGTTGCAGCCTGGATCACCGCCACAATGACCCCCAGGATCAGTCCGGGAACGATCAGCACCAGCAGCATCTTAATAATGGTATAGACCGCCAGCGCGATCAGCTCGGTTGCCTGTTCCGGACTCACCTGATGGCTCCAAAGGTGGCAGCCAGGGTACCGGCGACCATAGACCAGCCATCGGCCAGCACAAAGATCATCAGCTTAAACGGCAGACTGACAATCAACGGCGATAACATCATCATCCCCATCGACATCAGCACGCTGGCCACGACCAAATCAATAATCAAAAACGGAATAAACAGCATAAAGCCGATCTGAAATGCCGTTGTCAGCTCACTGAGAACAAAAGCCGGGATCAGCACCTCCAACGGCACCTCTTCCGCCGCCATAGTGGTCGGCTCTTGAGCGATTAACAACACCTGATGCAGCTCGTTTTCGCGGGTTTGTGCCAGCATAAAGCGCCGTAGTGGCTGCTCGGCAACAGCCAGCGCCTGCTCCAACGTCAACTGCTCCGCCTGATAGGGTTTAAACGCCTGTTGGTAAATCTCCTGCCATACCGGCCGCATGATTAGCAGAGTTAGCATCAGGGCCACACCGATCAGCACCCGGTTGGGCGGACTTTGTTGCAAGCCCAGCGCCTGTCGCAAAATAGCCAGCACGATAATGATCCGGGTAAAGGAGGTTAACACCATCAGCATACCGGGGATCAGGCTCAGCGCTGTCATCAGCAACAGGATCTGTAACTTAACGTTATAATCCTGACCGCTTGCAGTATCCTGTACCGAAAAAAGTGTGATCTCATTCGCCAGCAAGCCGGGCGAGAACAGCAACAATATCGGTAACACCCAGCCAATCTTACGCATTAGACGTCGCCGGTTGCTGCGGGTTACTGACAAATTTCAGGCCGTATTTGCCATCGACCATCACCACTTCAGCTTTGGCAAAAAACACGCCGTTCACTTTCACATCCAATGCGTCACCTATGGCTTTATCCAGTGGCAACACATCGCCGACTGCGGCCCGGCTTAGCTCGCCCAGTGTCACCTCTGTCGTCGCCACCTCCAGGCTGACCGTCAGCGGCACATCATAAAAAGCGGCAATATTATCACCTGCCGGCGCGACGCTGGCTGCCGGAGGAGTGTCGAGCATTTCATCCAGATCCAGCATATCCAGTTCAGACAAAGTGCCATTTAGCCCCGTCGCCATCTTGTTCTCCGTCATATTTAGTTGTCTCGCGTTACAGCCGCAGTAATCTGGAACACCAACGCAGTACCCTCTTCGGCTACCCGCCCCAGATACAGGCTTTTGTTATTAAGATTTAAAGGCATTTCAGCAGGTAGCTCTAAGGGCAAGATGGCGCCGGTGCGCAAACAATGCTGCAACTGACTTAAGTTAACTTTACAGCGTGCCATCTGGACCTGTCCTTTTACCGGGATCTGTGACCAGCGGCTTAAATCTACCGCTGGTTGCGCTGACTCTGCAGCAGGTATTGCGCTGCCGGTCGGCATAAAAAAACTGACCGGCAGCCACAGATACCAACTCAGAGCCTCATGGCTTAGCAGCAACCTGACCTTCAGCGCCTGATAGCGTACCCCTTGCGGGCACTGTGATAACGGCAGCAGCTGCGCCGGAAAAGCCGCCTGCTCGCCGAATAACAGTGTCTGTATCGCCTGCAGCTGCTTTTGCAGCAGCCGGCTGGTCACCCGCAGCTCGCTGCGGCTTAACTCCACCTTATCTGCCACGTCAGGCTGACGGGTCAGTTCGCCCCCCAGGCTCAGATCGACCAGATGATGCAAACTGACGTAGTCCATCGCCAGATAGCCGCAATCCTGTTGCGGCACCGACAAGGCACTGGCCAATAAAAAGCGGCCAGGTTCAGCCAGCCAGCTGTGTAAGGTCGTGCCCTGACACAGCTGCAGATCCAACGTAAAGTCGACATCGTGCAGTAGCCGGCTTAGCTCGATTTGCAACACCTGAGTCAGTTCGTTCAGCCGTGCTTTCAAATGCAGTGCCGCTTGCTGATGCTGGCGTTGTTCCACTGTCAACGGATAAGGATCCGCGGCAATGGATTGCTCAGCTTTAATTAATTTTGGCCGGGGCCGGAGTTGCTTCATGCTGCTCACTTATCTCTTCTAACTGCTTGCGATAGGCTTTTTTGCTAAGCGTACGCAGCAACTGCAATACATATTGTTCCTTGCCTGGTAGCCAACGCAGCCCCAGAAACGACAACTTGTCACTGATTTGGCGCCGATAAACCACTTTTGCCTTTAGCTTGTGCTTACCGGCATATACCAGCAGCAGTTGCTCTGGTAATTGCGCACTGGCCGGTACCAACACCCCGGCACCGCCGTAACTGATGTCTTTTAATACCGCATGGCATAACACAGCACTGAATAAGGTGTCGGCGTATAACTTTAATGCCACACCACGGCTTTGTAGCGCTGTTGGCTGGGTGGCACTGGCAAAATACCAACGAAAAAATTTACGGTTAAAATCGGTTACTACCTTTGGCATAGTTAATTCATCAGATTGGTTCGTAGTACCGGCTGATTCCGCCGTGCTTCTGCCGCAGCATCTGCGACGGCCGGACTTTGTTCGGCACTGCTGGCAAAGAGTTTATTTAGTTCTGAAAAAGCGTCACTGGTCAGGATCAGTAACTCGATGCGCCGGTTTTCACTACCTTGCGGATTATCTGTATTCAGCGGACGGTTTGCCGAGAACGCAGACACCTGCGCCACTCTGTTACCTGGCATGCCTCCGGCAGAGAGAACCTGACGCGCCTGCAGCGCCCGATCTCCGGATAACTCCCAATTGCTGTACTGAGAACCGCTAAAGGCGGTGCTGTCGGTGTGACCGGAAATAATCAGTTTGTTTTGCACTTTCTGAAACACCGGCGCCAGACTTAGTAATAGATCCTCAAAGAATGGCGTCATCCGGATCTGTCCGCGGCGGAACATCTGTTGCTGTTCGTTATCACGGATAATCACCCGTAATCCGGACGGCACGATATCGATCTGGATATGCTGATCTGCCAGTTGATCGCGGGCCAGTTGCTCCAGAGTCTGCATTAGCAGATTCAGCTCGGCTGAAGTGTCATACTGCCCTTCCAGTAAGGATGTCAGCGCCTTGCCTTTGCCGCCCTGTGGCGCTTCGTCACCGGCCGGGATCTGCAAATAGTCCGACATACCAGGTACCGGGCTGTCCGGCGGCAAGGCACTGCTATCGAGCTGCCGAATTACCGACGGCGAACCACCAAGATCAACCGGATAGGGGCTGTTTTCAGGTTTAAAAGGATTCGGGCTGCCGTCAAAAATTGAGTGTGTCCGCATATAGTGCGCGATCTCAGCCCGCTCTTTTACGCTGGACACTTCCATAATCCACAGCACCATAAAAAACGCCATCATCGCCAGGGTAAAATCGGCAAAGGCAACCTTCCAGGCCCCGCCCGTCTTAGCCTTGACCGTACGACGACTATTGCGCTTGAAAATAACCGGGGCAGTTCTGTTCATCAGGCAGCCTTATTATTAATCCATTCTTCCAGTGTCGTGAAAGAAGGCTTAATCTCTGCATTGATCAGCTTACGGCCAGAATCCGTTGCCACAATAGCCACATGCCCCTTGGCATGTGAGACCAGAATCGCCCGCACACATTCCAGCAACGCCATTTGCTTTTTCACGCTTTGCTCCATCGCCGAAGCCATAGGCGCGAACATGCAGTAGCAGGCAAAAATACCAAGAAAGGTGCCAACCAGGGCCGCAGCTACGTGGTAGCCGATATTGCTAAGCGGCCCGTCCAGGTGCTGCATCGTGATAATAATGCCACCAACCGCGGCCAGAATGCCGAAGCCCGGCATCGCCTCAGCAATCACCGCCAGCGCACCAGATGGCTTGAGCTTGTCCTGCTCTATGGTAGCAATTTCCTGCTCTAGCATACTGTCAAAATCATGGGCACTGATTTTTCCCATACTCATCAGGCGCAAGTTATCGCAAACAAAGATCACCAGTGGCTGATTCGCCAGCACCAGCGGATAGGATAAAAAGATGGAACTGGTTTCCGGGTTTTCGACATGCTCATCCAGCTCCCGCAAACCTTTGCTCTTCGCCAGTTCCAACAGTTGATACATCAACAACAGCAACTGCCGGTAGAGCTCGGCCGCCTGCTGGTCTGACTTAAACTGATATTTCAGCTGATTCAGCATTTCTTTTAGTACAGTGCGGGAGTTACCAACAACAAGTGCCCCCAGCCCTGCGCCAAAAATAATGACAAACTCTGCCGGCTGCCACAGTGTCGCCACATTGCCCCCGGCAAACATAAAGCCACCGACCACAGCCCCCAATACCAACGCAAAACCCAGAATTTTCTGCATATTTATTCTTCCCGATAATTACCACTGTGCCAGTTTTTTGCTGACTAATTCCACCGACTGCCGGTGCAACTGACACACTCTGGACTCCGTTAAATTCAGCACCAAAGCGATTTCTTTCATATTCAGCTCGTAGGTGTAGTACAGATGCAGCAACAGCTTGCTGCGCTCCGGTAGCGAGGCCATCACTTTTTCCAGCGATAGCTTCAGCTCCAGCGCAGACAGATTACTGCTACCCAGTTGTTCCTCCGCCTGTCCGGATAGCAGCTGGTCTAAACTTTCCATCGCCTCTGCCTGGGCGACATACTGCAACTCCAGCAAGTCTTCAAGGCTAATTTGCAGATGCTGACACAGCTCTTCATCAGTAACCGGACGACCAAGTTGTCGCTGCAGCTCACGGCAGGCATCCCGCAGCTGATGTGCTTGCTGACGCAGCAGGCGCGGACGCCAGTCCAGCTTGCGAAATTCATCAAGCATGGCGCCGCGTACCCGCTTAAAGGCATAGGATTCAAACTGTTCGTCTGTCTGTCTACCGTAGCGGCGAATAGCACTGAGCAAGCCAATTAAGCCAATCTGCTGTAAATCATCCTTATCGACGGCACTGCCCAGCATACTGCGCAGATGTGCAGCCGCCCGTTTTACCAGATAGCCATATTGCTGCAGCAGCCGGGTTTCTTCCTGTGGCGTCAACCTGAAACAGTGCTGCTGTTCTGACTCTGACCAGTGTTGCTCTGCCAGCATGGTCGGGCCCTACTGAATAAAGACGTTGGTAATCAGCACCTGCTCAATCTGCTGGCTGTACTTATTACCGCGTAAGGTGGTGTTAAACCGCTCCAAAATACTTTGCTGCACCTGAGTAATATCCTGGAACGCCTGCCGCGCTTGTTGATGCGAAGTATTGGCGAACTGCTCAACCAGAGCATTGCGCAGTAAGGGTGCAGCCTCCTCCAATACCGCCAGGACCTGGGCATCACTGGTGACCAAGGTCAGCTCTAACACCAGATAGCGCGAGTGGTGTTCATGCGCAACACTGATCACAAAGCGCTCCAACGGATGAAACAGTGGCCGGCTCTCAGTTGCCGGGACCGGCGCAGCAGTGGAATTGCTATACCAGATCCCACCAAGCGCGGCTGCAATGGCCACTAGCAAGGCAGCGATAATCAGTAACAGGTTCTTCATGGTTCTATCCTTACAACGGTGTCATCTGTTGGGTTATCAGGCCAGCCGGTCAATCCAGCCATGGCTGACCGGTGCTCTGCTGTCAGCATCACTCTCGTCATCAGCAGCGATAACCAGGTTAGCAGGCTCCACGTCCTCGCTAAAAAAGCGTTGCTGCTGCGAAAATTCACCTACCTGCACATCGATCAGACTGGCATCCCCGGTATGCTGCCCCAGGCTGAGGCGCAGCAGCTCAGCAGTTTGCTGCATGGCTTCCCGCACCTGAGGTTGACCGGCCAGCAACTGAATGCTGGTTTTGTCGCCGTCAATGGTGATCCTAAGCTCAATACTGCCCAGCTGCGGCGGATCCAGCCGGATTTGTGCCCGCTGAATTTGTTGCCCCAGCTGCAACGTCAGTTTGTCCTGCAGCGTATTAAATAAGGTGTTACCCCATTGAGTCACCGGTGTGTGCAAACTCAGACTCTGCCACTGATGCAGCGGCACAGACGCACCTGTTGCTAAAGTTGATGGCAGCGCTGCGGTCGAACCGCTGGCAAAGCCGGTCAGCGTAACTGAGTTTGCGGCCACCGGTGTGAGCTGGCTAAGTGGTAAGTCTGACGACAGCCCCGCGTTAACATTCTTAGCCTGCAGCCCTGATGGCAAAGCTGAAACCTGCTCGGTAGCCTTTGCCAAAATATCTGCTGGTGGGAATGGTACGGGGCCTGACTGTCCAGTTGTGTTCTGCGGCGGGTTCAGTGTCAGCGATGACTGAGCCGGGATTATCAAAGGGGTTGGCACCTTACCGTCAAACGGTGGCACAACCGGCATCGCCTGAACGGAGAACGGCAAGGCAAAGCCTTGCTTTGAGTCTGCTAATGTATTTAGCTCAGGTAGAGCCGACTGCGTGCCAGTGTCTAACAGCGGCTCAGATGACGATGGCCCGGCGCTAAAGCCCGGAGAAAGCGCCTGCAACAGCGAATGTGTCTGGGGCAGCATCGGTGCATCAGACAACAGGTCGTGCGTCGGATTGTCGGCTGTTGCTTGCGCCAATGCCAAAGGTACCAGCGAGGCGGATTCTGCCTGCTGCGCTTCTGATAGCAAAAGCTGCCACGGCGCCATTTCCGCCTCCTGCCCGGCTACCAGCTCATTCATCAGAAAGGTAACAGACTCTGTGGTTGGCTCTTCCGCTTCCGGTATTACCGCGGCATTGGTGCTGACCCGGCTATCCTGTTGCGTTGACGCCACCGCGATGCCAAAAATACCAAAGGTCATCTTAGTCATCCCTGCCAACAATCATCGCATCCATGGTTTGCTGATAAGCAGAAATCCCTTGTAAATCCTGGCTTGATTGCTGCAACAAGGTCGCCAGAGCGCTTTGATGTTGCATCAGTTGCTGCAATACCGCCGTGTAATGCGCCGTCATCACCTGCATCGCTGAGCTGAGTTCTGCTTTTAAACCCGCATTATTAATTTGCTTTACCAGAGCGCAAACTTGTTGATCACAGCGGCGTACTGCAGTCCATTGACCCGCAGCCGCCTGCAGCAGTAATTGTTTCTGCAGGCGTAGTAATTGCTGTTCAAACTGTTGGATTTGTTGTTGTTTCAGCATCGCTTTATTTGCCGGTCTGTTGACCGGCTTATCTCCTGTTGTGCCCGCTGGTTGCTACCAGTAAAAAGCATGACTGGCATTTGATAGGCAAAAAGCGATCCAAGATTTAAAATACTGAAAAATAAGAATTTATTTAAAGAAGGAAGTGCAAAGCGGAAGTGTTACTTCCGCTTTGCAGGAAACAACTGCCGGCCAGCTTCAGCCCCGGTTCAGTTAGCTGATGCGTTCAGCTAACCCCTGCCAGCCTTGTTGTAAGTTGGTCATAATCTCACGCACCAGCGTCAACTGACTCAGATCATTCTGTAACGACACCTGCAACAAGGTATTACCGCAAAATTGATATAACCGCTGCATATTGGCGGCGACTTCCCCGCCATTGTCCTGATCCAAAGAGGCTTCCAGGCCGCCGAGGATTTTCACCAACTTATCAATACTCTCCGCCTTGCGGTCAAAACGTCTGGCCTGGATATGTCCTTCTACCCGCGATAGCTCGTCCATAAAGCCATCAAACAGCATCAGTACCAACTTATGAATGTCGGCACCAGCCGCCCTGGCATCCACTGAAGTATTTTTATACGCCTGATAACCATTGCCAAAATCTAACATACTATGATCCTGTTAACCGAAACTGTTCATTGAGCTTTGCAACTGTGCAATGGTCACCTGCATTTGGGTAAACTGCAGCACGTAGCGCTTATACACCTGCTCCATCGCCAGATCGTGCCGGGCCTTTTGCCGGTTGACCACCTCTAAACTCGCCTGGACGGTCTGCTGTTTCTTACTCATAATGCCAAAGCTCTTGCTGTAAGGCTCCAACGCGGTTGTCATTTTACTGAGTAAGCCATTTTCTCCGCTCAGCATAGCCTCTAACTGTTCCGGATCTTCAGCTAATGCCTTTTCTAACCGGCTGTTATTAATCGTGAGTTTGCCATTACGGTCAAACTCCAGCCCAACACTGTATAAACTTTTTCCTGCAAATTCACCCTGCACGCTGCTGCGCAATAAATTCTGGATGCCGCGTGCGGTAGAGTCGTTTTTTAAGCTGCCATCAGAGCTGAGTAAGCTGTGCAGGGCGTTAAAATCGTCCACGATTTTTTTAATATTGTCTTTTGCTGCGCCCTGGTCTTGCGCAATTTGCAGCCTTACCGGGCTATCACCTGCACTTTGGGCTTTTACCAGCTCTAACGTCACCCCTTCAATCACATTAGTCAGGGTGTTAGTGGCGGAGCTAATAGTTAAAGCACTATCCGCACCGATCCGCAGTTGCGCATCTTGTGCCTGCTTTAACACCTGCTGCCCGGCCAGTGCAGTTTGCAACACAGTACCATCGCTGCCACCAGCATTAAAATTCAGGCTTACGGTTTGATCCGCACCGGTTTTTTCACTTGAAATCATCAAAAAGGTTTCGCCATTGCTACGCAATAACGTGGCCCGCACCCCACTATTCGCCGGGTTGTCAGCATGGTTATTAATGGCATTCACCAGATCCGTTAAGCTGGCGTTCGCAGGTAAATTGGCTAAATCTACCGTTAAACTGCCGCCGGCAAAAGCTACGGTAAAGTCACCATCGGCAGGTAAGGTGGTATCCGGTGTAAACGACAGCGCGAGTTGATGATTTTGCGCCAGCTGTTGCACAAAAATTTCATATTCACCGGCCACGGCCTTGTTACTGGCGGTGGCTTTTACCGTGCTATCGTTGCTACTGGTGGCGGTATTACGAAGTAAACTCTGATTTTTCTGAGTATTACCCAGCTGGGTGACAAAGCTTTTTAGCTGGCTTTCCAGCTTTTTTATGGCATTAAGTTGCGCATTAAAAGCGGTCGTTTTCGCCGACAGCAAGCTGTCTTTCTTAGCACGTTCAATCTGGGTATATTGGCTGGCCAGGTTGGCGGGATCAATCGACATAAATGACATAAAAAAGCCCTCAAACTAAGAAGGCCGGCGGCATGACGCCGCCAGCCTGGTAACATTACCTGCTGTTGCCAGAGGTAAGCGCTATCTGAATTAACGCAGTAAAGAACCAATCAGCTGAGTCGTGCTGTTAGAGGCGCTCAGTACCGAAATACCCGCGTTCATCAACAGTTGCTGCTTAGTCATATTTGACGTTTCTTTGGCAAAATCGGCGTCCATAATCTGACCTTTGGCCGCGTCAGTGTTTTGCGCCATATTTTGCAGGTTGTTGATAGTGTGGTCTAAACGGTTCATCGACGCACCCAGAGCTGAGCGGGCGGCACCGATATCGTCGATTAAATCATCTACTGTACCGATAGCCGTAGTACCGTTAGCCTGGCTTTGCAGATCGCCAACCGCTAAGGCACCGGTCAGACCGATAGCCGCATTCAGCGCCTGAACTTCGGTTGAAACATCAACGTTTAACACTTCAGCAGTAGAAGCGCCAACCTGGAAATCAACGCCGCCAGCGACGCCAAACTTACCAGCATCAGTTAACAGGTTAGTGCCATTGCCGTAAGAGGTGTTGGCCATAATGTTGGCCAGTTCTTCACCCAGAGCCTGATACTCGGCATCCAGCGCATCATATTCGCCAGCTTCGTTAGTACCGTTGGCTGCCTGCGTGGCCAGCTCTTTCATCCGCAGCGCGATATTGGTCATCTCGTCAAAAGCGCCCTCGGCGGTTTGCAGCATAGATTTGGCGTTATTGGCATTACCAATCGCCGCTTCCTGGCCGCGTAACTGCGCGTTCAGACGGGTTGCGATCTGTAAACCGGCCGCATCGTCTTTAGCTGAGTTGACCCGGAAGCCAGTACCTAAACGCTGCAGAGACACTGACAGATCATTGTTAGTGCGGGTTAACTGGGTTTGTACCAGTTTAGAGGACATATTGGACTGAACAGATAAAGCCATCGTTAAATCTCCTGTGATTGATGCTCATAACTGTAAAGCGACAGCTCTGGACGGGAACTTAAATAAATTTTCCGGATTTTTCGATTTTTAGGGCAAAACTGACTAAAGGCGCAGATACCTGGGATTGTGCCAGTAACGCACTGACCGCCAGCGGACTCTCTGGTTGCATGGCCGCCAGCAGCAACTCACTGATCGCCTGCAGTTCAGCAGCCTGCTCTGGCGGGTATGGTGGCGCATATTGATTTACCGTAAGACTCAATTCCGACTGTAACTGTTGTAGCGCTTTTAGCTGCTGGCGCAGATACTGCTGCGCCTCACTAAAGTAGCTGACCAGCGCCGCCGGATTCTGCTCCGCAGCCACGCTTTGCACCAACCTGGCCAGCCGGCCAAGCGGACGCTGCAAACTGACACTGATCGGATTACCTGCCGCGACACGAATACCATCACCACTTAACTGCCAGTTTTCCTCCAGCTTACGCCGCTCTGCGCTAGCGACACTAAACTGCAACTGCGCTGCGGCATTCAGTTCTACCGCGATCTGTAGCCGTGAAAAGGCCTGTTTTAACTGCGCTAAATTAGCCTCAGGTGTCGCATCAGCAGCCAGCTCAATACTGACAGCATCGCCGCTGCGTCCCAGTAAAATACGGATTAACTCTGGTTGAGCACGCTGCGACAGCAAATCAATACGAGAGGTCAGGACCCGCTGACAGCGGCTTTGCGGTTGTAGCAGCGGCAGCCACTCTGCATCGAGCGCGGTGTCATTGCTGTCCTGCCATACCACCAGTTGGGCCAGCTGTTGCTGCAACTGCTGTGCTTCTGCGGCAGAGAGATGTGTTTGGTAGTTCTGTTGCAGTGGCCGGCGCAGTTGCTCCAGCGCACTGTAAAGATAGCGATAGCTTTGTTCCGCCAGCTGCTGGCGGCTCAGGGTATAATTCAGGCCGGCAGTGTGCGCCCAACGCTGCAGAATCACAATTTGCCGGGCAGCCCCCGCGCTGGCGCTGCGCGGTAATGACTGTGCTGCCAGTTTTTGCCGCTCGCCACGCTGGCTTTTTTTCGCCTTAACCGGGGTGGTGGCGACAACCGGGCTGCTGCCTGGCTTTACTATCATGGCATCGCCTTACTATAGCATGGAGAACAGGGACAACCTGGACACGGTGGAATAGACCTTTAATGACGACTCATAGGATGCCGTCACCTGATTCAGCCGGATAAAGACTTCAGCGTCGTTGATGGTTTTCACTTCTTCCTTCAGCTCTTCGGTAAAAAGACCGATTTCACTGTTAGCGATGGCCAGTTCATCCAGCGACGCCCGAATGCCACCGATACGGGTGATCTCCCCGGTTACATTGGCCAGGAAACTGTTGATGTTGTCAATCATCTGCCGTGATTCATCACCCACCCCTCCGGCCGGAGTGCTGTTAATCAGATCCAGGTACTGTTGCATCTGATTCAAAAAGCCCGCCGCCGGGTCCAACGCTTCGCCGATAATATTACTGGCGACGCTGGAGGTGTCGGAGACCTTCACCTGCCGCACCAGGGCATCGCCCTGATAGCTATAGATACCGGCCAAATCCCGCACAAAAGGCGGTGTATCGCTCAAACTGCCGGAGAAGTAGTAACGGTCATTGCCGTCTTTGGCATTCAGGAAATCCAGAATAGCCGGAAACAGCACCGACATTTCCTGCCCCAACGCTCTGAGCTCGGTATCGCCGGCACTGCCATCGGCAGCGGTGGTCACCAACCCCTGTAACGACAACAGCGTATTCACAATACCGTTGAGCTGGGTTTCCTGCTGTCCAAGGCTATAGTTGACCGCATTCATATTGGCGCCGTATTGCTCCAGCGTTTTTAGTTCTGCATTTAGCGTCAGTAACATCACGGCGCCAAGCGGATCATCAGAGGGGCGCTGAATACGGTTTTTGGTGGCCATTTGTACCGTCAGTTTCGCCAGCTCAGTATTATTTTGCTGAATATAACGCAGGTTATCGGTATAAAACTGACTGCTACTAACTCGCATAGGCTCTCCTAGAAGGCATTGATCAGGGTGCGGAACAATTCATCCGCCGTACTGATAACTTTGGCATTGGCGGCGTACATATTCTGATAAAACAGAATATTGGCGGCTTCTTCATCCAGATTGACACCACTGATACTCTCCCGCGCGCTAACAGCATTGCTATTAAGAATTTGCGCGGTTTTGATACTGCTTTGCACCTGCTTACTCTGAATGGCTAGCTCACCGATCAGACTGTTATAACCCGGCGCGGCACTGTTAAAGGCATTGACGATGGCGGCGATATTACTGTTATCGCCCACACCTGCGGTAGCGTCACCGCGAAACGCCAGTTCAGCCGGCGTAATATCGGGATTGCGCCGCAGCGAACTAAGGGGACTTGCCGCCTCATAGACAAACAGAGGTTTGCCAGCGTCACCATTCAAATCAAAACCGGCAGCCAGCGCCGCATTGACGTTGTCGGCCATTGTCGCCAGAAAGTCGTTAAATTGCGCCGTCACCGGCTCCAATACTTGCTGCTGTACCGCAATCAAACCGCCGAGCCGCCCGCCGATAGTCGCGGTTAATGGATACTGCTGCTGGTTGAAGCTCACGCTAACCGCATTATCCAGTACGCTAAAGCTGGCCGCTTTATTGCCAATTACCAGCGGTGAGCCGTTGATTGTACTGATGCTGATTGAGCCATCTGCCTGCTCCAGCACACTGACGTTGAGATAACCCGCCAGTTCCGTCACCAACCGCTCGCGTCCATCCTGCAATTCTGCCACTGGCTCGTTCAGCGCCTGCGCTTTGCTGATGCGCTGATTCAGCTCCGCGATCTGTGCCGTCAAAGAACTGCTGTTGGCGGCCAAATCCGACAACTCTTTGCCAAGCTTTAAGCGTTGCCCATCCAGCGCGCCATTAAGCTGCGCCATATCCTGCACCAGCGCATCCGCAGTCGATAATACTTGTTGCCGGTAGGCTGGCGAGTCAGGTTGCGCCAGCGCTGCGTTTAATGCCGAGGTGATCTGCGCGACCGCATCATTCAGGTTCAGCGACTCAGCACCAACCACCTGCTCAATAAAACCCAAATAGCTCTGAAATCCCTGGTAATAGCTCATATCTGCACTGCTGCGCCAGATATCGTGATTCAGGTAATTGTTCACGATACGATCAACCTTGGTGACCTTAACTCCATTCAGCGCACCGCTGGCGGTGTTCAGGTACACGGACTGACGGCTATAGCCTTTCACGGCCGCATTGGCAGTATTGTTACCGGCGACCTGCAACGCCAGATTCGCGGCGTTCAGGCCACTTACGGCATTTGATAACAGACTCATCAGTTCAGCTCCTCCGGCCTCAGTGGCAGCAACAAGGGTTGCACCAACCCTCTGCTGTGGTAATCAATGGCCGGATTCACCTGCACCGGCACCTGATCCTGCAAAGCGACCGCAGCGTGTAATTCCTTAAATTTATTTTCCGTCTCAGTCAAACCGGCGCCTAATTGCCGCACTATGGCTTCAGCCAAACCTAACTGTCGCTGTCCGGCCAGGTGCTGCGCCAACTGGGCATCATGCATATCCCGGAACAACTGTTGCTCTTTCGACGCGAAGAGGCCATCTTCAGTGCCAAGTGCGTCCGTTGCGGTATGCATATTTTTCAATACCAATTGCAGGAAGATCGCTTCAAATTGCTCTGCCGCCTGCTGCAAGCTATCAGTTTCCGACAGGTTTTGATGAATGCGCTGGCTTTGCATCGGATCGAAGGCCAACAGCTGTGTGGTATCCAATTTCATGATTTTCCTCAGATCACCAGCAAATCCGCTTCCAGCGCACCGGCATTATCCAGCGCAATCAGGATCGACATTAATTCGGCCGGTGTAGCGCCCAGGCTATTGATTGCCTGCACAATGGTTTCCAGCGAGGTGCCCTCTGGCCACAGCATCATATTGTTTCTCTGCTGCCGGATATTGACATCGCTTTGCTGTACCGGCACGGTACGGCCGCCAGCAAAGGCATTTGGCTGCACGGCCCCTTCAGTCTCGGTGATGGTAATCGTCAGGCTACCGTGCGTCACCGCCGCCGGTTTAACCCGGACCAGCTCGTTGATCACCACAGTACCGGTGCGACTGTTAAACACCACCCGAGGCCGCCCGGCACCCTCGCGTACCCGGATATCCTGCAGCATCGACATAAAGGTATTGCGACTATTCGGATCCGCCGGTGCACTTAACACCAGTTTCCCCCAGTTCTCCGCCCGGGCAACCGAGGGGCCGAACACCTGATTCACTGCATTAACGATATTGCGCGCAGTTTGATAGTTCGGCTGTTTCAGATTTAACACCACGTCGCTTTGCGTTTGAAAAAAGTCTGTGACCGAACGTTCGATAATGGCACCGTTCGGGATGATCCCGGCTGTTGGCGTATTAATGGTGACCGAGGAGCCGTTGGCGCCGCTGGCATTCATGCCGCCCACCACCAGATTACCCTGCGCTAACGCATAGACCTTACCGTCAACTCCGCGTAACGGTGTCAACATCAGACTGCCACCATGCAGGCTTTTGGCGTCCCCAAGCGACATTATAGTCACGTCTATACTTTGCCCCGGGCTGGCCATCGCCGGCAGTGTTGCCTGTACCGCCACGGCCGCCACGTTGCGGGACTTGGGCAGCGAACTCTCATCCAGCTGCACCCCAAACTGCTTTAACATATTATTCAGCGACTGCGCGGCGAACTTAACCTGTGCCCGGTCGCCTGAGCCGGGTAAGCCGACCACCAGGCCGTAACCCACCAATTGGTTTTCCCGCACGCCCTGCACATCAACCAGATCCAGCAGCGGCCGCTCCTTAGCCACGCCGGCGCTGCCCCACAGCAGCACCCAAATCCAGCACAGACTTAATACTTTACGCATAGCTCACCTAAAACGGATTGACCACTGAGAAGATCCGGCTAAACCAGCCCGCCTGATTGGCACGTGCCAGCTCACCTTTGGCCGAATAACTGATGCGCGCATCGGCAATCCGCTGCGACGAGATCCGGTTGGTCACATCAATATCTTCCGGCCGCACCAGCCCTTGCAAGCGCAAATACTCATCACCCTGATTCAGCCGGATCCATTTCTCGCCGCGGATTGCCAAGGCACCGTTCGGCAACACCTGGGTCACCCTGACGGTAATAGAGCCGCGCAGAAAATTTTGCTGGCTGGCACTGCTCTCACCATCAAACGCCTGATTGGAGCGTAATTGCAGCGCCGCGTCACTGGTATTCAGATTACCAGCCAGCGGTACCCCGACATTAATATTAGTGCTACGACCTGTGCTGGCATCGGCCTGCTTGCTGGATTGGGTGCGCTCGTTCAGCTCCACGGTCAGGATATCGCCGACCCGATATGCCCGCTTGTCCTCATACAAGGCGAACATAAAATGGTCGCTGTACAGACTACCCGGGCTATTGCCAGCCACTTCCTGCTCCTGCAAAAAATACTCCGCATTGACCTCAGGCCAATCTTCGTAATTGGCGCCGGGAAAAGGTTTGCTGCTGCAGGCAGTCAACAACAGCAGGAACAGTGGCCATCCTTTCATTTGTTGCTCCTTAGACGTTCTGGTTCAGGAAGCGCAACATATCATCAGCGGCTGAGACGACCTTGGCATTCATCTCATAAGCACGTTGTACTGCGATCATATTGACCATTTCATCCACCACACTGACGTTGGAGCCTTCCAGGGTAAACTGCTGCAGGCTGCCATAGGCTTCTTCACCCGGCACGCCCTCAACCGCCTCACCTGAGGCAGCAGTGGCGCGGAACAGATTGCCGCCCAGCGCTTCCAAACCTGCCGGGTTGACAAAGTTAACCAGCAAAATCTGGCCGATTTCGACTGGCTCCACCTCACCGGCAATCACCGCCGTGACGGTACCGTCGCGACCGATGGTCACCTTAGTCGCGTTTTCCGGGATATCCAGATTTTGCGCCAGCGGTAAACCGTTACTGTTGACGATGAGCGACTCGGCATTTAGCTGAAACTGGCCGTTACGGGTATAGAGAATTTCTCCGTCCGGGCTTTCGATCTGAAAAAAGCCCTGACCGGCAATGGCGACATCCAATTGATTATTGGTTGTTTCAAAGGTGCCTTCGGTGAAGATTTTCTGAGTACCATTGATCCGCACCCCGGTTCCGACCTGGATACCCGACGGGACCTGATTTAACTCGTCAGCCTGCGTACCCGGTTGGCGCTGGACCTGATAGAACAGATCTTCAAATACCACCCGGTCTTTTTTAAAACCGACAGTGCTGACGTTGGCCAGGTTATTGGAGATAGTCGTCATCCGCATATCCTGTGCGGCCAGACCGGTTTTACTTACCCATAATGCTGCATTCATCGCTCTGTTCCTCAGCTGGCACCGCTAATCAGCTTGTTGCCTGTTACGGCCAGCTCATCAGCAGCTTTCATCATTTTGATATTCATCTCGAACTGGCGGCTGATATTCATAGTTGCCACCATCTGCTCCACAGCGTTGACGTTAGAGCCTTCCAGCATACCGCTGCGTACACTAACGCTGGCGTCCGCTGCCAGTACGGCACCATCCTGCGGTCGCAGTAGCCCATCCAGACCTTTCAGCATGGGTTGCCCTTGCGCCCGCACCAGCTTAATCTGCCCTTCCTGCGCAATAACGCCACCACCGACCGGTAACAGATTGATGGTGCCATCGGCACTGATATCGATATCACCAAACTCCGGTAGCACCAAGGGCCCCTGGGCACCCGCCACGGCATAGCCACTTACTTGTAACTGGCCATCAGCCGTCACCTGAAGATTACCGGCCCGGGTGTAGGCTTCTTCGCCATTGGCATCCAGTACCGCAATAAAGCCGCCGTCACTAACCACCAGATCCAGATCACGCCCGGTTTCCATAATGGCTCCGGCGGCCAGATCCGTTGCTACCGGCATCAGCTGGGCCTGATAACGGGTGCGAAAACCATTGCCCGCCACCATCATCGATTGCGCTTGCTCAATATCGGCTTTAAAACCTGCGGTATTGACGTTAGCCAGATTGTTGGCGGTGACCCGCAGCGCGGTTTGCGCCAGCTCGGCGCCGGATACTGCGGTATAGATTAAGCGTTCCATCGTTCAGCCCTTAGGTCGCGTTAAACAACACTTGCATCATCTGATCTGCGGTACTGATGGTTTTGGCGTTGGCCTGATAGTTTTGCTGAAACTTCATTAAATCAACCAGTTGCTCACTAACATCCACATTGGAGCCCATATAGGCGCCGGAGAGCAAACCACCATAGCTGCCTTCCGCCGGCGTACCATATAACGCCGTACCTGAAGCGGCTGAGGCATACCACAGGTTGTTGTTACCATTTTCCAGCCCGCCCATATTGGCAAAGGAGGCTAACACCACCTGTCCCTGCAGCTTATTGGCACCATTTGAGAAGTTGGCGAACACCATGCCATTTTCTGCAACGCTGACTCCGGTAAACTCACCCGCGGTATAGCCATCCGCATTATTGGTATACATCGCAAAGGCGCTGCCAAACTGCGTTGTCTTAACCATGTCTAAGGTCACACTCATCGGCTCAGCGCCGGCTGCAGCAAAGTTCAGCACAATTTCGCGCTGGTTATAGGGGTCGACTTTATTGTCATCCGGTGCGGTCAGCGGTGCAGGCAGCGTGCCCAAAGGCTGCATCTGACCATCAGCACCAAAGGTGACGGTAGCAACGGCGGCAGCCTGATAACCACTCTCCGTTTTTACCCACTGAGTGCCCAGGGTAGCGCCGTTAGGTAACCCCAACTGGGCAGACGTCGCCGGGGCGACAGCCGGATCATCAACGACCAGTGGTTCACCATCAACGAAGTACATGACCTGCCACTCATTGTTACCCAGATGGTTGAAGTACTGAGTCAGCGTATGGCTATTACCGAGTGAGTCAAACACCTCGGTCGATTGCGAAAAGTTATATGCGCTGCCATTTTTCGGGTCGAAAGCTTCAGCATCAGTCAGCGGACCGGTCGCCGGGTTTGCGTTAACCGGATAAGGGATCACGTTGCTCGACGCACTCAGGTTTAGCGAGAAATCAACCCGCGCTGTGGCTTTGGCGGGGATATTAGTGGCTTCTACTTTCAGATTGGTCAGGATCCCGGGCACCAGATTGCCTTCCAGATCGATGCCGTATCCCTGCAGATTATTGCCATTGGCGTTGACGATATTTTGTTGGTTATCCAGACCAAACTGTCCGGCCTGAGTATAGGCCAACCGGCCGTTGTCGGAGACCACGAAAAAGCCCTTACCGGTTATCGCCAGATCCAAGGCAAAGCCGGTATTCACCAGATTGCCGGTTTTGGTAAAGTTTTCCCGGATATCGTTAACCATCACCCCACCGCGCTGACCACCGTTATAAACGGCAGCGAACTCGGCAGTGGCACTTTTATAGCCGGCGGTGGCAGAGTTAGCGATATTATTACTGGTGACTTCCAGCGCTTTTTGCGACGCGGCCAGACCGCTCAGACCGATGTTCAGAATAGACATGTTGATTCCTTAGCCCTTATAGGCCAGCTGATTAATTTCCAGTAACCCGTGGTTGCCAAGGCCGTTTACCTGCAGCATGATGTCGTCCTTGCTGGCACCAACCGACACCCGCTCCACCTCACCGCTTAACCAGGTTTGCAGCGGCTGCGGCCGGCCATTAATGGTCGCCGTTGCCTGAACGTAATACCCACCTACCGCCTGTGCCGGAAATTCGAAGCGCAGGGTGCCAACACCGCTGTAGGCGAGTTGCTGCTCACTGACTAAATTCCCGTCGGCGCTGTAGAGTTTGACGTTGACCGCCTCGGCTTCAACGCCAAGGTTAATGGCACCACGCACTGCGGCGCGCTGCTCCAGCACCACGGCATCGGCTTTGACATCGACCAGGGTGCCGACCAAGGCCGTCGCCTCCAGCGCTTGCAAGCTATCTAACAGATTGCTGTTTTTATTCAGGCTGATTTTCATCGCCTGTAAGCTTTCGACGTTGGCGAATTCGGCGAGCTGACTGACGTACTGGGTCCCATCCAGCGGGTCCAGCGGATTCTGGTGCCGGATCTGCGCCACCAGTAATTCCAAAAACATCGTTGACAGACCTTCTGCTTCAACGCTGTTCCGGGCTACCGGGTTAGTCTGCGTCGTCGCGGTTGCGTTGGCAAAACCACTGATTGCTGTCACCTGGACCTCCTGTTATTGACCCAACCGCAGAATACTCTGCTGCATACTGGCAACCCGGCTCATCACCTCGACTGAGGTTTGATAGCTGCGTGACGCGGCCATCATATCGGCCATTTCTTCCAGTGGATTGACGTTGGAATAAAACACGTAACCATCAGCATTCGCCAACGGATTGTTTGGTTCAAAGCGCTGTTCAACGGTGCGATCGGATGCGGTCACACCCAGCATTTGCACCTGCGCTGATAAACTCTGCTTTTCGGCCGTCTGGCTGTAGAGCGCAGCAAATACCGGCTTTAACGCCCGGTATGCGCCGGCTTCAGTGGCAGCTGCGGTATTGGCATTCGCCATATTGGAGGCGATAGTGTCCAGCCGCATCACCTGTGCCCGCATGGCACTGCCACTGACATCATAAATTGCTGAAAATGACATCCTTACTCTCCGCGAATAGCTTTATGCAAGCCACTGATCTTCATATTTAAAAACGTAAAACTGGTTTGAAAATCCATACTGTTCCCGGCAAATTTTGCCTGTTCCACATTCAACTCTGCGGTATTGCCATCGGCAGCAGCTTGATATGGCACCCGGTACAACAGTTCATGTCCCAACTCAGGTAATGCCGGCCGGCTCTGACCGGCCTGGATCCCACTTTCTACCTGTTGCAGGATCTGCTGATAGTCGATGTCCCGGGCTAAAAAACCAGGTGTGTCGACATTCGCCAGATTGCCTGCAATAATTTCGGCACGCTCTAATCGCAGTTGTAATGCAAATGGATGCACTCCTAATGCTTTCCCGAAAATCTCCACCAGCTTCCTCCTCCACCCGGTTTGGGGTCATGACCACTAGGTTAGTGACTCAGGGCATCAAGCTTTGTGCCAGCTTTTCAAGCTCAATAAGTTCAATAGCTTACAGAAATTCACTGCGTATTTTTTACGCCAAAGCGGAAGCAATACTTCCGCTACGGAATTGCCTGCACTTCCTGCTCTTAACCATGCTGGGGCTGTCTGCGCTACCCGTTGTTGCAAAGTCAGTTGAGCAACAGCTACATGAACAGAGTTCTCGCGAGCTACAGCGTTACTTACAACAAGTGGGCACTAAAGCCCAAAAGCAGCAGATTGATGTAAAGGTATCAGGGGCAGCGGCCGGCATGCCGGATTGTCCAAGCCTGCACATTAGCCGGCGGCAGGCGCAGGAGCCACCATTAGGCCGGCTGAGTTATCAGTTGCAATGCACGGCACCGGGCCAGCATTGGCAGGGCCGGGCTGTGGTACAGATCAAAGTCTGGGTGAACTTAGTGGTAGCCAGCCGGACCATCGAACGGGACGAAATTTTACATCCGGATATGTTGCAGCTGGCGCCCTATGAAATCAGTCAGCTACGACATGGCTTCGAGTTAGCAACCGAAGCCCTGCAAGGCTTGAAAGTACGACGGCGCATCAGCACCGGCCAACCGGTTGGCCGGCACTTACTGAGTCAGCATTTTTTGGTTAATAACGGCGCCATTATCACGATCGCCGTTAACCTGGACGGCTTTAGTGCCAGTACCCAGGGCACGGCGCTGGAAAATGGCCAACTGGGACAGAAAATCAAGGTCCGGAATAACAGTTCCGGGATGACGATAGAAGCAGTAGTGACTGGCGAGAATCTGGTAGAAACAATCGCAAAAAGAAATTAAAGTTTTTGTTTAACCCGGTCGCTTAGTACTGGTAAGGACCTTACGCGGAAGCGCAACTATGAATATTGATGCCAATAACTCTTTGCAACTATCAGCTGTTAACAAAGTCAGCCATGAGCAACAACCGGTAGTACCACCGCAGCAGGATGCAGTAAAGCGGGTTACCGATAAAGCGGAATCGAGTCAGGTGAGTGCCTCCAGTCAGCAGCTGCAGCAATCTTTCAGTAATCTGGCGAATACCAGCGATGTAGACCTTGACAAGGTATCGCTGATCCAGAAAGCTCTGGCTGAAGATAAACTGGCGTTGCAGGATGAACAATTAATTGAATCCATGCTGGACATGCATAAGAACGTGCTGGATCTGTTCAAGCGATGAAAAACCAGATGGTAAAGCAGGTTGTCAGTAGCCTGCAGCAAGACAAAAGGCGCCTGGATACTCTGACCACAGTGTTGCAACTGCAGTACGAGGCGATGAGTGAACGCAATACCGTGCAACTGGAAACGCTGAATCAGCAGGCTCTGGCACTGATGGAAGCTCTCAGCCACAGTCATCAGCAACGCGAACAATGGTTTTCCCTGCTGGGGCTGCGTGCGGATAAACCGGGGATGCAACAACTGGTCAGCCTCCTGCCAGCGGCGGTGCAACCCGCGGTGCAACGCCTGCTGCATGAATTGGCAGTGAAATCGCGGCTTTGTCACTCACTGAATGAGAAAAGCGGTAAGTTGCTGGCGGCGCAACGTGAATTACTGGGTAAGCTCACCGGACTAAGCAAACAGGATCATTATCCTGCCATGCCCTTTGTACGCTAACTCACTAACTAGCGAAGTCTGAATCGATGCCTTTTTTCTCTAAACACCAACCCGCCGCTATCCAACAGATGACTCTGATCTCCGGCACCTGCGCGCTTGAGGGCAAGTTGGAGCTGAGTGGCGAACTACAAATCTCAGGTACTTTTAAAGGTGATATCGTCAGTAGCAGTAATGTCATTATCGCTGCCGGCGCCAAAGTACAAGGTGAGATCCGGGCAGCTAAACTTTTTATCAAAGGCGAATTTAGCGGTCAGTGCACCGTGCCGGCAATTCATATTTTACAATCAGCGGCAGTAACAGGTACCTTATATACCAATGAACTGAGTATTGAACCTGGTGCCAGTTTTATCGGGCAAAGCTGCCCCTATCAGTTTGAAGATCCCCCTCTGCTACCAGAGAACTCCCTGACAGACTAAGCTGTCAGGCTAACACACTGAGGTACCTGTGCCCCTGATCATTTTATCACCTGTGCTGCTGTTACTTCTGGCTCAGGGAGTGGCGCCCGACCTGGCGCTATTTAGCCTACTGCCTTTTCCACAAACCGGTTATATCGCGTTGGCCAGCATTGGTCTGCTTAGCCTGCTGATGCGGCAAACCGACTGGTTTTACTGGCTGGCTCTGTTAGCCACTTACTTCTGGCTCACGCAAAACACAGCAGCTATCGGCGAGTTACCGCTATTACCCTTACTGTGTGCGCTGCTGATGTTGCTTTTGGCCCTGATCCCCAAACCTTCACCGCTAAAACCATCCGGGCTGGCCTTGCTGCTGACAGGGCCTTTGTTATTGCTGCTTGGTCAGTATTTGCCATTAGCTGCCGCAGTGCAGCGGGCGGACTTACCCGCTGTCGTACTGCAAGCGCCTGTTAGCGGCAGCAGTCTGACCTGGTTACACGGCTGGTGCTTTAGTATTCTCGCTGGCCTGTGGCTCATTGCCATTAACCTTAAACCGCGCAAGGCAGCATATTGGGGCGAGTTTGCGATCTTTCTGGCGCTGGTATTAGACCTGGCCTTGCCGGCAGGTACCGCTCTGGCAAACTGGCCATTGGTCGCCGCCTGTCTGGCGATCCTGCTGGCACTGGCGTTTCAGATGTTACATCTGGCCTATATTGATGAACTGACACAGCTGCCGCAGCGTCGCGCCCTGATGGCACACCTTAACCGCCTGGGACGAAACAGTGCCGTTTGTATGCTGGATGTCGACCACTTTAAGAAGTTTAACGATACCTATGGCCATGATGTCGGCGATCAGGTACTGAAATTACTCGGCTCTATTCTGGGTAAGGTAAAAGGTCTAACCGCCTACCGCTATGGCGGTGAGGAGTTTACACTGGTATTTAGCCATAACAAAAAAGCCGCTCTCGAAGAAAAGCTGGAAGAGGTGCGCCTGGCGATCGCTGACTACCCACTGGTGATCCGCAACGATAGCAGACCCAAAGACAGCAACGCCGGCAAAAAAGCGCGCGGCAGTAATGGCGCGGAAAAAACCGTTAATGTCACCATCAGTCTGGGTTGCTGTGTTAAGCAAAAGGGCGAGCCAGTGATGCAGCTATTAAAGCGTGCGGACGAAGCCTTATACGCCGCCAAAAAAGCCGGTCGTAATACCTTTGTCTTAAAAGCCTGACGCCGAAGCCATAATAAAAAGCCCCGACGAGCGGGGCTTGGTATTGTGGCTAAGCTTACTTTTTCAGATCAAAGCGATCTAAGGTCATCACCTTATTCCAGGCGGCCACAAAGTCGCGGACAAACTTCTCTTTACCGTCGTTAGCGGCATACACTTCCGCCACTGCCCGCAGTTCAGCGTGTGAACCAAATACCAGATCAACCGGGGTGGCGGTGTATTTGCGTGCACCGCTGTTACGGTCAAAACCTTCATACAAGCCTTCCTGCTCTGCTTTCGCCCAGCGGGTCGACATATCCAGCAGGTTAACGAAGAAATCGTTAGTCAGCTGACCCGGCTTATCAGTAAAGACCCCGTGCTTGCTGCCACCGCTGTTCACATCCAACACTCGCAAACCACCGACCAGTACCGTCATTTCCGGCACCGTTAAGGTCAGCATATTGGCACGGTCTACCAGAGCTTCTGCCGGTGAATAGATAGCGTCGCTGCTGTAAAAGTTACGGAAGCCATCGGCTTTTGGCTCCAATACCGCAAAGGAGTCGGCATCAGTTTGCGCCTGACTGGCATCGGTGCGTCCCGGTGTAAAGGGTACCGTAATGGTAAAGCCGGCATCTTTGGCGGCTTTTTCAATCGCTGCCGCACCACCCAGTACTATCACATCGGCCAGCGATACCTTTTTGCCGCCACGCAGGGTTTTGTTAAAGTCGGTCTGTACTTTCTCCAGCACCGCTAACACCTGCGCCAGCTGTTGCGGATCATTAACAGCCCAGTCTTTTTGCGGCTCTAGGCGTAAGCGGGCGCCATTAGCTCCACCGCGCATATCGGTACCACGGAAGCTGGCAGCAGAAGCCCAGGCAGTTTTTACCAGCTGCTGTACCGTTAAACCGGATGACAGCAACTTGGCTTTCAGAGCGGCGATATCGCGAGCTTCGAGCAGTTTATGATCAACTGCCGGAATAGGGTCCTGCCAAATCAGCGCGTCTTTTGGTACTTCGGCCCCCAGATAGCGGCTGATCGGCCCCATATCGCGGTGGGTTAACTTAAACCAGGCTTTCGCGAAGGCCAGCTCAAACTGCTTGGGATCTTCTTTAAAACGCAGCGAAATTTCGCGGTAAATCGGATCTTCTTTTAGTGCGATATCGGTAGTAAACATAATGGGTGCGCTACGTTTACCGGCAATATGCGCATCCGGTACCAGGTTGGCAGCCTGACCATTGGCCGGGATCCATTGAATATGACCACCCGGGCTCCTGGTTTGCACCCAGTCAAAGGCAAAGAGGTTATCCAGATACTGGGTGGTCCAGCGCGTTGGGTTAGCGGACCAGGCCCCCTCTAAACCACTGGTCACGGTATCTTCGGCATTGCCCTTACCGCATTTGCTGGTCCAGCCCATGCCCTGCTCTTCCAACCCGGCCGCTGCCGGCTCTTTACCAACACAGTCTTCCGGCTTGTGTGCGCCATGCGCCTTACCAAAGGTATGGCCACCGGCAATCAGCGCCACGGTTTCTTCATCGGTCATTGCCATCCGGCCAAAGGTATCGCGGATCTCTTTAGCTGACGCCAGTGGATCCGGCACCCCATTCGGGCCTTCCGGATTAACATAGATTAAGCCCATCTGGGTGGCACCCAGCGGTTTGGCCAGCTCGCCTTTTTCATTATAGCGTTTGCTGTCCAGCCATTGCTTCTCTGCGCCCCAGTTCACGATTTCGGCTTCCCAATCGTCAGTGCGGCCACCGGCAAAACCATAGGTTTTAAAGCCCATCGACTCCAGCGCCACATTACCGGTTAATACCATCAGATCGGCCCAGGAAATTTTACTGCCGTATTTTTGTTTAATCGGCCACAGCAGGCGGCGAGCTTTGTCGAGGTTGGCATTATCCGGCCAGCTGTTTAGCGGTTCAAAACGTTGCTGGCCGCCATTGGCACCACCGCGGCCATCGAAGATCCGGTATACGCCGGCACTATGCCAGGCCATCCGGATCATAAAGGGACCATAGTGTCCCCAGTCAGCAGGCCACCAGTCCTGCGACGTCGTCAGCAGGGTTTCAATATCTTTTTTTACCGCCGCCAGATCGAGGGTTTTAAACTGCTCGGCGTAATTGAAGTTGGGGCCATAAGGGTTAGATTCGACGCTGTGCTGGCGCAGCGGCGCCAGATTCAGTTGCTCCGGCCACCAGAACTGATTGTCGGTCATCCCTGCTTTGGCAACAGCGGCACTTGAGCCAATGGCAAGGGTTACTGCCAGCGTTAAAGCGGACAAAATTGGGCGTTTTTTATTGGTCATTTTTTCTACCTCTGGATTAGTAAGCGCCAAAATGGCGCAACACAAACAGGCTGCAGCTAAGCTGCGGCAATTATTTGTATAAAATTAAGGCTTTAACCACACTCGGCGCTTGCAGCGGGAGTGTAATGCGGTGTTAAAAAGGTAGTGGATGACAGAAAAATGACAAAATGATTAATACCGATTGGTTTAATCATAAAAATGGATAGCTTTGAATTTATTGGGCTGGCGCGCCATTACCGCCGCTGCGGCGGTAATAATTTAGTGCTTAGCCAGGGTCCCGTAGCTGCCAGTCCCGCGCCCCCAACTCTTTGGCCAGCGCGCGGATTTCACTGGCCTGTTTTACCGGGGCATAGGCAAAGCAGCTTACCTGTAATCCCGCTTCGGCGGCAGTATGAATAAACTGACAAACGTCGGCAAAGCCGTATTGCTGTGGCTGTACCGCCTGCTGATAGGCCGGAGGATTCGCAGCCGGAAAATAGATTTCCAGCCGCTCGACTTCCAGCGCCACTAACTGCTGGCATAGCTGTTCTGCCTCTGCAGCCGGCACCAGGCCATAAGTCACCAGTGTAACCGGCACACCATGGCGCTGTGCTTTAAAAGCCGGTAATACTTGTGACAGCAGCTCCAGGGCCAACAAAGGGTCGCCACTGCCGGCAAAAGCAATACCTTGTAGTTCAAACTCGGTTGACGCCTGCTGCTCATAGCCGTCCTGATAGGCCTGCGCTATCGCTGCCAGCACGGCAGCGGCATCAGGCTTGGGATTGAGCGTCGCCTCAAGCTCCGCCTGCCCGGCTAACTGCAGTAAAGACTGCGTCGCCGGCAAGGCAGTGCCACTTTGTAAAGTCAGACGTTGTTGCTGGAAGTAACTTAACATGCGTCATTTTAACCTTAGATGAGATAGTCTTCAGTTTCAATGTTGTAACCTGCGTTGTCAATTACGCAAAGGCTCTAAAAGCTTCATCCAGCGGCGTTTGCGCCAAGTGATTGGTGTAATTGCTCATCACCTTTTGCGCAATCATTTGCACAATTTCCAGCACCTGCCGCGGCTGATAGCCGGCGCTCAGGAACTGCGCCACATCCTGCTCGCTGACCTGGCCGCGCTGTTGCACCATTAACTGCGTAAAGTGCTGCAAACTAGCTAACGGCTCTGGTAACGGTTGCCGCTGCCGCAAAGCTTGATCTATAGCGGGCTCTACCTTAAGCATGGCCGCAATGGCAGCGTGTGCCGGCACACAATAATGACAGCCATGTTCTAAGTTAATGGTTTGCCAAACCACGGTTTTTTCCGTGGCATTAAAGCTGTTCTCCATCACCAACTGATGCAACTGCTGGTAGCCGGCCAGTAAGCCAGGCGCAGCCGCCATAACGGCGAATAAGTTTGGTACTCGGCCCATCGTTTTGGCGGTAGCATCCAGTAAGATCTGGCTTTGTTCCGGGGCGCTATCGCGGTCAAGTATTGGAAAGTGCTGCATGGTATTTCTCCTGTTATAGCTGACAATCAAGAAAACGTTGCCGAAAGGCATGACTTAACGCGTGTAGGGGGACGATAATGCTTTGCTCGTATGCGGCTCCAAAATCGAGATCCAGTGCGGCATCATCAAACCAAATGCCGTTGCCAACACTTAAATACGACTGCAGCACTGGTGGAACTCGACAGTGCAATGCCTGTAAACCGTATTGAAGTGCTTTAATCCGCTCTGAGGGGGCGGAATGCAATAATTCGGCGTCAACCATCATCGGCTTGCTGCGATATAGCAGCTCTGGCAGCGCCTGTAGCATGGGCTCTGGCGGTGGATATAGCTGCTGGCAAAACTGCACTATATGTTGCATCGCTGCCTCTCCCAGTTGCGGGTACAGCGTCACATTACCAAAAAAATACTGTAATCGCGGATGCCGACGCAATAACGCTCCCAAGCCCAACCAAAGCGCAAAAAAGCCAAGCGTATGTGCCGCGGCAGCCGGATTCACCACCGAGCGGCCTAATTCAATAGCGTAAGGCAAGACCTGAGCACGAAAAGCCTCGCTATACCTAAATAATTGACTGGTCCGTAAAATGTGTAGCCCCGCATCGGCCGCCAACCACCCCAATTGATAGCGATACATGGCGACCAGTTGCAGTCGCTCAGGATCCCAAACCAGTAACTGCTGGTAAGCAGGAGCGGTGTAATCCAGATCATCAAGATCCCGTGGCAGGTTGCGCCCCGCGCCAGCCTGGCGAAATACCGCTTCGCGGATCCGGCCGATCTCCTGCATTGTACTGGGGATATCCGACGCATCGGCACTAAAAATAAGTAGCCCACGGAAAGTCGCCAACGGTGTTAACCCGCCTAACTCAGCTTGCATCGACTCAGCCGCGACTGCGGCCGCAAGAGGTATAGCCTGCTGCATCCTGTTGCTCCTTGTATAAAATCGGTAATTGCATACCGCGGCGCTTCAGTCGCTGTGCCCGCTGCCAGTCGGTATCGGCCAGCGCATCAAGTTCGACCGGATGCATCGGCACATCAACAAAGATCTTGGGGTGCTTCACGGCCGGCTTTAACATCTCCCGGCTTAGCAGTAGCATCTCCAAATTTGTCTTAATGCCAAACCACAGGCGAAGCGCCGCCAGCGCATAAAACAGCCGGGAATTGCGGCTATCGATATGGATTAACGTCAGACTACGTTGCTCCCGTCGGCATAGCGTAATCGCCAGTTTAGCCCAGACCCCATCATCGAGCTGATGCTGCGCATTAAACCGGGCTGTGCGCCCGGCAGGAAAAATCAGTAACGGCTGACCAGAAGCAAAAGCGGCTGTCAGCTGTGGTACAGCGGCGGCAGGCTTGCCAAATACCGACACCGGCAAAATATTAGCTTGTAATGGCACTATCGCTTGCAGCAAGTCGTTTGCCACCACCTGTAAATTCGGATAACGTTTTTGCAGTAAGGCGATCAGCATTAGCCCGTCTAAACCACCGGTCGGATGGTTGGCGACAAATACCGGCCGGCTTTCTGCACTGGGCCAGCGACAAGCCACTAACTGCGGCTCCACCCGCAAATACTGCAGTGCGCTGTCACAGAATCGTTGGTCGGGTTGTGCACTTAATTGTTGTAAAGCCTGGTTAAGTTGTCGCTGCGCAAGGCAATGCTGTAATCCATACCACTGCCAGGGACGAAGACGTGCCGCAAAAGCTGGCACCGCGCTTTTAGCGAGTTGCGGTAAATCAATTGGCCGGTAACCACTGTGCTGCAAATGCAAAGCAGTCGTCCAAGTCAGCTGCAAACTGGTGTCTGGCTGCAGCTGTTGGGTATTGGGATGTCCATGCCAATAACGGAAATTGACACCGTTGGCATCACAGTGCAGATAGCAGGTACTGACGGTCTGGCTGGTGCTGCGCTGCATCGCCAAACCACAAAAAGCATTAATTGGTTTGCTACTGCGCTGCAAAGTCAGCAGCTCGGCAGCTGTGGTTATGTCTTTCACCTTAGCCCGCCAATACCAACGCCGTAACGCTGGGATCACCCCAGGTAATTTGCTAGAGCTCGAGATGGGCGAGCGGACTGCCAGATGCTGCGTTAGACTACGGCCATTCCAATGCCAGACGATCGGCTCTTGCAGCTGTTGAAATAACACCAGTTTAAAGGGGGCATAGGCTTGCAGTTTATCCACCTGTAGCAGGGTATCTTGCTGCTGACGTGCCGACATATGCGCCAGTGCTTTAATCAACATGCCCCTACTGGATAAACCTGCTGTAGCCACTCGACTTCCTTTGGTATAGTCATTTAACAGACACCAAACTTGTCCGAGTTCATTAACTGCCAGCCAACTGCCACCGGCCACAGGATCAAGCGGCATTAATGCTGTGACACCGTTTTCCTGATAGCGCTCTGGTAACAGGGCCGCCGGACGCTGTATTTGCTCGTCACGATTAAACAGCAAATGTAAACCGTCTTCCCGGTATTGCCAGCTTAAGGTGCACATCGCCGATACTCCAGGGTTGAACTATGCACCCCTGCCTCGGCAGGCAGCTGGTAGCCGAGTTGCAACAGCACAATCTGTAATATTGCCAGATGATGCACAGTATGGCTGGCAACAAAATCCAGCTCCCGTAGCAAACAGCTATGACCTTTTCCCTCAGCACACTGGTAATGAAATATTGGTATTGCTTCACAGCCTGCTAATGTTGCTAGCCAGTCAAGTTGTTGTTGTAACAACCCTAAAGCGGCGAGTGGGTTTGTTTCAATCAGCTGTTGCCGTTCACGCTGGCGATAATCCAGCATCCCGGTTTGCAGCCCTTGTTGCAGCTGTTGATAATGTCCCAACACATGCCGTACGTGCTTGCCAACACTTGGCTCGCCGGGTAGCGCCAGAACTTTTTGGTAATCAGCAGCACTAACCTGTCGAAGAATACCGTCGATATAACCAAGTTGACTGAAGTTTTGTTCAATAATCTGCTGTAGCACAGGCTATTCCTTTTTGATTATTTGTACCGCGCCGCTGTATGAGGAGACCAGATAGGGTACCAGGTAGTTGAGCACTGCCATGCCCAAACGCCACTCCTGTTCACCCAACAAGGCATCAAATTGGTTAATCAGATTCAATAACGTACCCACTATTAAAGACACTTTGATGGCGGCAAGTACAATATGCCGGCTGGTTATAACGCTAAACAGCCGACGCATCAGATAATCTTACAAGCTGAGTTATTGGGATCTGCGCCAGGGAGGCTTCAATAATATTCTTTATCAAAACCTTATCAGCCTGAGGTTGTTGTAAATCCGCAGGCGCTTTTTTACCTGTGGCGACCACAGCTAGCTGTCCTTGCTGCTCAACTAATCTCATTTCGCTGTGACACAAATTACATGCCAGTACATCACCAGCATGATGATGCCGTTGTCGGACTACTGTAGGACCACAGTGGGGACAAGTATGAAGTGGAATACCATCATCGGTATGCCCTAGAATGTCAGTAAAGGCTCCTTGCTCCGCCAGATCGATAAAACGGGCACACCAGAAAGAGTTGAATTGTGTGCCGGTCTCTTGTCGTAAAATAGCCAGTACCTTTTCCAGAGGTAACGGCTGCCGGTAAGGACGCAGGCTGGTCATGGCGTCAAAGGCATCACATATGCTGACAATAGCTGCATCGGTAGGGATCATCGCAGCAGTTAAACCGTACGGGTAACCTTTACCATCTGGTCGTTCATGATGAAGTTCGACCGCTGGCCGTACCAAATGACCGAGCGGGTGCCCGGCTAACAAACGCCCACCGGCTTCAGGATGCGTTCTTATGATGGCGAATTCATCATCAGACAACTTGCCAGATTTTCCCAATACTGCATCGGGCACAGCCACCTTACCCAAGTCATGCAAAAAGCCACCTAATGTAATCCTTGCAACGTCTGCCTCCGGCAGTAAGCCTGCCCGTGCCAACAAATTTGCGTAACGGGATACCCGCCATAAGTGTCCTCCTGTGTAAGGATCTTTGGCCTCAACAAACCATGCCATCACCATTAAGCTGGCAAGCAAGTCTTTGCTAAGTTGATTGGTATCTACCACAGCCGGATCGCTATATTTTTGACGTCTAAACCAGTTAAGCACGGCAAAACTCCTTAGAGGACAAAGCCTCCTAGTGGATATGCGCTTGCAACAACTTAGCAAAAGCGCTGCGGATTTGTGGATCGGCTAAATCATCTTTACTGAAATACAAAGCGGTGTTGCTCCGCCCGGGAGTTGCCATACCTACCACAGATCCGACAGCTAAAATAGCAGGAGCGGCATCATAAGGCTGCAGTAGCTGTAGCAATTGGCGCTGCACACGCTCCAAAGGCAACATACTGGCGAACACCAGCGGTAAGCGAGGATTAAGTTGTTTAATCGCCGCTAAAACCTGTTCAGCAGACTCTGGTAAGGGTGATGACAGCGCTAGCGAAATCACAGCTGCTTTACTGCGTACAATTTTGTGCTCAAGCTCAGCCAACCTCTCCAATTTTTCAGCTGCAATATTATTTTGCTGCAAAAAAGGCAGCATTTCTGACACGATAAAAGGATGTGGCCTGGCAAGAAGAATTTGTGTCATTGCGTATTCCCGTAACGATTTTGACTTTGCAAAGCGCTGCATAAGCCGTAGACTAAATACTTGATACAGTTTAGAAAGCCGGACCTACCTCTACAATGACCAAAACAACGCCCTTATCAACTGAAACACCGGAAGCGCTGGAGCAGCTGCTGGGGCAATTGGCGTTTGGGTCAGAATTACATTTTGAATCTGGCTTTTGCGATAACTGGAATATGCTAAGTAGTAAGTCTGACAAAGCTGCTTTGCATGTCGTAACGGCTGGCAAATTGTGGATGGCCATTCCTGGTAAATTGCAGGAACAAATTCAGTTGCATGCCGGTGATGCCATTTTTTTTAGTCATAGCATTCGGCACTGGCTGAGTGATCAACCTGTTACCGAACATACCCAAAAAGTTGAGCTAGCGCCCTACTGTGTACCTGAACATCTCGAGCGAGGCTTGGTTTGTTACGATATCAGCATTGAATCGCCACTTACCGCGAATTTATTTCAGGTAATGCCTGATTATATCCATCTACCAGCCCATGCACAAAAAGGCCAGTTAGGGCCACTAATCCATCTCATTCAGTCTGAAGCAAAAGCTCGCCAGCCCGGCTATCAGGCAGCAATCAGCCGACTAAGTGACGTAGTAGTGCTGCACTTACTACGCCAACTTCTGACCGACGACAGTATTAATCATGGCATGCTGGCCGCTCTGAAAGATCCGGCTTTACGCCGGGTAGTGCTAGCCATTATGGCCAAACCCGAAGCGGAGTGGACGGTGGAAAGTATGGCAGCACTGGCATTTTTATCGAAAAGTGCCTTTGCCGAGCGTTGCCATAAAGTGATGCAAACTACCGCCAAAGCGTTACTCGATACCCTGCGCTTACAACGTTGCCGCTACCTACTGATCCACACCGAACAAAGCCTAGATCGCATCGCCGAACAAGTTGGTTATCAATCAGCTACTGCCTTTATCCGCTTCTTTAAACAACAACACGGCATTTCGCCGGGTGACTTCCGGTCACTACAAAACTAACTTTCTTATTACACCACCGGTGTTTTGGTTGATTACACCGTTGTTCTGGCTGATGTTGGTCCCAACTCAACCTTCTACACTGAACCTGTCCTATTAACCACAGAGAGGTTCCTATGAACATTAAAATCCTTACCACTGCTGGCGTTGCTGTACTGGCTATTTTAGCTGCCGTATTCTTTTTTAATCCGGCTACTGCTGCAGCCGAACATCTGGCTAAGCATAAACAACCCTTTACTGAAGAGGTATTCCGCCAAGCGCAAGCAGACAATAAGCTGGTATTAATTGACGTTTTCGCCCCCTGGTGTCCAACGTGCCGCAAGCAACACAAGGTATTAAACGACTATTTTGCCGCTAATCCCAACAGCGAAATTCTGGTGTTAGAGGTCGATTTTGATAACCAGAAAGATTGGGTAACCTATTTTAAAGCGCCGCGCCAATCCACCTTAGTTTTATACCGTGGCGAACAACAAGTATGGTTTAACGTTGCAGAAACTCGTCAAAAACCGCTATTTGCTGCCTTAAGCGATCATGATAAGGGTGTGAACTAATAATGGAGTTTACCGCCATTCCTCTGGCACTGTTAGCAGGCTTATTAAGCCTGCTTTCACCCTGTGTACTGCCGATGATTCCGGCAGTAACCGCCTCAGCGATGCGAGCATCGCGCACCGGTGTCTGGTTTTTAGCAGCAGGCTTAGCACTAACCTTCGCCATTGGCGGGTCACTGCTGACATACCTGCTGCTAAGTGCAGGATTATCGCCCGATATTATGCGCACCTTCGCTGCTTGGTTTATGCTGGCAATGGGTTTGGTGCTAACCGTTGAGTGGTTATCGATGCAGTTTTCAAACCTGCTATCCCGCCTAACCAGCCGTTTACCGGCCGGTGGTCAGATTAATGAAAGTAGCGAGCATCCCGCATTTCAGTTTATGGTCGGCGGCTCACTTGGTCTGGTTTGGTTACCTTGTGTTGGCCCAACTCTTGGTGCCGCCATTGCCCTGGCATCAACTGGCCAGAATATGTTTATGTCGTTCAGTGTAATGCTGGCATTCGGCTTAGGCACTGCCTTACCTCTGGTTGCTATTGGCTACGCTGCTGGCGTAAAGCTTAGCAAGCTGCGCAGCTCTGGTAGTTTTGGCCGCAAGTTATTAGGTTATGCTTTATTGCTGATAGCCCTGATGATCTTTACTGGCTTTGACAAAGTCATGGAAACCTGGGCAATTGACTATTTGCCAGACTGGGTGAGCAGTATTTAATCTTTGGCTACCTGCTCCAATTGGTCACAGGTAGTTCAAGGCTGCGAAAACGGATCTGTATCAAAGAAGTGCGCAATTTTTAACCCCGCCGCGGCCAAAGTCGCTACACTGGCCAGCAGATAAATTGACGAAATTGATGCAATGAGCAACCTCAACCCGGCCTTACTAGAGCGTCTGCTAAACGCAATAACATGGACTCCCCCTCACTATCCGGCATCGATGTGCCACACTGAGAGTGTCAAAACAAACAGTCACAAGTGAGGGGAAGTCGCATGGAACAGTCTATACGTTGTGGGGTCGATATTGCAAAGATCGTGTTTCAAATTCATGGCGTTAATGCTAAATCTGGTGAAACCATCATGGTTAAAAAGTTAGCCAGAAACGAAATGCTGCGATATTTTGCCAATAAACCACCGATGCTTATCGGCATTGAAGCCTGCAGTGGCTCGCATTACTGGGCGCGTGAGCTCACTAAGCTTGGCCATACGGTAAAGCTGATGACACCGCAATATGTTGCACCCTATCGGCGTGGCGGTAAAAACGATGCCAATGATGCAGAAGCCATTTGTGAAGCGTTAGCCAGACCGAATATGCGCTTTGTTGCCGTTAAATCAGAATCACAACAAGCTGTGCTCGTCATGCACCGTATGCGCGACCAGTGGGTACGGGAACGTACTTCACTGATGAACCAAATCCGAAGCTACCTGCACGAGTTTGGTATTGTGATTAATCAGGGCCGCGCAGCACTGGCTAAAACGTTGCCTTTGGTGGCTGAATCGGAAATCTTACCGCTGCTATTTCGCCAGAGCATCGCCGACCTCGCAGATAGATTAACCGATTTAGAGACGAGGATTACTGCGCTCAACAAACGGATTGAAGACTGGAGCAAGCAAGATACCATTGCAAAAGCCTTACTTGAGCTCTGTGGTGTCGGTAGCATTACCGCCAGTGCTGCTGTGGCTACTGCAGGTGATGTCTCGGTATTTAAAAACGGCAGACAGTTTGCAGCCTGGCTCGGTTTAGTACCTAAACAGAATTCATCCGGTGGTAAAACCCAGCTGGGGGCGATTACTAAACGCGGTGACCGCTATTTGCGAACACTCCTGGTTCAAGGTGCCCGAACGGTAATGTTAGCCGCCAGCCGAGCACAAAAGTCCACGCAAACAACACCCATGTTTGACTGGATTTATAAGCTACAAGAGCGACGGCCAAATAATGTTGTTGCGGTGGCTATCGCCGCAAAACAAGCCAGAATGCTCTGGGCAATCATGGCAAAGCAGCAGCAAGATGCTTTAGGTTTAGCAATATGATGTAGAAGAAACATATTAGTAAAAACAGCGAGTTAACAATAACTCTCAACCAAAGAATTGCACTACAAAGTGGATAAATAAAGCGGCAACGACCGTGCACAGGAAGGGCCTGATAACAAGCCCGGTATTCATTACCGTTGACGCGATGAGGCACCTGTGCGCGAAAGTTATCAGGGCTGGAGCATGGCAAAACCATGAATCTCACGAGCCGAATAGACGTTTGCAGTCATTCACCGCCAAATTTGATCACTTTGTGCTTGCAATAGAGGGGGAGTCCATAGACGGCTTGTTTGGCACCATCGAGCCACAATACCCAGCCCTGGCGCTTTGGCTGGCACAACGAACAGCTACTGCTATTTGCCGACTTCAGCAAAGCCTTAGCGGACAACGATCCAGACAACCGTGAATTACTGATTAGCTGCGGTTGCGCATTATTTAATATTAAGGTTGCGGCAGCAGCTGAAGGCATGTCAACCGAGGTAATGTACCTACCGGATCCTGACCAACCGGCGTTGCTGGCCGCTATCACCCTGCTCAAAAGCACTGCCGCCCTCCCCCTTGCAACCTTTAGCCCTTACCTGGCCAAACGCTTCACTCACCGGGCAAAATTTTTACCCAACAACTTAGCTGATACCGTACTGCCAGAACTAAGTCGCCTGGTCGCCGCGCAGCACGCCCAGTTAATCCAACTGGCACCGGAGCAGATTTCGCAACTGGCGATCTGGGTTGCCCAGGGCGATCAACAGCAATGGGCAAGAACAACCTGGCGCGCTGAGTTAGCAAGCTGGCTAAAACCTGCCAGTACAGGTGAAGGTTTAACGCTGCCCGGCGTCATTCAACCTTTTGCCAGCTGGCTAATACGCCGGGCTAACCTGGGTAAGATGGTCGCAAACAGTAACCGGCAACTGTGTTTAAACAGTGCTGTGGTCTGCCTGCTCTGTACACAAAATGATAAAGCACGAGACTGGCTCGGTGCCGGTGAAGCCTTGCAACAGCTGTTGCTGCAAGCTGCAGTTCATGGTTTACAGGCATCGTACCTGAATCAGCCATTACAGGAGCCAAATTTACGCCAAAGGGTGAGCCAGCTATTCGGTAACCAAGCACCGCAAATGCTGATCCGGCTCGGTTATCCTGCCACTAAAGCAACGGCGAGAATTCGCCGCCGCCCCCATTTCACAACGAGTAGCGGAGACTAGCAAAATGTTGTGGTTTGTTATCTTATTGCCGATGTTTGCGTTGCTCCTGCTACGCTTTTCCGACACCAGCCGGGAGCAGCACCATATTAACTATTTGCGGCAACAGCAACCCCGGCAACCGCCGCAATTTGCCACCAGCATGCTGACAGAGCAACCGGAAGGCGTTCAACGTTACTTCAATTTTAGTATCGCAGCCGGGACGCCCCTTTACCGCGTAGCAGATATCCGAATGCAAGGCTGGTTCTCGCTGGGGAATAAACAAGCCCCCAATTATCTGCGCATGTCTGCCAGGCAAGTTTTGGCGGCGCCAACCGGTTTTATCTGGCAAATGCAGGCCCAGAAAGGCTGGCTAAGACTTTCAGGTTCAGACAGTGAAAGCTGGACTCGTTTTTGGCTGTTCGGCATCGTCCCTGTGGCCCGCTTTGGCGCAAATGCGGACCATCAGCGCGCAGCCTTCGGCCGCTATATTGCGGAAGCGTTGTTCTGGTCACCGGCTGCGCTACTACCGGCGCCAGGCATTGTCTGGCGCCAACTCAGCAGCACGGAAATTGAAGTGACAGTACAGTATCAGCAGCTGTGTCAAAGTGCCGTGTTAACACTAAAGGAAAATGGTGAGCCCAGCGCAGTGACCTTTCAACGCTGGAGCAATGCCAACCCCGAAAAAATTTACCGCGAACAGCCCTTTGGCGGCTATCTCAGCCAGTTTAAAGACTTTGCCGGCTTTCGGTTACCCACCCATGTCGAAGCAGGTAACCAGTTTGGCAGCAACGACTATTTTCCGTTTTTTATTGCCGATATTACCAACATTTACTTTAATAACGACTAAAGTAAAACTAGCGTGACACGAAATTGAATACAAAACAATTTTCTCATCCAACATGACACGCCGCCGCATAACAGCTAAATGGATAAAACTATGCTCAACACTCTGCTAAACAACTTTTCGATCGGCAAACGAATAGGCCTTGGCTTTACCATAGTCCTACTATTGATGGCGGGTATGATAGTACCTGTAGTGTCTTATCAAATTAACTCGACCATTCACACTGCCGAAGAGAGTGAGCTACGACAACTTGCCATTAGTGCCGAAGCAGAGATCGCATCTGAAGGCAGGTTAGCAGTCGCCCTAAGTACTTTTTATGCTAACATCAGCTCGTTACAACAGGCTTTTGCCGATAGCGAACGCGACTACCTGACGACGCAATTACAACCTGCCTTTGCAGTAATGCGTGAGAAATTTGGCGCTGTGCAGTTTCAAATCCATACCCCACCTGCTACGTCATGGCTAAGAGTACATCGACCGGATCGCTTCGGAGATGATTTATCAGGCTTCCGGCAAACGGTGGTAGAAACTAATCGCAGCCAACGTGCAGTTCAGGGCTTAGAATTTGGCGCTGAGGGGCTGGGGATCAGAGGGATAAGTCCGATAATGCTGTCGGGACGTCATTTAGGCTCCGTTGAATTTGGTATGTCGTTCGGACAGCCATTTTTCGAACAATTTAAGACTAAATATGGTGTAGACCTGGCCCTGTACCTGATTGACAGTAATGCATTTAAGCGCTTCGGTGGTTCGCGCGATGGGGACGCACTCGTCACGAACACTACCCTGCAACAAGCCCTGCAAAGCAGCCAGATTGAGCGGGTAACCACAGCTAATGGCCAATTTGCGGTACTAGTAAATCCGGTAAAAGATTATAGTGGGAAAGTAATAGGTGTCCTCGAAGTCAGTATGGATCGCAGCACCTATGTGACAGCGCTTAATCAGGCGCGGATGGTGACGCTGGGCGTATCGGCATTAGCCATTATTATCGGTCTGGTTCTAGCATATTTTATTAGTCAAACCATTACGGTGCCGATCAATAGCGCCTTTAATGCTATGCATGATATCGCTCAGGGTGAGGGTGATTTGACCTGTAGACTGCCGCAGGCTGGCAACAATGAAATTGCCGCTCTGGCCGGAGCATTCAATCAATTTGCTGCCAAAGTTCAGACTATGGTGCAGCAAATTCGCAGCTCTGTAGAACAAATTAGTACCGCGTCTGAAGAAATGTCCTCGATCACCGACCAAACCAGTAAAGAAGTAATACGTCAGCAATCGGAAACGGCACAGGTAGCCACGGCCATGAATCAAATGACAGCCACAGTGCAGGAAGTGGCCAACCATGCAGCCTTGGCGGCGAGCTCAGCACAAAGCGCGGATAAACAAACCCAGGATGGGCGCAAAGTAATGCAACATACACTGCATACGATTCAGACATTGGCACAGGAAGTGGAAAACGGCGCACTGGTTATCAGCCGTCTATCTGAGGAGAGTACCAAGATTGGTTCGGTATTGGATGTGATCCGCGGCATCGCCGAGCAAACAAACTTACTGGCGCTAAACGCGGCAATTGAAGCCGCCAGAGCGGGTGAACAGGGTCGCGGCTTTGCGGTCGTTGCCGATGAAGTGCGCACCCTGGCATCCCGCACCCAGGCATCGACACTAGAAATTCAAAGTATGATAGAGCGCCTGCAGACAGGTGCCCACGATGCGGTCAAAGCGATGCAGCAAGGGCAAAAGCAGGCACAACAAGGGTTAACTCAAGCCGCACAAGCGGAAAACGCCTTGCTAACCATCAGTAACGCGGTGACTAATATCAATGATATGAATATTCAGATCGCCACTGCCGCTGAAGAACAAAGCTCAGTAGCGGAAGAAATTAATCGCAATATTGTCAATATCAGCCAATCTGCTGATGCGACTGCAGAAGGCGCAAAACAAACCGCCAGTGCCGGCGATGAGCTGGCTAAGCTGGCGGTAAGGCTACAGACTTTGGTTGGACAATTTAAAGTTTAATGAAAGGATCCACCCTCGAAGCGAGCTTCGGGGGTAGATCCTAAAAATCTTTAATCTCGAAATATCAATTCAAATCCGTTTATCTCTAAAAAACCACCTCTCAACGCATAAAAACTTGTATAGACAATCACTACTTGATCAAAAACTAAATTAATATATATTTAACCATGAAAACAACATGGATATTACTGATCTAATTCTCTGGTCCCTCGTTTAATAAAGTAACCCTACTTTTTGTATAACAATTATAAAAATCGGAGCTGGAATGAAAAAGAATTTACCGGTAACGGGTCTAGAACTAAGTTTTTCACCTAAAGCCAATATATTATCTACGACAAATCTTGAGGGTAAAATCACCTACATTAACAAAGACTTTATTGACATCAGCGGCTTCACCAAAGAAGAGTTAATTGGTCAGAACCATCATATTGTTCGCCACCCGGATATGCCGCCCGCAGTATTTAAAATGTTTTGGGCTGATTTACGCGCCGAAAAATCCTGGATGGGTATTGTAAAAAACCGATGCAAAAACGGTGACCATTACTGGGTTGATGCTTATGCTACGCCAATTAAAAAGAATGGTAGAACCGAGGAATATCAATCAGTAAGGCGTAAAGCGAAACCCGAATTTATTGCTCGTGCAGAAGAAGTTTACGCCGCAATCCAGGCTGGAAAATCTCTACGTAAGCTGGAAGATTCATTATCGCTACCCACCAAGATTACCTTTGCTCTCATTGCCAGCTTACTGTTGCCGGTACTGGTTTATGTCTTAAACTACTCCGCCTTATTCGTACTGTTAGCCACAATATTTAGCACCCTGGTTGTCTGTGCCGCTATATTTGCCTTCAGCCAGCCGCTGCTGCTTGCCTTACAAAAACTCAAAACCATTTCTGAAGACAAGGTCGCGCGCTATGTCTACAGCGGTCGAAATGATGAGGCCGGGACCTTGTTACTGGCGGTTAAAAAACTTGAATCTGAGAACGCAGCATTAATTGGCCGCATCAATGATATGTCGTCAACCCTAAGTGAAAATGCCCAGAGTTTGAGTGCCGCCGTAACACAATCCGAAAATGGCACCTTACGTCAGTTTGAACAAACAGAGCAGGTTGCAACAGCGATGGAACAAATGGCCGTAAGTATCCAAAGCGTATCCATCAACGCAGCAGAAACCTCTACCGCCTCAGCTGACGGACTGGCAATTGCCAACTCCGGCAAACAGGTCGTTGATGAAAATGCCAGTACCATTAATGAATTGAAACGTCTCATTCACTCTGCGTCGCAGGTCATCAATAACGTTGCCGTTAGTAGTAATGAAATTGAAAAAATCCTCGACGTAATTCTCGCCATTGCCGACCAGACCAATTTACTGGCATTAAATGCGGCTATTGAAGCGGCACGGGCAGGAGAACTCGGCCGGGGTTTCGCGGTTGTTGCCGATGAAGTGCGCTCTCTAGCTAATCGTACTCAAGCATCAACTAAGGAAATCCGCAACGTCATTGAGCAGTTACAGAGCGGTGTTCGGCAAGCTGTCAGTGCCATGCGATCCGGTGAAGCGGCAGCGGAACAAAGTGTTGCCAAAAGTCATGCCACGGCGCAGGCGCTGGAAAACATCCTGAATGCGATTAGCACGATTTCCGGTATGAGCGATCAAATTGCACGGGCAGTGAATGAACAAACATCGGTTGCGAACTCAGTCAGTGAAAGCGTGCTTAATATCAAAAGCAATGCGCAAGAAAATCTGGATGCCGTTAAATTAAGCGGCAAAGTTGCGGAGAGGACTGTCAATATCACCAGAAGATTGGATCAGCTAACCAATCAGTTTTGGGCAACACAACAAGGGACCTAGCCATGCGCACCCTAAACCTGATTTATCGCTCGGAACAGGAGCTGCAGGCTTACTTGTCCGAGCGCAGGCTGAGTTCAGGTCGCGGCATTGTTCAGCTATTTTCCGGGCGTAGCCCGGACGAAACCTTGCACGTACAGCGGATACTTAAAGCCAGCCTTCCTCACTTTGTGCTGATCGGTACTTCCACGGCTGGAGAAATTTATCGTGGTACCTGCGTATCTGACGCCATTGTGATTGACATCATTCTTTTTGAGACTGAAATTGAGGTTATACCATTTTACTCTGCTCTGACGGCCGGTATAGATACTATCCACACTCTGCCGCCAAGATTACATCCTAAAGTAATGATTTGTTTTGCTAATGCATTACAGGATAGCGCAGAGCCGCTTTTAAGCTCGCTTAACCAACAATACCTAGACTGTTTAATTACCGGAGGGTACGCTGCAGATAATAATGTTTTTCACAGTACTTTTACGCTGTTAGAAGATAAGCTCTATCAGCACGGTTTAGTAGGGATTGCACTATCTGGCGAGAAACTGCAAGCAAGCTTGATAAGTTACCGCGGCTGGCACCCGATTGGCCAAAAGTTTACTGTCACTTCGGTAAAAAATAATGTTCTTTACAGCCTCGATAACACCCCTGTTTTGGAGATCTATCGAAAATATTTAGGTGAGCATGTTACAAGTGGCTTCCCGAATACAGTAATGGAATTCCCACTCCTGATTAAAAGAGGCCAGCAACAGTTTTTGCGGGCACCTGTTGGCATGACGTCAGACAAACAAGGTGTAATTTTAGCCGGCAACCTGCAAGTTAACGATCAGGTTTATTTCTCCTTTGCTGATCTGCATGGATTGAGCACAGAAATACAACAGTTCAAGCAACAAAACGGCATAGTGTCACTGATCTATTCATGTGCTGCCCGGAAAACTTTTATGCAACAGCAAATTGAGCAGGAAGTTTCGAAGCTTGGTAGCTTAAATCAAGCCAACGGTTGCTTTTTGTATGGCGAATTTGCCACAGAACAGCAGCATTTCAGTCTGCATAACCTTTCCAGCACTCTGTTAGTTTTAGCCGAGCAAGCGGAAACTATTGAGTTGCAGTTCACTACATTACGACCGGTCACTGCAACGCCCAACTCATTACAAACGCTGGCATTTTTAGCTAAAACTACCGGGGCAGAATTAAACGAGGCGATGATTTTTCTGGAGCAACAACAGTACGCATTGAACTATAGCTCTATCGTCTCCATGACTGATCCGCATGGCAATATTACCTATGTAAACAAAAAATTTGAGGAAATCAGCGGCTATAAAAGCCATGAATTGTTAGGAAAAAACCACCGTATTATTAAAAATCCTGCTATGCCGGCAAAAGTGCATCACAGCTTATGGCGAACTATCACCCAAAAAAAGCCCTGGCAGGGGCTTATGCTGAACAAACGTAAAGATGGCTCCGGGTATTACGTAAAAACTGTCGTCGTACCACTGCTGGACGAGCAGCAAAATATTTCCAGCTTTCTGAGTATCCGCCAGGATATTACTGACGTGGTGAAGGCCCGGCAAACTATAAAGATGCATACTACAGATGCCCTTACCGGCCTGCCGAATCGCACCAAACTCTCTGCAGACTTAAAGACCCAACAAAGAACCGCTCTGGCTATGATTGATGTGCGTAACTTTAAGTTACTCAATGATGTCTGGGGAATGGAGCATGGTGACGACATCATAAAAGCTATCGCCGGCCGGTTAAAGGAATATAGCTATTACCTTAGAATTGAGCCTTACCGGATTAATGGTGCAACCTTTGCTTTACTTGCCATGACAAACTTAGACACCACGGTTTTTATCAGGCGGTGTGAAAAGTTAAAAGCTCAGATCGAAGAACATAGCGTTGATGTAGATGCAAAGTCTTTTGATATTACGCTTAGCATGGGCGTTGGCATTTCTGAAACGCACGCTCTGGCTTTGGCAGAGAGCGCCCTGACAGATGCCAAGTTAAGTTACACCACTGCCAGTGTCGTTAAGACAAAACATGATTTAACCAGTACAAGGGCATACTCCTGTATCGAAGAAGTGCGTAATGCTTTGGCGGAGCAACGCCTCACTGCGGTATTTCAGCGGCTGGCTTATGTCAAAGACAGTTTCCAAAACACCGCCAAATACGAAGCATTAGTGCGCATTAATACCAAAGATGGCAGCCTGTTATCACCGGGAGAATTTTTACAACATATCAAGAAGACCCGCCTGTACGGCGCACTGACAAGAGAAGTAGTAACCATTTCGGTTGATACCGCAAACCTGCTGAACTGCATTATCTCAGTTAATTTGTCGATTCAGGATATTGTAGACCAGCAAACCAAAAATTTTATTTTTGATAAGTTGCACCAATATGGTGGTGCCAACATGATTTTCGAAATCACTGAGTCAGAAGCGATTCAGGACTTCAACAGCGTGGCTGACTTTATCAAGCAGGTTAGAAAATTCGGTGCCAAAATTGCGATAGACGACTTCGGCAGTGGTTATTCAAACTTTGCGTATTTGGTCGAAATAAAGCCCGACTATATTAAGATCGATGGCTCTATAATCAAGACAATCGTAAAAAATGAAAACAGTCGCTTAGTCACCAAAAGTATTATTGATATGGCACGCAGCCTTAACATTAAAACTATTGCAGAGTTTGTTAGTGAGCAAGCTATTTTAGACTGCTTGACTGAGCTGAATGTTGATATGGTACAGGGGTTTCATATTGGAAAACCCCTGCCAATTGAGCAGCTTAATAAGGAGCGCATTCTTAACTGAACAGCTCGTATACTACGACTTACTTAATAACGGCAGTAACGCCGCTGTCAGCAGCGGCGCCATACTAATGGCATTACTGGCGTGGGCGATACAATCGGTACTCCAGACTTCGCCGACACCGGCGGCCTTAATCACCTCGAGCGCATCGCCGGCAAAGAGTGCATGGGTAACGGCCACATCGACTGAGGCAGCGCCAGCAGCTAATAACTTGCTACAGGCGCCCGCCAGGGTACGGCCGGAGCTGGCGACATCGTCCATTAATACCACATTGCGACCCTGCACCCTGATATCGGGTAAGGCAATATCAACCTGCGTATCGCCATGCCGCACCTTGTTACAGACTGCATAATCACAGTGAATGTGTTCAGCCGCCAGCGCCACCCATTGCAGGGCTTCGGCGTCGGGGCCAATTAACAGCGGCCGGCTATGTTTGCTGGCAATCAGCTCGGCTAATCGCGGCGCACCGCTGAGTGCTATCGCCGCACCTTGTGGAATGGCTTCGCTTAATTCACTGATACGGTGCAGATGCGGATCGACAGTAATAACGCCATCAAACAGCTCGGCTAAAAACTGGCCGATAATTTTCTGGCTGACAATTTCACCCGGATTAAAGGCAATATCCTGCCGCATATAAGCCAGATAAGGTGCCACCAGCCAGATTTTCTGCACGCCCTGTGACCGGGCATGGCGGGCGATCAGCAGCAGCTCCACCAGTTTATCGTTAGGCTTATCCAGGCTTCGGTACAGCACCAGCTCGCGGGGTACGGCTTCAGCAAACGGCAGGGTAAGTTTTAACTCGGCATCGGGAAAATGATGCAACTGATAACTGATTAACGGTAAACCGGCGGCGTCGGCTAAACGGTTCGCCGCCTGCACCTCATCCGGTGCGCATAATACAAATACCGACATACTTTAATACTCCAACTGCAGTGGCAGCAGCAACTCAGGGGCGCCAATCCGGTAACCCAGGCTGCGCTGACAAGCCTGGCGGGCAAAGGCTAACTCTGTGGGGTAAGCCGCATACACCCGGTATAGCGCTTGTCCCTGTTCCACCTGCTCACCTAGTTTTACCAGCAAATCGACCCCTGAACCTTTGGCACGTGGCGCACCGGCCGAGCGGGCGATGCGGGCCAGCTGCACATTATCGATTTCTACTACTGTACCGCTGTGCGGTGCGGCGACATCAAAACTTAACGGCGACAGCGGCGGCTTATCCGGGTCAAAGTCTTTCATACCCTGCGCCGCCATAATGGCCTGCATTTTTTGCCAGGCCCGACCGGAATCCAGAATATCGCGGGCGATAGCAAAGCCGTCACCGCCACGCACATCCGGGTCAAACTCCAGCATTCTGCCGGCTAAGCGCAGCGACTTCTGCCGTAAATCGTTCGGCGCCAGCGGATGATTCTTAAGCACCCTAATCACGTCGCGGGCTTCCAGCGCCGGGCCGATACCATTGCCAATCGGCTGCCGGCCATCGGTGATCACCACCTCGATCGCCAGCCCCATCCGTTTGGCAACAAACTCAAACAGTTTGCGCAGCTTTTGTGCCTCGGGCATGCTGCGCACCTTGGCCGAAGGGCCAATCGGAATATCCAGTAATAAATGGCTGGAGCCGGCAGCGACTTTTTTCGACAAAATCGACGCCACCATCTGCCCCGGCGAGTCGATAGACAACGGCCGTTCAACCGAAATTAACACATCATCCGCCGGGGACAAATCACTACTGCCACCCCAGGCTAAACAGCCGCGGTGCCGGTGTACAATGTCGGTCAGCTGGTCAAAAGGCAGCTCCACCCGCGCCAACAGCTCCATGGTATCAGCGGTACCGGCCGGCGACGTAATGGCCCGCGACGAGGTTTTCGGGCATAGCATGCCATGCGCGGCCACGATCGGCACCACCAGCATCGAGGTACGGTTCCCCGGAATGCCGCCAATACAGTGTTTATCGACTACCGGGTGTTCCTGCCAATCGAGCCGGCGCCCCACTTTACTCATGGCATCGCTTAAAAAGAATACCTCTTCGCGGTCTAACTCGCCCTGATTACAGGCCACCACAAAGGCAGTAAGTTCAATTTTCGAGTAACGGTGAGCGGCAATATCCTGCACTATGCTGGCAAAGTCATCACGGCTTAGCCGTTCACCGGCAATTTTACGGTGCAGCGCCGGGATAGAATGCGGCGGCTCGGCCGGTGATACCGTAACGGCTTCACCATCCAGCGCACCAAGGTTAACAAAGGCCTCTTCCGACAGGCCGAGCTGCTGACAGCCGACAATACTGGCATCGTCTACCACATTAAGGCTGGCTAAAATGCGCTTACCGCGCGCCTGCACCTCAATCTTTGCCAGCGCCTGAAAACCCTCGGCGCGGTAAATGGCACAGTCGCGGTGTAAATAGGCCACGTTTTCGCGGTAGGTATCAATACCTACCCGCTTCAGGCTTAGGGTAGTGGTTTTCGAAGTACTGGCTGGCTGGGCTTCGGTTACTGCTTTGGATGCGGTCATAAAAACTCACCAAAAACGATATCGAGTTTAATCTACTCCTGCTGCTATGGCAGTGCCAGTATTTTTGTCGTGCTAAGCTTGAGCCAGATCAGGGCAGCACTCAAAGTGATGGGGAAAAAACAGAGCGGCCGGCACAGCACGATGCGGTGGGGGCAGTGCCGGCTTCAGGCTTAACCGAGCATGTCGTCGATATCGGCATCCAGGTCAGGCATCTGGCCGATATGGCGATAAACGTCTTCCAGTTTTAAATGCAGCGCATGCGCCAGCTTGGCCGGAAATAGTTCATAACGTTCGGCTTTGACATCTTTTTCATGCTCCAGCAAATAGCGGCCCAGCATAATCAACGATGCATAAGGGTCGAGCTTGCCGCCATAGGCCGGCGCATATTGATGAGCAATCGCCTGCACAATCTGGTCAGGGAAATGCCAGTAGCGCGCCAGCTCGGCACCGGCCTGGGTAAAGTCAAAGCCCAGATGCCGCACCTCAGTTTCACGGCGACGGTTACCCAGCGCCACTTCTTGATCAATGAGTACCGCCTGCTCTGGCTTAACCACATGGATCAGATATTCACCTATGCCATGCAGCAAACCGCAGGTATAGGCTAGCTCGGGGTCTACTTTTAACAGCTTAGCCATATATTTACAGCGGTTCGCCATCCGGAACGAATAGCGCCAGTAGGCGTTGAGGTCAAAATTTGGCAGCGGTTTAAAACTGGACGACAAGCTCACCGATAATACTAAGGTACGCAGCGTATCGGTACCCAGCACCAATACCGCATCCTTCACCGAACCGATTTTGCGGTGACCACCATATTTGGCCGAGTTGGCCAGCCGCAGTACCTTGGCGGTAATGGCCTGATCATTAGCCAGCAGGGTAGCAATACGCTCGCCACCCACGCTGTTACTCTGAAAACTGGCCATTAATTCTTGTAGTATTTTTGGCACCGACGGCAAACTGGTGGCTTTTTCAATTAACTCACGCATCGCTGAACCCTTAGCAGTGTTGTGTTAGATTCAGCTTATGCTATCCGCAACGGTTGTGGCAGGGGGTGGAGCGGATTTATTTTCAAGAGTGTTTTGTCCGACTACATTTACCATTCAGCGACTTGCAGCCGTTGTTTAATACCGACCATTTGTAGTTGCATCGCATGTAGCACTTCCGCGAAATCCCGACAACCCGGGCTGATATTTGGCAGTGATAACCCTGCCTCGATAAAAAAACGTTGTTGTTCCGCATCGGTTTGCCAGGCTTGCCGCCACCAATCCTGAATATGGTTGGCACAATGCTGCATCCGGCTTTGGCTCGGTAGCCGATCGCGCTTTTTGCGATTTTCGGCCTGACTGGCCGGCAGCAAATTCCACAGATCATTATTTGGCCAATAGCTAAAGGGTACACAGTGGTCAATATCAAAACTATAGAGTGGCGCCCCACTCCAGACACTGCATATCTGAGCACCGCTGCTACGCAGTCCTGCAACTTTCTGCCGCACCAGTCGGGTATCATGCTGCTGATCCAGCCAGCGCAGCTGGTTATGGTAGCTTTCGAGAGAGATTTGCCGTTCAGCATTACGTTGATACTTTTGCATCTCGGCAATCCATTGCTGAACCAGTAACGGCTCAATCCAGCAGCCGTACTGGCGGAAGCAATTCCAGAGGTCCTCGCTTAAAACAAAGCAACCGAAACTTGCCAGAAAATCGCGATCAATTAATACATGGCTGCGTTTTGCTACTTTATGGCGCTCCATCCGGAACAGCGTATTACTTTTATCGCCCTGCCAGATATAGGTAACAGGCCCCGCCTTTATGGTGCTAAGCGTATCCGCGAACAGTTGTTGCAACGCCTGAGCTTCCTCGCCGGTATAAAAGTTACCGATCGCGAAATCATCAGCGGTGAGTTGTGCAAGCTTGCCCCAGCCATCCGGCTTTACGAAACCTAAGCCTTTCGCCGGATCAGCGTTCTGTTGCATATCGCTGTCGACCAGACGCTTAAACAAGCGGATCCAATATAATGCGACTAAACCCAGTGCAATGCCTACCTGCCCATCTTGCCGGTCAATAACGGCGCCCGGATGCGCCTCGGCGATCCGCACCAGGGTACGTAATAGCGCCAGCTTGTAAGTCGAGGATTTGTTGTCGTTAACCACAATATGCCGCACTTTACCCAGGCTGCCACTACCGTCATCCGGTAGCATCAGTACCAGCGTCTGCCATGCAACATCAACCCGGCCGCCAGCATCGGCAGTTCGTGCGGAGAGATGTTTAAGCACTAAACCAAATTTGCTGGCCAGCTCGTTGATTTCATCTACCGAAACCGGATAGGCAACCCGATGATCGCTAAAGTCGCCATAGCGCAGGCTGAGAATAAAGTGGCCGCCGGGGGCCAATAAGTTGGCTATTTTTCGAAAGGTGCGCTGCCGCTCTGACGGACTGATATGCATCCAGACTGCACTCAGCAAAATAGTATTAAAACGCAGATTGAGCTGATAGGTCGCTTTCAGCTCCGGCAAGCTATCAGAGAGCCATTGCACTTTGGGAGCCAGCGCGGCACTGGTTTTTAACTGCCCGAGCCGGCGCAGATCCTCTGCCGGCTCCACGGCGATAACCTGATTGCCTTGCGCGGCCAGCCAGAATGCATCCCGGCCACTGCCAGCACCGATATCGAGCACCAATTGTTCTTTCGGCCAGTACGGTTGCCAACTCTGATGCACCTGTTCAAAACTTAGCGCATCATACTGGGCGGCAAAAAGCTCAGCTTGCTGATGATAGATATCGATAGTTTTGCTCATTGAGGATAGCTAAGCCGTTGTTGTCGCTGCTACTTTAGGTCTTTTTAGCAGCTACGCCCAGTCAGTGCAATCTTAACCGGCAAATTTACCGGCTCACATTAAGAATGCCGCATCTGCTTCGCCGCAAACACACTGGCCAGCACCACTACGGCGATGGCAAGGCCGAAGTACAGGGTTTCCAGCGTGGCGCCGACTTCTACCGCTTGCTCCAGAAACAGAATCACCATTATTACGCTGGCGACCTGCATCAGGGTAATTTTTAGATCATGGAAGTTTTTGATATCCATGGCTTTGAGTAAGCCTTTGTCGAGATTCTCCACATCGCCCAGAAAAAGCCGGTACAGGCCGGTGGCAATAATCTGAAAGGTCAATGCGATTAGTAAGGTATCCAGTACTTTCAGCAATTTTACTGCCAGCCTTTTGCCTAGATCGGCGGTATCGGGCAGTTGGCTTAGAGTTTCCCAAATAATGTTATACACAATCACCGCACTGCTCAGATACAGTAAGCAAGCGGCGGCCGCACAAACCACTATCGTCAGTAGCACCAGAATACGGCTGCTTTGTAAGATTCTTTCCATCGGTTTTACCTTTAACATAGGCCTGCTCCGTTTACTGACGTTAGAGGCAACTTGGAGTAATGGTGCTGTAACAAGTTCCTTGTGATAACGCTCACTGCTCTGATGTCATGGCCGTTTTTAATTGACCACTGGTCGCAATCCACAGTGCGGCCTCTTGTGCAGCTGCCCTGCTGCGCCTAAGGTAAGCAAAAAACACGATAACTCTGCGGGAACCTATGCGCTTATTTTATACCAGCTTGCTCACTGCCAGTTTGGCAGCCTTACCTTGTGTTGCCTCAGCTGCTGACATAAGCACCGCCCAGCCGGTGCCGTATTTTCCACAAAGTGATTACCGGCCGGATATCAGCCCGGTGCCGGAATTACTGGGCCATCAGTTTGGCGAGCGCATTTCAGAGCCGGCGGCAATATCCCGCTTTTTCGAGCAACTGGCCAGCCGTTATCCGCAGCAGGTTAAGCTGGTGCACTATGGCAAAAGCTGGCAGGGCCGGCCGCTGTTTTATGCGGTAATTGGCAGTAGCAGCAATATCAGCAAGCTGGCCGAAATTGAAGCCGGGATGCGTAAACTTGCAGAGCCCTCAAGCCTGAGTGAGCCAGAAGCCAAACAGCTGATCGCCAGCCTGCCGGCCAGTGTCTGGATTGCCGGTAGCCTGCACGGCAACGAAATTAGCCCGGCCGATGCGGCAATGGCCTTGGCGTATCATTTGCTGGCTGACCAAAGCGCCCTGACCCAGCAAATATTAAGCAACACCCTGGTCTATATCGACCCGCTGCAAAACCCGGATGGCCATCACCGTTTTGTCAGCCGCTACTATGCCACAGTAGGCCTGGAGCATTCGCCGGATCGGTTGTCGGCCGAGCAGAACGAGCCCTGGCCGAATGGCCGTACCAACCACTACCTGTTTGATATGAACCGCGACTGGATTTCGTTAACCCAGCCGGAAACCGCGAGCCGCGTTAGAGCACTGCAGCAAATGTATCCGCTGCTATTTGTTGACTCGCATGAAATGGGCGGCGATATGGGATATTACTTTAGCCCCGAGGCCGAGCCCTACAACCCGCATATTCAGGCCAGCCAGCGCCAGGTGCTGAATAAGGTGGGCCAGAATAATGCCAAATGGTTTGACGAGCTGGGCTATCACTACTTTACCCGCGAGATTTTCGATGCCTTTTACCCCGGCTATGGCGCCAGCTGGCCGCTGTATTACGGCAGCGTATCGATGACTTATGAGATGGCCTCGGCACGCGGCCATCATTACCGGATGCAGGATGGCCAGATCCTGACGTTTGCCGATGGTATTCAGCGTAATTTTGTCGCCTTTAAAGCCACGCTGGAAACCGCCAGCCAGCAGGCCAGTACCTTACTGCAAAACTTTTATCAGTACCGCAAAACTGCGGCGGCACAGGGCGAAAAAGATGGCCTGCGTAGCTTTATTTTTGCTGCCGAGCGCGATCTGGCCGGCCATCAGAAACTGATGGGCGTGCTAACCCAGCATGGCATTAAAGTAGAGCAGGCGCAGCAGGCGTTTCGTGCCTGTGGCAAAGACTATCAGGCGGGCAGCTACCTTATTCGCACCAATCAGCCGAGCTACCATTTAATGCGCACCCTGCTCGATGATACGGTGCCGATGGATAAAGCCTTTTTAGAGAAACAGGAGCAGCGCCGCGCCAATAACCTGCCGGATCAGATTTACGATGTTACCGCCTGGTCGTTACCGCTGATGTATAACCTTCAGATGCAGCGCTGTAATCAGGCACCGCGGGTTAATACCACTGTGGTTGGCCCGGATACCCTGATCGCCGGTAGCGTCAGTACCCCGGATGCACGCTACGGCTATGTGGTGCCCTGGGGTGATATGGCGGCGGCGCGCTTTTTAAGTGCGGCGCTGCAACAGGGTTTAACGCTACGCAGCAGTGATCTGCCCTTTACGCATCAGAATGGTCAGCGTTACCCAGCCGGCACCCTGGTATTAAGCCGTGCCGATAATCCGGCTGACTTAACCACCAAGGTACAACAACTGGCGCAGCAAAGCGGCGCCCGGGTACAGGGGCTGGATAACAGCTGGGTAACGGATGGACCGAACTTTGGTTCCTTTAATGTGCCGGCAGTGCCAAAGATTAATGTCGCAATGCTGTGGGATGAGCCGACGAATCCGCTCAGTGCCGGCAGTGCCCGCTTTGTGCTGGAGCGTGGTATCGGTTATCCGGTCACAGCGATCCGCCCGGCACAGCTACGCAGTGCCGATCTGAGCCGTTATCAGGTGCTGATTTTACCAGCGACGGGTAGTGGCAGTTATCAGCAGGCACTGGGTAGTGTCGGCAGCGAGAATTTACGCCAGTTTGTGCAGCGTGGCGGTGTACTGATCACCCTTGGCAATGCCACCAGCTATTTGCTGGAGGGCGATAAGCCACTACTGAGCAGCAAGCGCGAGTATCAGGTCAGCGAGCAGGAAAAACCTGCCAACGAAGCAAGAGTGCCAGGCCGGGTGTTGGCGGAATACCGCGAGTTCGAGCAGATGTTAAAGCCGTATCAGGCCGATCCGGACTGGGTGCCGGGCTTTATTGCCAATGCTGTGGTTGATCAAAACCATTGGCTAACCGCCGGTATCGCCGAACAGGTACGCAGCCTCTATGTTGGCAACCATATTTACCAGCCGCTACGGATTAACGATGGCCGCAATGTAGTCAATTTCGCCGCCCCTAAAGATCTCCTGGCCGGTGGCTTTGTGTGGGAAGAAAACCGCCAGCAAATTGCCCATAAACCGCTGGTGATGGTGCAGTCGCACGGCCGTGGCCAGGTGATTGCCTTTACCCAGGAGCCAAACTTCCGCGCTTACGTCGATGGTATGCACCTGCTGTATATCAACGCCGTATTCCGCGGCGCCGCACACGCCGGCGCCCTGCGCTAACCCAGTTATCCACAGCACTCCGGTACCGGTCTGACCTCTGACCGGTACCGGAGTGCTGTGGATAAGTTTATTTGGTGGGTTGAAATACCCATTGGTTACGGCCTTGCTGCTTGGCCTGATATAACACTAAGTCAGCTTCGCACAGCGCTTGCTCAAAGGATGCGCCAGCGTGTAGAGCTGCACCTCCAATACTCACTGTCAGCTTATCCAAACCTAAACTTTGCCAATCTTGCCCGGCAAATGCAGTGCATAGTCTGCCTGCGATTTGTTCTGCCGTGGCTTTGTCAGTATTCGGCAAGATGATAAGAAACTCTTCTCCGCCCCAACGGGCAACCAGATCGCTCTGTCGTAATAGTTGCTGTAGCAGCTGAGCCGTTTTAATTAACACCTGATCGCCGCAATCATGACCATGGCGGTCATTAACTTGCTTAAAATGATCCAGGTCCAGCATCAGTATGGCGGCACTTTGCTGTTGTCGCTGCAAATAGGCCAAATAACTTGTTGCCCGATGCAGTAAACCACGGCGGTTTAACAAACCGGTTAAAGGATCAAGGTGCGAGTCGGCCTCTAACCGCTGCTGTGTTTCTTCCAGATAGCCTGTTAAAGCAAAAATACCATAGGCCGCGGTAATGCCTGGCCACAGTAGTTGCGAAACCAAATAACCAGAAAATACCCAGGCCGGAGAGAACTCCACCAAGATGGAACGCAGTAAACAAATCAGGAACCAGCACAACATTACAGCCGAATAGATAAAATCTGATTTAGTCGGCCTGGTTTTAACCCTACTGAATAACCAGGCGGAGGGTAATGCGACCACTGCAGTTACCAACGTCATCAAGTGCAGCTGCAGTCGCTCCGCATCTTGTTGTAAATACGTATACAGGAGAGCCTGCAGTAGTACCGGCGGTACGATATACAGTAACTTAACTTGTCGTCCGGCGCGGCTTAACGCAAACAATAACAGCAACCAGAAGTTGATCGCACTGGCTAAACTTGAGCCAAAAAGCAGTAATAATTGTGTCGGCCACAAATACAGCAACCAACTTAGTGCATCAAAACTCAGTGCTAATTGCAGGTAACCTAAACTAGGCTTATCAGGGGCTGGCGGCTTTACCCGACTGGACGCAAGCAGTAACACCAGCAAAAGCTGCATCATGGCTAAGGTGTAGAGCTGCTCTGTATTCATGCTGATACTTCACTCAGATAGATACACTAAATTAGGCATCGACTGCATTTTATGCAATGCTTTTTTCGTTTAACTTTTGCACAAAGCGCGGAATTTTTTCATTAGACGTTAGCGCATTTTTTGACCAAATTATGACTCCCAAGCTAACCCAACAGGTGCCATATGACCTCGCCATTCGTACTGACAGTACATAAAAACTTTGCCGTTAAATTGAAGGAAGCTGGCTGCGACCCGCAGCAAATTGCATCGCATTTACAGGAAGTGTTACTGGAAGATGAAGAAATTACGCAGATCATTCAGGAACTGAGTAGCCAGCCGGAACGCTTTAGCTCCCGCCAGGATTTCGCTTAATTAAAATAATGAAAAATGTTGGGGGCATTTGCCCCCAACCAAAACCACTTGGGTAAACATCCAGGAAGGAAGTAGAGGTAACCACTACTTTGCTTATTTTATCCCTACCCCATGACCTTTTTGTGACACCTCAGTGGCAGTTCCATGAACTTATCCACCGCACTCCGGTACCGGTCTGACCAGTACAAACACAGATGCGCGGTAAAAACGGGCAAACTGTGGAAAACTCCTGTTACTTATGCACAGCACTCCGGTACCGTACCGGAGTGCTGTGCATAGTTCCGTATTGGCTTAGGGGAGTAAGCAGCGGCGCAGCTCACTGCTGCTATAAAAATAGCGGCTACCGGCAACGGGCTGACAGTGTGCGGCAAAGGCGGTTTCCTGCTCGTGATGTAACATCCGGATCAGGGTTAGCCCCTCAGCATTGCGATACACTTCCCATTGCACGTTGGCGGCCATTGGTGCTACCCGCCCACTGCGCCAGTCGCTATTTTGGTAGCTGTAAAGCACGTTTTCCGGCAGCGGCTCACTGGCGCCGGCTATGCCAAGAAAGGCCGCCAGTGGCATTAACACCTGGGCATGAGTAAAACGGATACTGGCCACGTAGCCGTTTGGCTGCTCGGCTTTATCCAGCATATCGGCAACTAAACGCCCGGCTAAGCGATAGGTAATATCATCGCCGGCAAACGCCGGGCCACGGCCATAGAAAGAATCCGCATCATCCAGCTCAGCCAGCGGCAACAGATGCTCGTCCAGCAAGATATCAGCAAAATCAAACGGACCTTCCAGCGTTAGATTACTGGCAATGCTGTACAGGCTAAACAGTACATTGGCCGCATCCAGCGGATTACGAATAGCGTCATCATCGTCCGGCAGGGTCAGCTCAATCTCACCCTGCTGCAGGCGACTAAGAAATGCCGGGCTAAACAGTCTGGACAACATCGCCAGGGCGGCATCTTGCCGCGCTGGGTCAGCTTCCAGTTGTTTCATCACCCGCATTAGCCGCGGATCGCTTTCGCGGTAACGCTCAAAATCTTCACTGCCCTCGGCTTTATAAAAATACAGCGTAGCTTCATCCGCTCTGGCAGCATCAAGCAAGGGTACAAGTGCCGGCAGCTCCGCCGTTAATCCTGCCACAAAGGCATCGCCACTTTGGTCGGCACGCTCACGGCCCGAATGTAACACTTCGATCCGCAGCTGCTGCGCGATGGCCTGCTCAAATACCCCCGGCAACCTTGCCAGTAAACGCTGGGCCATTTGTTGCTGCTCCTGCACACCTAAAGCAGAGATTTCACCATACTTATCTGGCTGATGCGCCTGATGCAGCCGCTGCACCAGCTCTGCCAACTGCTCACCACGTACCGTTAAGCCCTGCTCAGCGGCGGCCAGCGCCAGTAGCTCAAGCATTAAGATATCGTCGCCTTTACCGGATAAAAAGCGCGAGCCATGGCGCGCCACATGTTGCAGGCCTACCGCAGTAAAGCCCGCTGGCGCAGCACTGTAACTATGCCAGTCTTGCTGCGGCTGATAGGGCGTTTTACTGGTCAGTAAAAACCTTTCCGCCACTGGCGTCGTGGTAGCTTGCTCACCAGTTGGTGTAGCCGCTTGCTGCACGGGCTGGCAGGCTGTTAATAGCCAGGTCAGACTTAACGTTAAAAGCGTTTTTTGCATAGCACTCTCATCACTTAAAGATTAAACGGCAGCGCCGGTAAATTAAATTCGGTACTGTTCCAGCAGCGGCTGGCCCGCACTCTTAACTCTGCGGGCGTACCACAGAGCCGGGTTGCCGGCAGGTCAGCAGCTTCTTTTAAGGTGCGCTGCTTGCCCTGTTTCTGGATCACAAAACCATCGTACAGCTCACCGGTCACGGTTAACGCCTGATATTTCAGCTCGTTTTCGGTGATATCAATCAGCTGGAATAGCTGTGTATCTTCCGCCAGGCGCTGCATACGCTGGCGTGATGTGTCGCTACTCAGATACATTTTCGGGCCGGCCACCGAAACGATATACACCGCACCGCTCAGCTGACCATTGCTTGCTTGCTGACTGACGCGGCCATAGGTATGGTCATGGCCCTGCAATACCAGATCAACCGGGTATTGATCCAGTACCGGCTGCCAGTGCTGGCGCAGGAGCGGGTTATCGCGGCCCTGGGATACCGAGAACATCGGATGATGGTAAGTGACCACTGTCCAGCGCGCCGGGTTGTTGCCAAGCACCTGTTTTAACCACTGTGCCTGTAACTTTGCCATGGCCTCGTCCTGCAGCGCCGCCATTGAATTAAGCGAGATAAAGCGTACGCCCTGATAGTCGGTGTAATACACCGTTTCCTGCAGCGGTGCCGGACCATTGCGCAGCCCGTTAAACTGGGCCGCGAACTGCGGCACCAGATGATGCTGCTCCTGCCCGTCCTCAACATATTCATGATTGCCCGGCGTAATAAACTGGTTCAGCATGGCGCCAGCCCAGCCCAGGGCATCAAACCACTCGCCCCACTCGTTGTCATGGTTGCCCTCACGGCTACTGACCAAATCGCCGGCATGCAGCATCAGTTTAGCTCTTGGCCGGGTTAACAGCGCTTCGCGCATTACCCGCGATACCTGAGACTTATTGTGGTTTTGCGCATCACCAAAATAGATAAAGGAAAAGGGGGCAAAGCCCGCTGTTGCGGTGCGAAATTGCAGCCATTCACTCCAGGTACCAGCCCCTTTTACCCGGTACAGATACTGGGTATCTGCTTTAAGATCGCTAAAAGTCACACTATGTTGCAGCGCCAGACCATTCTCGGTTTGAATGCTCTGGCTAGTCGCTGCCACCCGGCTACTTTGCCAAACAAAGCCCGGACCGCTTTGCGCCAGTGCAATTTCCGCCTCTGGCTTCAGTAAGCCGGTGTTGGTGCGCCAATTTACGGTTTGGCTATGCGCCGGTTGTGTTGTTGGGATCAGGATGATCCGATCCGGAAAAGCGCTCGCCTGATAGCGGCTAAGCTGCTCCGGCACCATCGTATAGTGTTTGGCCTGCGCGCCCATTTCGGTTGTAGCCAGCAGCGAGGTGCTGACCAGCAGCATAGCGCAGCTGAATAGGGTTAACTTCATAGAAACTCCGAACAGCAGGGCCGCCAGACGGCGGCACCTGCAACAGCCGATTAGCAAAAAGGTTAGAACTTGCCGCTGACACCCAGCTGCCAGGCGCGGCCAAATTGCTCATGTTCATACACCCGGCCGCGCTCGCCCTGATAGCGGATCGCTTTGCTGTCGGTCAGGTTAGTGGCCTCGACAAACAGCGACAGCTGCTTGGTTAACTTATAGCTGGCGCTAAAGTCCAGGGTGCCACGGCCATCCCAGTACAGATTCAGATCCGGATTAGCGGTATCAAAGGCGTCGATATATTCAGAGCGGTAGTTATAGGCTAACTGGCTGCTAAACTTTTCAATATCGTATTGCAAGGCCAGATTTACCGTATGGCGGCTGGTACCATTTAACTCGGTTTTACCAATTCCAAACGGCAGATCCGCTTGCGACTTGGTATGAGTGTAGTTGGCAATAAAGCCCAGGCCACTTAAGGCACCTGGCAGGAAGTCCAGCGTTTGCTGCCAGTTCAGTTCCAGACCATAGAGGTAACCGCTGTCACCATTTTCTGGCCGCACCATATTAAAGCCGTCAAAGTCGCCGCCGACGAACTGGCTACGCGCTTTAAAAATAGGATCCGATAACTTCTTGTAGAACACCCCGGCAGAAATCATCCCCACCGGCGGCATATAGTATTCACCGGTCAGATCCAGGTTGTGCGCATAGGTTGGCTTTAACTCAATATTGCCGATATCGACAGTACCGCGGCCAGATTCGCGATCTTCAATGATAAAGTAGGGCACCAAGTCGACGAAATTCGGCCGGCGAATACCGGTGCTATAGGCCGCTTTAATAATCAGGCCGCTGTCCAGCTCATGCCGTAAATGGGCACTGGGGAAGAACTTGGTGTAACGCTTGCTGGCTTGTTGCAGCGTCGCGGTGTCGGTATCCAAATCATACTCGAAGGCATCACCACTATTTTTGGTTTGCTCCACCCTGGCGCCAAACAACACAGTGGTGTTGTCCCAATCCAGTTTATTCTGGGCGTAGGCAGCATAGATATCTTCTTTCGCTTGGTAATCGCCGGTAACCGAGGCAGCACCACGATCCAGGAAGTCGGCATTTTCAAAGATATCTCGATAAACCGACACAAAATCACGGCGTAGTTTCGGGCCATTATTATAAAAACCATCGAAAGGCCGTGATTGCTTATCAATAATCGCCTCGGCAAAGGTAGGCGCATTGCGGCCTACCGAGTTACGGAAGCGGTTTTCGTCATTCTCTTTTTCTTTTAGCCGCGCTTTAACGCCAAACTTCAGCTCCGAGTAAGCACTGCGCCACTGTCCTGGCAGGGTAAAATTCAATGCGGCAGCCTGCTCGGTTTCCTCGGCACCACCGGTACGACGCTCATAACGACGCCAGTTCATATCAGCAGGCGCAAAGTTAAAGTCGGTGCGTACCACCTCACCGGCATTGTTTAATACCTGAAAGGTCGGTAAATCCGGGTTGCTAAAATCATATGCCAGTCTCGGACGGCTGCGCTCGCGGTATATTAGATAATCACGGTTTGGATAGCTTTGTTTGGCAGAGGAGTGTGATAGCTGAAAATCAGTACTAAAAGTATCCATATCAATACGGCCGCCCACTACCGAAGTATTGATCCGGTTAACAAAGGTACGGTGCCGTAACTCTTTATCAAAGGTCGCACGCCCGGCCACCCCTTGCTGCTGTGTTGAATCTGCTGTGTGGCGCTCCCACTCAATCAGCAGGGTATCCCTAAACTCGTTGTCTTCAAAACGCGAATAGTTATGGCTTAGGTAAAAGTGCTTATTATCATCTACCCGCAAATCAAAGCGACCACTTAAGCCAGAGCGGATGCGTTTTAATTCGTAATCTTTAAATTCAGTAACCTGAGGCACATAGGCGCCACTATCCAGCTGCATCCAGGTATGCTCAACGTTATCAGTGACCCGGTTGGTTTCGCTATGCTGACCGGAGAATAAAAAGCCGGCCTTTTCGTTACCGTTAAACTTATCGCCATAGGTCAGGTTCAGTTTATAGGCATCGCCATTGCCTTTTTCATTACGGCCACCGGATACCTTGCCGCGTAAAATACGGCCTTTGCTATCCAAAGCCCCCTGGGTCACGATATTGATATTACCGGCGATGGCATCGGCGTCCATATCCGGGGTAATGGCCTTGGTCAGCTCTAACAAGGAGATAATGTCTGATGGAATGGTGTCCAAATCAACGGCCCGAGTGCTGCTATCCGGCGAAGGCACCTGCACGCCATCAATAGAGACGTTGGCAAATTCCAGCGGCGCACCGCGTACGTTGACATACTTACCTTCACCCTGGTCACGCTGAATGGAGGCGCCAACTAAGCGCTGCATCGCTTCGGCCACGTTATCATCCGGAAAGCGGCCCAGATAGTCTGACGATACCACCGATTTCAGGTTATCCGAGGCGCGCTGGATATTCAGCGCCCGTGACTGTGCATCACGGCTACCAACAATATTTAATACTTCAACCTGGTTGTTGGCGAAACGTAACGTCAGGGCAGCGCCCTGCTCCGCTGTCACCAACACATCCACCTGTTTTACCGCATAACCAAGATAACTGACCTCCAACTGATAGGTACCGGCGGCTAAGTTATCAAAGCGGAAGCGACCCTGCCGATCAGTGGTAGTTTCACGGTTAGTGCCGACCAGGCGGATAATAGCCCCTTGCAGCAGTACGTTACGATCATCACTGAGCTGACCGCGAATAGCCGGGCTATCCAGCTGCACAACAGAAACCGTTAGCGGCACATCGGCGCCCTGCGCCAGTACGGCGCCGCTGAAGATGCCAGCCGCCGCAATGGCCAGCATCAGCGAACTGCGTTTAAAGCGCGGGTTAAATCCAGGTTGAAGTAAAGCTTTCATCTTAGTGTTTTTCCTGAGGCAACAAATTCAGCGCTCAAGTGTGCTAAGCGGATATGACAAAAAAACGACAAATTGCCGTTAGGTTGAGCTACCCTGACCCGGGTCATTTTAGCTCAGACTAAAATAGCACCCGCTCTGTGCTGTCATGGTAGTGTCATCTGCTTGCCACAAAATACCCGTTATCAAGCGGGCAGCTGCGGCTGTACCTGAAAAAGCGGATCTCTCTATGTGGCGACAACACCGGTATAAAATTGCGCTTACTTTGTTACTGCTGCTGGCAGCCCTTGTTCTGGCTTTTCAGCTGTGCGAAGTAAAACCCTGGGCCAGTATCGACTGGCTGGATATTCTGGGCGAAGGCATCGTCTTGCTGGTGGCCTTGTGCTGGCTGACCCTGATTGTTACCAGCAGACCCTCCGGTCATATTACCGAGTGGCTGTACTATGGCAGCCTGCTGCTGGTCTGTTCTTTTACCCTTGATTTACTGGATGAATTTCTACGCTACCCGGAACATTTGCGTACTATGAGCTGGCTGGAGTCACTACCTGCGCCTCTTGGCATGCTGGCGCTGACCTATGGTTTAGTGGGGTGGCATCGCGAACAGCGAATAATTAACCGGCAACTGCAAGGGCGGGAGCTGTTTTTGCGTGACCACCGCTTGTTGGACCCTCTGACTCAGCTGTATGGTCTGGATTACCTGTATGCGGTGCTAAAGCGCGAAATTGAACTGCACCGCGAACAACAGCAACCACTGAGTTTGCTGATGCTGGGGATTGATCAATTTAGCGCCTTTAACCGCCAGCACGGCATGGCCGCCGGCGATCAGTACCTGGTGCAGCTGGCTGAATTACTCAGTAGCCAATTACGCAGCTCTGACGTACTGTGCCGCTATGCCGGTGATCGCTTTGTTGTGCTACTGGTCAATACCCGCCAGCGCGAGGCCGATATTATGGCGCAACACCTGCAGCAACAACTGACCTTGCTTAACAGCGGCGAGCAGCAGTTAAGCTTATCCATCGCCAGCCAGCAGGTCAATCATGCGGAAGCGGCGACAGTACTGGCCCGCGCCGAACAACAGCTACTGGCGGTAAAGCGTAAAAGCCAGGCTTATCAGCTACAGCCGGACTAATACCTTGCTGCCGGGCGCCTTTAACCTCAGCGACAAAAACCTGCTACTGCGGCATGGCGTGACCGACTTGCTGCAATTAGCGCAGCGCCGTGGTGCCAACCTGCACAAACTGTTACACGGCACCCAGATATTTGAGCAGGATTTAAGCCTGGCCGAGAGCCGCTGCCATCATCGCGACTGGCTAACGCTAGTTGCACGCAGCCAGCAGCTAGCCAGCCCGGAACTGCCCTTTATTCTGGCCGATAGCCTGTTACACAATAAGCACAGCTCGCTCTGTCAAAGCTTGCCGCTGGCGGCAAACCTGGCGACCAGCCTGCGCCAGCTTTATTATTTCCGGCATCAATTGTTGCCGGGGATCTTTGTGTTGCTGCGCAAAACCGACAGCCACCTGAGTATAGTGCTCAAGCCCGCAGTGCAATTGGGCACACAGCAAGCCTTTATTATCAAACTGGCGATGGCATTCTTAGTCCGTTTGGTGCAGCTGGGCACGCAGCGCGCCGACGAATTGAATATTCAGTTAAAGCAAACCTCACCCGCACATTTGGCGCATTTTAATAGTCACTGGCCCTGCCCGGCGCGCTTTAGTCAGCCGCTGGACGCGCTGCATATTCCGCTTAGTCTCTGGTATCGGCCTTTTATTACGCGCCAGGCTGCCGGATTCCGGGATCTGAGCCGTGCCTGCTATCAGTTAAACCGCCGTTTGCCACCGCAACGTGGTTTATTGGAGCTGATCCAGCGCCAGCTGTATCGGGCACTGCCGCAACAAGCCAGTCTGGAGCAGCTTGCCAGTTATCTGGGGCTCAGCAGCAGTAGCCTGAAGCGCCTGTTGCAACAACAAGACACCCATTTTGCCGCCCTGGCCGATGATTTACGTTGTGATCTGGCCAACTTACTGCTGTTACAAAGCAGGTTATCCAACCGGCAACTGGCCAGTGAATTAGGGTATTCCGACGAGCATAATTTCAGACGAGCCTTTAAACGCTGGACCGGTCATGTCCCCAGCAGCGTCAGACTTTGGTAAAACGGGGTACCGGTTGCGCCGGGTCAAAACGTTTACCCTGCTCCAATTGCTCAAAGATCCACAACAGCTGGCCAACCTGTATTCTGACCTGACCGGTTACTACCATCACCCCACTGACATAGGCACGAAAAGTACTCCCTAATCCGGCAGCATCCGCTTCCTGCAATGCCTGCCGCAATACCTGATCATGCAGGGTTTTATGAGCATGGTGGCGGGCATTCTGATAGGCATGCCGTTCAGCCCAAAAACTGCCCAGGCTTTGGTAAAGCGCATACAGTACTGCGGTACAGCACAAGGCTGTTAACAGAATAAACATCTCAGCCTCCTTTGGCGTTGCTATGGCAAATGACTCGTAGTAATAGATACGTTGGTCATACAAAGTTAGACCGCTCTCTTCTGTGTTAGTGCAACATCGGTTAGCATAGCCATCTTGACGTCTTATGAGTAATTGCAGTGCTTTGGATCCCCTTTACCTTGCTGGCGGCCTTTATGCAGGCCTGGCGCAATGCGTTTCAAAAACAATTAAGTCGAGACGTCAGTATCGCCGGCGTGACGCTGGCACGCTTTATCTGGGCTTCACCACTGGCAGCGCTGTATCTGGCGGGTCTTTATCAATGGCAACCCGTGGCCTTGCCTACCTTCAACCACCGCTTTGTATTTTTTATTGTCGGTGCTGCTGTTGCGCAAATTATTGCCACCGCCTTAATGGTCAAACTGTTTAAGTTGCGCAACTATGCCATTGGCGCCGGATTGGCGAAAAGTGAAGCCATACTGGCTGCGATACTGGGAGTCGCCTTTTTTAGTGAATCGTTAAGTTTGCTGGGTTGGGTCGGGGTACTACTGGGGGCGGTAGCCGTATTCTTGCTCAGCGGCGCCAGCTGGCGACAGCTATCGTGGCCGGTCTTATTACTTGGCATCAGCAGTGGCTTGAGCTTTGCGCTAACCTCGCTCTGGGTACGGCAGGCCAGTCTGGCGCTGGGGCTACCTTTCCCGCACGGTGCGGCCTGGGTGCTGTTGGTCGTGATTTTACTGCAAACCCTGATCTTACTCAGCTACCTGCTGTGGCGGGAGCGCAGCACCTTGCTGGCTCTGTGGCGACGTCCGCGGCTGACTCTGTTGATCAGTATCAGCAGCTGCATCGGCTCAATTGGCTGGTTTACCGCCATGAGCCTGGAATCAGTCGCGTTGGTCAAAACACTGGGCCAGGTCGAAGTGTTGTTTATGCTGCTGATCTCCGCCTTTTTCTTTAAAGAAAAGCTGCAAAGAACCGATCACGGCGGCCTGGCTCTGATAGTACTGGCCGCCATCGCAGTGATGTGGGCCTAGTGCCCGACACGCCGGCGGTCTGAACGCCGCCCGGCCATTAGCCGGATTGCGCTTTGCTTTGACCTGCGCAGAGCAGAGGAAGCGAGCCGCGCAACACCACTGTTTCCCTAAAACAGAGCAAATTTTTCGTTAATTAGTCGTTGCATACGTATTCATCTTGTTCACCTGCACCAACTTGGCCATAACAGTAGGGCTTTGTGCAAACTTTTAGTGCAAAGATCGTGAGGCCTGTTAGGTACAGCTGGTGGCGCTTGGAAGCGCGGGGAGTAACAACAAGGACAAAGTCGTGGGACGGCAAGGCATGAAGCCGGGTAGTACAACGACAGGCCGGAAATAAAACTTTTTATTTTCAGGTAAAACCATGCAAAATACAGCGAAAACCTCCATTTGGCAGCGCTTGCGCCACAGCATTATTGCCGTAACGGCACTCAGCTTTTGCCTTAGCCTGCAGGCCAACCCGTTACCGCAGATCCCGCCGCAACAGGTAAACAATACCATGTATCAGGCGTTTTACTGGGACGCCTATCCGGGCCTCTGGGCCAATTTACCCACTATGGCCGCGCCCTTGGCAGAACGCGGCATCACCTCGATCTGGTTGCCTCCTGCGGCTAAAGGCATGAATGGTACCAACAGCGTTGGCTACGATGTTTACGATTTCTGGGATCTGGGAGAATTTAACCAAAAAGGAACCATCGCGACCCGCTATGGTAGCCGCGCGCAGTTGCAGCAGGCACTAAGTGCCCTCGATCAACTGGGAATACAGGCCTATTTTGATGTGGTGTTTAATCACCGGATGGGCGCCGATGTGCAAGAGAATATTCCCGGCTTTGGCTTGGCCTGGACCGGGTATCACTTACAAGGTCGCCAGGCACACTATACCCAGCAAAATTGGGGCTATCTGTGGCACGACTTCGACTGGAACTGGACGGCTTTTAATGGCTCGGACAACCAGTTATATCCCGGCAAATGGTGGGGCAATACGTTCCATTTTCCTTATCTGATGGGCGAAGATGTTGACTACAACCGCTTTGAAGTGCAGCAGGAAATGAAAGCCTGGGGTGAGTGGATCATCAACAATGTGGGCTTTAGTGGCTTTCGGATGGATGCGATTGCCCATGTCGACACTGATTTTACCCGCGATTGGATCAATCATGTGCAGTGGGCGACCAGCGACGATATATTCTTTGTCGCAGAAGCCTGGGTCAGTGATATCAATGGCTATCTGGACGCCGTCAATACGCCGCATTTACGTGCCTTTGACTTTAAACTACGCGAAGACTTTGTGGCCTTAAGTAGTGGTAGCAAAGATATGCGCTGGTGGGGAGGCCTGGTAAATAGCCGGCACCGAGACCGGGCGGTAACCTTTGTCGATAACCATGATACCAGCCGTGCCGGCAATCCTTATGGTATGCCACAGGTGATCAGCTATAAGAACCAGGCCTACGCCTACATCATGCTACGTGAACATGGTGTGCCGACTGTCTTTGCCCGCGATTACGATGAGTTTGGAATGGCTCCGACGCTGGATAAGCTGATTGAAGCCCGCCGTTACTTTGCCTATGGCCCTGGCCATGAATATTCTGGCAATACCGAGGCCGTGTATGCTTATGTACGTGAAGGGCTAAGCACTGTGCCTGGCACCGGTTTAGTCATGCTGATATCGGGTCGTAACTGGGGTGTGCAACAATCGTTTTGGATCAACAGCCGTCAACCCAACACCACCTTTTACGATTACACCGGCAATATCAGCGGCACCATCACCACCAATGCACAGGGCTTTGCCAATTTCCCGGTTAATATCAGTGAAGGGAATGGCTGGTCGGTTTGGGTGCCTCAGGCGCCAGCGGCCAATCAACCAGGCACTATTACGTTGCGGATGACCAAAGATGTTGGTTATGGTTTCTCGTTATTTTTCACCGGCAGCAGCCCGGATCTGACCAACTGGGGTGGCGGCATTGAGGGTACCTGGACCAGTGGCAACGTCTGGGAAGTCACTATTCCGGCGCAAGGTAACTTCGAGTGGAAAACCCGCAAAGGCCCCACCGGTGGTAGTGGGCAGGACTGGGAAAGTGGCAGCAATCACAACCAGAACAATCTGCATCCGAGCTTTAACGGCGGATTTTGATACCGCTGTATAGTAACAAACAAGGGCGTCATGCTTTAAATGACGCCCTGATTATCCCGCCCCTATCACCGGTATCACAACACTAGCTGACGGGTGTGTGCTGACGCAGCCGCCTTAACCAGTACAGACTCAGTGCCAGCAACGATAACGGTAGCAAGGTCAGATAAAAAGCAGTCTGACCGCTAAAGCGAGCGAAAGTAAAGCCGGTGATAATGGAGCCGGTGGTGCCGCCCAATGCCGAAAACACCACGATAAGGCCGGTCATGGCGGCATGTTTGGTTTGCGGTAAGGCACTGAGAATAAACGAGTTAATCACCGGATACACCGGCGCCATAAATAACCCAATCAGCGGAAACAGATAGGCTGCCAGCGGCGCGTTCAGCAGATTGAGTTCCGCTGCCAATACCACATTTTTGGTCAGCGGCAGCGTCAGTAAAATCAGCACTGCCATGCCTATCAGGCAGCCATTTAGCAAGCCATACCAGTTCAGCGTTTTCAGTAACTGACCGGCCAGCAGACGCCCCAGCGCCAGACTGGCGGCAAAGATGCTGGTTAGCTGCACACTCAACTGATTCGGCAAGCCCAGTACCTGATTATTAAAGGTCGGCAACCAGCTGCCGATCCCCTGCTCCATCAACACATACAAAAATGCCGACATCACAAACACAAACACCAGCGGCCGGTAAACCAGCCTCAGCATGTCGAAAAAATCTTCTGCGGCATGCGTTACCGGCGGCAATACCAGACGTGGAAACTGAGTACTTAACAGCAATAGCAGATTAATTGCCGCTAACGCCGCCAGCCACCAGTACACCTCTAACCAGCCGGCAGACGCTGGCTGCAGCGGATCCATAAAATAAGCAAAGATCCAGTAGCCGCTAAGCACGCCCAGCATAAAGCAGCCCTCTATGGTATTGAGCAAAGACGCATGCTGTGCCTGATTGCTGGTCACCACACCTATGCTGGCATAAACCGAAACCTTTACCAGCGCAAAGCCGGCGCCTACCAATAAAAACAACAGCTTAGTAGTCAGAAAGGATGGCAGTAGCGGCATTGCCAGACAACCGGCGAATAACAGCGCCACGCCTATCAGCATCGCATTTTTATAGCCGAGCCGGGGTAACCAGGCCGCGATCAGAAAAGACACCACCGCTATCGGGATATCTTTAAAGCCCTCCAGCACACTGGCGGCTTCTTTGCTGATTTGGTAGCTGTGAATCACCTGCAGGATCACAGTACCAACACTGTTCAGCAGGATAGCGAACACAAAATAGGTCAGGATTAAACTGAGTTTGATCCGGAATATGGCCATAGTTATTTGCTCTTATCGTTATAAACGCTGTGCGCAGCCCTGTCTGTACTGCGGTTTTTTTAAGCATTGCGCTTGCACTATACACCGCTTAAGTTTATCTTTGCAATCGATTGCAATTAAATAAATCTTCATTGTATAGTGCCCGAAACGGTAAGACGCGTGCAAACAAACAGGTGATGTGATGACAACCCAAGCGCAACCCCCATCCGAAACTGCATTGGCCCTGGCCGCCTGGCAACTGCCGGATAACGACTACCGGCCTGCGGACTATATGCTTAAAGAAACCCTGCTTAGTCTGGGCAATGGTTATCTGGGTACCCGCGGCAGTTTTGAAGAAGGCGCACCGGCCGGCGTGCCGCACTGTGAGGGCACCTACCTGAATGGCGTCTACAGCAGTGAGCCTATTGTCTATGGCGAAAGCGCCTATGCCTTCGCCAAACACAATCATAAGATGCTGCAGGTAGCTAATGGTAAGGTACTGCGCGTAAGTGTGGACCAGCAAAGCGTCAACATCGGGGGGGCGCTATCTCATCAGCGGCAACTGGACATGCAAAGCGGCGTACTGCATCGCAACTGGATCTGGCAAAGCCAGAGCGGTAAACAACTGCAGCTGCAGAGCCGGCGTTTTATTTCCCAGCAAAGACCACAGCTACTGGTTATCGAACTGACCCTGACCGCCCTGAATTTTAGCGGCCCGGTAACACTGAGCAGTGCCCTGGATGCGGCTTACGCCGGTTATCATAAAGCCGACGATCCGCGCGTTGGCGTGATGTCGATTGCTGATAGCCTGAGCCTGCGGCAACAAGCGTTATTACCTCAGGGGGGCCAGATGTTGCATCAGGCCAAAGGCAGTGACAGTTGGGTAGTCGCCTGCTGGCAGGACCAATTACCGGCGGCAACACCATCTCTGCCGCCAGCGATAACCGCAGATAACTACTTACAGCAGGAATATCAGCTACACCTGGAGCAAGGTAAGCCGCTGAGCGTACACAAGCTGGTGGTGTACCAACACGCCGCAGCCGGTGCCGATACCGCACAGTTATGCCAGCAGGCACAGCAGACGTTACAGGATGCCGCCACTGCCGGCTTTAACACCTTAATGACCGAACAGCATCAATGGTGGCAGCAGTTCTGGCAGGGCGCAGATCTGGAAATTGCCGGCGATCTGGCGCTGCAACAAGGGATCCGCTTTAACCTGTTTAGTCTGGCGCAATCTGCCGGCCGTAACGGCCAGAGTAATATCGCGGCCAAGGGCCTGACCGGGCCGGGTTATGATGGTCACTATTTCTGGGATACCGAGGTCTATGTGATCCCGGTGATGAGCCTGCTGCAACCCGGGCTGGCCAGACAGTTACTGGCGCATCGCTATAGCCAGCTACCGGCCGCCAGAGCGCGGGCACGGCAGATGTCACATCAACGTGGCGCACTCTATCCGTGGCGCACCATAGGTGGCGAGGAGTGCTCCGCTTACTTTCCGGCAGGTACCGCGCAATACCATATTAATGCTGCCATCGCCTATGCGATCCGTAGCTATTACCTGGCCAGTGGCGATCGCGATTTTATGGCCAGTATGGGGATGGAAATGCTGGTGGAAACCAGCCGGCTGTGGCTGGAGCTGGGCTTTTTTAATCCGCGTGCCGGCGGTCGCTTTGAGATCCATCAGGTTACCGGCCCGGATGAATACACCGCTATCGTTAACAACAACTACTACACCAATGCCATGGTAAAGCTGCAGCTGAGCTTCTGCTGTGAATTGCTGACGGCAGAACCTACCTGGGCAAACCGCCTGGGCGTGAGTAGCAAAGAACTGGCCAAGTGGCAACAAGCCGCCAGTCAGATGTACCTGCCCTACGACAGTGAGCTGCAAATCCATGCGCAGGATGATAGCTTTTTGCAAAAGCAGCGCTGGGATTTCGCCAACACGCCGGCGGAAAAGTACCCGCTGTTGCTGCACTTCCATCCGCTGGTGATTTACCGGCATCAGGTGCTGAAACAAGCCGATACCGTGCTGGCGAATGTGCTGTTGGATGATCAGATCAGCCCGGCACAGAAAGCCCGTGATCTGGCGTACTACGAGCCTCTGACGACGCATGACTCCAGTTTGTCGGCCTGTATTCACAGTATCGCCTTTGCGGAAACCGGCGATATTACCCGGGCGCAGCACTTCTTTGGCGACTCAGCACGGATGGATTTGGATAACCACCATGGCAATACCGAAGTGGGTGTACATATCGCCTGTATGGCCGGCAGCTGGTTAAGCCTGGTGCAGGGTTTTGCCGGCGTGCGGGTAAGAGCGGACGGCCTGTATCTGGCGCCCAAGCTGCCACCGCAACTGGGGCAATTGCGCTTTCATTTGCAGTATCAGCAGCGCTTACTGCGCATTACCGTCACGGCCACAGAAGCCAGGTGCGAGCTATTAAGAGGCGAGCCGCTGACGCTTTATCTCCATGGTCAACCTGTTACGCTGACAACGGGAGCTCACTTATGATTCAGGCGGTTATTTTTGATTTAGATGGCGTGCTGACCGACACCGCCCACTATCATTTTCAGGCCTGGCAGGCACTGGCGCACTCTCTGGGAATAGCCTTTACCGAGCAGGATAACGAGCACCTGAAAGGTGTGGACCGGCTGGGCTCACTGCGACTGATCTTACAAAAAGGCGGCCTGACACTGCCTGCGGCCGAAGAAGAACGTTTAATGGCACGTAAAAATGCACATTATTTGCAGCTAATTGCCGGCATGACGGCAGCGGATTTATTTCCGGGGGTGCGCGAGTTGTTCGCCCGGCTGAAACAAAGCGGTATTAAACTGGGCCTGGCTTCGGCCAGTAAAAATGCCGCCTTTGTGTTGCAGCGGCTGGGCATTGCCGGGGAATTTGATGCCATTGCCGATGCCGCCACAGTTAAACATAGCAAACCGGATCCGGAGATCTTTTTGCAGGCAGCGGCGCTGCTGCAGATTGCACCGGAGCATTGCCTCGGGGTTGAAGATGCCGCCGCTGGCGTGACGGCGATTAACCGTGCCGGGATGCGCGCTATCGGTATCGGCCAGCCGGAGCAGCTACGCGAGGCGCTAATGGTTTTCCCAACACTGCAGGCGTTAGACGCGGAGCGACTGCTGACACTGTAAGCGCGGATTATAACTGCCGTAAACTCGACTGCCGGCACAACAAGCGCACCGGCAGCTGAGCTGACGGCACCGCCGCGCCCTGAATACGCTGCAATAAGGCGCTGACCAGTAACTTACCGCCGGCCTGGGTATCTTGCTTCACAGTACTTAACGAGGGAGTGCAGTAGGCAGACATCGCTATATCGTCAAAACCAACCAGCGCCAGCTGTTGCGGCACCTGCACGCCGTGCTCCAGCAGCGCCTTCATCGCGCCCATGGCAATCGCATCACTGGCGGCGAAGATCGCATCCAGTGTTGGCAATTGCTGAAACAGCACTTGCTGGGTTTTCAGATAGGCATCCTGAGCAGTAAAGTCGGTGTTCAGCTGTAAGGCCGGCTCGACCGGCAAGCCGGCTTGCGCCAATGCATCCTGATAACCGAGATACCGCATTTCAATCTCGGTATGCCGGATATCGCCGAGAAAGGCCACCCGCTGACAGCCCTGATGTAGCAAGTGCTCAACTGCCAGCCGCGCCCCCTGACGGTTATCGCTACCAATTACCGGAAAGGTCTCATCACCGTTTGCCGCGCCCCAGACCACAAAGGGTACACCCGCCTCTGCCAGCTGTTGCACCCGTTCATCGTGCTCGCCCTGTCCAATCACAATCAGGCCATCGGCCCGTTTTGAATCAAAGTAGTAACTGCGCCAGTCTTTGTCGGTGGTCTTGCTGGTACTAAGCAGCATATCGTAGCCCTGACGGGTTAACTCATCGGCAATCACGCCCAGAATATCCAGCAAAAAGGGGTCGGTAATGCTTTGCTGGGTTTTGGCATCAAACAGGATAATTACCGCTATGGTATGGCTTTTTTGCGTGCGCAGACTGCGGGCGGTAGCATTCACTTTAAACTGATGGGCGGCGGCAATTTGCTGCACCTTTTCCCGGGTAGCGGCATTGATCACCGGGTTATCCCGTAACGCCCGCGACGCTGTTGACTCTGAAACACCGGCTAACCTGGCAATATCCGCCAGCGTCAGCACTTTTGCACACTCTTTTACCACAACATACCTGTTCGTTTTGTTAGCCGTACTCACCGCATAATGCCCGATCAGATCTCTGGCTGCAATGCTCGCGGCCCCGGCTGACTGCTGAGATGGAAAATTCTGCGAAAAATTTTCTGCAATCGTATGCAAAAAGCACAAAAGCCCTATTGCAATCGATTGCAAACTGTCCTAATGTTAGCGCGTACGGCAAATAATGTTCAAAAAACCGCCGGCAACTTATCAACAGGATAGACTTGGAGACATCGCATGAGGTTACCGCTTAATAAGATCACCAGTGCCATTATTTTAGCCTTTAGTCTGCCGGCCGCTGCCCAGACTAACAGCACTGAACAGACAGAAAACACCACTGAAAACAGCCAGATTGAGCAGATTGTTGTCACCGGTAAGGCCAGCGGCATGTCGGGCTTACGGGTAGATCAAAGCTATGCCATTACCAGTGTGTCCGCAGAAAACATTACCAAACTGGCCCCCAAAAGCACTGCCGAGTTATTTACTGTGGTGCCGGGCGTCTGGTCTGAAAGCTCTGGTGGCGTGGCGGGCGCTAATGTATTCGTACGGGGCTTCCCCAGCACCGGTGATGCCCCCTTCCTCAGTATTCAACTGAATGGCGCTGTAATTTATCCTCCTTCGACGCTGTCGTTTCTGGAAAACTCGTCGATTTTCCGCCTCGATGAAACTATCCACTTTATGGAAGCCTTACGCGGCGGTGCCAACCCGGTGATCAGTCACGGCCAGCCCGGCCTGACCACCAACTTTGTGTTAAAAGAAGGCAGTGACCAAACCGAAGGTTTAGTGAAATACAGTACCAGCAATTATGGTCAACAACGCATTGACGCGGTATTAAGCGGTAAACTGGCTGATCGGCTGTACTTTATGGCAGGTGGCTATATTAATCAGTCGGAAGGACCACGCGAAACCGGTTTTACCTCGGAGAAAGGCCATCAGTTTACGATTAACCTGACCAAAGAACTGGATAACGGCAGCATTAATTTCTATACCCGCCAAACTGACGACCACGGGGTCTGGCATTTACCGGTACCGCTCAATATCGATGGCATCGATAATACCTTTACCCAAATTGGCCCGTTAAACCGCCAGGCCACTATCGCTTATGGCGCCAGCGGCGAAACCGCCAGCTTTGACTTTGGCGATGGCCGCGGTTGGAACGGCGGTATCAGTGGCGGCAGTGTCGATCTGGATCTGACCGACAGCTGGCGCCTCGTCTATCGGTTTAGCCATATTAATGGTCAGGCCAACACCTTTGGTCTGGTACCGGAAGGTGGTGCCGTGCGGCTGGGTGATATCCGGGGCGCCAATGAGGTGGTGACCGGCGCCGCAACCGGTAACAGCTATAGCGATGACACCTTTGTGCAGCAAATTGGCCGCTGGGTAGTATTAAAAGATATCAATGCCTTTACTAATGATCTGGCACTAAGCCAACGCACCGACAACGCCGTCTATACTCTTGGCTTATACCAAACCCGCTACTCGGTAAAAGACTGGTGGTCTATCGGAAATCAGGCCTGGCATGTGCTGCAAAAAGGTGGTGAGCGCTTAAGTGGTCTGGCGTGTAATGACCTGCAGGACAGTTGTAGCTGGAACTATGATATTGATGCCACCGGTGATGGCACCACACGCGCCCTGTATGCTGCAGTGGAATATCAACTGACCGAACAGTTACGCCTGGATGCCGGCGCACGCCGTGAAAATCATCAGGTTGCCTATACCGTGGACGAGGGGTTAACCGGTCGGGTCAGCAAAGCCGTTGATTACGATGAAAGCAAAACCGCCTGGACTGTGGGTGCTAACTATATGTGGCAGCCGAATATGGGGGTGTTTGCCCGCGTCAATCAGGGCAACAAGATGCCGCATTTTGACGATTTTCGTGATAATTTTGATGCCTTTACCGCCGGTGACAAGTTAATTAAAGAAGTGACTCAGTACGAACTGGGTTACAAATGGGCCGAGCGTAATCATAGCCTGTACCTAACCGGCTTTTACAACGAAGTCGAGGGTGAATTGTTTGTTACCCGGCCCGGCGCGCCGGCCGAAGTGCTTACCACTGAGGCATTAGGTATTGAGATTGATGCCAACTATATTGCCGACAATGGCTTTATGCTGAACCTGAATGCGACTATTCAGGATACGGAAATTACCAATCACCCGGATCCGCTGGTGGTCGGCAATCAGGCGATCCGCCAGCCGAAATGGCAGCTGCGGCTAACGCCAAGCTACGGCTTCGAGGTAGCGGATATGTTCGCCACCCTGTACGGTACTGTATCCAGTGTCTCAGATCGCTATGGTGATAATGGCAATACCGTCACCCTTGCAGGCTATACCAAGCTGGATCTCGGGTTGCAGCTGGAGGTAACTGATAACCTGACGGCGCAACTGGCAGTGGCCAACCTGACTGATAAAGCAGGTATTACCGAAGGGGATCCGCGTAATCCGGCTTCGCCGAATGGCCGCTATATTATGCCGCGCACCATCGATTTTAGCGTCAGCTACCGTTTCTAATCCCTCCCTGTGTGGTTTAGGCCTTTACTGCGGTAAAGGCCTTTTTTATGCTGAAAACTGCTATGCTGTAGACAGTGATTACTCAGGGATGAACACTATGCCTAAACTTTCGGTACTGCCTTGCTTCTTGTCACTTGTGCTATATCAGCTGCCAATGGTAACGCTGGCAGCCCCAGCGCCACTCTCTGCCGAACTATCCGATCCCCGAACGCTTGGCTGGATGCAGGGTTTCCCGCCAACACCAGAGCGGCGGATTACCCAACCTGACAGTAACTTTTTCAGTTTTCCCAAGTTACGTTGGAGTGTTTGCCATATGCGTGAATTGCTGCCAACGGCGGCCATTCCACGCGCCATTGCACACTACTCAGCATTACCTGAAGCACTGAATCCGGCGATTGACGAACTACAGTTTACTCCTACCGGCGCTGACCGGCCGATCAGCTGGCGTGACGGCCTGGCGGCTAACTATACCGATGGCATGCTGGTACTACACCGCGGCAAGGTGGTTTACGAAAACTACCAGGGGTGTTTAGGCCCACAGCAACATCATGCGGCGATGTCGATGACCAAGTCGGTAACCGGCTTACTGGCAGAAATGCTGATCGCCCGGGGGCAGCTTGATGAAAACGCTCTGGTTGGTACCCTGATACCCGCGCTGCAAGGCTCGGCCTTTGCCAATGCCACGGTAAGGCAGGTGATGGATATGACCACAGCCCTGAAATATAGTGAAGATTATGCTGATCCCAATGCGGATATCTGGCAATACAGTGCCGCGGCAAACCCGCTGCCGAAACCGGCCGGCTATCAGGGACCCGTGGGTTACTACGAATACCTGATGACAGTGCCAGCCGCCGGAGAGCATGGCAAGGTATTTGGCTATAAAACCGTAAACAGCGATGTGTTAGGTTGGGTACTTGCCACTGTTACCGGTAAACCCTATAACCAGTTGGTGTCAGAGCTATTGTGGCAGCCACTGGGGATGCAACAGGATGCTTACGTTACTGTTGATGCCCTTGGTACACCCTTTGCCGGTGGCGGCATCAGTGCCACCCTGAGAGATTTGGGCCGCTTGGGGCAGGCACTGTTGGACGCCGCCTTGGGTAAACCCGGAGTAATTGCGCCAGAGCTGGCCCGTGGCATTCAGGCGGGTGGTGATAAAGCCGCCTTCGCTGCCGGTTTTAGCAGTTTAGCTGGTGGCAGCTACCGCAGTATGTGGTGGGTATTTCATAACCCACATCGCGCTTTTGCTGCGCGGGGTGTGCACGGGCAGACCATTTACATCGACCCGACAGCAGAAATGGTGATAGTACGCTTCGCCTCACATCCGGTAGCCAGTAATAGCGCCAATGACGCGACCTCGCTACCGGCTTATCAGGCTTTGGCGGAGTTTCTGCTACGCCAGCAAAGCTAGAGCCTAATTATTTCAGCTGCAGTAACGGATGACGCAGCTGCATAATGTCCGCCCGACTCTGCTGATCGATAGCCAGAAAAGCGCGCTGTGGTCCTGCGGCATAGCTCAGATTACTGTGAATACTGACTTGCTTAGCCGATAACTGCACCCGATCTGTCAGTTGTCGCGTCTGCCAGTCAAAGCTACGCAACATCAGTTGGCCGGCTTGTTCATGTAAGAACAGCAGCTGCTCCTGGTCCACATACCAGGCATAACTGGTATTAAACTGCTGGCCATCCAATATTTGTTGTTGGGAGCCATCAGGCAGCAGTTGCCACAACCCCAGATTACGGCCTTTAGTAAACAGCAAGTTACCATCACTGGTCATCTGGGCAAATACGCCGCCGTCGCTGGTCAGCTGCCGTAGTTGCAGATCGGATAAATCCAGCTTAAACAGGTTGCTGTTGGCACTAAACAAGATGGCACTGTCATCTTGCCACCATGACGGCCGGCTGTGCCAAAACAACTCGGTTTCGAGACTGGTGAGTTGACCGGTAGCAACATCCAGGATCGTCAGGGTATCCCGCTCTTCATCCGGAAAACGGGCAACAAAGGCGACTTTATCGCCCTGATGCGACCATTTGGGATATTTCACCCGCCCTTTTAAGCTGGTCAGTTGCCTGGGGTTTTGCATGGTTGGCGAAGCCATCCAGAGTTCGGTGTAGCCAGAAGCATTGCTGATAAAGACCAATGCATTGTTGTGAGCATTAAAATCGGGATGTTCGTAACGGTGATCAGACGAGGTAAGTGGGAAAAAACTACTGCCGCTTTGTTGCGCTAATGACAAGTACGCCAGTTGAGTAGCACTGGTCAAACGATGGAAAAAAATACTACCATCGGTGGCCGCCTGACTTTGACCGCCAAAATCATCCACCCCCAGATTGCGAACGCTGCCATTGGTCGGATCTAAGACAAAGCCCTGCCGTCGGCCATGCTGTAAAGCGCTGTAAACAATACGTCTGTCATCCGGATGCCAGCTCACGCCCAGAATATCCTCCTCACCAAAAGTTAGTTGCTGCTCATCGCCTGTCGTTAAATCGCGCAAAAAGAGTTCTTCTGATAAGCGATGCAAGCGCCGGGTTAAAAGTAAACGTGTACCATCTGCGCTAAACGCCAGGTCCCTCACTCTGGCTTCGCAATGTTGGCGGCACGGTACAGCGACCGGCGCCTCCACCTGAGGTTTTAAATCTAACCGGTATAAACTACTACCGTCACTATTATGCGAACCACTAAAAAGCAAATAACTGCCATCAGGCGCAATATCCAGGTACACCCTGCTATGCCGGCTGCAACTGGTTAGCACCTCTGTGCCAAGCGTTTGCAAGGTCAGGCGGTTGATACTGCAACGCCCTTGTACTGGTGTCAGACTGGAATAATACAAATACCTATTATCTGGCGACCAGACTGCTGCACCGGTATTTTGCTCTGAGAAAGTAAGTTGTTTAAAACTGCCGGGTTGCGCCAGATCAGCCAGATACAGTTGTGCCGGTTGCTCATACTGTTGCCAGCTGAAGGCCAACCAGCGACCATCTTTGGATAACGCAGGAAAGGTCGCCCGACCATTACCATGCGTCAAGGCAGTAACTTGCAGCTCTGGTGCGGCGATATCTTGGGTCGGCCAGTAGTGCCACGCCGCTATTATCAACAACAGACAGCTCGCCATAACAGACCAAAAACCCGCTCCGACACGTCGGACCGGCGGCAACTGCACAGTCTCAGACTCTGCTAACAGGGGTGCCTCTGTTACAGGCTGGAGCTCTGCCGGTAAGGTTTCAACATAAAGTGGTGCCAAATCCAGGCGGTAGCCTTTCTTGCGCACTGTAGCAATACAATCTGCAGCACCTAACTGCTGAAATTGATTACGAAGCTGCCAAATAGCATTGGTGAGGGCTTTTTCACCGACATAGGCGTTGCCGGCCCAGACATTGTCGATCAGGGCTTCGCGCGTGACCAGTTCCGGATAACGACTGGCTAAAAACGCCAGCACCTCTATCGGTTTTAACTGTAGCGTCACAGCCTCGCCCTGCTCTGAGGTCAGAGTAAGATTATCTTGATCGACCAGTATCTTGCCAAGGTAGAAGCGGCTGCTCATTAAACTAATACTTACCTGAAGTTAAAGCTATTATTAGCGACTAAAGCATGACCGATTATAGAGGCAGAAGAGGGGCAATGTATATCGGAAAAAGTCGCAAGCCCCAGCGGAGCTTGCGGCCTGCAGCATTTAAAACTTATAGCGGATAGCGCCGTAAAGAGTTCGGCCAATCACGTTATACTCGCTATTCGTCTGGTAATACGGATGACTGTTCCGGCTCGGATGCCCTTCGGCAAATAGCGGTGGCATCGCATTGGTCAGATTATTGATCCCCATGGTTAGCTTGACGCTGCGGTTAAGATCATAACTGGCGTTCAAATTGGTTTCTTTGTGCGGCGCCAGCTTACTCCACACGCGCTCGGTATAGGCCGCATTATTGGCGTCGCGCAAGGTCCAGGTATGCCAGCCTTCGGCTGAGCCCAGATAGTTCCAGTTCAGATTAAGCGCAAAGTCGCCAAGGTTATAACGCAAGCCGATCCCCGCCTTCCAGGCCGGTAAATAATTATCTTTGGTTTCTTCCACCCGGCCAGACTCAGCAAACGCCTGATATTCCTTTTTCAGGGTGTGCGAGACATCCGCCTTCCAACGTAAGCGCCCATATTTTTTGAAATCAAGTTTATATTCTATCTCAAAATCAATACCCTGAGACGCTTCATAGGAACTGTTAATTTCGCCGCGGCGTACACAAAGAATATCAAGGTAATCATTGCCTTGTTGGCGCTGCATAATATAACCCAGTGAGTCCAGCTCACGGCAACTGCTGGCTTTGCCGGTCATATCATAGGCAGGATTATCCAAAATTCGACTCGCTGACTCCCGGTATACCGCACCGGTTAAGGAGATCCGCCAGTAATCCAGTCGTACACTAAGGTCATCCGTTAACTGACTAACGACACCCAGGTTGTAGAATTTGCCTTTTTCTTCTTCCAGATCCACGTTACCAGCGGTAATAGATTCAAATTGGTCGGTAACATCGCGCGGATGATTAGGGTCAATATGCTGATTGGTACTGGTAAAGCTACGGCTGGGGCCGGCGTATAAACGATGCAAATCCGGTGCGCGGAAGCTACGGCCACCGTTGAGGCGAATTAAGGTACTCTCTGTTGGCCGATAAACCAAACCGGCCTGAGGCGTCACCGCGCCGCCGACATTGGATTGATCATCATAATGGTCATAACGCAATGCCATACTGGCTTCTAGCTTGCCAAGCGAACCTGGCTGGTCTAACAGTGGCAGTGCCAACTCGGCAGCCGTAGCGTAGCGCTTACGCTCACCGCGCCCTTGGGTGCCGCCCTGTCCCAGTAAATTGTCCGTCAGGGTATCGATATCTTTTTCATCAAAGTACCACTCTCTGGCCCACTCTGCTGACCAGGCAAACTGCGCAGTGCCTGCTGGTAACTCAAAAGCATCACCACTTAACACTGCCGAGAACTGGTTCATCCCAGAGCCGGAATCTGTTAAGGTTTCCGCATACAGGTGTGCCACTTGCGCCGGCGTCATCTTATCCAGCGGATACCATTTATTTGGATTAGCCGAGTCTGCCGGATTAAAACTGATAACCTCCAATAGGCGATCTGCGCGCATCTGGTTACGGCCAATGCGTTCAAAAGTGCTTTTGCCGTACGCCCAGCTCAGTGCTAAGTCATAGTCCGCCACCTTCCCTTCCAGGCCTAGCGACCCATTAAGGTTATTTTGTAAGCCGGTATAATCACGGCGTTGGCCATAGTCGTCTAACCGCCGGTATACCCGAAACTCACGGCTACGGGCAAAATCTTCAGCGTTATAACTGTATACACCGGGGTTATCACGGTCCATAAAGATGGTTGGGCTAATGCTTTTCTGCCCATTGCCACGGGTTGTTTCGCGGTCACTGCCTTGCAGTAACAGATTGTAGTTCCAGTCTGCATTCAGCTCGCCCTGATGATTCATCACCAGGTTCCACTCCTTCTTGCCAGTATGCAAACTTTCATCCCGGGTGGAGTCATATCGGCATTTAAAGCGACTTTCTGCATCATTCCAGATGCCATAACTGCCAAATAACTCCTGACACTGCTGTTGATTCGCCATGATGTAGGTGGCATTGGTACCACTAATATTCTGGTTGTGAAATACCCGGCTGTAATCACGCAGATAGGCTGAGGTTGAGCTGAAAGTATCGGTACCATCCGGCCCTAACCGACTGGTAAATTCACGCTGGCCACTGCGCAAAATTTCATCATCACGATATTGCAATACAAATACCGTTTGCCCTAAACGGCTGTTCATACCGTGTGTTAATGTAGCGCGGCTCTTATCCCGGCCACCAAGTTGCGGATTTTCATGCCGTAAATCCAGCTGGCTGCGCTCAAACTGATTTTTCAGAATAATGTTTACTACCCCACCAATGGCATCTGAGCCATAGATGGCCGAGGCACCGCCACTGAGGATTTCGATCCGCTCTATGGCACTGGTTGGAAAAGTAGAGGTATCAACAAAGTTACTTTGCCCACCCGTTGCGGTTGGATATTGTGGGATCCGTTTTCCATTAACCAGCACCAGGGTGCGGTTAGCGCCCATACCACGCATATTGATGGTAGAAGCGCCTTGGGTCCAACTACTCTCGTTACCTTGAATAGTCCGGCCTGAGTTAAATACTGAAGACTGCAGCAATTCTTCAACACTGCTAAAGCCACTGGCTTCAATTTCCAGGGCACTGATTACCGTCACCGGTGCAACCCCTTCCAAATCGGTGCGCTTGATCCGGGATCCGGTCACCTCTATCCGCTCAACTTCTGGTTCTGCCTGCGGTTGGGTGGTATTCGCATACAGCGGTAAAGATACCGCTAAACTGCTCAGGGTGCCGGCTAGCGCCAGTTGCACCGCGTGGGTAAGATAATGCTTGCTGGTCATATTATGTTCCTGTGGAAATCTTTTTGTTATTCCGGTTTTACCTAAAACAACGATCGACTTACTGCCTCCGACCGCCCTCTTCGCTATGTACTTTGTCTGAGCAACCCTTGTCACAGCGACTGGGCAACTGACCAGTCCATCATTAACAATAAACTTTGCAAAACAATGGATAACGACTCTTTTCTACAACGCTTCTATCTCTATTTTATCTCTTTTGGCTACTTCATCAGGCTAACCCGCAAAGCATCTAGTGCCAGACTGCTTGCTTTACCGTCCCCGAGAGTGCCACTAAACTTTAACTGCACTGCACCAGCCGGTGGCAATGTCAGACAATGTTGCTGCCAGCCGTTGCTGTGCTGCCCGGTATGCCACAACAGTGTCCAGCTATCAGTGTTAGTGCGGCTAAATAGCGCTAAGCTGCTGTGATCTTCCGCCTCGGTTTGATAGTGAAAACACAGCTGTAACATCCCGAGCTCCGTCGTCTGATACCAAGGACTAAGCAGATCGGCGTGGGCACCTTCACCGGCCCGACTATTCAGGAATGCAAAGTGTCTGCCCACTTGAGCCTGCTTCGGGCCGACGCGGCTATGGGATGAAATAGGATCTACTGTCCAGTTGGCACTATCCCCCACTACGGCATTCTGCCAGCTAAAGGCTTGCCAGGGCCTGGGAGTAAAGTTTTCCTGGTGCGGAAAATCGCTGACGGTAGCAAAGCTTTGCTGATAAATTTCCCCGATCTGTTGTCCCAGATAAAAGCGGTCATTGATCAAAGTATGCTGGATCCGCGCTTTCTGCTCCGGGGTAAAGTGATCGCGACAACTTGCTGGGCCATATGACATATAGTTACGGCTTGGCGGCATTGCCATTAGCTGTTGTTGACCAAGGTACTCGCAGGTCTTGGGATCAAAATCCCGCCTTGGCAGACCGGGATCCTCCGCGGTATCGCACAGCAGATCTGCACTATTCCAACAGTAGGCGCCGCGGCGTGAGCGGCTAAAGGTATGAATTAAACCAAAATAATGGCCAACCTCGTGAATCAGGGTGGTGTGATCCAATCGGGCAGCTTTGACGAACAAATAATCACGCTGCCGAAATGGGAAGTTGGCCCTGCCATTACTTTTCAAAGCATTTAAATGAAATATATTCAACGCATTACTAACTGACAACTCCTGCAAATCTGGCCAGTACTTATCGGTTTCCCAACCGGCATGCCAATCGTCACGATCAATAAAACGCTGCTCATAACTGTAAAAAAATAATCCCATGCCGTTATAGGCGGCATTTAAGCGCTGCATAGCCACGTCGAGATCGGCATCTGACACTACCGGGTGCAGCCCCTGACTATCACGACTGACATGATGAACCACCGGAATGCTCACCGCAGCCAAAGCAGAGCGGATAATAACAGCACAGAGCAAACCTAAAACCGCACAACGATATCCAACACGCAACATCACTCGCTTCCTTGTGCAGATAAATGAGCAGGTGTATAAACCGGCACGGTATCGCGGCGGCCATCCAGCGAGCCTCGATAGAACTGGCCATCCAGCCACAAGAGTAAACTGCCACTCTTGCCTTTTTTGATGTCACTATCCACCGAGTAAACGCGGCCCTGATAATGCTGATAAACAGAGTCCATCGAGGTGTGGCCCACTACAATATGCCTGACGGCAAAGCGCTGTAACAGATCATCAAGCTGAGCTAACGTAATCGCATTTTCTTCCCGAAAATAGCCGCGATACCAGATTGGCCCCAGCCTGCCATATAAGAAAGCCAACACAGGCTGCTCCATTAACTCTGCTCTGGCAATCCCCAGCGACTGCCGGTATAGCTCGTTCACTTCGGCCATACTTAGCCCCAGCGCCAGATAATCCGGATGCACACCGGCATGCATAATCAGCATATCATTGAGTTTTAGCAGCACAGGTTTGCTGCGTAGCCATTGCCCGAGAACAGTATCGGCAGCATACAATTCGCTGTAATTTTTACCCAGCACAGTCTCTACCTGGCGGTATTTAGTATGGATATAACGCAGATCGTTATACAGCACCATGGTTTCATGGTTTCCCAACAGCATATGGAAGCGCCCGCCGGCAGCCTGAGCTTGTTGGTCTAGTCGGTAAAAAAGCCACAATAGCTCAGTCACCTGCTCCCCCCTGTCCATCAGGTCGCCGGCCAATACCAGATGTCCGCTGCCAAATTGCCAGTTTAAATCCCGATCGATAATACCTTGCGCCTGTAATAGCTGAATGGTTAACGCGTACTGTCCGTGTAAATCGCTAATAATGGCGACCTTAGAAGCTGAGAAATCCAGCTCGGGGGCCGCTGCAATCGGATGGGAAGCCAGAGGAATATCCTGTGCCTGTTGGCAGCGGGCAGGAATAACCTGTTGTTGTTGCAGATTAAGCAGTAACTGCTGCACCTGGCCATGACAGACCCAGTTCACTAACAGCTGTTGCTGTGGCAAAAACCAGGCATAAGGGCCATCATGGAGTGTGAGTAGCTGTCTCTCAGCTTCTGAGGGCAGCGGTTGCGGCGGCGAAGTGACAGCCTTGATAGCACCAAAATAAATTCCGGCGCACAGTATGGTAAAACTGCACATGACTAAGATAGAACGCACAAACACTGCTTTCTCCTGCTAAGGTTGTAACACTACCTGCAGCAAGACTGCGTAAAAAACCTGTTCAGCGCTATCTTTCCAACTCTATTGCACCCCGTTATTGAGTCAATTCTATATCTATTGCTTATTTTTCATAATCTTAAATCTGAGATACTGTTCAAGACAAACGTCTTGTGCGCTGCTTTAGCCAGACAATGATAACTGTCATCCCTGCTGCTGCAGCGCGACAACTTAACGGCGCAGCATACTGCTAAACACCCCATCCCGCTTGATCAGGCCGTGATAGAGCGCGGCAATAATGTGCACCACAAGCAGCAGCACTAACAACAGCGCCGCCCAGCCATGAATCTCGCGAAACAGGCCATAGAGCGCTAAATCGGTATTGAGCAAGGATGGCAGCGGCAATCCAAACAGCTCCAGCGGGCGACCAGCGGCATTTTGCATTAAATAACCGGACAACGGCATCACAACTAACAATATATAAAAGCCAAGCTGCGTGAGTTTCGCTGCAATTTGCTGCATTTTCGGCACACTATCTGGCAACTTTGGTGTGTCACTACGCAAGCGGAGATAAAGTCGCACTAATATCGCCAACATGGCCAGTAAGCCCATGGCTTTATGCCAGGCCAGCAATTGCTGCTGCCAGGGGCCCAGCGACTTAACCATGGTTAAACCGGCGAACACCAGGCTCAGCACTAAAGCCGCCATTAACCAATGCATTACCCGCATCGCCAGGGGATAAACTATTGGCTTATTCATTGGCACCTCCAGTAACTTGCTGCATTAACACTTCGCGGGCACGGCGGCGGTGCGATTCGGCATAGGCTGCGGCTCGGGCGCGTAAAATCGGATCGTCTGAAGGCGCAAAACCCGCCGGCAGTACCAAGGGATCGAAGTTAATCGCATTACAGGCGCCAGCGTCCTGCAAACTGGCTTGCTCAATGACGATAGTACCGGCGCTTAGTTGCGGGTTAGTTTCTGGCCAGGGAATAGTGGCATCCGCCGGATTGTCGTTGGCGGTGGCCAGGGTAAACTGTAAATCAAAGCGCACCGGCCCTTGCTGCAGCCGGCTAAAAAACTCCTGCTGTAGCGCATCTGTGGCTTCTGCATCAGTAATTTGTCCAACGTCATCCGTTAGCGGCAGTGCCGCCCAGCGCACCGCTTGTTGCTGCCCCTGGGCATTAATCAGATAAAAGGCATTAATACTGTGGTAGCGCTCGGTAGCAAAGCTCTGGCTGGGCTGATAGCTATTACGCCAGTTAATAAAGTTTTGGGCTTCCGGGTGGGCGGCAAAAAACTCCGGCACTGTGCTGTTTTGAATGGCTAACAGCTGCTGATAAAACTTCTCGGGGGTCGCGACCGCTAATACCGGCGGCGTATTCATTGCCGTGCGCCACTGCTGCGGGCTATCGGGCAGAATAGTTAGCGCCAGACTGCGGACCGGTGCTTTCAGATCGGGGGCAGATGGATTATTACCGGCAATCGAGATGCGGCCAATAAAAGGATAACTGCCACTTTGCAGCACCTGGGCACTGGAATAGGCAGCCAAAGCCCCCGAAGACTGAAACTCACCGCTGATACAAAAGCCCTTGGCATGAGCGCGTCGGAAACCCGCTTGCAGCTGAGAACCTTGCTGTAAATTGACAAAGTCCTGGGCGCTAACCGGGGCGCGGCCGCTAAAACTCACGGCATAAATGGCCGCAGCCACTACGGCCCCCGCAGCGGCAGCAAAAATAACATATCGCATAAGCATGACTTCTTTTGGTTAGATATTAGCGTGGCGCAACTGGCCAGCAGTTTAGTACGCTCCGCTGGCGAAAGCGATCAGTTAGTCTTAACATAGCCGACAGTTCTCGCCCCGCATCCGCTACACTTAACGTGGTGGTCCCAATGCCCGGTTAATACGTAAGCAACAGCACGCCGCTGGCATTTGCGATCTGGGGGGTAAGATGAATCGGCAGCTTGGTATAAACCTTGGGTTCTGGCGGGGCCTGACACTGATAGTCGCTCTGAGTGTCAGCGTGGCAGTCGTCGCCGACACTAAGGCCTTTAGTGCAATCTCTGAGCCGCAAACTGCCACGCTGGTAGTCGGCGCCGGTTGTTTCTGGGGTGTTGAGAAACGCTTTGAAGCCACGCCGGGCGTAACAGACGTCATAGCCGGCTATGCCGGCGGCAAGGGAGTGCGGCCGCTGTATCGGGAAATCACCCGGCAACGGCACAAATTTAACCCCAATAATCATGCCGAAGTGGTACAAATTCACTTTCAGCCGCAGCAGGTCAGCCTGCAGCAGTTGCTGCAACAGTTTTATGAAATGCACGACCCAACGCAAAGTAATCGCCAGGGTAATGATGTCGGCACTCAGTACCGCTCGGTAATTTTTTATCAGGATGAACAACAAGCCGCCGTTGCCCGGGCGGTAACCGCAAGCTACCAGCCGTTACTGACCGCAGCAGGTTTTGGCGCTATTCAAACGCAAATTCTGCCCTTGCCCGAGTTTTTCCCCGCTGAAGCGTTTCATCAGGACTATCTGGCGAAAAACCCGAATGGCTATTGCCCGGATCATGCCACTGGCGTGCGCTTTAACCCGGATAGCGCACCGACACAGCTGGCGATGGACAATAGTGCCCTGCTACAGGGTAAGCAGATCCTGATGCTGGACTCACCCGACTGCCCTTACTGCGATAAGTTTAAAGCCGATGTAGTTAAGCATTATCAGGGACCAGTGCCGCTGCATCTGCGACAATCTTCTCAGTTACAGGGGCTGCAGCTTAGCACGCCCAGCGTTGCCACACCGACCTTATATTTTCTGGAGCAGGGTAAAGAAGTGTTTGCTATTCAGGGCTATCTGCCTGCCAGCGATTTTTACCGGGTGCTGGGCCACTTTAGCCTGGGCGAACAAAGCGAAGCTTACCGGGTGGCGTTTCAAAGCGGTACCGACCGGCCGTTTTGTCAGCAGTATGAGCAATTTCGCAATACACCGGATGGGGTCTTTGTTGATGCGCTAAGCGGTGCCGCACTGTTTGATACCAAAGATCGCTTTAATTCCGGTACCGGTTGGCTGTCGTTTACCCGGCCGGTCGCCGGCGCCGTCACCACCCGCCCCGACTATAGCCATGGCATGGTAAGAACCGAGGTATTGGCCGCGGTCTCCGGCATTCACCTCGGGCATGTATTTAACGATGGCCCCAATGGTCAGCCGCGCTACTGCATTAATGCGACGGTGCTGAATTTTGTGGCAAGGTAGTCACCCCGATCAGCCCGGCCAACACTTCACCATCCGCATTGCGCGTCTTTACCCTGAAGGCGCGTAAAACAGACAAACTAGATAAATGTTGCTGTTTCATGTCTAACAGAGCTAACCCCCTTTTGGATTAAGATCGATTTAACAAGATACCGCCAGCACCAAAATAACCTGACATAAGTTAGCGAGCGAACAGAGCCGCAAGACGCTTTTTACTATCGTAGGCACTGCACCCTGCCTTGCCATGCTTCATGCTGGTTGGCAGAGCCTCAGTGAACACTGTAATTGGAGCATTCATTATGAACAGGAACCAAACCAAAGAGCGTTCTTCAAGCGAGCGAAACAAAGACCACGATACTTCTGATAAAACCAATCGCGACAAGCAAGATCATGAGAAAAATGCCGACAAGAAACGCCAAACTGAGCGACAAAAAGCTAAAGACAATGCTGTGTTAGCTGATATTAATGACGACGTAAAAAGGGGTAAAAAATGAACTACGAAACGACACAACCCAATCGTGCAGCCGAGACTACAGTATTTGGCTCTGGTGCAGCGGTACTATTAAGTGCGTCATCAATCACCAGTGATGATGTGGTAAATAGGAAGGAAGAGAAACTTGGCAAGCTTCACGACATCATGCTGGATATTGCACAGGGCAAAATACGTTATGCTGTGCTATCTTCCGGTGGTTTTTTAGGCATGGGTGACCGCTTGTTTGCTATTCCCTGGAGCGCACTATCATTGGATGCGGTAAACAAGCGTTTTATTCTGGATATTGATGTTGAACGCCTGAAAAATGCACCAGGGTTTAACAAAGATAAATGGCCAAATATGGCTGATACCGCATGGGGCTCCGCAGTCGAGTCTTACTACGCCAGATAAACCACTCGAATGCGTAACGTTTATCAGCCCGAAAGTGTAACGCTGGATAAAAACAGCGTTACTTTTCTTTTCGCATTTAAGGATTGGTGTTATTAGTGCAATTTTGACTGAAATACCGTTAATTTTTGACCTTTAGCTGGTTGTTCACTGCGTGCACACCCGAAGTTGCCGCTACGATCCTGCCTGCATGCTCGCGCTGAGCCTCAGTTTCCACGTCGCCTGACAACTTTACGTCTCCCTTGCGGGTTTCTACGGCAATCGTCAGATGCTTTAACTCCACATCTGCCAACAGCATAGTATGAACCGCTGTCGTGATTCTTGCATCATCCCCAGCCCCATCTTCTGTAGCCACCGTGAAATCAATCGGACCAGGTTGCGTATTTGGTCCAGGGTCACAATTAACTAATGCTAAACTACCTCCTAACACTACACCAAGTGTAATTAATGAACGTTTGATTGTCTGCATGATAGGCTCCTGCCCGCTGCCAAAATGCAGCGTATTTACCATTCTCCTCTAACACCTCAGCTATATCAGTGCGCTAACAAACAGAGCCACTGTTAAACCTAAGCTCTTATTAGCGTGGCGAACACTAAGGTGTGGGAATGAAGCATCGCCGTGCTGACAAGCCCATGGCGACTTTGGCCAGCGATGCGACAAACGCTAAAAACCGACATATACCGCAAAAAATAACATCAGGCAGGCCAACACGATAAAAATCAGCACCAGCGGCAGAATAAATCTAGCCCAGTCGGTCCAGCTCACCTGAGCAGTAGCCAAATAGGCCAGCAAGGTACCGGAGGTTGGGGTAATCATATTGGTTATGCCATTACCGAACAGAAATGTCAGCACTGTGGTTTGTGCTCCCACGCCGGAAAGCTGACCTATAGGCCCCAGGATCGGCATACTGACCGCCGCCTGACCAGAGGTGGAGGGGATCATCACATCCAGCAGTAACTGAGACACAAACATCCCCAGCACAGCCAGATAGGAGTTATCCTCTCCGATGATACTGACCAGACCATGCACTACCGCATCAAGGACCTTGCCGTTTTCCAGCGTGATGGCAATAGCAAAAGCAACACCAATCAGGATACTGGCCAGCAGGATTTTCTTCATCCCTGAGACAAAGGCATCGGCAGCGCCACTGGCTCCCAACCCGCTACAACAGGCCAGCAAGATACTCATACCGATATAATAGGCAGACAGCTGCTGATTTTTCCATTGCCAAGTATTGGAGGCATAGACCAAACCGGCGATCCCAACCAACATAATCAATAACATAACCAGGTGGCGCACACTGAGTTTTCGGCTGTCAAAACTGATCTCCAGCTGTTTTTTAAACCCGGTTTTTTTGATCACCCACAGCATATACGCAATACCAAACACTAAGAAAACAGCGAAAAACAACGTTCTCATCCCGGCACCGCTGAAGATAGGTAAACCGAGGAGTGGCTGCGCAATAGTCAGTGGTAAGGGGTTGGTAATAGAGGATAGATATCCGACTTTTACAGCAATGGTCAAAATGGCCAAACCGATCAGATTTGACATACCCAGCCGGCGTGCCAGCTCAACCATCAGCGGAATAATCAGCAAATACTCCGAAGCCAGGCCTAAAAAGGTGCTGCCCAGCGCAAACATGGTCATCAGAAAGATCACCAGGCCGTAGACATTGCCTTTTACCGCACTAATTAGTCGCTCAAGCCCGGCATCGACAGCACCTGATTTATTCAGAATGCCGAACATACCGCCAATAATCAGTACCATAAAGATCAGTCCGGCTCCCCGCTGCAAACCTGCGGGTATCGCTTGCAGCACATCAACTACCCCCACAGGTCTGGCTTCACCTGCCGGCGCCTGGGTAACCGAGCCAAACAGATTACTCAGAGAACGGTCTTTTTCAATTACCTGATAACTACCCGCTACCACCAAACCATCAGTTCTTTGATAGCTCCCCGAATCGAGTAAATAGGTGAGGCTAGCGGCAATAAGTAAAATAAACAGCAACACCACTATCGGGTTTGACCCGGAACGCGGCGCTACAGCGACACTGGCAGCAGGCTCAACCGTAGCGGAAACCTTGGCTTGATCTGACATTAATTCACCTCTCGGCCAGTGCTGGCAAGCGCTGGGTAATATAAGTACGGATTGCGGCCACCAATTGCTGCAAATCATGTTGTAGCTTGTTAAAGCCCTGATGTTTCATGAATGTTTGCTCATTCATATACAGCGCCCGGTTGATCTCAATTTGCACACTGTGGATCTGCTGCGCGGGGGCGGCGAAACACTCGGTTAAATAGCCCCCTTTATAGGGATAATTTACACTGACACTATACCCCCTATCCTGAAAAAACTGCACAATCAGGCCGGTGAAACCCGGTTCAGCAGATTGCCCGTCCTTATCGCCGATCACGATATCGGCTCTGGCCTGCCCCTGATCGATATTCATGGCGTTACCCTGCGATTTCATCGAGTGACAATCAATATGCCAAACCGCGCCAAACTTCTGATGTAAGGCGCTAATTTGCTCTGACAGACAATGATGATAAGGCAGATAATACTGTGCGATACGCTGCTGCACCTCGCTAACCGCGAGCTTCTGGTCGTACATCGGCACGCCGGGTAAAGCAAAGCGGCGTAACAACCCCATCCCTCTTTTACTGTAAGTGGTAGGCTTTAACTCGCCGGGCCATTCACCGGAAAGCAGCTCAGGATCGATATCATCCACGGCCCGGTTCAGATCAATATACATCCGTGACGCTCTGGCGGCGATCAGGGTCGCTCCTGCCAAATGGGCAGGCTGCCACAACTCATCAACAAAGGCATCCCAGCCTGAACGTAACTGTACCTCGGACGCTAAACACCGGAAATCGGCCGGAAATTCCATACCGCTGTGCGGCGAGTCGAAAATCAGCGGCATAAGGTTGCCGGCAGGCAAAAATAACTTATAGCCTTGTGTTAACTCTGTTCTCATAATACATCCAATACCGGGCACCCTTTGGGTGCCCCGGCGCGGTTAAAAGTCGTAGGTCAGCTGTAAATAGTAGAAACGGCCCACCGCATTGTAGGTTTGCTGATCAAAGTTAATATTGACGTTTACCAGCGAGGTTGGAGGCTGTTTATCAAACAGATTATTAATCCCTGCACGTAGTGACAGTCCTTGCTCAAATTTATAACCGGCAGAAAGGTTGTGATACACCATAGAGCCGATACTTCTTGGCTGATTCGCGAAGGTTTCCGTGGTATCACCGATATAACGCAGGTTATAGGCCGCGCTCAGATTATCTTTGCGCCATTGGGTGGTAAAGTTACCGCGCCATTTAGGATAGGCCTCCCGTACTCCGGCAAAGCCTTTTTTGTCGGTGGTTAACTCAGAGCCGTCCGCCAGGGTTGAAGATTCAGCAAACTTATTTAACTTCGAGACACTGGTACTAAAATCCCAGCGGCCGATGGCGGTATCCAGGTTGTAACGGATTACGGTATCAATACCCGACACCTCAGTGCGGTTCAGGTTAACCGGCCCATCCACCACATTCAGGATCTCCCCCGATCCGGCACGGCTAATCACATTACAGTTACGCCCGGTAAAGGCACACAGGTCTAACAGGTTCTGCGTGCCAAAGGTGCTGATGGTGTTATCAATTTTGATATTGTACCAGTCCATGGTCAGGCTGAATCCTGACAGCCAGGCGGGGGTGTAAACCAAGCCGGTTGAAATATTCTCGGATGTTTCAGGGGTTAGCTGATTATTGCCACCAATGGTGATCGGCACATTGGCATCAGTCTGGGTGTAAGAGGCGGGCACACCGGCACAACCAGGCAAACTGCTGTTTGCCGCACAAGGGTCATTGACCGGAGCAAAAGATGCACGTTCCCCTTCATACAACTCCAGAATAGAAGGCGCCCGGAAGCCTTCTGCCCAGGTAGCTCTTAACATCAGATCACTTACCGGCCGGTAAAGCAACCCTACCTTGCTGTTAGTGGTGTTACCAAAGGTACTGTAATTGGAGTAACGGCTGGCCAGATTGAGTTCCAGATATTCAGCCAGTGGTTGTGCCGCCAACAGGGGAATATTCAGCTCCAGATAGGCCTCGGATAAATCATACTCACCGACGGTGCCGGTGCGTGGCGCTGAGGAGGTGGTTTGATAACGATTCACGCGCGGTGCCGCATTAATGACGCTATCCGGAGTGTCGGTACCCTTTTCTTTGCGGTATTCCGCACCGGCAGCCAGCAACAGATCGCCGGCCGGTAGCTCGGCCACAGCATTGGTCAGGTTAAAGCGCAGGTGTTGCTGCTGAGTTTGGTTACGATCGTCACCCGTGAAATTAATGTATCGCACCATATCAGCGGTAAGAGGGTTAAACATATTTACCGGTACACAGCCAACCAATAAATCGCTGACATTCGCGGTTAAACCGGCCGTACCGCAGGCCCGCATGCCCAACGCCAGTTTATCCAGATGTAACTGGTTAGCGGACGTAAAGGTGCCCTCGTTCTTTGCCACCGAGGCAAACATATCCCAGCGCCAGTCACCCGGTAAAAAGCCTTCAATTCCCAGTCCGGCGCGGCTGGTTTTGACTTCCTGAATGTTACGGCGCAAGCCGTTATCAACAAAGAAGTTATTCAGCGAGAAATCATTACCGGAGAATTCGACACCAAAAGGGTTCACTCTGGGATCATTAACAATCACAAAGCCACGGGCACCTGTTACCGTAGGAATAACCGCTGAAAACTGTTGGTCAGACTCACGTTTGTTATGTAACAGCTCGACCCGCAACCGGGTATCCTGAAATACCGCAGTATCGGGTAACTGGAACAGTGCCTGTCCATACAGGCTTAAGCGCTCATTTGGCCCAACCACGTAGTTATCGTGGTAACGGTTAAACCGATCATTGGTGGTTGCCGGGCGCCAGCTTGCCAGATTATTACCATCTGAGCCCGGCGCACGGGTAATGCCCTGCGCAGGGATCGGGAAATTCAGTACCTGTGCCAGGTTAGCTTCCCGAAATAGCCCTTCGGCAGTACCCAGTGATAAGCCATTTAACGGAATAGCCGTCAGGGCCCGGTCCTGAGTCAGGATCGGCTTTTGATCAGAATAACTGGCGGCAAAAAACAGGTTATGCCTGCCCCAATCACGGCCGAGTTTCAGATCAAGATTAACGGTTTCACGATCCTGCTTCGATGTTTGTCCGGCATAGGCTTTAAGCTGGGCGCCGTCATAGTCTTTCACGGTATGAATATTCACCACGCCGGCAATAGCATCGGCGCCATAAATAGCCGTGGCACCGTCCTGCAGCACCTCAACCCGCTCGATAATGGCATAGGGGATGGTGTTTAAGTCGACAAAATCTCTGAACCCCCGACTACCGGCGCCATTAACCCAGCGGTTACCGTTTACCAGAATTAAGGAGCGGTTTTCACCAAGATTTCTAAGGTTGATACTGGCCGTACCGTGGCTGGTACCCGCTGAACCATTGTCATTTAAACTGGCACCGACACTTGGCAACTGCTGCAGGATCTCGCCGATCGACATCGCGCCTTTGATATCCATCTCTGAGCGTTCAATAGTTTGGATCGGGCTACCTTCGGTTTCGCCACGGCGTAAAATTCGCGAGCCGGTTACCGAGATCACTTCTACGGCTTTTTGCTGCGCCTGTTCAGTCGCTGCCGCATCCTGCGCCCTGAGGTGTGCACTGTTCATCAGCAAGGCGGTACTGATCGCCAAACTGAGCACTGAGATTGGGTAAAGCGGTTTGTGCTGCATAGTTATCCCCGTTGCTTTTTATGTATGGGTTATTGTTTAACCAAAAAGCTAGCAAAGCCGCCAAAGCTATGCAATATTATGATTTACTGTTATCAACCCATAACAAAACGTCATGCAAATAGCGCATTTGAATCTGCGAAGCCTGCAGGCATTTCAGGCCATTATGCAAACCGGCTCTGCTACCGCTGCAGCTAAACAACTTGGCCTGACCCAACCTGGGATCAGCCGGTTACTGGCTAGCCTGGAAGAATTGGTTGGTTTTCAGTTGTTTTACCGTGAGCACAGCCGGCTGATTGCCACTGAAGAAGCGAAACACTTAACCCCGGAAATCGATCTGTTACTTAGCAATAGCGCGCGTTTTCTGGAGCTGGCCCGTAATCTTCATAAAACAGAAACCGGCTCTCTAACCGTAGTTGCACCGGCAAGCTTTAATTCCGGCCCTTTGGTGAATGCCGTCGCCAGCTTTATTGAGAAGTATCCGCGGGTATCGGTCAGCATTGACTCGCATAATCCGCAAGTTGCCAGAGATTTGGTGGCGCAGCGCTCTATTGATTGTGGCTTTATCCAATTACCGGAAAACCATCCTGGCTTAATCAGTGTGCCCATTCTGCGCAGCCCGATGGTGTGTGCGGTACCGGCCAGTTTTGCTCTGGCCGGCAAGACAGTGATCGGCGTCAATGAGCTGCTTAACACCCCTTTGATTATGCTTGGACAAGGTCGGCCAACGCGGCAAAAGATCGATCTAATGTTTAAAGCCGCTCAGGTACAACCGCAGATCCGGCTGGAAACCCATAGTGTGGCAACAGCTTGTGCCTATGTAAAACGTGGCCTGGGTGTCGCCATCCTGAATCAGGTACTGGCTCAGCAATATACCGATGACCAGATCTTACTGATTCCACTGGAGCCGGTAATTGAGCATCAGTATGGGTTTATCTATTCCGCCTATGCCCCAATGCCAAGGCTGGTACAGGCATTTTATAAACACTGTATTGATTATTTTAATAGCACGGCCGGGGCTTAATGGTATGAGGTTTTATTTTCTTAATCATAGCTTCAAACAATACAAGCTTATTCCGGTAATTGGCGAGCCCGCGCTGGCGATTATCCAATCCTGAGCTATGCTCAAGTTCAGCTCGCCCACCTCATACAGGAGTTATTCTGTGTTTCGACGTATTCCGGTTCTCAATTTATTCACATCACTGATATTTGCTTTCAGTTTTATGGCCCATCCAGTAGCGGCCTCCCAGTTGGAGACGATGGAATATCGGGGTGCCGCAGTAACGGCGCACAAAGGACCTACTGCAGATTTCCCGGCGGAGTTTATGGATAAACTGTTGTGCGAAGGTGGTCAGAGTGGACCTTCCAAAAATGCAGGCTGCGTGCAACTCAATAGTGACGGCAGCGGCACCTGGGAAAACGATGCAGGTCCGGGGCAGCGTATGCCGCCGGCACCGGTAAGTTGGTTTATTGTTACCAATAGTGAAGGCGTTCCGCTTAAGAATGACGGTGCAGAGCGCAAAACCTGGCAGGTGATATTCAGATTCGAACAAGGGGATCGCTACAATCCACAAGGTAGTCTCTATGCCGTAGCAGCGACACTGGTACTAAGCCCGCAGAAGAGAGTAATAGTGCATAGTAAGTACCGGGATTTATAACGCCAAGTGCGGTACCAATTTCACAAGATCTTGGTCATAAAATACTTGGCGCCGCCGGCAAAGGGGTAATCCTGCTGCACCCACGCCACCCGATAACCATGGCGCTGATAAAAGGGTTTTGCCTGAAACTCCAGGGTATCTAATAACACAAAACGGCAGCCGCGATGTCTGGCAATCGCTTCTGCTTCAGCCAGCATAGCGCTGCCCAGGCCCTTACCGCGCTCGCTTTCCTGCAACCAGAAGGATTCCAGATAAAACCAGTTGCCAAAGGTGCGCCCGGCCAGCATCGCCACCACTTCGCCACGCGCATTAAGCTGCTTTAAACCTAAAGCCTGACGTTGGCTGGCATCCCAATGCTGAGCATTAAACTCGGCAATTTTTTGTTTGGCCTGCTCGGCAAAGTCGCTGCTGTTATCAACAATAAAGTCCGTCATCTGACACCAAGTAATAGTAGTAAGTGCTGTAGTGTAATGGCTGCTTAACTTGGGTCACAAGCTGGGGATGAAAACAATTGGAGATACTGTAAATACGCTATAACGTTTTCTTTCAAACATAAAAAAAGGTCTCGCTTTTTCAGCTAAGACCTTGATTTATATGGCGCACCCGTCAGGATTCACTCGCGCCATTCCTGGCGCTCGCCCAAAGGGCAGCGCTACGCGCTGTGCCAAACGGCTTTCCTGCCGTTTTACTCGTATCATCCTGATACTCGCCCCAGAGGGGCCAGCTTGCGCTGTTCCAATTTGCTCCAGGCAAATTGGTGTCGAAGAAGGTTCAAATCTGCGAGTACCACAAAACAAAAAACCGCCCTATGGCGGTTTTGACGTTTGGCGCACCCGTCAGGATTCACTCGCGCCATCCCTGGCGCTCGCCCAAAGGGCAGCGCTACGCGCTGTGCCAAACGGCTTTCCTGCCGTTTGGTCGAAGAAGGTTCAAATCTGCGAGTACCACAAAACAAAAAACCGCCAAATGGCGGTTGTTTGTTTTGGCGCACCCGTCAGGATTCGAACCTGAGACCTCTGCCTCCGGAGGGCAGCGCTCTATCCAGCTGAGCTACGGGTGCATCCAGAGCGCGCATTATAGACAGCCTTGCGGCGTAAGTCTATTGTATCTGTGTTGCTTTTTTAGGCGAACAGACGCCCTGGCATTTGAATATCGGTGCAACTGCCTATAATCTGTACTTTGCTACTGCGGTCAGGACACGCCGGCTTATGAAAACCCCACTGCCCCCTCTGAATACCTGGCAACGCTTACTGTTGGTACTGCTAACACTGGCTATGATTGCCGGTGTCGAGCTGTTACTGCGTAACGAGCAGGCACGGCTAAGTGCACTGAGTCAGCAACAACAGCTGGCGGCAGCGGATCAGGTGCGAACCCGGCTGGAAAAAGAACTGAATATCCCGTTGTACCTAACGGCCAGTTTAGCCAGTTACCTCACGGCCAAATCCGGACAGTTAGAAGCACAGGAGTTGGATATCCTGCTGGCGGGTCTGGTCAGGCAATCTTCTTATATCCGCAATATCGGTATCGCCCCCGGCAACCGCATTCTGCATGTCTATCCGCTGGCCGGTAATGAGCAGGCCATTAATCTGTATTACCCCGACTTACCACTGCAATGGCCGGCGATCGCCAGCATGATTAGTAGCCGCCGGGCGCTATTAAGCGGCCCTTTGGATCTGGTGCAAGGCGGGCGTGGCTTTATCTACCGCTATCCACTGTATCTGGAAGACGGTAGCTACTGGGGCATTATCAGCACAGTGATTGATTTGGCACCGATCTGGCAGCTTTTAACCAACAGTGCCAAAGAGTTAGGCATAGAGGTTGCGCTACGCGGCCTAACGACAGAAGGCGAAGTAACGCCAGCTTTCTTTGGCGAGCAGCAACTGTTTAACCCACGTAGTTTGCAGTTAAATGTGGCGATCCGCGGGGCTGAGTGGCAAATGGCGGTAAAAGAAGCCCCGGTTACCAGTAGTCGCCTGACGTTGCTGCGGCTTGGCTTATATGCCACTGCGCTCTGTATTTTGTATCTGCTCAGCCGCTTGCTGGCCGCAGTATACCGTTTACGCCACAGCCGTGATGCGCTGACCGAGAGCGAGCAGCGGCTACGCAGTATTTATGACAATGTACTGGATGGCATTATCACTGTCGATCGCAGTGGTCGGATCCAAACCGCTAATAGCGCCTGTAGCCGGATCTTTGGCTACAAAGCCGACGCCTTACTGGAGCAGAAATGGACCTTTTTACTCGCCAATGCTCAGCAAGTTGAGCAGCAAATTGAACAACAGATGCAGCAGGCAAACCCGGAGCAGCAACAACTGGAATGTCAGGGTTTGCGGGCCGATGGTCAAAGCTTCGAATTGCTGTTGTTTCATACCCCGATGCCACAGGCACACTATTATAAACTGCTGGTACTGCGGGATATTACCGAGCGCAAACGCATCGAGCAGCTGCAGAATGACTTTGTTGCCACTGTCAGCCATGAGCTACGCACGCCACTGACTTCAATTAATGGCGCCCTGAGCCTGGCGGTAGGTGGCGCTTTGGGCCCGTTATCGACGCAGCAGCAAAAAATGCTGGAGATTGCGCAAAACAATTGCCGGCAATTGCATCAGTTAGTTAACGACTTACTGGATTTTGAAAAACTCAGCAGCGGTAATATCCCGTTAAAAATACTGCCCTTTGACCTGTTACCGTTACTGCAGCAACTGAGCCAGCAGCTGGCAAGCAGTCAGCAGCGGCAATTCGAACTCACAGCCGATGCCGCCACTTATCCGGTGCTGGCCGACGAAGCCCGGGTGCGCCAGGTATGTCTGAATCTGCTCTCCAATGCCCTGAAATTCGCTGAGCCGGATACACCTATTACCCTGCACCTGCTAACGCATGCACAGCAGGTGGAACTACAGGTGGATGATATCGGCAAAGGGGTGCCCGCAGCCTTTGAGCCAATGCTGTTTCAGCGCTTTGCCCAGGCCGATAGTGCCAGTAGCCGTGCCCAGAGCGGCACCGGCTTGGGGCTGGCAATTAGCAAGCAGCTGATCGACAAAATGCATGGCGACATTGGCTATCAACGCCTGGCCAACGGCAGCCGCTTTTTTATCCGCTTACCGCTGGCAAGCAGCTAAAATCGGCATTTTCGGGCTAAAAATTTGCACTGCAGGGGCTTTTGTCTTAATTTGTTGGCACTTGGTTGCAAACTGCCGTGCCAGCCCCGATTTTTACGGCATACTGCAGCATTGTAACCCGCCGCCCTGCGGTACCGAAAACAATAACTAGCCGAACTATCCACGGAGATAAGAAATGCGTAAAACCCTGCTTGCTACTGCCATTGGTGCAGTGCTGTCGCTCAGCGCCTGCTCTGACAATACAGCCCCCACTCAACAAGCTAATCAGGCTGCCGCGCCAGCCGTTGCCGAGGTAACAGTGTCTAACCCTTTCTTCAAAAAAAGCACCTTACCTTTTGAAGCACCAAACTTCGCTGAAATTAAAGATGAGCACTTCCTGCCAGCCTTTGAAGAAGGTATGAAGCAGCATATGGCTGAAGTTGAAGCCATTGCCAATAACCCGGAGCCCGCCACCTTCGAGAATACCTTTGTGGCGATGGAAAAAAGCGGTGAGCTGTTAACCCGCGTATCACGGGTGTTCTATAACCTGACCGGTACCGACAGCAACGAAGAGCGCCGCAAAATTCAAAGCGAGCTGGCGCCGCGTATGGCTGCTCACTCAGATAATATCAGCCTGAACCCGGCGTTATTCGCCCGAATCGAAAGCGTGTATAACGCCCGGAACGATCTGGGCCTGGATGCTGAATCCAAACGTCTGGTTGAAGTGTACTACGAGCGTTTTGTCCGTTCTGGTGCCAAGCTGAGCGAAGAGCAAAAAACCGCTATTCGCGCCCTGAACGAAGAACACTCTACCCTGACCAACAAGTTTGGCCAGAACTTGCTGGCGGAAACCCGCAATATCGCCGTGATCGTCGATACGGTTGAAGAGCTGGATGGTTTATCACAGGCACAAATTACTGCTGCGGCCAATGCAGCCAAAGAGCGCGGCCATGACGGTAAGTTTTTACTGAACATCACCAATACCACGCGCCAGCCAATTTTAACCTCGCTGAATAACCGCGAACTGCGCCAGCGCGTATGGGAAGCTTCAGCAAACCGCGCCCAGTCAGGTGAAAATGACAACACGGCTATCGTTGCCCGCTTAGCTCAGTTACGCGCCGAGCGCGCCAAGCTGTTAGGTTATGACAACTGGGCGGCCTACACCCTGGAAACCAATATGGCACAAACCCCGCAAGCGGTTTATGACATGTTAGGTTCTATGGTTCCGGCTGTAGTAGCCAATACCCAGCAAGAACAAGCCGCCATTCAGGCGATGATCCGCGAAAAAGGCGGTGATTTTGAAGTACAGCCGTGGGACTGGGAATACTACGCCGAGTTTGTACGTCAGGCGAAGTACGATCTGGACGAAAACGAAGTGAAAAAATACTTCGAATTTAACCGCGTATTAAAAGACGGTGCTTTCTACTACCTGAACCGTTTCTATGGTGTGCGCTTTGAGCCGCGTCCGGATCTGCCGGTTTATCACCCGGATGTGGAAGTGTATGAGGTGTTTGACGCCGACGGTAAGAGCATTGCCCTGTTCTATGCTGACTACTTTGCCCGCGAAGGCAAGCGTGGCGGTGCCTGGATGAGTTCTTTCGTTGGTCAATCACATCTGACAGGTCAGAAGCCGGTTGTGGTAAACGTGATGAATATCCCGAAAGCGCCAGAGGGTGAACCCACACTGATCAGCTATGACCACACTACCACCATTTTCCACGAACTGGGCCACGGTGTGCATGGTATCTTCTCTAACGTGAAGTACCCAACGCTGGCAATGACCGCCGTATCACGCGATTTCGTTGAATTCCCGTCAACCTTCGAAGAAGATTGGGCGCAACATCCGGAAATTCTGGCTAACTATGCCAAGCACTACCAGACTGGCGAAGCCATTCCGGCCGATCTGCTGGATAAAGTTATGCGGTCACGCAGCTTTAACCAGGGTTTCGATACGCTGGAGTATATCTCTGCGGCCCTGTTGGATATGGACTGGCATACGCTGAGCGCCGATGCCCCGCTGCAGGATCCAAAAGTCTTTGAAGCGGCTTCGCTGAAAAAGCATGGTGTGGATCTGAACGCAGTACCGCCGCGCTATAAAACTAACTTTTTCTCACACTCTATGGGTGGCGGCTACTCAGCCGGTTACTATGCCTATATGTGGAGTGAGATCCTGGCCGCTGACGCCTTTGCCCATGTGCAGAAAAATGGCGGTCTGACCCGTGAGAACGGTGATCACTACCGCAAGAACATTCTGGCGGTGGGTAACTCACGGCCAACTATGGAGTCTTACAAAGCCTTCCGTGGTCAGGAACCTACTACCGATGCGCTGTTAATCCGTCGCGGCCTGAAAACCAAGATTGATTAATATCCCGCCTAAACCGCAGCATTGCGCTGCGGTTTAGCACAATAAAAAAAGCCTCAACTGAGGCTTTTTTTATTGGCTGTAAGCTTAGCCGTTAATCGCCGGCCAGCTGCATCTGACTGACCAGCACTGAACCGGTGTGCACGCCACCACGGCGATCCACGTCGTTACCTACCGCCACGATATTCATAAAAATATCCTTCAGGTTACCGGCAATGGTCACTTCGGCGACCGGGAACTGGATTTCACCATGTTCAACCCAGAAGCCACTGGCGCCCCGTGAATAATCGCCGGTGACGGTATTCACGCCCTGCCCCATCAGCTCGGTTACCAGCAGGCCTTTACCCATTTGCCGGCACAGGGCCAACAGATCCTCGTTGCCATGTTGCACCAGCCAGTTGTGAATACCACCGGCATGGCCGGTACTGGCCATGCCCAGTTTGCGCGCCGAATAACTGGTGGTCAGATAGGTGGTCAATATGCCCTGCTCAATCACCGCCAGATCGCGGGTTTTTACCCCCTCGCTGTCAAAGGGGCTGGAGGCCAGCGCCTGGTTTAAATGCGGTTTTTCCAGAATCGTCAGACCCGGCGCCATAATTTGCTGGCCCACTTTGTCCAGTAAAAAACTGGACTTGCGGTAGATACTGCCGCCACTGATCGCCGATACCAGGTGACCAAACAACGAGCTGGCTATATCGGCGCGGAACAATACCGGTACTTTCTGGGTTGGGACTTTCCGCGGTTGCAGCCTGGCGACAGTTTCCCGTGCCGCTTCACGGCCCACCTGACGCGGGTCCAGCAAATCGGCATAACGACGGGCTACGGTATAGCTGTAGTCGCGCTGCATATCGTCGCCGGCTTCGCCAATTACCACACAACTAAAGCTGTGGCGGGAGCTGGGATAGCCCACCAGCTGGCCATGACTGTTACCATAGACTTTCAGGCCCTGATGGGTTGAAAACGAGGCGCCTTCTGAGTTGGTGATCCGGCTATCTTCGGCAAAGGCCGCTTCTTCTGCCGCCGCACACAGCACTATGGCCTGTTCGGTGCTGATGCTATCCGGGTAATATAGATCCAGTTCCGGCGGGTTAAACTCCAGCCAGCTGGCTTCAGCCACGCCGGCATGCGGATCTTCAGAGGTATAGCGGGCAATATCAGCCGCCGCTTCTACTGTGCGTTTTAATGCCTGCGGGCTTAGATCCGCAGTAGAGGCCGAGCCTTTACGCTGCCCGAAATATAAACTGATGCCCAGGCCACCGTCCTGATTAAATTCAACGGTCTCCACCTCACCATGGCGGGTTTCGACACTCAGGCCCCGGGTGCGGCTCATTGAGGCTTCAGCGCTGCTGGCCCCCAGTTTTTTCGCATGCGCCAGCACCTGGCTAACGGCTTCTTTTACTTCGGCGATTTCTTGCTGAATAGCGGTTTGCTGCATCTTATTCGAACCTTCTCACGTTATCTGCCTAGCTTATCATAGTCCGCTGAGGGCTGCTGCCCATGTCTGCAGCTTTAGTGATATACTAGTTGTAGACAAGTGATATAGAAGCCACAGCATGACAGATACAGAATTTAAATACGGTGACAGCAAATGGCTGGAACAACCGGAGCATATCAGTAAAAGCCAGGTTAAGCGCGAGATGCACGCGCTGCAGGCCCTAGGCGCTGAGCTGGTGGCATTAAGCCCAGCGGCCCGCGCCAAGCTCCCGCTGGATGAGGAATTAAAAGACGCACTGGAGTTGGCCGATAAGCTGGCGAATAAACGCGAAGCCTTACGGCGGCATATGCAGTTTATTGGCCGTCTGATGCGTGAACGTGAAGATGAACTGGAGCCGATTGAACAGGCACTGGCGATTATCCGCAACACCAACCAGGCAGCAACGCGGCAGTTTCATAAGGTCGAAACCTGGCGCGATCGTCTGCTGGCCGAAGCCGATGCTGTAACCGACTTTATTGCCGAGTATCCGGACGTTGACGTACAGCAGCTGCGCCAGCTGATCCGCAATACCAAGAAAGAGCAGGAAAAGCAGCAGCCGCCCAAATCCTATCGCGAGTTGTTTCAACTGATTAAACCACTGATTATTCAGGACTAACCTGAATTACCCCAGCGGCAGCTGACTCCTATCCCGCGCCAGCTGCCAGCGGGACCTGTTTTCCGGCCACCTGGTGTTAGCCGCAACACCCTTTGATACATCACCGCACTTTGTCGTTCTGCTGACATAAAAACGGCGCTAATTTTGTATTCGCTTATAAATCGTCTACTTTTATAACAGACACTTAGAATAATGTTCTGTTATCAGGAAACCTTTTATGGCCACCAAAAGACCCAGCACGACGCCTACCGTAGAACCCCTCGAAGATGAAATTATTGCCGTGCGCCCCGCAGTCAGTAACAAACCTGCCCGTGTTGGTAATGAACGCTATATGTATTTTACTGAGCGGGATCTGAACCGCATTTTGAGTAACCTCGATGGTTTACGCCAAACGGTTTTTCCCGGCAGTACCGCAGAGCATGAGCTTAACGCGCAAAAGCAACCGCACTTTCCATCAGTGTGCTTAATTGGTCTGGGCCGTTGTGGCTCTAATATCGCGTTGGATGTCGCTTCCCTGGTTTACAACGCGCGCAATTTCTATCTGCACGAATTTAACAGCCAGGAAAAACAAACCCGCGAGCAGGAGATCCGGCCGATGCGCTGGATCAAGCGCAGCCTGCATTTTAAAAACTCCAATATTTTGAAACCGGTATTTTTGATTGAGCCTTTGGTGATGCTGGGAGATCTGGATAAAGATATTGAAGGGCGGATCCGCTTTTCCAACCGCGCCGAAACCAGTGGTTTTTTACGCGATTATACCAAGATGAAAATTATGGATCTGTCTGAGGTGCATGCCGGTGGCGCCGGTAATGCGCCGATCCTCGGTCAGTATCTGGCTAAGATTATCCTGAACAAAGATACCCAGCGTTTTTCCAATGCCGACTGGAAATTTATTCACTCTTACCTGATCGACTCCTGCGGCATTAAGGCCAACCAATCGCGGCTGTATTTTTATATTTTCAGCGCCGGCGGTGGTACCGGTTCGGGTATGGCATCAGAATTTGGTCTGGCCCAGCAATATGCCTATATGAGTAAAACCTTCGACACCCGCTCCCTGCCGGAAAATGAAGAGAACCGCGGCCACTCCTTTGTATTTGAACCGATCTTTACCAGTGGCATCTGTATTCTGCCGAATATCTCCGATCATGGTGTCGAAATGTCCGAAGCCCTGCATATCAATGCCGGGCGCTTGCTGTGTAAATATCTGGCGGAAGAATGGGACTTTTCCTACAACTTTGATCAGGACGAAAAGAGCGACGCCAGTGCCATGCACCGCATCCGGCCATGGAATGCTATGATGCTGATTTCAAATGACATTATGCGCTATGCTGAAGAAACAGATGACGGCGACATCCAGCATATTGATGTCAGTACTATGGAGAAGTACGCCAACCAATATATCTCGCAGCAGATCTTTAATATTCTGACGGCGCAGGCGGTCACCACTGATTATGATGAAAACTATTTCCGCCGCGCCGGTATTGATATTGGCGAAACCATCCGGCTGGATGCCAATGACCTCTTTATGAGTCTGGCCGGGCCGGTGGCAGTGGCCTATGCGGAGTCGGTGATGCCGGGTGATCTCAGCGCCACCGAGAAACTGAAGCTGTTTGAGAAGCAAGCCACCCCGGGCCTGGATATTGATGACTTATTCTTCCGCTCTATTGATCTGCCGCATTTTAATAAGATCACCCAGGCCATTGAGGGGATCAGCCTGCTACCGATCGAATCGACCCGCTACCGTGAAATCCTGGCCAAATATAAGGCTAACGGCTACAACGCCAGCGATATAAAAGATCTGCACTTTTTTAATAACTGCTCCTCGGTAGTGTCCATTGTGTCCTTACCCAAGGACTACAAACTGTCCTATATGGATTTAAACAAACTAAAGTCTCATCTGAACAGTTTATTCCCGAATACCACGCTAAAACGCTATGCGCTGGTTATTGGTGCCTCAGCCAATATCTCGCTAACCACGCTAATAGTGAAGAGCCCCTGCTTAAGTGATGATTTTTTAACTCTGATTGCCGCCTATATCAAACGCTGCTTCGCGGTAGATAACTATCGCTTCGATGAAAAGCTTGATGAAGCCATGCTCGACTTTATCCGCAGTGAGCAGTTTGATGAAGGTCTGCTTGATAGCATGCTGCACGAGTTTGAAAACCCGGCCAAGATCCTGGATACCAACTGGTATGCAATTAAACCGATGTATGAGAAAAAGTACCGTGAGCTGATTAATAACAAAGATAAGTTTGTTTCAATTAACGATATCCGCTTATCACGCGACAGCGTAAAGAAAGCCATTAAATACCTGCGGGAGATCTACCGGCATAAGATCAGTAAAACCCGGGTTATTTCACTGTATCAGCAAAGCAGCCAAGCCGACTAGAACGCATCTGCTGTCATAAAACCGAAAGGCCGCTTAGCGGCCTTTCTTACTTGCTATCACTCAACCTGCCGTGCCGGACTTTGGCGCTGGCAAGGCTGAAGAAACTTAGCAAACTTTGGTTAACCAGCCGTGCGTATCGGCAGCCTTGCCCCACTGAATATCGTTCAGCGCCTGACGTAAACTGGCGGTGGTGGTACCGGCCACGCCACCACCTACAGCATAGTCATGGCCGTTATGAATTAAAGTGCCGACCGGTGTTAATACTGCCGCCGTGCCGGATAAGGCCGCTTCGGCGCCCGGCTTCACGGCACGCTCTAACAGCTCATCGACCGTCAGTTCGCGCTCAGAGACCTTCATACCCCGATCACGCGCCAGCGTCAGGATCGAATCGCGGGTGACGCCGTGCAGGAAACTGGCATCCAGCGCCTTGGTAATAATTTCGTTGCCATCGATCAGCAGGAAGTTGGCTGCACCGGTTTCCTGCACATCGCCATTCGGGCAGAACAGCACCTGATCGGCCTGTACTGCGGCACGCGCCTTCATAATCGGCTGCAGCGCACTGGCGTAGTTACCACCACTTTTCACCATCCCCATATGGGGCGCACAACGGGCATTGTCTTCCAGCAATAAGCGCAGTGGCTTAGCACCACCGGCAAAGTAGTCGCCAACCGGCGATAACAGTACATACAGCAGCGAACTCAGGCTGGGCGCCGCGGCCTTACCAATAGAGGCTTCGGTACCGATATGGGTTGGCCGGATATACATAGAGCCAGGTGGATTAGGTACGTCAGCAGCATAACGCTTAACAATATCCAGAATCATCTGCCGCAGCATAGCAGCATCAACCTGTGGCAGCGCCAGCAGTTCACTGCTTTGCTGCAAGCGGGCGACGTTTTTGTCCATCCGGAAAATATGGATGCTGCCATCGCTATGACGAAAGGCTTTCAAGCCTTCAAAACAGGTACTGGCATAATGCAGCACATGGGCACCGGGGTGCAGGCTGATACTGTTTACCGGCACCAGTGCCGGCTCACTCCACTGATTATTACTATATTCCGCTAACATCATTTCAGCGGTAAACACGGTTCCGAATGCTGCCATTTTGATTTCCTGCTGTAGAGTAACAGGCCGGTTGCGCACCAGCCTTTGATCTTATTGTAAGTTAACTTAGCGACGTTACTGGGTACCACCCACCGTCATGGCATCCAGCTTCAGGGTGGGCTGACCCACGCCAACCGGCACGCTCTGACCTTGCTTGCCACAGACGCCAACACCGCTGTCGAGTTTCATATCATTGCCGACCATCGACACCTGCTGCATTGCCTCAGGGCCATTGCCAATTAAGGTAGCCCCCTTGATCGGCGCAGTGATCTTGCCGTCTTCAATCAGATAGGCTTCAGAAGCCGAGAACACAAACTTACCGGAGGTAATATCGACCTGGCCGCCACCAAAGTTCGGCGCATAGATGCCTTTTTTAACACTGGCGATAATCTCTTCCGGCGCATAGTCACCGGCCAGCATATAGGTATTGGTCATCCGCGGCATCGGCAGATGCGCAAAGGACTCACGGCGGCCATTACCGGTAGGGGCTACCCCCATCAGCATCGCATTATGCTTATCCTGAATGTAACCTTTGAGTACCCCTTTTTCGATCAGCACATTGTAGGCGCTGGGGGTGCCCTCATCATCAATATTTAAGGAGCCGCGACGGCCACTCAGGGTGCCATCGTCGACGATAGTACAGTGTTTCGACGCCACCTGCTGACCAATCCGACCACTAAAGGTAGATGAGCCTTTGCGGTTAAAGTCGCCTTCCAACCCGTGCCCGACAGCTTCATGCAGTAATACGCCTGGCCAACCGGCTCCCAGCACCACCGGCATGGTACCGGCCGGGGCATCAATAGCGGTCAGATTCACCTGCGCCATCCGCACGGCATCACGCGCATAGTGCTGCCAGCGTGGCTGACCATCAACATCGGCACTGAAGTACTGATAATCGGTGCGGGCGCCGCCACCGGCACTACCGCGCTCACGCCGGCCGTCCTGTACCAGTAACACTGAGCAATTTAAGCGTACCAAAGGCCGGATATCGGTAGCGAAGGTGCCATCACTGGCCGCTACCAGCACTTCTTCGTACACGCCGGTTAAGCTGACCATTACTTGCTCTGCCCGGCTGTCCAGGCTGCGGATATAGGCTTCAATCTGATGCAACAGCGCAACCTTTTCCGTATTGCTCAGGCTTTGTAATGGCTCACAGGGCAGATAGATCTTGCTGTTACCACTTTTACTAAAGGTTTTTACACTACCCTGCTGGCCCTGTGCCGCTATGCCACGGGCTGCGCCGGCGGCCTGCATCAAGGCATCGCGGTTAATGCTATCGGCGTAGGCAAAACCGGTTTTTTCACCGCTGATCGCCCGTACCCCAACGCCACGCTCAATATTAAAGGAGCCGTCTTTAACCAGGCCATCTTCCAGCACCCAGGATTCATGCACGCTGGACTGAAAATATAAATCGGCATAATCGAGCTGATGCGCAAACAAAAAGCCCAACGTCTGCTCCAGATCGCGGGCGCTTAGCTCAGAGGCTTGGATCAGGTTTTGTTCTACTGCATTCATGGTTTCAGCTCACTGTTAAAACGGTTATGAAGTTTTACCGGCATTTTCTGCGCCAGTTGCTGACAGTCGGTTAAATCGACCTCAACACTGATCACACCGACCTCGCTGCCGGCATCGGCCAACACCTCACCCCAGGGGTCGATAATCAGGCTATGGCCATAGGTTTCCCGGCCATTGGCATGCACACCGGTTTGACCGGGAGCAATAACAAAGCATTGGTTCTCAATGGCTCTGGCCCGCAGCAAGGTATGCCAGTGTGCGGCGCCGGTCGGCCGGGTAAAAGCCGAGGGTACAGCCAGCACATTCATCCCCAGCGCTGCCAGTTGCTGCGCCAGACCAGCAAAGCGTACATCATAGCATATCGTCATGCCGAGTTTCAGGCTGCCCTGCTGACTTAAGGTGACTTTATTCCCCGGCATGGTACTGGCGGATTCGCGATAACTACCGGTACTGTCGGCAACCGCCACATCAAACAGATGTAATTTCTGATAATCGGCCAGTAAGCGGCCATCCGGCCCGAATAACAGGCTACTGGCATAAAAGCGCTGCGGATCCGGACTAGAAGTGGGCATGCTACCAGCCAACAGATACAGTTGATGCGCCTTGGCCAGTGCCGCAGCTTGCTGTTGCAGGAGCCCTTCACCCAAAGGTGCCTGAAACTGCCGTTGCAGCTGTTCGCCCCCACCAAATACCGCAAAGCACTCAGGCAGTACCACCAGATGTTGTTGCGCTTTAGGCAAGGTCGCGAGTAACGCGGCAACCTGAGCAAAATTGCTGGCAGGATCGGGCTGGCTGTTTAACTGCAGCGCGGATAAGCGCCAGCGGCTGTCGTTAGGCTCAGAGTAAGGGCTGGCGGCTATCATCTTGACGATTCTCAGGTTGGGCTATCCGCACCGGCACCGGAACTTCCGTACTATGGCGGTTGACTTCGGTCACCACCGGCTTGTCAAAGCTACCGGTCACGGTAAAGTTAATACGGGAGATCACTTCAGCCGACTGAAACACTTCATCCAGTGCCAGCGCCGCCAGTCCGGTGGCCGGATTGACCATCCAGGCAATAATCACCGGCAAACTGGAGGTGACTTTCGGCGAGAACGACACCTGATAATCTATCTGCCGCTTAACCAGATCGGCGTAGCCCTGCAGCTGCATATTGCCCGGCACACCATCGATCAGAAAATCACTGGTTTGTGCCACCCCCTGGTCCAGACTCAGGTTGCCGGTCATCCGGTTATAGAAAAAGCCTTTGGCGAACACATCGCGAAAATCCAGCCGCAGTTTACGCAGTAGCGAGTTTAAGCTAAAAATTGAGAATAAGCGGGCGCCCTGATCACTGACCTCGGTTAGCGAACCTTCGCCGAGGGCAAATTTCACCTGCCCCTGTAAGCTTTTTAACCGGAACTGCTGTGGAGCCCCCTGCCAGCCAAGCTGAAACTCCAGCTCACTGCGGCTGCCGCTGATGGCAGTAGTCAGCTCATACTCGGTGAGTAAGGCGCCAAGATTCGGGCTGCTGAAATTACCGCTAAACTGACTGCGTCCCAGGTCTGCATCGGGTTGCCAGTCGCCCTGTAACACAAAGCGATTGCCTTTATAATCTGAGATCAGTTCGGTTAACTGCCAGTTCTGGCCAGTGCCAGCGGCCTGAAGCGCCACCTTACCAAAACGATAAGGTCCGACCGAGCAGTCATTACAACTCAGTCGCAGCGGGACCATCTCCGTCAACCAGGACTGGGCAGCCAGCTCGGCTTCGGGCTCGGCCATAGCCACCGCAGTTTCCTGTGTTGTCGCAGCTTTATCCGCTAAAGGTAAATGCAGGTAGTCGAGCTGTACCTGGATGCCGTCTGTCTGCCAGGCATGAGAAAATTGCCAGCGGCTGGCCAGTTCAGCCCCATTTAACTGCAACTGCCAACCTTTGCTGTCGTTGGTTAAGTCAAATACTGTATTAGTCAGCGCCAGTTGCTGTGGTAATTGCACTGTTTCAATCCGCCCCCGCACCCGCTGCAATGGCGGCAGTAGCGAGGACTCGCTGCGGCTGCTTAGCATAGGTTGCAACAATTCAAACCAGGGCACCAATTCTGCCTGTGCCAGTTTGACTTCAATACTAAAGTCCGGCTGACTTAAATTGGCTTTACTATCCCCTAAGACAAGCTGCGCCCGTTCGAAGCGACCGGTCTGATGGCTAAGTTGCGCCTGAAAATCCAATAACTGCGGGTAATTGAGCGCCAGATAACTTTGTTCAGCATTACCATTGGCCAGTAGATAGAGTTTTCCAGCCTGCCCCAATGGTTTTTGATAGGGTACCGGCAAGGCTAAGGCCATCAGACCAAGATCGGCCTCCAGTGAGGCCTGATAACTGAATCCCTGCTCAGGCAGTACCAAGGCCAGTTGCAACTGCCAATCGGCAGCCCCACGCAACAGTTCGCTTTGCTCTAATGCTAACAGGGTATTTAAGCTTGCCGCCGGCGCCTGACCTTGCCAGTTCATCGCCAGCTGATAGCCATCGACTGCCATAGCTCCGTTAAAACTGGCCTGCACCGGTAGCCCCAGATAATCAAATGTCAGCCCTTCTCCCCGCAACTGCTCATTTCGGAAATGTACCCGACCATTTAACGCATTTAACTGCATGGCAGGCGCTTGTATATTCGCCTGCACCGCCAATAATTCGGCGACGCCACTGGCCACCACGCTTGGCTCGGTCAGGCTAATTTCCAACAAGAGTTCACCGCGCACCGGGCCGGCTAACCCCAAATGCTGCAGAGTCTTACCAAGGCTGTCATGCAACGACGATTCCAGCATTAATTCGGTTAAAGCGCTGCTATCCAGTTCCGTATCAAGCCGGATATCGAGTTGTTCAGCATGCCGCAGATCCGAGATATGCGCCGTTACCGGATCAGTAAGCGGTAATAAGCCGAGATAACCTTGCTGGCCCTCGATTAGCATAGCGGCATTATCGAACCAGAGTTCAGCATGCAGTTCGGTTAGTGCCGGCCAGTCTTCCGCAAAACGGAAGGTACTGTCGTTAATACCGGCATAAACCTGGAAATGCCCATCAGCGGCACTAAAAGGATAGTCGGCAAAGGCGCCTTGCCAGAGCACTGTGGCCTGCTGCACCTGTCCGGATTCTATAGCACTGCTCAGATAATCACGGGTGCGGGCCGGCATATAGCGCTGCGGATAGTATTGCTGAGCCTTAGCCGCATCCAGACCCGTTAATTGTGCCAGTAATGCCAGCTCAGGTTGCTCGGCCAGCAGCAAGCTGGCCTGGGCAGCAAATTGGAAATCTGCCATCTGCAGCTGCAGCATAGGGATCTGTATGCGCCAGCCTGAGATGGTCTGCCGGGCCAGCAATTGCAGCTGTAATTGGTCGTAGTCCCAATTGTCATTAAACAAACCGTCCCAGCTCAATTGTTGTTGCTCACCGCTAATCCCGATCCAGATTTGTTCTGCGGTCGCTGCCAGCCGGACATCTAACGCCTGCACCCCGGGAATATCGGCCACAGCACGGCTACTCAGCTGTTCAATCTGGCCTGTCAGTTGCCATTGTTCGCGGTTAAAGCGGCTTTGCAGTTTACGCAAGTAGCCCGTTGGCTGATGTGCCAGGATGGCCTGTAATAGCTGATGGTCCTCTGCCAATAACTGGGCAAGAGGTTCCAGTGCCGCTAACGGAAAATCTTGCAGCGTAGCCAAATAGTCCGCACCATCACGGCTTAGCTGCAGTTGTAAGCCAGGCCAGCTATCATCCAGATCTGCCAGCGTCAGTGCCGTTGATAACAATTGCCAGCCGCCATCGACTGGTGTCCAGAGCAACTGACCGGGTCCCAGCCTGACACTATGTTGCTGACCGGCTCTCTGCCAATGCAGACTGTTATCTGCTAATTCCAGTTGCAGTCGGCTAAACTGGCCGGCACTGATATCAGCCCAGGCCCGAAAGTTAACGGCCGCTTTTTGCAGGCGGCTACTCTGCGGAATATATTGAGCAAACCAGGGCAGCACATCCAGATCAGCGCTTTCGAGGTAAAGCTGGCCCTGCGCCTGCTGCAGCTCTGCTCCCTGAAAGTCGAGGATAAAGTTGATGGTATTCGACGTGACCCCTACTATCGCGAGTTCACCGCGGCCCTGATGCCGATCACCAGCATTACGCCAGTCCAGATGCCGGATTTGCAAGATCTGCGCGGGATGTTCGCTACTTACCAGCACCAATTCGCTGTCAGATAATGAGAATGCCTTGAGCTGCCTGAAAAATAGCTGCTCCAACGCCGGCAATGTCAGGTCAGGCCCGGAGCCGGCATTAGGTAACGCAAACAGCTTATCCGCATCCAGCTCATAACGGGCACCGGTAAGCTCGAAACGTTCCGCCGATAACTTAAGACTGAGTAAGGTTTTCCAAAAATCCAGCTGAATCGAGGTTTGCTTAATACTGAGTGGCTTAGCCTCAGCGTGTTGGATCCTAAGCTCCTGCAACAGTAACGCCGGCCCGGTGCCACGCCAACCGGCCGACAGCTGGCCGATCGAAACCGTAGCACCCAGTTGCTGGCTGAGTACCTGCTCGAACTGTTGTTTGTAGCTGTCGGCATAGGGTAGCGTTAAACGCAACACCGATACCACTGTTGCCAGTAATACCAGGCAGAGCGCCAGTACCACCCACAGCTTATGCAAACAGTAAAAGCACAGCGGTTTAATTTGCACTACATCATTACCACGTCGAACTGCTCCTGGGTGTACATAGGTTCAGTTTGAATACTAATTTGTTTACCAATAAATACCTGTAACTCTGCCAGACTGTGAAACTCGTCAGTAGTCAGCGCATCTCTGACAATCGGCGACACATAGACCACAAATTTATCTGCTGAGTAGGCCCGGTTAACCCGTACAATTTCGCGTAGAATTTCAAAACAGACGGTTTCTACGGTTTTTAACGAACCACGGCCCTTACATACTGGACACTCAGAACAGAGGATATGTTCCAGACTTTCGCGGGTTCTTTTGCGAGTCATTTCCACCAGCCCCAGTGCAGAGAAACCATGAATATTGGTTTTCGCTCTGTCCCTGGCAAGTGCCAGCTCCAGGCTGTGAAATACCCGGCGCTTATGTTCCTCGTTCTGCATATCGATAAAATCGATAATAATAATACCGCCGAGGTTGCGCAGCCTTAGTTGCCGCGCGATGGCCTGAGTAGCCTCGGTATTGGTATTGAAGATAGTCTCGTCCAGATTACGGTGGCCGACAAAGGCTCCGGTATTAACGTCGATGGTGGTCATTGCCTCAGTCTGATCAATCATCAGATAGCCACCACTTTTCAGCGGCACCTTACGCTCCAGTGCGCGCTGAATTTCATTTTCGACATCAAACAAATCAAAAATCGGCCGCTCTCCGGGATAGTATTCCAGCAGCGGGATAATTTGCGGCATAAACTCTTCGCAAAAGGCCGTCAGTTGCTGAAAGGTAAGTTTTGAATCAACCCGTACCCGCTCCAGCTCAGTACCGACGAAATCACGCAGAATACGATAGCTCAGGCTAAGGTCTTCATAGACAACGCCTTCTTTGCGGGTGTTTTTCTTGCGCTTTAATACTTTGCTCCAGAGCTTTTTCAGGAATTTGGCATCCTGGATCAGTTCGTCCTCAGCGGCTCCTTCCGCAGCCGTACGCACGATAAAGCCGCCGCTGTCATCAACACACTTGCCAACGATCTCTTTCAGGCGCTGCCGCTCCGACTCAGACTCCAGTCGCTGTGATACGCCGACATGGGCACTGTCGGGCATAAATACCAGATGACGTGACGGCAAGGTAATGTCGGTGGTTAGGCGTGCGCCCTTGGTCCCCAGCGGATCCTTCACCACCTGTACCAGCAAGTACTGTCCTTCCCGCACCAGTACCCGGATATCCTTACTGACCGCCGGCTTGGCATCCAGTTCGCCCACTTCATTGTGCTGTACGATATCTGAGGCATGCAGGAAGGCCGCTTTATCCAGCCCGATATCGACAAAGGCAGCCTGCATTCCAGGTAATACCCGGCTGACTTTACCGACATAAATATTGCCTACTAAGCCACGCCGGGCTTGCCGCTCGATATGCAGCTCCTGCAGTACCCCGTTCTCAATTAACGCAACCCGTGTTTCAGTTGGGGTAACGTTAATTAATAACTCTGCACTCATGCTGACCTCCGCAATTGTTGTATCAGGCGCTCGGTTTCACAAAGTGGCAATCCGACTACGCCGGTGTAACTGCCATGGATTTTCTCGACAAAGCGCGCGGCCAGTCCCTGAATACCATAACCACCGGCTTTATCTGCCGGTTCACCGCTCTGCCAGTAAGCGTCCAGCTCAGTATCGCTTAGCGGTCTTAACCAGACTTCGGTAGTACTCAGTGCCTGTAATTGTTGCCCGGCACTGATAATGGCCACAGCGGTAAGTACCTGATGGCTACGGCCACTCAGTTGCCGCAGCATTTGCATAAAGTGGGCTTTAGATTCAGGCTTGCCCAGAATTTGCTTATCTAAGATCACGCTGGTATCAGCACCCAATACCGGTAACTGCCAGTTCAGTTTATTGGCACCCGCCTGGGCCTTTTGCAATGCCAGCCGGCTGACGTAGCTCGCCGGCTCCTCGCCGGCTAACACTGATTCATCAATATCAGCACTGACCAGAGTAAAGTTGACAGGCAGTTGCGCCAACAATTCGCGGCGTCTGGGTGAAGCAGAGGCAAGAGCAATATCGGGATACATTATTGGATCTTCAGTTGACGACGATAGCGGCGTAACAGCCAGAACAACCAGGGCCAGGCCAACATACCGGTTAGCACGGGCCACAGGTAGCCGGGTCGGAAATTTACCCCGGTCAGGAAGTGACTTAACCAGAATAACAGTAATTGATACAGCGCCAGAAACATTGCAACCAGCAAGGCTTGCTGTAGCATCGAAAAGTTACGGATTTTCAGGTAATTTGCCGCGACGATAAAGCTGACAACCGAAAACGCCAGCGCATTAACGCCGAGTACGGTGCCGACCAGAATGTCTGTTAAAAAACCGACCACAAAGGCGGTGCCAATACTGACTCTGCGCGGTAAGGCCAGGGTCCAATAAATGATCACTAATAAGGCCCAATCCGGGCGGAATAACGTCATCTGATAAGGCAGCGGAATAATGGTCAGCAACAGCGCAGCCAGTAAACTCAAATAGATAAATCCTAAACCTTGTGACTGCCGCATCAGGGTTGTTCCTCCGCTTGTCGCACTGCCTCAACCTGAGACCCCGGAGACAGAATCAATACGTGCTTAATCCGATCCAACTTGGCATAAGGGCGCGCCTGCACACTGATAAATGGCTGGCTGTCGTCACGACTAACACTGACCACCTCGGCCACCGGATAACCTTCCGGAAAGCGGCCATCCAGGCCTGAGGTTAGTAAACGATCACCTTCGCGGATATCGGTACTTAGCGGCAGATGAATCAACCGCAGCTGATCCCACTGCCCGATACCCTCGGCGACAGTGCGGATCCCGGTGCGTTCTGCGCGTAGCGAGATAGCATGAGTGTTATCTGAGATCAGGATGGCGCGGCTGCTGGTTGGGGTAACGCTGATAATCTGCCCGACGACGCCTTTATCATCAATCAGCGGATAGTGGACGGCAACACCGTCATTACTGCCTTTATTCAGTACCACCTGGTGCGAAAACGGATGACTGTAAACGGCCAGCACCTCAGCAATCAAACGCTGGCCTTCCACCACTGGCGCCGATCCGAGTAACGCCCGCAACTTATTATTTTCCAGCTGCAGAAAATTCAATAACTGCAGTTGGGCATCCAGTTGCAACAACCGGGCTTTTAATGCGGCATTTTCCTGCAGTAATTGTTGCTGTGACATCAGTTGCTCTGAGGCAGTGGTGATCACACTTTCCGGTAAACTGGCGGCGTAAAAAAGTGGGCTGACCGCTGAGGTCAGATAACTGCGAAGCTGGGTGGCACTATCCGTGTAACGGTCGACGAACATCAGCCCGATACTGCAGGCTACCGCTAAAACTAAACGCAGCCCGAGTGCCGGGCCGCGTGCAAAAAAATCATTCATGTAAGTCTCAGAAAGTGAGAAACCTCTTTACTCGTAGCTGAACACATCACCACCGTGCATGTCGATCATTTCCAGTGCCTTACCACCACCGCGGGCCACACAGGTTAAAGGATCATCAGCAACCACCACCGGAATGCCGGTTTCTTCCATTAACAAGCGGTCTAAATCACGTAGCAGTGCACCACCACCGGTTAATACCATACCACGCTCAGAAATATCTGATGCCAGCTCAGGCGGTGATTGCTCCAGCGCCACCATAACTGCACTGACGATACCCGCCAGCGGCTCTTGCAACGCTTCCAGGATCTCGTTGCTGGTCATCGTAAAGCTGCGTGGCACCCCTTCCGCCAGGTTACGGCCACGAACTTCAATCTCCAACACATCATCACTTGGGTAGGCAGAGCCAATTTCTGTTTTAATGCGCTCAGCAGTGGCTTCACCGATCAAGATGCCGTAGTTGCGACGGATATAGTTAACAATAGCATCATCAAACTTATCGCCACCAATCCGCACTGAGGAGGAATACACCACACCGTTTAACGAGATAATGGCAACTTCAGTGGTACCACCACCGATATCCACCACCATAGAGCCTGTTGCTTCCGATACTGGCAAGCCGGCACCGATAGCGGCGGCCATTGGCTCATCAATCAGATACACTTCGCGGGCACCTGCCCCCTGGGCTGATTCACGGATTGCACGGCGCTCTACCTGAGTAGAACCACAAGGTACACAGACCAGCACCCGTGGGCTTGGCCGTAAGAAACTGTTACTGTGCGCCTGACGGATAAAATGTTGTAACATTTTTTCGGTAACGTAGAAGTCAGCGATAACACCGTCTTTCATCGGCCGGATCGCTTTGATATTGCCAGGAGTACGACCCAGCATCCGCTTAGCGGCATGGCCAACGGCAGCGACACTTTTCGGCCCACCCGCTCTTTCCTGACGGATTGCGACAACAGAAGGTTCGTTTAATACGATCCCCTGGTCTTTAACGTAAATCAGTGTATTAGCTGTACCAAGGTCGATGGACAGATCGTTGGAAAAAATACCGCGCAATTTATTAAACATGGGGAAGGTGGATCCTTTTAACGACATCCGGCTACACCGGCCTGAGCGCTGGCAGCAGGAAAAATTTTATACGAAATTATGGCTATTCTAAGTAAGTCTCCGCCAAGAAAATAGCTTTTTGTCAGTTTTTTACCAAATATACGCAAACAACTGCAAGATGCGGGTTATACAGCTTGCCTCGATGTAAAAAACTGTCAGGTTGCAAACTGACAGCCCGCATCATACCGGCCGCCGCTATCTCATTTTTTTCCGCTCACCGCTGTTGTAGATCGTTATAATAACGTCGGCTTTCCTCTGAGCAATCTTGAATGGCGTCCTTACCGACAGCGACTTATCATTGGCAACGCCTGCCTATTCCAATGGGGCAGGATAACACACCTCAACTCTGGATCTGTACCTTGCAGGCACCAGTTGCAGAAGTTGCCGGGAATAAGTGGCTGAAGCTACACTCCGCCATCCAACAACGCAAACCCGGACAAGGCATGCTCAGCTTCGGTGGTGCCTTCTCCAACCATCTTGTCGCTTTGGCAGCTGCCGGCCAGCACTACCACTTTCCGACTATAGGACTGGTCAGAACCGAGCAACTCGACACGCATAATCCAACTTTAAGGCGCTGTCGGGAACTCGGCATGCAGCTGATTGCCCTCGACCGGATAAGCTATAGACAACAGCAACAACCAGAGTTCCTTGCCCGGCTAAAAATAACCTATCCGGAATATTTGATTCTGCCAGAAGGTGGCAGTGACCTTGCCGGGGCGGAAGGTGTGGCGCAGTTACCGCTATTACAAACACCCGCCGGCGACGCCGATCTGTTGTGCTGTGCTACCGCCAGTGGCGGCACCCTGGCAGGTTTAATCCAGCGCTACCCCGAAGTACGCTGCTTAGGTTTGCCAGTGGTCAAAGACGCATCTTTAGCAGATCGTATTAAGCAGTGTTTACCGCCGACATCGTCTTATCAGAATTGGCAACTGGCCGAGGCAAATTCGGCCTATGGCAAAGTAAGTGCTGAGCTGGTGGCATTCTGCTGTCAGCTAAAGCAACACTATCAGCTTACTACTGAACCTATCTATACCGGTAAGGCACTGCAGCTGTTATGCCAACTGCTGCAAACGGGCTCTTTAAGCGGTGTAAAGCGTATTGCTTTTTTCCATACCGGCGGCTTGCAGGGTTTGCACGGACTTTACTACCGGCGCTTACTCACTGAAGCACAGTACCGGCTGTTGTTAAGCTGAACGCAGTGATTGATATGGTTGCGATGGCTCGCTGTGATAAGTCTTTGGTGGCGTTTGGCTTAATCTTTTCTATCACTATCGCAGAATGACTCCGGTACGACGGGCGTAGCGGAGTCTGAGTGTGGTGTAAGTGTTTAGTTTGGCTCTTCGTGCAAGGGGTGCTTAGTCTCAAGTGCGGTATGTCATTGATGGCACGGATATCGCTCGCTGTGATAAGTCGTTGTTGGGGTTTGGGTTGGTCTTTTTTATCACCATCGCAGGATGACTCCGGTACGACGGGCGTACCGGAGTCTGAGTATCGTGTCATCGTTTAGCTTGGCGCTTCGTACAGAAGCTGTGTAATCGAAGTGCGATGTAGCATGGCGACAAAAACGCTGGGAGCGTTTTTGGACTGCCGCAGGCAGGTCCCACAGGGACGAGCCCCAGGGATGGGGCGAGCACAACAACGCCGGGAGCAGTTTTGGACTGCCGCAGGCAGGCCCGAAGGGCAGTGGCTGGCATGGGAGAGCAGTACCCCCGCGTAGCGGATAAAGCAAAAAGGCCCACCCGATTGGGTAGGCCTTTTGCTTGAATGAGGTGCCTTCATGCCCCTCGCAGAGCTCGGGGCGTTCAGCCGGCGCCAAGCCAAACTGTTGGCTTGTCGTCTCCCGGCTTCACTGTACTACTCTGCGCATGGTATCGCCCTTCATAAATACTCCGATATAGCATGGCGACAAAAACGCCGGGAGCGTTTTTGGACTGCCGCAGGCAGGTCGCGAAGCGATGCAGGCCAAGGAAGGCCTGCACAATGCCACCAGCGCAGCGCTGTGGCTGGCGTGGGAGTGTAGTACGCCCGCGTAGCGGATAAAGCAAAAAGCCCACTCGACTGAGTGGGCTCTTTGGCTTTATGAGGTGCCTGGCGGTGTACTACTCTCGCATGGCGAATGCCACACTACCATCGTCGCAGCTGCGTTTCACTTCTGAGTTCGGAATGGAGTCAGGTGGTTCCACAGCGCTATTGCCACCAGGCAATAACTGGTTTGTCTGTTCTTTAACTTAGCAAGCTGATTGTATGCACACTGTATTCTTTCTTTAAAACATCTTGGGCGTTGTATGGTTAAGCCTCTCGGGCAATTAGTATGAGTTAGCTCAACGCCTCGCAGCGCTTCCACACCTCACCTATCAACGTTGTGGTCTCCAACGACCCTTTAGTACCCTCTAGGGGTAAGGGATAACTCATCTTGTGGCCGGCTTCCCGCTTAGATGCTTTCAGCGGTTATCCGTTCCGAACATAGCTACCGGGCAGTGCCATTGGCATGACAACCCGAACACCAGCGGTTCGTTCACTCCGGTCCTCTCGTACTAGGAGCAACTCCACTCAATTATCCAACGCCCACGGCAGATAGGGACCGAACTGTCTCACGACGTTCTAAACCCAGCTCGCGTACCACTTTAAATGGCGAACAGCCATACCCTTGGGACCGACTTCAGCCCCAGGATGTGATGAGCCGACATCGAGGTGCCAAACACCGCCGTCGATATGAACTCTTGGGCGGTATCAGCCTGTTATCCCCGGAGTACCTTTTATCCGTTGAGCGATGGCCCTTCCATACAGAACCACCGGATCACTATGACCTACTTTCGTACCTGCTCGACGTGTCTGTCTCGCAGTTAAGCTGGCTTCTACCATTACACTAACCGTACGATGTCCGACCGTACTTAGCCAACCTTCGTGCTCCTCCGTTACGCTTTAGGAGGAGACCGCCCCAGTCAAACTACCCACCAGACACTGTCCGCAATCCCGATTCAGGGACCTACGTTAGAACATCAAACATACAAGGGTGGTATTTCAAGGACGGCTCCACCAGGACTAGCGTCCCAGCTTCAAAGCCTCCCACCTATCCTACACATGTAGGGTCAATGTTCAGTGCCAAGCTATAGTAAAGGTTCACGGGGTCTTTCCGTCTAGCCGCGGGTATACGGCATCTTCACCGCAATTTCAATTTCACTGAGTCTCGGCTGGAGACAGCCTGGCCATCATTACACCATTCGTGCAGGTCGGAACTTACCCGACAAGGAATTTCGCTACCTTAGGACCGTTATAGTTACGGCCGCCGTTTACCGGGGCTTCGATCAAGAGCTTCGCTTGCGCTAACCCCATCAATTAACCTTCCGGCACCGGGCAGGTGTCACACCCTATACGTCCACTTACGTGTTTGCAGAGTGCTGTGTTTTTAATAAACAGTTGCAGCCAGCTGGTCACTGCGACTCTCATATGCTTACAGCGCAAGGCCTTCACACACAAGAGCGTACCTTCTCCCGAAGTTACGGTACTATTTTGCCTAGTTCCTTCAGCCGAGTTCTCTCAAGCGCCTTGGTATGCTCTACCTGACCACCTGTGTCGGTTTAGGGTACGGTCACCAATACCTGAAGCTTAGAGGCTTTTCCTGGAAGCAGAGCGTCAGCAACTTCGTCACCGTAGTGACTCGTCTCGTGTCTCAGTCTTAGAGAAGCGGATTTACCTACCTCTCCAACCTACGCACTTTCACGCGGACTACCAACGCCGCGCTTGCCTAGCTTTCTCCGTCCCCCCATCGCAGTATTGGCCGGTACGGGAATATTAACCCGTTTCCCATCGACTACGCCTTTCAGCCTCGCCTTAGGGGCCGACTCACCCTACCCTGATTAGCATGGGATAGGAACCCTTGGTCTTTCGGCGGGGAAGTTTTTCACTCCCCTTATCGTTACTCATGTCAGCATTCGCACTTCTGATACCTCCAGCATGCCTCCCGGCACACCTTCGCAGGCTTACAGAACGCTCCTCTACCACTCACACATAGTGTGAATCCGCAGCTTCGGTGGATGATTTTAGCCCCGTTACATCTTCCGCGCAGGCCGACTCGACTAGTGAGCTATTACGCTTTCTTTAAAGGGTGGCTGCTTCTAAGCCAACCTCCTAGCTGTCTATGCCTTCCCACATCGTTTTCCACTTAATCATCACTTTGGGACCTTAGCTGGCGGTCTGGGTTGTTTCCCTTTTCACGACGGACGTTAGCACCCGCCGTGTGTCTCCCGAGTAGTACTCACCGGTATTCGGAGTTTGCATGGGGTTGGTAAGTCGGGATGACCCCCTAGCCCAAACAGTGCTCTACCCCCGGTGGTATTCGCTCGAGGCGCTACCTAAATAGCTTTCGAGGAGAACCAGATATCTCCGAGCTTGATTAGCCTTTCACTCCAAGCCACAAGTCATCCCCTACTTTTTCAACAGTAGTGGGTTCGGTCCTCCAATTAGTGTTACCCAATCTTCAACCTGCTCATGGCTAGATCGCCCGGTTTCGGGTCTACACCCTGCAACTAGTTCGCCCAGTTAAGACTCGGTTTCCCTACGGCTCCCCTATTCGGTTAACCTCGCTACAGAATGTAAGTCGCTGACCCATTATACAAAAGGTACGCAGTCACCCAACAAAGTGGGCTCCCACTGCTTGTACGTACACGGTTTCAGGTTCTATTTCACTCCTCTTACAGAGGTTCTTTTCGCCTTTCCCTCACGGTACTGGTTCACTATCGGTCAGTCAGGAGTATTTAGCCTTGGAGGATGGTCCCCCCATCTTCAAACAGGATACCACGTGTCCCGTCCTACTCGTTTTCACTATAAAGGTGTTGTCGTGTACGGGGCTATCACCCTGTATCGCTCAGCTTTCCAGATGATTCCACTAACACCAATCTAGCTTAAGGGCTAGTCCGCGTTCGCTCGCCGCTACTGACGGAATCTCGGTTGATTTCTTTTCCTCGGGGTACTTAGATGTTTCAGTTCTCCCGGTTTGCCTCCTTAACCTATGTATTCAGTTAAGGATAGTGAGTAAACTCACTGGGTTTCCCCATTCGGATATCTACGGTTCAGCGCCTCTTACCGGCTCCCCATAGCTTTTCGCAGGTTAGTACGTCCTTCATCGCCTCTGACTGCCAAGGCATCCACCGTGTACGCTTAGTCACTTAACCATACAACCCCAAAATGTCTTCAAAGTCGTACAGTGTGCTTTGCTATACACTCTCTCGCTTGAGTTCGAGAGCATGCTTAGCTTGTTTTATTACTATCAGCTTGCCAAATTGTTAAAGAGCAGTTTGAGATAAACTCAAATCAAAACATTCTTCTAAGAAAAACTTTCTCGTAAGAACAGTTTGATTTGAATTTTTGAGCAATCATTATCAGCGTAACGCCTTAAGTAGTGGTGGAGTTAAGCGGGATCGAACCGCTGACCTCCTGCGTGCAAGGCAGGCGCTCTCCCAGCTGAGCTATAACCCCAAATCAAAGTAATTCGTTGTCAGGCTAGGCGCAGTAAACCGAAGCATACTTTCGTATGTGAGGTTTGCTGCAACAACGCCTGGCGGCGAATTGGTTGGTCTGAGTAGACTCGAACTACCGACCTCACCCTTATCAGGGGTGCGCTCTAACCACCTGAGCTACAGACCAATGCTAACTTGTCTGTTTGCCTTATCGCTGCGTTGCATTCTTCACTCGCTCGGTCATGTACACCTCGTACACTCCCTCACTCGCTCAGCCTGCGCCTTGCGCTAAACCAAACATCCTTCGTTATCACCACTCACATGGCTTAACACTGTTTGCTCTATCTCATGCAATCAATCATCTGTGTGAA
>NZ_JACEHJ010000001.1:775000-817500 GCF_025377695.1 Alishewanella sp. BS5-314
CGCTCTGGCAATGCCAATAATGTCTTACCCGCGGCATCGACAAAACGTATCGGGTTAAAATAACGGTTATCTTCATCATTAAAGGGCACACTTAAGCGGTGGTTGATGATAGTCGCTGTCAGACCTTTCGCTTTCAATTGCTCGTTAATATATTGCTGGCCCATTAATTCGTATAGGCGGTTACTACCGTCATTATCGCTAACCAGTAAAATCTTCTGAATATAATGCCCAACACTGGGTAAGCCGGTTTCGCTACTGCTATCACTATGTGCCGCGGTTTGCGGTGGACGCTGACTATCGGTCAGCATGGTCGTGTCCAGAGTTAGGCCATGTGTTGCCTGTTCATTCAACCACTGCAAGGCCAGAGCTGCCAACGGTAGCTTCACTGTACTGGCCGGATAGAAGTAGTGCTCAGGTTGTACCCGGTAGTGGTAATAATGGAGCTTCGGTAGCTGGCCATCAGCTGTGGGTAATTCGATACGGGTATAAAGGATCTGTAGCTGATAAGCTTCACTTGCCGCCAGCACCTGCTTTAATAACGCAGACTGCTGTTGACCTTGCTCAAGCAAAGGGAGCAAGGGTTGGCAACTGCTAGCCGCTGGAAAATGCTGGCAAGGATCCTGCTGCGCCAACGTCGTTTGCGGATAGAGTGTTAGAACAAGTAACAAACAGGCAAAGATTCTCATGCGGGTTCCCGATAGCTGTAAAATTTTATCTTAACGATAAAACCAGCATAAAGAAACGATATCACCCGCACAAAGCAGCAGACAAAAAAAGGGCATAAAAAAACCGGGCATAAGCCCGGTTTTTACGAGAATCAGTGATTACTCAGCTGCAGTTTCTTCAACTGGCAGTGCCGTTTCCGGACGATCAACTAATTCGATGTAAGCCATAGGTGCATTGTCACCCGCACGGAAGCCACACTTCAGAATACGAGTGTAACCACCTGGACGCGCGTTGTAACGCGGGCCTAATACGTTGAACAATAAACCTACCACTTCTTTATCACGAGTACGGGCGAAAGCCAGACGGCGATTTGCAACGCTGTCGTTCTTTGCCAGAGTGATCAATGGCTCGATCACACGACGTAACTCTTTAGCTTTTGGCAAAGTCGTTTTGATGATTTCGTGCTTCACCAACGAGCTTGCCATGTTGCGGAACATTGCAGTACGGTGGCTGCTATTCCGATTTAATTGACGACCACTCTTGCGATGGCGCATGATCTATTCCTTCTCACTAAACCAGGAACTGGTATCTGGTTAGTCTTTGTTTACCAAACTAGCTGGCGGCCAGTTTTCCAGGCGCATGCCCAGAGATAAACCGCGTGATGCCAGCACGTCTTTGATTTCGGTAAGTGACTTCTTACCCAGGTTAGGCGTTTTCAACAGCTCAACCTCGGTACGCTGCACCAGATCACCGATGTACTGAATCTGCTCTGCCTTTAAGCAGTTAGCAGAACGAACCGTTAGCTCTAAATCATCGACCGGCCGTAACAGAATCGGATCGAACTCCGGCTTCTCTTCACGTTTCTCTGGCTCACTCTTATCACGCAGTTCAACGAAGAACTCCAGCTGTTCAGCCAGAATTGTTGCTGCGCGACGAATGGCTTCCTCTGGCTCAACAGTGCCGTTGGTTTCCATGTCGATAATCAGTTTATCCAGGTCGGTACGCTGTTCTACCCGGGCGGCTTCAACGGTGTAAGCAATACGCTCTACCGGGCTGAAAGACGCATCCAGTAACAGACGTCCGATTGGACGTTCGTCATCGTCTGAGGAAAAACGAGCTGATGCAGGCACATAACCACGACCACGCTCAACTTTCAGGCGCATACTGAATTCAGTTTCGCCAGTCAGGTTGCAGATAACATGATCAGGATTAACGATTACCACACCGTCGCCACGCTGGATGTCTCCAGCAGTTACAGGGCCGGCACCTTTTTTCGTTAAAGTCAGGGTGACTTCGTCTTTGTCTTCCAGGCGTACGGCGAGGCCTTTCAGGTTCAGAAGGATATCAATGATATCTTCCTGTACACCTTCTTTGGCACTGTACTCATGGAGCACGCCGTCGATTTCTACTTCAGTCACAGCACAACCTGGCATGGACGATAACAGAATACGACGTAACGCGTTGCCCAAGGTATGCCCGAAACCGCGCTCAAGTGGTTCCAAAGTAACTTTGGCACGAGTTGGGTTGATCCTTTCGATACCAACTAATCTCGGCTTAAGGAATTCGGTGACAGAACCCTGCATATATCCTCTCTTAACAATTAGCCTTACTTAGAGTAAAGCTCGACGATTAACTGTTCGTTGATGTCAGCAGACAGATCTGAACGCTCAGGTTGACGTTTGAATACGCCTTCCAGCTTCGTTGAGTCTACTTCGATCCAAGTTGGCTTTTCACGTTGTGCAGCCAGCTCTAAAGCAGCGCCGATACGGGCTTGCTTTTTCGCTTTTTCACGAACTGAAACAACTTGTTCAGGTAATACAGTATGTGATGGAACATTCACCACGCGACCATCTAACATGATTGCTTTGTGGCTTACCAGCTGACGTGCTTCTGCACGCGTGCTAGCCAGACCCATCCGGTATACCACGTTGTCTAAGCGAGACTCTAACAACGCTAACAGGTTTTCACCGGTATTACCTTTCAAACGCGCAGCTTCTTTGTAGTAATTACGGAACTGCTTTTCTAATACGCCATAAATACGACGTACTTTTTGCTTCTCGCGTAACTGTAAACCGTAGTCTGACAGACGGCCACGACGGGCACCGTGCTGACCAGGAGCTGTAGTTAAGTTACACTTTGAATCGATTGCTCTCACGCCGCTCTTCAGGAACAGATCTGTACCTTCGCGACGACTCAGTTTGAGCTTAGGACCCAAATATCTTGCCATCTTCTTTCTCCAATAATCCGTGAAGCGCTGTGATTACACGCGACGTTTTTTAGGTGGACGGCAACCGTTATGCGGGATTGGCGTCACGTCGGTGATATTTGTGATTTTGTAACCAGCGGCATTCAGTGCGCGAATCGCTGATTCACGACCTGGGCCTGGGCCATTCACAAAGACTTCAAGGTTTTTCAGACCATATTCTTGTGCAGCAGCACCTGCACGCTCTGCAGCTACCTGAGCAGCGAATGGTGTAGATTTACGTGAACCACGGAAACCTGAACCACCGGCAGTTGCCCAGCACAGTGCATTGCCCTGACGATCAGTGATCGTCACAATGGTGTTGTTGAAAGAAGCATGGATATGAGCCATACCATCTGAAACTTGCTTTTTTACCCGTTTACGAGTACGAACTGGTGCTTTAGCCATGTTGAATCACCTTATTTCTTAATCGCTTTACGTGGGCCCTTACGGGTACGCGCATTTGTCTTAGTGCGCTGACCACGAACCGGCAGACTACGACGGTGGCGCAGGCCACGGTAGCAACCCAGGTCCATTAAACGCTTAATGTTTAATGTGATTTCACGGCGCAAGTCACCTTCAACGGTGTATTTTGCAACTTCGTCACGTAAAGAGTCCAGCTGAGCATCGCTTAAAGTTGCGATCTTCGTTGTCTCTTCGATACCCACTGCAGCTAAAATAGCTTTTGAGCGGGTCTTACCGATACCATAAACATAAGTCAGTGAAATCACTGCATGTTTATTATCGGGGATGTTAATGCCAGCGATACGGGCCACTAACGTTCTCCTATCTAAAATTAAAAGGTGCCAATTTGAAAAGCCCGTAAGGATACTCAAATGGCGCTCATATTGCAAACAATAAAGGGGCTCAACTAAAAGTTCAGCCCGCCTTATCGTAATTTTCTGCTATTAGCCTTGGCGTTGTTTGTGCTTCGGCTCACTGCAAATTACGCGAACTACGTTATTACGTTTGATCACTTTGCAGTTACGGCAGATCTTCTTAACGGAAGCTCGTACTTTCATAACTTAACTCCGCAAAATATCTTAACGGCCTATGCCTTTAAGATTTGCCTTTTTCAGCACAGAATCATACTGATGCGACATCAGATGCGTCTGTACCTGTGCCATGAAGTCCATGATAACGACGACGATAATCAGTAACGATGTACCACCGAAGTAGAACTGTACGTTCCACGCCACCATCATGAATTCAGGAACCAAACAAATAAAGGTAATGTACAGGGCACCGGCTAAGGTTAACCGCGTCATCACTTTATCAATGTATTTTGATGTCTGCTCACCAGGACGGATGCCAGGAATAAAGGCTCCGGACTTCTTCAGGTTGTCAGCTGTATCACGCGGGTTGAATACCAACGCAGTATAGAAGAAACAGAAGAAAATAATCGCTGCTGAGTATAACATCATATACAGCGGTTGTCCCGGAGATAATGTTAGCGCTAACTCCTGTAAGAAGTTGGCTACCATACCCTCACCTGATCCGAACCAACTGGCAATAGTGCCAGGGAACAGAATAATGCTAGAGGCAAAGATCGGTGGAATAACACCGGCCATATTAACCTTTAACGGTAAATGGCTGCTTTGCGCGGCAAATACCTGACGGCCTTGCTGACGCTTGGCATAGTTAACCACAATACGACGCTGGCCGCGTTCAAAGAACACTACGAACCAGGTAATCGCAATAACAATCACACCAATAGCTACTAACAGTAAAAAGTGCAAATCGCCCTGACGTGCCTGCTCAATCGTCTGACCAATAGCAGACGGGAAGCCAGCAACAATACCGGTGAAAATTAGCAGCGAAATACCGTTACCGATGCCGCGTTCTGTAATTTGCTCACCTAACCACATTAAGAACATGGTGCCGGTAACCAAGCTGATTACCGCGGTAAAGTAAAATGCAAAACCCGGGTTAAGTACTAACCCTGGCATCATATTTGGCAAGCCAGTAGCTATACCAATAGACTGTAAAATCGCTAATGCTAAGGTACCGTAGCGTGTATATTGGTTAATTTTGCGTTTGCCAGCCTCACCCTCTTTCTTCAGTTCAGCCATTGCCGGATGCATTACCGTCAATAACTGTACAATAATAGAGGCTGAGATGTACGGCATAATGCCTAACGCAAAGACCGAAGCACGCTCGAGAGCACCACCGCTGAACATGTTAAACATTTCAACGATGGTACCTCTTTGTTGCTCGAATAACTGAGCTAGCACGGTGGCGTCAATTCCAGGAATTGGCACAAATGAGCCTAACCGGAAAACGATTATGGCTAAGAGCACAAACAACAGACGAGATTTCAGCTCGCTGAATCCGCCTTTTGCTGCTCTTGAGTCCGAACCTGGTTTAGCCATTGCGTACTATCCTTATTATTCTTCGACTTTACCGCCAGCGGCTTCGATTGCTGCACGCGCGCCTTTAGTTACGCCTAAACCTTTTACGGTTACCGGACGAGTGATCTCGCCAGACAGCACAACTTTAGCGAACTTCACAGTGCGGGCAATGATGTTAGCTTCCATTAATGAAGCCAGATCAACCACATCACCGTTAACAGCAGCGATTTCGTGTAAACGTACTTCAGCAGAAACCAGAGATTTCAGAGAAGTGAAACCGAACTTAGGTAAACGCTGCTTCAGAGGCATTTGACCGCCTTCGAAACCTGGACGTACTTTACCGCCAGAGCGTGATTTTAAACCTTTGTGACCACGGCCACCGGTTTTACCTAAGCCAGAACCGATACCACGGCCCAGACGGCGCTTTTCTTTCTTGGCACCTGGTGCTGGAGCAAGAGTATTTAATAACATCTGTTACTCCTCCACTTTAACCATGTAGTAAACGGCGTTGATCATACCGCGAACTGAAGGAGTGTCTTCAACTTCAACGGTGTGACCGATACGACGTAAACCCAGACCCAGTAATGAAGCCTTGTGCTTCGGTAAACGACCGATGCTTGACTTCACTTGGGTGACTTTAATTGTTTTCTTCGCCATGGCAAATTACCCCAGAATATCGTCAACGCGTAAACCGCGTTTTGCCGCTACCTGAGCCGGAGACTTAACAGCCGCCAGCGCGTTGATAGTGGCGCGAACTACGTTAATTGGGTTGGTTGAACCGTAACACTTAGACAGAATGTTCTGGATACCGGCAACTTCCAGCACGGCGCGCATAGCACCACCGGCGATCAGACCTGTACCTTCTGCAGCTGGCTGCATATAAACATTCGAACCTGAGTGCACACCCTTAGTTGGGTGGTGCAGTGTGTTACCATTTAATTCAACCTGAGTCATGTTGCGGCGGGCTTTTTCCATTGCCTTTTGAATAGCAGCTGGAACTTCGCGCGCTTTACCATAACCGAAACCAACACGGCCATTGCCATCGCCTACCACTGTCAGAGCGGTGAAGCTGAAAATACGACCACCTTTTACCACTTTTGACACGCGGTTAACAGCAACAAGCTTCTCTTGTAAGTCAGATTGTTGTTTAACTTCTTCGTTAGCCATGAGCTACTCCTAGAACTGAAGACCGGCTTCACGCGCTGCGTCTGCTAACGCCTGCACGCGACCATGGTAGCGGAAGCCGCTACGGTCAAAAGCACAAGCAGTAACGCCTTTGGCTACTGCACGTTCGGCGATCGCTTTACCTACAGCCTTGGCCGCTTCTACGTTACCAGTGTACTTCAGAGATTCTGCGATAGAGGCTTCAACAGTTGAAGCAGCAGCAATCACTTCGGCATTTGGCGCGATCAGCTGAGCGTAGATGTGACGTGGGGTACGGTGTACCACCAGGCGATTCGCACCTTGTTCGATAATATTTCTGCGGACGCGTTTGGCACGACGCAGACGAGCAAGTTTCTTATCCATCGTCCTACCTTACTTTTTCTTCGCTTCTTTACGACGCACGTTTTCATTCGCATAACGTACACCCTTGCCTTTGTAAGGCTCTGGCTTACGATATGCACGGATGTTGGCAGATACCTGACCAACTAACTGCTTATCAGCACCTTTAACCAGAATTTCGGTCTGAGTTGGTGTTTCAATAGTGATACCAGCAGGAACCTGGAACGCTACCGGGTGCGAGAAGCCCAGGCTCAGGTTTAATACCTTACCTTCAGCTTTAGCACGGTAACCCACGCCTACTAATTCCAGCTTCTGAGTGAAGCCGTCGGTCACACCGATAACCATGCTGTTCAGCAGTGCACGGGCAGTACCCGCTTGTGCGTTAGCGTTTTCGAAACCTTCGCGTGGTACAGTACGCAGTACGTTACCATCAACAACGATCTCAACCGCTGGGTTAACATTTAATGTTAACTCGCCGTTTTTGCCCTTCAGTGCCACTACCTGACCGTTCTGCGTTACAGAAACGCCGGCTGGCAGAGTGACTGGGGCCTTAGCAACACGAGACATAGATTACTACCTCCGTTACGCTACGTAGCCGATGATTTCGCCACCGATACCAACCTTGCGCGCGGCACGGTCAGTCATTAGTCCTTTAGATGTTGACACGATGGCCACACCTAAACCGCCCATTACCTTAGGTAATTCGCCGCTCTTCTTATAGATTCGCAGGCCTGGACGACTAACACGATCGATAGTTTCAATTACAGATTTGCCCTGGAAGTACTTTAATGTCACTTCCAGCTCTGGCTTAACGTCACCAGATACCGCGAAATCGGCGATGTAACCTTCGTCTTTCAATACTTTCGCAATTGCCGTCTTCAGTTTTGAAGAAGGCATTTTAACCGCAACTTTGTTAGCCGCTTGGCCGTTACGGATGCGAGTAAACATATCCGCTACTGGATCTTGCAAACTCATAGCTCGTTACTCCCGTGATTCTTACCAGCTAGCCTTACGAAGGCCAGGAATTTCACCGCGCATTGCAGCTTCACGAACCTTGATACGGCTCATACCGAACTTGCGCAGATAACCGTGTGGACGACCTGTTACACGGCAACGATTACGTTGACGTGATGGGCTTGAATCACGCGGCAACGTCTGTAACTTAAGAACTGCAGCCCAACGGTCTTCATCAGAAGTGGCCGGATTAGCAATCAGATCTCTCAGTTCATGACGCTTAGCAGCGAACTTGGCTACCAGTTGTGCACGCTTTAATTCACGTGCTTTCATTGATTGTTTTGCCATGACCCTACACCTTATTTCTTGAACGGGAAGTTGAACGCGGCAAGTAATGCACGACCCTCGTCATCGCTACGAGCAGTTGTAGTAATAGTGATATCTAAACCACGTACTGCATCTACTTTATCGTAATCGATTTCAGGGAAAATGATTTGCTCACGTACGCCCATACTGTAGTTACCACGGCCATCGAATGACTTCGAGCTTACGCCACGGAAGTCACGGATACGCGGGATAGCGATAGAGACTAAACGCTCTAAGAAATCCCACATACGCTCGCCGCGCAGGGTCACTTTTGCGCCAATAGGGTAGCCTTGACGGATTTTGAAGCTGGCTACTGACTTACGCGCCTTGGTCACTAATGGCTTTTGGCCAGAGATAGCTGTTAAATCAGCTACCGCGTTCTCAAGGATCTTCTTGTCAGCTACGGCTTCACCCACACCCATGTTGAGTGTGATTTTTTCAATCCGAGGGACTTGCATGACGCTGGTGTAGCCGAACTGTTTCATCAGTTCTGGGACTACGGTGTCTTTGTAAATCTCATGCAGTTTCGCCATCGTATTACTCCAATAGCAATTAAATTACTTCGTTATTCGATTTGAAGAAACGGACTTTTTTGCCATCTTCAAAACGGAAACCTACGCGATCTGCTTTACCCGTTTTAGGGTTGAAAATCGCTACGTTTGAAACATGAATTGAGGCTTCTTTCTCGACGATACCGCCTGGCTGGTTGATAGCCGGAACAGGTTTCTGGTGCTTCTTAACCAGATTCACGCCTGAAACATAAACACGGTTCTCAGAAACTAAAACTTTAGTCACTTTACCGCGCTTACCTTTGTCCTTACCAGTAAGAACAATTACCTCGTCATCACGACGGATTTTGCTAGCCATGCTGACTCCTTACAGTACTTCTGGTGCCAGAGACACGATCTTCATGAATTTATCACCACGAAGTTCACGTGTTACAGGCCCGAAAATACGGGTGCCGATCGGTTCCAGCTTGTTGTTTAACAACACTGCTGCATTACGATCAAAACGGATTAATGACCCGTCCTGACGACGTACGCCTTTAGCTGTACGCACCACCACTGCATTCAGAACGTCACCTTTTTTCACTTTACCGCGAGGAATGGCTTCCTTAACAGTAACTTTGATGACGTCACCAATTGCAGCATAACGGCGATGCGAACCACCTAAGACCTTAATACACATTACGCTGCGCGCGCCGCTGTTGTCTGCGACTTCCAGCATAGATTGCATCTGGATCATCTTAGTGCTCCGCTACTCTACTAAGTAACCTTCTCAGGTTACGCTGCTTACGATAATAAAAACCCTCCCTAAAGGAAGGGCGCGTGATTATAACAGCAGTTATGCAAAAGTGGTAGTTTAAAATAAAAACAATTCGGCCGAACCGGCACTCCACTTAACCGCAGCAAACTGACTGTCTTAAAAACAAAAACGGCTCCCGAAGGAGCCGTTTTCAAGTCACTGAGGATTACTCAGCAGCTGTTTCAACGACAGCAACCAGAGTCCAGGACTTAGTCTTGGAAAGTGGACGGCATTCACGAATAGTGACAACGTCGCCTTCTTTACACTGATTGTTTTCGTCATGTACGTGCAGCTTGGTAGTACGCTTGATGAACTTACCATAGATTGGGTGTTTCACCGAACGCTCGATCGCAACAGTGATAGACTTGTCCATCTTGTTGCTGATCACCTTACCTTGCAGTGTACGGGTGTTAGTTTCAGTCATTACGCACCTGCCTTCTCGGTTAAGATGGTCTTAACGCGCGCGATATCACGACGCACCTGCTTCAATAAGTGAGTCTGAGCTAACTGACCAGTAGCTGCTTGCATGCGCAGGTTGAACTGCTCACGTAACAGACCTAACAATTCAGTGTTCAACTCTTCAACACTTTTGGTTTTCAATTCGCTGGCTTTCATCACATTACCGTCCGCGTTACAAAGGTTGTCTTAAATGGCAGCTTAGCAGCAGCCAGTGAGAACGCGTGGCGCGCTAACTCTTCAGACACACCGTCCATTTCATACAGGACTTTGCCAGGTTTAATCTGACATACCCAGTATTCAACAGAACCTTTACCACTACCCATACGTACTTCCAGCGGCTTAGCAGTAATTGGTTTGTCCGGGAACACACGGATCCAGATCTTACCAACACGCTTAACAGCCCGCGTCATAGCACGACGTGCAGATTCAATTTGACGTGAAGTCAGTTGACCACGCTCTACAGATTTCAGTGCATAGGTACCGAAGCTGACTTTATCGCCAACTAAGGCCAGACCGCGGTTACGGCCTTTGTGCACTTTCCGGAATTTTGTACGTTTTGGTTGCAACATCGCTCAATACCCTTACTTAGCCTTACGAGCCGGTTTTTTCGGCGCTTTAGGCTGGTTGTTATTGTTGGCGTTGTTGGCGTTATTTTGCAGAGGCAGACCACCTAAGATCTCGCCTTTGAAAATCCACACTTTCACACCAATGATACCGTAAGTAGTCAGTGCTTCTGAGGTATTGTAGTCGATGTCAGCACGCAGGGTGTGCAGTGGCACACGGCCTTCGCGGTACCATTCATCACGGGCAATTTCAGCACCGCCTAAACGGCCGCTTACTTGTACCTTGATACCCTTAGCACCAATACGCATAGCGTTTTGTACCGCGCGCTTCATCGCACGACGGAACATTACGCGACGCTCTAACTGGCTGCTGATTGAATCAGCAACTAATTTTGCGTCCAGCTCTGGCTTACGGATCTCAGAGATATTGATCTGCGCAGGTACGCCAGCGATAGCGGCTACTTGCTTACGGATCTTCTCAACGTCTTCACCTTTTTTACCGATGATCACGCCTGGACGAGCAGTGTGGATAGTCACACGGATGCTTTTCGCAGGACGCTCGATATCGATCCGGCTTACTGAGGCTGCTTTCAGTTCTTTAGTCAGGTACTGACGAACTTTATAGTCACCGTTCAGGAAATCCGGGAAGTCTTTTGTATTCGCGAACCAGGTTGAGCTCCATGGCTTAGTGATACCTAGGCGAATACCATTAGGATGTACTTTCTGTCCCATTTCTCACTCCTAGTTATCAGCTACAACCACAGTAATGTGGCTGGTACGCTTGACGATACGATCAGCACGACCTTTAGCACGTGGCTTGATACGCTTCATAGACGGACCTTCATCAACGAAGATGGTCTTAACTTTCAGCGTGTCGATGTCCGCGCCTTCATTGTGCTCAGCGTTGGCAATGGCTGATAAAAGAACCTTTTTAACTAACTCAGCAGCTTTCTTCGGGCTGTAAGTCAGTACGTTCAGCGCCTTATCTACTGGCAAACCACGCACCTGGTCAGCAACCAGACGAGTTTTTTGTGCAGAAGAACGGGCAAATTTGTGTTTCGCTAATGCTTGCATTATTTACCCCTTAACGCTTCTTGGCCTTTTTGTCGGCGGCATGACCACGATAGGTACGAGTAGGTGCAAATTCACCTAACTTGTGACCGATCATCTCTTCTGAGACGAACACAGGTACATGTTGACGACCATTATGGACAGCGATGGTCAAACCGATCATATCAGGTATGATCATTGAACGACGGCTCCAAGTCTTAATAGGCTTCTTGTCACCGCTTTCCAACGCTTTCTCTACCTTCTTCAGCAAGTGAAGGTCGATAAATGGACCTTTCTTGAGAGAACGTGGCATGGCAATTCCTCACAAATTATTTATCACGACGACGTACGATCAGTTTATCAGTACGCTTGTTTGAACGAGTCTTGTAACCTTTAGTTGGTACGCCCCAAGGTGTAACTGGGTGACGACCACCTGAAGTTTTACCTTCACCACCACCGTGCGGGTGATCTACCGGGTTCATTACCACACCACGTACCGTTGGACGGATACCGCGCCAGCGCATTGCGCCCGCTTTACCGTACTGACGTAACATGTGTTCGGCATTACCGATTTCACCAATGGTTGCACGGCAGTCAGCTAATACTTTACGTACTTCGCCGCTACGCAGACGCAGAGTTACATACTCACCGTCACGGGCCAGGATCTGAGCGAAAGCGCCTGCTGAACGAGCCAGCTGACCGCCTTTACCTGGTTTCATTTCGATGTTATGTACTACCTGACCTACCGGGATATTCCGCAGTGGTAAGGTATTGGCTGGTTTGATTGGTGCATCAACACCAGAAACCACCGCATCACCGGCTTTCAGACCTTTCGGTGCCAGGATGTAACGACGCTCACCGTCTGCATACAGTACTAATGCAATGTTAGCGGTACGGTTTGGATCGTACTCTAAACGCTCTACTTTAGCCGGAATACCGTCTTTAGTGCGTTTGAAGTCAACAACGCGGTAATGCTGTTTATGACCACCACCGATATGACGGGTAGTGATACGACCGTTGTTGTTACGACCACCAGTCTTAACGTTCTTCTCTAACAAAGGTGCATAAGGCTTGCCTTTGTACAGGTCAGGGTTAACCACTTTTAATACGTGGCGACGACCTGGTGACGTAGGTTTACACTTAACAAGTGCCATTTCCTAACTCCTCTTCTTACTCAGCGCCGCCAACAAAATCGATTTCGCTGCCTTCTTTAAGAGTGACGTAGGCCTTTTTCCAGTCGCTACGCTTGCCCATGCGCATACCAGTGCGCTTGGTCTTACCCTTAACGTTAACAGTACGAACACCTACTACTTCTGTTTCAAACAGTTTTTCTACGGCCGCTTTAATGTCAGCTTTGGTAGAGGTAGTAGCTACTTTGAAAACGATAGTGTTGTGTTTTTCTGCCGCGTTAGTGCTCTTTTCAGAAACGTGCGGAGCCAGAATCACTTTCAGTAAACGTTCTTCGCGGATCATGCTAACAGCTCCTCAAGTTGTTTAACTGCAGCAGCAGTCATTAACACTTTGTCGAATGCGATTAAGCTGACCGGATCGATACCGTGTACGTCACGCACGTCAACCTTGTACAGGTTACGGGCAGACAGGAACAGATTCTCGTCAACTTCGTTAGTAACGATCAGAACGTCTTTTAAATCCATCGCTTTCAGTTTTGCAGTTAAGTCTTTGGTTTTTGGTGTTTCAACGCCAAAGTTCTCAACAACAATTAAGCGGTCCTGACGAACTAATTCAGACAGAATGCTCTTGATTGCACCGCGATACATTTTACGGTTAACTTTCTGGCTGTGATCTTGCGGCTTAGCAGCAAAAGTCACGCCACCGCTACGCCAAATTGGGCTGCGGATTGTACCAGCACGGGCACGGCCAGTACCTTTTTGACGCCATGGCTTCTTGCCGCCACCACGCACTTCTGAACGGGTCAGTTGAGCACGGGTACCCTGACGGGCGCCAGCTGCATACGCAACGACTACCTGGTGTACCAGAGCTTCGTTAAACTCACGTCCAAAGGTAGCTTCGGAAACTTCAAGAACGCCTTGAGCGTCTCGTAATGCTAATTCCATCACTTCTCTCCTCAGACGTTAGCTTTTAACAGCTGGTTTAACGATCACGTCACCACCGATAGCACCAGGCACTGCGCCTTTTACTAACAGCAGGTTACGCTCTGCATCAACACGAACCACTTCCAGCGACTGCACAGTTACGCGCTCGTTACCTAAGTGACCAGCCATTTTCTTACCTTTGAATACTTTACCTGGTGATTGGTTTTGACCAATTGAACCAGGGGCACGGTGAGATAAAGAGTTACCGTGCGTAGCATCCTGGGAACGGAAATTCCAGCGCTTGATCGCACCAGCAAAACCCTTACCCTTAGATGTACCTACTACATCTACTTTCTTTGTTTCTGCGAAAATTTCGACAGTAATCTCGCTACCAACAGTGATGTCAGCGCCTTCGTTATCCTGCAGGCGGAATTCCCACAGACCACGACCCGCCTCTACACCGACTTTTGCAAAGAAACCTGCGTCTGGCTTGTTCAGGCGGCTTGCCTTAACTGCACCAGTAGTTACTTGCAGCGCGTTATAACCGTTAACTTCTTCAGTTTTAACAGCAGTAACGCGGTTTGGTGTTGCTTCGATTACGGTTACTGGGATAGAAACGCCATCTTCTGTGAAGACGCGAGTCATACCCACTTTACGACCGATAAGACCGATAGCCATTTCCTAAACCTCTCTAAAAACCTGTCTGATTAGCCCAGGCTGATTTGAACGTCAACGCCAGCTGGCAGATCTAAACGCATCAGCGCATCAACTGTTTTTTCAGTTGGTTCAACGATGTCGATTAAACGCTTGTGAGTACGGATTTCGTACTGGTCACGCGCATCTTTATTGACGTGAGGAGAAATCAGAACAGTAAAACGTTCCTGACGGGTTGGCAGTGGAATTGGACCACGAACCTGGGCGCCAGTACGCTTAGCTGTGTCAACGATTTCCATAGTTGACTGATCGATCAAGCGGTGATCGAACGCTTTCAGACGGATGCGTATCCTTTGATTACTCATTGTATCAAAGCCTCAAAGAGCAAAAAGAGCAAAAATAAACATAAGCAAGCAGCCATTTTGGCTTTGCCTATGCACCTAGTTTCAAGTGCTCCCCAATCGGGAGCTTATCAACAAACACTCTGCCTAACAGGACTTACCGGTGTTTGTACCAGCCAGAATCATATCGACTGGCGGCGTATTATATACACCCCAGCCGATATTGCAAGCATTGATTATAAAACGATCAACAGTAACACCAATCAGATTTTAGAATTGTTCGTCTGTCAGTTGCAGCGCGGCGCTGCCATCGGCGCCCAGCTGGGCAAACAATGCCTGCGCCTTTGGCATAACCCGACGCAGATACCAGTGTGCCGCACCTTGTTTAGCGGCAATAAAATCGGCGCTATGCTTTTCGCTATCAAGCGCTGCCAGATTCTTGTACCACATATAGCCATAGAGCACATAGCCTACCGCATCCAGCAGGTCACAGGCATCCAGCGCCTGTTGCGTCGTATCCTTCGCCAGTTGAGCTGCAACACAATCTTGTAGCTGAACTGCCGCAGTTAACAGTAGTTCAGCAGCGGCATTGGGCTTTGTACTGACCTCAGTATGGATCTCTGTCAATAGCTGCCGCAGCACGCCGCCCTGGTCGGCCGCCACCTTGCGCAAGGCAAAGTCCAGCGCCTGAATACCATTTGTCCCCTCATAGATCTGAGCAATCCGTACATCCCGCACCAGCTGCTCCATACCCCATTCTTTAATATAGCCATGACCACCGAATACCTGCTGTGCGTTAACGCAGGCATCCAAACCACGATCCGTCATAAAGGCTTTGGTGATCGGCGTCAGTAGGTTGGCACGGTCAGCCGAGAGCTTACAATTATCATATTTTGCCTTATCCAGTAAGCTGGCAACCCAGGTCGCAAAGGTTCGGCCTGCTTCGTTAAGGGTTTTGATATTTAACAGCATCCGCCGCACATCAGGATGGCCAAGGATCGGGTCGGCTTTGTTCGGATCACGCCCGACGGTTCTACCCTGCAAACGGTCTTTGGCATAGGCCAAGGCATTTTGATAAGCGCGCTCTGCAGCGCCCAATCCCTGACTACCCATCGACAAACGCTCGTAGTTCATCATGGTAAACATACAGGCCAAACCGCGGTGTGGCTCACCAATCAGATAACCGGTAGCACCATCAAAATTTAGCACACAGGTTGCCGAGCCATTAATACCCATTTTGTGTTCGATAGAGCCAACACTGACGTTATTGCGCTCGGCCGGCTCTCCGTTTGCGTTAAGTAAAAACTTCGGCACCAGAAATAGGGAGATACCCTTGCTGCCTGCTGGAGCGTCCGGCAATTTGGCCAGCACCAGGTGGATAATGTTGCGGGTAAGGTCATGCTCACCGGCGGTAATAAAGATTTTGCTACCGCTGATTTGATAGCTGCCATCCGCTGCCGGCTTGGCCGTAGTTCGCATAATACCCAGATCTGAGCCGGCGTGCGCTTCGGTCAGACACATAGTACCCGACCATTCCCCGCTGTAGAGCTTTGGCAGGTACAGCGCTTTGGTTGCATCATCTGCATGTTGCAGCAAGGCAACACAGGCTCCGGCAGTCAGTCCCGGATACAGTGAAAAGGCAATATCAGCACTACAGAGCATCTCGTCGACCATCATCGACAAGGCCTTGGGCATCCCCATGCCGCCGTATTCCGGATCACCGCTTAAACCGGTCCAGCCGCCCTCACTCAGGCTTTGATAGGCACTGTAATAATGTTCCGGTAGCGTAACCTTACCATCAGCTAGCTGAGCGCCACGCTGGTCAGCGGCCTGACTAAAAGGCGCCAGTTGCTGCTCACAAATTTTAGCGGCCTCTTCAAGAATAGCTTTGGCAGTATCTGCCTCAATCAAGTCCTGCAGCTGCGGCTGCTGTTGCCAATACTGATCTAATTGCCAGACGTCAAACAGGTTAAACTGGATATCATTGAGGGGTGCCTGATACAGACTCATGCTCTACTCCTAAACTGGACCGATGAGTGAGAACTATGGCACAGCTAGGGTAGTCAAACAAGTGTTTGAATTTGCTTAAAGGCATAAAAAAGGCCCCTTACGGAGCCTTCTTTGTACAACAGTATGACTTAGGCGATGATCTTAGATACTACGCCTGCACCTACTGTACGACCACCTTCACGGATTGCGAAGCGTAAACCTTCGTCCATCGCGATTGGGCAGATCAGTTCTACGGTGAACTTCAGGTTGTCACCTGGCATTACCATCTCTACGCCTTCTGGCAGCTCTACCGCACCTGTTACGTCAGTGGTACGGAAGTAGAACTGTGGACGGTAGCCTTTGAAGAATGGCGTGTGACGACCACCTTCTTCTTTTGACAGTACGTACACTTCACCTTCAAACTTAGTGTGTGGCTTGATTGAACCTGGCTTCGCCAGTACCTGACCACGCTCTACGTCTTCACGCTTGGTGCCACGTAACAGTGCACCAATGTTCTCACCTGCACGACCTTCGTCCAGCAGCTTACGGAACATCTCTACACCAGTACAGGTCGTTGATACTGTATCTTTGATACCTACGATTTCTACTGTCTCACCAACTTTGATGATACCTTGCTCTACACGGCCTGTTACTACTGTACCACGACCCGCGATTGAGAATACGTCTTCGATTGGCATGATGAACGGCTTATCGATTGCACGCTCTGGCTCTGGGATATAAGTATCCAGCGCTTCGCCCAGCTCCAGGATTTTCTTTTCCCACTCGGCATCGCCTTCCAGACCTTTTAAGGCTGAACCGCGGATTACTGGCAGGTCATCACCTGGGAAGTCGTAGTCTGACAGAAGCTCACGCACTTCCATCTCTACCAGCTCTAACAGCTCTTCGTCATCTACCATGTCACACTTGTTCATGAACACGATGATGTACGGTACGCCTACCTGACGTGATAACAGGATGTGCTCACGCGTTTGTGGCATTGGGCCGTCTGTCGCCGCTACTACCAGAATAGCGCCGTCCATCTGGGCTGCACCAGTGATCATGTTCTTAACGTAGTCAGCGTGACCTGGACAGTCAACGTGTGCATAGTGACGCGTTGGTGTGTCGTATTCTACGTGTGAAGTATTGATCGTGATACCACGGGCTTTTTCTTCCGGTGCTTTGTCGATTTGATCGAAAGCAAATGCCTGACCGCCGTAGTGCTTAGCTAATACGTTAGTGATAGCAGCTGTCAGTGTAGTTTTACCGTGGTCAACGTGGCCGATTGTACCTACGTTTACGTGCGGTTTTACGCGTTCAAATTTAGCCTTAGCCATGTGTAGACCCTTCTTAGTCAAAAATTAGACCCGGCCAAAACCGGGCCTGTTAATCGTTAATCGTATGCTTTACGTGAAGCGATAATGGCTTCAGTAACGTTACTCGGTGCTTCCTGATAGTTCAGTGGCTCCATCGAATAGGAGGCACGGCCCTGACTCAGTGAGCGCATGTTAGTGGCATAACCAAACATTTCCGACAAAGGCACATTAGCAGCAATAATTTTGATGCCACCTGGTGCGTCTTCCATGCCATTGATAATACCGCGCCGACGGTTCAAATCGCCAACGATGTCACCCATAAAGTCTTCTGGTGTCACTACTTCAACCTTCATAATAGGTTCCAGTAGCACAGGCTTGGCCTGCAACGCACCTTTTTTGAAGCCCATTGAAGCGGCGATTTTAAAAGCCATTTCACTGGAGTCAACATCGTGGTAAGAGCCCTCAAACACCGTGACTTTAACGTCGATTACCGGATAACCCGCTAATACGCCGTTTTTCATCTGCTCTTGAATACCTTTGTCGATTGCCGGAATAAACTCTTTTGGAATTACCCCACCGACCACGGCATTTTCAAACTTATAACCTTCGCCTTCCGGTAATGGTTCAATGCGTAACCAACAGTGACCAAACTGCCCACGACCACCAGATTGACGAACAAACTTACCTTCGACTTCCGTCTGACCACGCAGGGTTTCGCGGTAAGAAACCTGTGGTTTACCCACGTTCGCTTCTACCTTGAACTCGCGCTTCATGCGGTCAACGATAATATCGAGGTGTAGTTCGCCCATACCCGAGATAATGGTTTGCCCGGTCTCTTCATCGGTATGCACCCGGAAAGACGGATCTTCCGCTGCCAGTTTACTCAGGGCTACACCCATTTTCTCCTGGTCGGCTTTGGTTTTCGGTTCAACTGCGACAGAAATTACCGGCTCAGGGAACTCCATCCGCTCCAGAATAATCGGGTTATCCTGATCGCATAGGGTATCACCTGTGGTGGTGTCTTTCAGACCAATAGCCGCGGCAATATCACCCGCCCGAACTTCTTTGATTTCCTCACGCGAATTAGCATGCATCTGTACGATACGGCCAATCCGCTCTTTCTTGTCTTTTACTGAGTTGTATACGGCTGAGCCAGACTCAACCACACCTGAGTAAACCCGGAAGAAAGTCAGGGTACCAACGAAGGGGTCAGTGGCGATTTTAAATGCCAGGGCCGCAAAGGGCTGGTCGTCGCCTGAAATCCGCACACCTTCTGATTCATCCGGCAAAATACCGCGGATGGCTTTAACTTCAGTCGGTGAAGGCAGGAAGTAGACTACGTTATCCAGCATGGCCTGAACGCCTTTATTCTTAAAGGCTGAACCACACATAACCAGCACAATCTCGTTGCGTAAGGTCAGGTCACGCAATGCCTGACGGATTTCCTGTTCAGTGAATTCCTCACCTTCCAGATAACGATCCATCAGTTCTTCACTGGCGTCTGCGGCCGCTTCGATCATGTTCTGCCGCCACTCGTTACACTCTGCAACCATATCGGCTGGAATGTCTTCATAAGTGAAGGTCATACCCTGATCGTCTTCGTTCCAGTTGATTGCCTTCATTTTAATCAGGTCAATCACACCTTTGAACTGGTCTTCAGCACCAATAGGCAGCTGAATAGGCACGCAACGCGAGTTCAGGCGGTCATTAGCCTGCTTAACTACGCGCAGGAAGTTAGCACCTGTACGGTCCATCTTATTTACGAAGATCATGCGAGGAACTTCGTATTTATTCGCCTGCCGCCAAACCGTTTCGGTTTGTGGCTGGACGCCGGATGAACCGCAAAGTACTACCACAGCACCATCTAACACCCGCAGTGAACGCTCAACTTCAATAGTGAAGTCAACGTGGCCCGGGGTATCGATCAGATTGATGCGGTGCTGTTCAAACTGCTGCTGCATACCAGACCAGAAAGTTGTCGTCGCAGCCGAGGTAATAGTAATACCCCGCTCCTGCTCCTGTTCCATCCAGTCCATAGTTGCAGCGCCGTCATGCACCTCACCAATCTTATGCGAGCGGCCTGTATAAAACAGGACCCGCTCGGATGTCGTGGTTTTGCCGGCATCAACGTGAGCACAGATACCAATGTTACGGTAACGTTCGATTGGAGTTGTACGTGCCACAATAATTTCCCCTCAGTTAAGAAATTCTTACCAGCGGAAGTGTGCGAACGCTTTGTTCGCTTCGGCCATACGGTGCACGTCTTCACGCTTCTTCACCGCTGAACCTTTGTTCTCGATTGCATCCAGCATCTCGCCTGCAAGACGCTGAGCCATAGATTTTTCACCACGTTTACGGGCAGCTTCTACTAACCAGCGCATGGCTAAAGCATTACGACGCACCTGACGAACTTCACACGGTACCTGGTAGGTAGAACCACCCACGCGACGTGATTTAACTTCAACAGACGGACGAATGTTATCCAGAGCCACTTCGAACAGGTCGATGTGCTCTTTCTTAGATTTCGTAGCTGCAATTTCTAAAGCGCCGTATACAATTGATTCGGCGATGGACTTTTTACCGTCGACCATTACGACGTTAACAAATTTGGCAAGTAACTCACTTCCGAACTTAGGATCTGGAAGGATTTTACGTTGACCGATGACGCGTCTTCTAGGCATTCGAAACTCCGATTGCTTCAGGTGATTCCAAAACTTTTAATACAGTAATGAAAAAAAGTTGTTTAGTTTGGCCTTACTAACGGAGTACCGTTACTTCTTAGGCCGCTTGGCGCCGTACTTAGAACGGCCTTGTTTACGATCTTTTACGCCTGCACAGTCTAACGTGCCACGTACGGTGTGGTAACGCACACCCGGAAGGTCTTTTACCCGGCCACCGCGGATCAGCACTACGCTGTGTTCCTGCAGGTTGTGGCCTTCACCACCGATGTAAGAAGTTACTTCGAATCCGTTGGTTAAACGAACACGGCATACTTTACGTAATGCTGAGTTTGGCTTCTTAGGTGTAGTGGTGTATACACGGGTACAAACACCACGCTTCTGCGGGCAAGCTTCAAGCGCCGGAACGGTGCTCTTGGCTACCTTCTGGCTGCGCGGCTTACGCACTAGCTGGTTGATTGTTGCCATTAAATACTCCTGGTTAATATATACCCAATAAACGTGAAAAATTCCGCCCCCGAGAATGAGGCCGCGGAATTCTAATGGTCAAGCTTTGACCTGTCAAGTTACAAAGCACACTGCCAGCATTTTAATGCCGGCAGGTGTTGTTCCTTGCTTACTCGTCGTTGCCCGATAAATCCATATTCAGTGCATCGGTCAGCGCCTGTTCGGCCGACTCTGCACTCATTACCGGTTCAACAACATCATTGTTGCCGGCACGCTGACGGGCACGGTTCTGGTGATAAGCAAAACCAGTACCGGCCGGGATCAGACGACCAACAATAACGTTTTCTTTCAGACCACGCAGTTCGTCAACCTTGCCGCCGACAGCAGCTTCGGTCAGAACGCGGGTGGTCTCCTGGAACGAGGCCGCAGAAATGAAGGAGTCCGTAGACAGAGACGCCTTAGTAATACCTAACAGTACACGCTCGTACTGCGCAGGCATTTTGCCGGCGGCTTCCAGTTCACGGTTCGCGATATTCACGCGGGCCACTTCAGCCTGTTCGCCTTCCAGGAATTCACTGTCGCCAGGGTGAGTGATCACACACTTACGCAGCATCTGCCGGATAATGGTCTCGATGTGCTTATCGTTGATCTTTACACCTTGCAGACGGTAAACGTCCTGTACTTCGTTCACAATGTAGCTGGCAACATGGTGAATACCACGCAGACGCAGGATGTCATGTGCTGACTCCGGACCTTCTGACAGGACTTCACCTTTCTCAATGCGCTCACCTTCGAACACATTGACCTGACGCCATTTCGGGATCATCTCTTCATGAGCTTCACCCTGGTCCGGTGTAATTACCAGACGGCGTTTGCCTTTGGTTTCTTTACCAAAACCGATAACACCTGAGATCTCAGCCAGAATGGCCGGATCTTTTGGCTTACGCGCTTCGAACAAGTCCGCAACGCGCGGCAGACCACCGGTAATATCCCGTGTCTTCGAGCTTTCCTGAGGAATACGTGCCAGTACAGTACCGGTAACCACGTTATCGCCGTCGGCCACTTCAATAGTGGTGAAGCTTGGCAGACGAATTTCCTGCAGGCCACCATCGTCGGTTGCCAGAATCAGCTTCGGCTCTTTGGCGTTCGCTTTGGCCAGGTCTTTCACTACAGTACGGGTTAAGCCGGTCAGCTCATCCATTTGTACTTCAGTATTGGTATCGTCAACATCACTGAACGACACTTTAGCGCCGCGCTCAACGATAATTGGGTGTGAGTGCGGATCCCAGTTCGCCACGATCTGGCCTGCTGTGATCTTAGCGTTATCGTCTGTCGTCAGGATCGAACCGTACGGCAGTTTATAGCGCTCTTTTTCACGACCTAATTCATCGAATACGGTGACTTCAGCTGAACGCGAAGTGATAACAATCTTGTTATCGGCATTGCGGACGAACTTGGCGTTGTGGAGCTTCAGGGTACCGGCGTTCTTCACCTGGACACTGTTTTCAGCTGATGCCCGTGATGCCGCACCACCGATGTGGAAAGTCCGCATCGTTAACTGGGTACCAGGTTCACCGATTGACTGCGCTGCGATAACACCTACCGCCTCACCTGGGTTAATCAGGTGACCGCGCGCCAGATCCCGGCCGTAACACTTAGCACAAACACCGAAGTCGGTCTGACAGGTAATAACAGAGCGTACGTGTACTTCGTCGATTGAGTTTTTCTCAATCAGATCACACAGCTGCTCATCAAGCATGGTGCCATCTGTCACCAGCACTTCGCCAGTGGTTGGCGCGATGATATCGCCAATCACCACCCGGCCCAGTACCCGCTCACGCAGACCTTCTACCACGTCACCACCTTCAATCAGCGGCTTCATGATAATGCCCTGCTCAGAACCACAGTCGTGCTCTGTTACGACTAAGTCTTGTGCCACATCGACCAGACGACGCGTCAGATAACCTGAGTTCGCTGTTTTCAGTGCGGTATCGGCCAGACCCTTACGGGCACCGTGCGTAGAAATAAAGTACTGTAATACGTTCAGACCTTCGCGGAAGTTCGCCGTAATCGGCGTTTCGATGATCGAACCATCCGGCTTTGCCATCAGGCCCCGCATCGCTGCCAGCTGACGGATCTGCGCCGGTGAACCCCGGGCGCCAGAGTCGGCCATCATGTACACTGAGTTAAACGACTGCTGCTGTACGGTATTACCGTCGCGATCAACCACGTTCTCTTTCGACAGGTTATCCATCATCGCCTTAGACAAGGCTTCGTTGGCTGTTGACCAGATATCGATAACTTTGTTGTACTTTTCACCCGCGGTAACCAGACCCTGTTGGAACTGGTCCTGGATCTCTTCTACTTCTTTCTCAGCTGCGTCGATAATTTCAGTCTTCGCCGCTGGGATCACCATATCATCGATACCAACCGACACACCCGATAACATCGCGTAGTGGAAACCGGTATACATAATCTGGTCTGCCAAAATAACGGTTTGTTTCAGACCGATACGGCGGTAAGCACCGTTTAACAGGCGGGAAATCTGCTTTTTACCCATCGCCTGGTTCACCGCATCAAAGCTTAAACCTTCCGGCAGGATCGAATACAGAATGGCCCGGCCAACAGTGGTGTCTTTAACTGCCGTCTCAGAGGTCTTAGTGCCATCTTCATGGATGGTCACTTCGGTCATCCGCACTTTGACTTTGGCGTGTAAGCTGGCAACACCGGCACGGAACGCTTTCTCGGCTTCTTTCGGGCTCTTGAACAGCATGCCCTCGCCTTTCGCGTTTATCGCTTCGCGGGTCATATAGTACAGACCCAGAACGACGTCCTGCGATGGTACGATGATTGGCTCACCGTTTGCTGGCGACAGTACGTTGTTGGTCGACATCATTAACGCACGGGCTTCTAACTGTGCTTCCAGCGTTAACGGTACGTGTACCGCCATCTGGTCACCGTCGAAGTCAGCGTTATAGGCCGCACACACCAGAGGGTGCAGCTGAATCGCTTTACCTTCGATCAGTACCGGCTCAAATGCCTGGATACCCAGACGGTGCAGTGTTGGTGCCCGGTTCAGAAGTACCGGATGTTCACGGATGACTTCGTCCAGTACGTCCCATACTGCGCCTTCTTCGCGCTCTACCATTTTCTTGGCGGCTTTGATCGTCGTCGCTAAACCACGGGCTTCAAGCTTGCCATAGATAAACGGCTTGAACAGTTCCAGTGCCATTTTCTTCGGCAGACCACACTGGTGTAAACGCAGCGTAGGACCTACGGTAATTACCGAACGGCCTGAGTAGTCTACACGCTTACCCAACAGGTTCTGACGGAAACGACCCTGTTTACCTTTGATCATGTCCGCCAGTGACTTCAGTGGACGCTTGTTGCTACCGGTGATCGCACGGCCGCGACGACCGTTATCTAACAGCGCATCAACAGCTTCCTGTAACATCCGCTTTTCGTTACGTACGATAATGTCCGGCGCAGACAGGTCTAACAGACGCTTCAAACGGTTGTTACGGTTAATGACGCGGCGGTATAAATCGTTCAGATCTGAGGTCGCGAAACGACCACCGTCCAACGGTACTAACGGACGCAAATCCGGCGGTAACACTGGCAGGACAGTCATAATCATCCACTCTGGCTTGTTACCAGAGGTATGGAAGGCTTCCATCAGTTTCAGACGCTTGCTGATTTTCTTCCGCTTGGTTTCTGAGTTAATGGTTGGCAACTCTTCGCGCATTTGCTTGATTTCAGTCGCCAGATCAATGCCTTTTAATAAGTCCAGAATCGCTTCTGCACCCATCTTGGCTTCGAACTCATCGCCATGCTCTTCCAGCACGTCCAGATATTCTTCTTCGGTCAGCATCTGACGACGCTCCAGCGACGTCATACCTGGCTCGGTAACCACGTAGCTTTCGAAGTACAGTACGCGCTCGATATCACGCAGCGTCATATCCAGTAATAAACCGATACGGCTTGGCAGTGACTTCAGGAACCAGATATGGGCAGTCGGGCTGGCCAGCTCGATATGACCCATGCGCTCACGACGGACTTTGGTCAGGGTGACTTCAACGCCACACTTTTCACAAATTACACCGCGGTGCTTTAAGCGCTTGTACTTACCACACAGACACTCATAGTCTTTTACCGGCCCGAAGATCCGGGCACAGAATAAACCGTCACGCTCGGGTTTAAAGGTACGGTAGTTGATCGTCTCTGGCTTTTTCACTTCGCCGAATGACCATGAACGAATCATGTCCGGCGAGGATAAACCGATACGGATAACATCAAACTCGTCAGTTTTAGTTTGCTGTTTCAGAAACTTTAATAAGTCTTTCACCTTTGCTCTCCTGTAAGAGGTAAACCGGAATGGGGCAGCTCACTGCCCCGCCAACTCAAGGTCGGTTTATTCCTCTTCCAATTCGATATTAATACCGAGCGAACGGATTTCTTTCATCAGTACGTTGAAAGATTCTGGCATGCCAGGCTCCATTCTGTGGTCGCCGTCAACGATGTTCTTATACATCTTGGTACGACCGTTGACGTCGTCAGACTTAACGGTAAGCATTTCTTGTAACGTGTATGCCGCACCGTAAGCTTCCAGCGCCCACACTTCCATCTCACCGAAGCGCTGACCACCGAACTGCGCCTTACCACCCAGCGGCTGCTGCGTAACCAGGCTGTACGAACCAGTAGAACGGGCATGCATCTTATCGTCAACTAAGTGGTTCAGTTTCAGCATATACATGTAACCAACCGTTACTTTCCGCTCGAAAGTATTACCGGTACGGCCATCATACAGCGTGATCTGACCGCTTGACGGCAGGTCACCCAGCTCCAGCAATTGTTTGATTTCTGACTCTTTGGCACCATCAAACACCGGCGTTGCTACAGGTAAGCCTTTACGCAGGTTCTCGGCTAAGCGGCGTACTTCATCATCGCTGAAGCTCTCGATATCCACGTTCTGACGTGATTCACCCAGCGCATATACCTTCTTCAGGAAGTCACGGATTTCCGCCGTTTCTTTCTGCTCTTTGATCATGGCGTCGATCTTATCGCCGATACCACGGGCCGCTAAGCCTAAGTGCGTTTCCAGGATCTGACCGATGTTCATCCGCGATGGTACACCCAGAGGGTTCAGTACGATATCAACCGGCTGACCTTTCTCGTCATATGGCATATCTTCCACAGGGACGATAGTCGAGATCACACCCTTGTTACCGTGACGGCCGGCCATCTTATCGCCAGGCTGAATACGACGTTTCACCGCCAGATACACCTTAACGATCTTCAGCACGCCGGGTGCTAAGTCATCACCCTGCACAATCTTACGGCGCTTGGCTTCAAACTTCTTGTCATACTCGATACGAATTTCTTCGTACTGGGCAGCCAGCTGTTCAAGGTCGTTTTGCTTATCTTCATCCGACAGGCTTAAGTTAAACAGCGCGTCGCCTTTTAAGCCATCGATCTTGCTGCGCTCAAAACCGCTTTGCTCCAGCAGGTTACGGGCACGGCTGAAGATACCGGCTTCCAGGATACGGAATTCTTCATTCAGGTCTTTCTTAGCCTGTTTGATTTCCATTTCCTCGATTTCACGGGCGCGCTTATCCTTCTCAACGCCGTCACGGGTAAATACCTGCACGTCAATAACAGTACCTGTTACTGAGTTTGGTACCCGCAGTGAGGTGTCTTTAACATCAGAGGCTTTCTCACCGAAGATGGCGCGTAACAGCTTCTCTTCCGGTGTTAACTGGCTCTCACCCTTAGGTGTGACCTTACCAACCAGAATGTCGCCACCCTTGACTTCCGCACCGATATAAACGATACCGGCTTCATCCAACTTCGACAGGGCAGACTCACCTACGTTTGGAATATCGGCAGTGATTTCTTCAGGCCCAAGCTTGGTATCACGAGCGATACAGCTTAATTCCTGAATGTGGATGGTGGTTAAGCGATCTTCTTGCACTAAACGCTCAGATAACAAAATCGAGTCTTCGAAGTTGTAACCGTTCCACGGCATGAATGCCACGCGTAAGTTCTGACCTAAGGCCAGTTCACCTAAGTCGGTAGAAGGACCGTCAGCCAACACATCGCCACGCTCAATTGGCTCACCGTGGTTAACGCAAGGACGTTGGTTAATACAGGTGTTCTGGTTCGAACGGGTGTATTTGGTCAGGTTGTAGATATCGATACCGGCTTCGCCTGGTACCATTTCATCTTCATTTACCTTGATCACGATACGGCTGGCGTCAACATAGTCAACAGTACCACCGCGTTTCGCCACTACGGTAACACCTGAGTCTTTCGCTACCACGCGCTCAATACCGGTACCGACTAACGGCTTATCAGCGCGCAGTGTTGGTACCGCCTGACGTTGCATGTTCGAGCCCATCAGTGCCCGGTTAGCGTCATCGTGTTCCAGGAACGGGATCAAAGCAGCGGCAACAGATACGATCTGCTGTGGTGCAACGTCCATATACTGAACGTCCGATGATGGCATCAGCGTAAATTCGTTTTTAAAGCGGCAAGGTACTAAGCCTTCAACGATACGGTTGTTCTCGTCTAACTCAGCGTTAGCCTGAGCGATCACAAAGTTACCTTCTTCGATCGCCGACAGGAAATCTACTTCGTCAGTCACCACGCCATTTTCAATCCGGCGGTATGGCGTTTCCAGGAAGCCATATTCGTTAGTCTGAGCGAAGATCGATAACGAGTTAATCAGACCGATATTCGGACCTTCAGGTGTTTCGATAGGACAAACCCGACCATAGTGCGTTGGGTGTACGTCACGAACTTCGAAACCGGCGCGCTCACGGGTTAAACCGCCTGGGCCAAGGGCAGAAATACGGCGCTTGTGCGTCACTTCTGACAGTGGGTTGTTCTGATCCATAAACTGCGACAGTTGGCTGGAACCGAAGAACTCTTTCACCGCAGCAGAGATTGGCTTGGCGTTGATCAGATCCTGTGGCATTACTGCGTCTAAATCGCCTAACGACAGACGTTCTTTCACAGCACGCTCAACACGTACTAAACCAACGCGGAACTGGTTTTCAGCCATTTCACCGACTGAACGGATACGGCGGTTACCCAAGTGGTCGATATCATCCACTTCGCCTTTACCGTTACGGATGTCGATCAGGACTTTCATTACCGCCAGAATATCTTCTTTGCTCAGTACGCCAGTACCTACGCCCTCTTCGAAGTTAACCCGACGGTTAAACTTCATCCGGCCTACCGTAGACAGGTCGTAACGATCTTCAGAGAAGAATAGGTTTTCAAACAAGGTTTCAGCAGCTTCGCGTGTTGGCGGTTCACCCGGGCGCATCATACGGTAGATTTCTACCAGCGCTTCCATCCGGTTGCTGCTTGGGTCGATCCGTAAAGTTTCAGAGATATAAGCACCCTGATCCAGATCGTTAATATAAAGGGTTTCAAAACTGTCGTAGCCGGCTTTGCTTAGTTTTGCTAACAGCTCCAGTGTGAGCTCTGCGTTCGCCTCGGCAATAATCTCTCCGGTTGAACGGTCAGCGTAATTTTTCGCCAGCACCCGACCTACCACATATTCATGTGGTACTTCCATCATCGTTAAGCCAGTTTTCTCTAACTGACGGACGTGACGGGCAGTAATACGACGGCCTTGTTCTACGATCACTTCGCCATCGTTATCTTTAATATCAAAAGCTGCTGTTTCACCGCGCAGACGGCTTGGTACTACTTCCATCAGAATCTTGCCGTCTTTGATATCAAAGCGGGTATTCTCAAAGAAAGTAGCCAGAATTTCTTCGGTGCTGAATTCTAAAGCACGCAACAAAATGGTCGCAGGTAATTTACGGCGACGGTCAATCCGCACAAACAGACTGTCTTTGGCGTCGAATTCAAAATCTAACCAGGAACCACGGTATGGAATGACCCGAGCGTTATACAGTACTTTGCCTGAGGAGTGAGTTTTACCACGGTCATGGTCAAAGAATACACCCGGACTGCGGTGCAGCTGAGAAACAATTACCCGCTCAGTACCATTGATAACAAAGGTACCGTTCTCGGTCATTAATGGGATTTCACCCATATAGACTTCCTGCTCACGGATGTCTTTGATGGTGCCTGGTGCTTCTTTATCGAATAACACCATGCGCAGCTTCACCCGTAACGGCGCTGAGTAGGTCACACCTCGGATCTGACATTCTTTGACGTCAAACACGGGTTCCCCAATGCGGTAGCTTACGTACTGTAATTCGGCGCTGCCTGAATAACTTTTGATTGGAAATACAGAGCGGAATGCGGCTTCCAAACCGTATTCACCTTCCGGATCTGGCTCGATAAATTTGCTGAATGATTCGATCTGAATCGACAACAGGTATGGCACATCCAATACTTCCGGACGTTTGCCGAAGTCCTTACGGATACGTTTCTTCTCAGAATAAGAGTAAGTCATGGGGTTCCTCAGCTTGCTGATTTTTTTCCCAACCACTTTTCGGTGGTTTTAGTTACCAGACACGATAACTAGAGGGGTGGGGAAATCATTGTCCCACAGCGCAAAAAGGCCGGTGATTAATTCATCACCAGCCCGGCCTGAAATTCAGGCAGCTAATCTGGTTTGCACCAGATTATTTAACTTCAACAGATGCACCAGCTTCTTCAAGTTCTTTCTTGAGGGCTTCAGCTTCTGCTTTAGAGATACCTTCTTTGATTGGCGCTGGAGCGCTTTCAACCAGGTCTTTAGCTTCTTTCAGACCTAAACCGGTAGCACCGCGAACTGCTTTGATAACAGCTACTTTGTTAGCGCCGGCACCAGCCAGAACTACGGTGAACTCAGTTTGCTCTTCAACAGCAGCAGCTGGGCCAGCAGCAACAGCTACGGCAGCGGCGGCAGAAACACCAAACTTCTCTTCCATTGCAGATACTAATTCAACAACTTCCATTACAGACATTGCTGCGATTGCATCTAAGATTTGTTCTTTAGTCACTGACATTGCTCAGATTCCTAAATTGTGGGCCTTGGCCCGATTAAACTTTATCAAACCAAACGTAAAATTACGCGGCTTGCTCTTGTTTTTGGTCGCGAACCGCGGCAATTGTACGTACAAGTTTGCCGGCTGCTGCTTCTTTCATAGTGCTCATTAAACGTGCGATAGCTTCGTCGTAAGTTGGTAACGATGCTAACAGTTCAACGTTCACTGTGGCGCCATTAAAAGCTGCACCTTTCAGCTCGAAGTTTTTGTTTTCTTTCGCGAAATCTTTGAAGATCCGCGCTGCAGCACCTGGGTGCTCCTTAGAAAACGCAACTAAAGTCGGGCCTACGAATACATCTTTCAGACACTCAAACTCGGTGCCTTCTACTGCACGGCGAGCTAAGGTGTTACGGACAACTTTTACCCATACACCTGCTTCACGCGCTTGCTTACGCAGCGCAGTGATTTTGCCTACAGTGACACCACGAGCGTCTGCGACTACCGCAGATAAAGCACCTTTGGCAGCTTCCTGGACTTCAGCAACAATTGCTTTTTTGTCATCAAGCTTAATAGCCATTGGCTCTTAACTCCTGGTTCATCCGAACATAATGTTCGGTTGCCTACACATCGCTGACGGTTGCCAGCGCGCGATTTACGGTGAGACCAGAAGAATATAATTCGTTCTGGGGCCTACACCGTCTGCGTAGGTTGGTTTATTAAGTTACGGCTATCGAAACAGCGTAACACCTACGGTCTTGGACGGAAGCGATTAATTGCCTAAACAACAACCGCTTCTACCCGAAAAATGAGGGCGAGATTATAAATTAACCTGCCCTTAGCTGTAAAGCGCTTAAACAGCAGCGCTTAACGAAGCCTGGCTCAGGGTTAAACCTGCACCGTGTGTAGAAGAAATAGTCACTTTCTTGATATACACACCTTTAGCTACTGAAGGCTTAGCACGCTTCAGCGCAACCAGTAAGGCTTCTAAGTTTTCTTTCAGCTTGTCAGCGTCGAAGTCCAGCTTACCGATGGTTGAATGGATGATACCATTCTTGTCATTACGGTAACGTACCTGACCCGCTTTAGCGTTCTTCACTGCTTCAGCAACGTTAGGAGTCACAGTGCCGGTCTTCGGGTTAGGCATCAGGCCGCGAGGACCTAAGATCTGACCCAGCATACCAACAACGCGCATCGCATCTGGAGAAGCGATAACAACGTCAAAATCCATAACGCCTTTCTTAACTTGTTCAGCTAAGTCTTCCATACCAACGATGTCTGCACCGGCTGCTTTAGCGGCTTCTGCGTTAGCACCCTGGGTGAACACAGCAACACGAACAGTACGGCCAGTACCGTGCGGCAGTACAGTAGCACCACGGACATTCTGGTCAGATTTACGGGCATCGATACCCAGGTTAACTGCTACGTCAACGCTTTCTACGAACTTGCCAGCTGATAATTCTTTTAACAGCGCAACAGCTTCATTGATCTCATATTCGCGAGTTGAATCAACTTTAGAACGGATTAACTTAGCGCGTTTAGTTAATTTAGCCATCTATTAGCCCTCCACCACTAAGCCCATTGAACGTGCAGTACCTTCGATAGTACGCACGGCAGCAGCGTGATCCGCAGCTGTTAAGTCTGGTTGTTTTACTTTCACGATCTCGTCGATCTGAGCAGCAGTAACTTTACCAACTTTCTGGGTATTTGGACGGCTTGAACCACCTTTCAGACCAGCAGCTTTCAGCAATAAGAAAGAGGCTGGTGGAGTGCGGGTTTCAAATGTGAATGAACGGTCGCTGTATACTGTGATAACAACTGGAATCGGCATGCCTTTTTCCAGGCTCTCTGTACGGGCGTTGAAGCCTTTACAGAATTCCATGATGTTAACACCGTGCTGACCTAACGCCGGACCAACTGGTGGCGACGGGTTTGCCATACCGGCTTTTACCTGCAGTTTAATAAGTGCAGTGACTTTCTTTGCCATGTTTCACCTCTGTTAGTGGGTCTTTGCCTTGTAAGTGCGAGGACACTTACTCAAACGGCTTCCCTTACGATAAAAAGGGCGCAGATTATATTTTAATCTGCGCCCCGTTACAAGCTTATTATCAAGCCTTCTCGACCTGACCGAACTCTAACTCTACTGGTGTAGCGCGACCAAAAATTAACACCGACACTTTTACGCGGCTCTTTTCGTAGTCAACTTCTTCTACCACGCCGTTGAAGTCAGCAAAAGGACCTTCAGTTACCCGCACCACTTCACCGGCTTCAAACAATGTTTTCGGCTTCGGTTTATCGGCATTGTCTTGTAGACGATTCAGGATAGTCATGGCTTCTTTTTCTGAAATAGGTGCCGGACGATCTGAAGTACCACCAATAAAACCTAATACCCGCGGCACACTTTTCACTAAGTGCCAGGCTTCTTCACACATTTCCATTTGCACCAGCACGTAGCCAGGGAAGAATTTACGCTCTGACTTACGCTTTTGACCGGCGCGCATTTCAATCACTTCTTCGGTAGGTACTAATACCTCACCGAATTTGTCTTCCATTTGATGGATCTTGATATGTTCGCGCAGCGAGGTGGCAACTTTTTGCTCAAAGCCAGAGAACGCCTGAACGACATACCAACGCATTTTTCCTGCCATGACTTAAATCCCCAGTCCGGTAAAGAATGAGACGACGCGCAATAAAATGGCATCCAGTCCCCATAGAATTAGACCCATAATAATGGTCGCAACAATCACCACTAATGTCGTTTGCATCGTTTCCTGGCGGGTTGGCCATACTACTTTGCGAACTTCAGTACGGGATTCTTTGGCGAAATTCAGGAAAATTTTACCTTTGGTGGTTTGCGCGGCAATAAAACCGGCAGCAGCGACCAGTACCACTATCGCAATAGCCCGTTCTAAGGTCGACAGCTCATAAATATAGTTACCAACTACGATCAGAGACAGGATAACGACAACTAACAGCCACTTGACCAGGTCTAATCCGCTTTTTGGTGTTTCGCTTACTGCGCTCATGCTTCCACTCACTTAATTAAACTTAATTATGTTATTCACAAACTTAACATAATAGCCCCGGTTTACTGCCGGGCGCGAAATTTGGCAGGGGCAGAGGGATTCGAACCCCCAACCATCGGTTTTGGAGACCGCTGTTCTACCAATTGGAACTATGCCCCTGTAAAGTTACCAACGACTCTCGACACTGTCGTTAAATAGCCGCTCATTATACTGTCTCAGCAGACTAAAACAAGCTTGGCTTGCACCCTGAATGTGGTTTCAATGGCGAAATAGTGACAAAAAAGGCCCCTTACGGAGCCTTCTTTGTACAACAGTATGACTTAGGCGATGATCTTAGATACTACGCCTGCACCTACTGTACGACCACCTTCACGGATGGCGAAGCGTAAACCTTCGTCCATCGCGATTGGGCAAATCAGTTCTACGGTGAACTTCAGGTTGTCACCTGGCATTACCATCTCTACGCCTTCTGGCAGCTCTACCGCACCTGTTACGTCAGTGGTACGGAAGTAGAACTGTGGACGGTAGCCTTTGAAGAATGGCGTGTGACGACCACCTTCTTCTTTTGACAGTACGTACACTTCGCCTTCAAACTTAGTGTGTGGCTTGATTGAACCTGGCTTCGCCAGTACCTGACCACGCTCTACGTCTTCACGCTTGGTACCACGTAACAGGGCACCAATGTTCTCACCTGCACGACCTTCGTCCAGCAGCTTACGGAACATCTCTACACCAGTACAGGTCGTTGATACCGTATCTTTGATACCTACGATTTCTACTGTCTCACCAACTTTGATGATACCTTGCTCTACACGGCCTGTTACTACTGTACCACGACCCGCGATTGAGAATACGTCTTCGATTGGCATGATGAACGGCTTATCGATTGCACGCTCTGGCTCTGGGATATAAGTATCCAGCGCTTCGCCCAGCTCCAGGATTTTCTTTTCCCACTCGGCATCGCCTTCCAGACCTTTTAAGGCTGAACCGCGGATTACTGGCAGGTCATCACCTGGGAAGTCGTAGTCTGACAGAAGCTCACGCACTTCCATCTCTACCAGCTCTAACAGCTCTTCGTCATCTACCATGTCACACTTGTTCATGAACACGATGATGTACGGTACGCCTACCTGACGTGATAACAGGATGTGCTCACGGGTTTGTGGCATTGGGCCGTCTGTCGCCGCTACTACCAGAATAGCGCCGTCCATCTGAGCTGCACCAGTGATCATGTTCTTAACGTAGTCAGCGTGACCTGGACAGTCAACGTGTGCATAGTGACGCGTTGGTGTGTCGTATTCTACGTGTGAAGTATTGATCGTGATACCACGGGCTTTTTCTTCCGGTGCTTTGTCGATTTGATCGAAAGCAAATGCCTGACCGCCGTAGTGCTTAGCTAATACGTTAGTGATAGCAGCTGTCAGTGTAGTTTTACCGTGGTCAACGTGGCCGATTGTACCTACGTTTACGTGCGGTTTTACGCGTTCAAATTTAGCCTTAGCCATAAGTAACCCTTATTAAACAAAACGGCGGTGATTGAAAAATCAGCATTGTAATGCTTACGAGGGAGGCTTGCAAGATGGTGCTGATACCCAGAATCGAACTGGGGACCTCGTCCTTACCAAGGACGCGCTCTACCGCCTGAGCTATATCAGCATTGTGATCTTATTGGAGCGGGCAGCGGGAATCGAACCCGCATCTTCAGCTTGGAAGGCTGAGGTAATAGCCATTATACGATGCCCGCGGCCTTCTCGTAGCTATTCTCCTGACGAAGATGGTGGAGGGGGAAGGATTCGAACCTTCGAAGGCAGTGCCGGCAGATTTACAGTCTGATCCCTTTGGCCACTCGGGAACCCCTCCACTAATGGTGCCGCTTATCCGAGTCGAACGGATGACCTACTGATTACAAGTCAGTTGCTCTACCAACTGAGCTAAAGCGGCACTACGTCAGTGGGTGCGAATTCTAGTGGAATGCGGAAAGTCGCGCAACAGAAAAACACGAAAAAAGCGGATTTTCTTAGCCAAGTGGCTAAATGCTAGCCAAAACAGCTTTTAATTGTCGATGTATTGCGCAATACCCCGAAATAACAAAAAGGGATCAACCAACACTGGCAGATCAGGCAGATAGCTTTTTAACAGTTCGGCATCACCACCAGTGAGCACCAGCTGTTGTGCCGGTGTTGTTTGCCAGCCCAAACGGATTGCACCTATTATTGCTGCCAAAGCGCCGTTTTCGACACCGGCGCTGGTAGAACAGCCCGGGGCGAGGTTTGGCATCAGCTGCTGCGCCTTATGTACCCGCGCAGTTTGAGTCAGCAATGCTTGCTGCTGTAATTGTAATCCGGGCAAGATCCACCCACCCAGATGACGATTTGCCTCCAACCAATCAAAGGTCACAGCAGTTCCGGCGTCGACGATTAACTGACGGTCTGCCGGATAAGAGCGATAAGCACCTAGCATCGCTAACCAGCGGTCAACACCAAGTCGTTGTGGTTCAACATAGCTATTTATCAAGCCAAAGGCGCTAGCCTCGGTATGCAATTGCACCGTTGGAAAATTTGCCGCTTGCAGACCCTGTAACAGCTCCGTTGTTTTCTGCTCTGTTGCTACGCTGCTCAGGTAAGCCGCAGTAACAGGTAGTTTAAGCAAGCCAGCAACGGAATCGAATGCCAACTGTTGGAACTGGCCGTTCTGATATAGTGCGGCTTTTAAACGGCTGTTTCCCAGATCCAATAGTAGCTGCATCAGGTTGCTCCTCTTAAACTGAGCTCTCCGCCATAAAACGCCTGTAAGCCTGCGACAGTTTCAAGAAGCAGGGCACCTTGTTGATCCACACCACGACAAATGCCGCTGATCTCTTTGCTACCAGTGAGTTTAACTGCTTTACCGGCATAGAGATCAAACTGATTAAAACGCTGCTGAAAGGGTGCAAAGCCCGCAGCGTTAAACAGCTCCAGAGCACCAATTAGATGTTGCTGCAAACGGGCAATTAGCACATTGCGGTCAACCGTTGCTGTGGCGTGAGTTTGCAGATCGGTGAATGGTTGGTCAATGCTCTGGTCTGCCAGCTGCGGCAAACGAATATTTAAGCCTATGCCAATGACTAACTCACACACCGCATCCGCTTGCCCTGCCAACTCAACCAGAATGCCGGCAGCTTTTGCTCCGTTGATGTATAAATCATTAGGCCATTTTACTTGTGCCGGCACCTGATAATCTTGCTGTAACAGCTCAGCCAATGCGCAGGCAACGACCAGGCTCAATCCCATTGCAGCAGGGATCCCCTGCTCCAACCGCCAATAGCAACTAAAGTATAGACTGCTGCCAAAGGGCGAAAACCATTGCCGTCCACGGCGGCCCCTTCCTGCGGTTTGCGCCTCGGCCACGATCACTTGCCCCGGCTGTAACGGCTTACCGGCCTGGATCAGTGCCAATAGCTGCGCATTGGTAGAGTCAGTAATATGCTGCACGCGGATCTCCGGACCATCATTACACTGTAAACTACGGATCACTGCCGCATCTAACAGCTGCAATGGGCTGGAGAGCGCATAGCCCTTACCCTTTAGCTTAAAGATATCCAACCCGAGTTGACTTAACTGCTGCAGATTATTCGCGATTGCGGTACGACTTAAACCAAAACGTTCAGCCAAACGCTGACCGGAATGAAACTTACCGTCAGCAAGTAAAGCCAGCAACTGCCGTTGTAGCTGTAAGTTAGGCTGGGACATGGTGCTGTCCGGCGCCATTGAGTAATCTGACTTCGGGTTCAAGCTCAATGGCGAAGCGCTGCAGCACGGTACTTCGAATGGTAGCGATTAAAGCCAGTAAAGGGGCACTATCGGCCAGGCCGTAATTCACAATGACCAGCGGTTGCTTCTGATAGCAGCCGACGTTATCAACTACCACGCCTTTGAAACCAGCTTGCTCTATTAGCCAGGCAGCAGGTACCTTGACACCCTCTGCTTGTGGATAGCCGGGCAGTGTTGGATAGTCATGGCGTATAAGTTGAAACTGCCGCTCGGTAATAACAGGGTTCTTAAAGAAGCTGCCACAATTTGGCAGCTGCCGGTAATCAGGAAGCTTACTTTGCCGGATCTGGATAACAGTTGCGAAAACCTGCTGTAACGTGGCTGTTTTTGGTAACTCTTTTAAGCCGGGATAATCCAGCACTGGCATAGGCTGGCGTGATAGCGTCAGGCCAAGGGCCACTATTACGCCGCGGCCCTGCAATTGCTGTTTAAAAATGCTATCGCGATAAGCAAACTGGCACTCCGATGCCGGTATCCGTACTACTTCACGGCGCTGCCAGTCGTAGAAGTCAACATAGCTGCAGCGATCTGAGAGCTCGACACCATAAGCACCAATATTCTGTACCGGCGCTGCGCCCACCGAGCCCGGTATTAAAGCTAGGTTTTCCAGACCCCATAATTGCTGCTCTATCGTCCAACTGACCAGTTGATGCCAGTTATGGCCAGCTTCAACGTGTAACAGAACATGGTCAGTATCGGCGTGTTGGCTTATTCTCTTAGCAAGATAGCGTAACACCGGCTTATGCTGCGTAGCCAAAAAGATGGTATTGGTACCCTCGCCTAATACTGTTGGATAATCCGGTCCGCTAAATTGCTTAAGATCCGTAATATCGGCGGCGAGAAATACCTGGTCGAGTTGATAAGGCAGGCGAAAACTTGAGTACTGTTCAGCTGCTTGCTGACGAAGAAGTTGCATAGCAAAACCATGGTTGTGAATTAGCCGCAATTTTAAAGAACCCCCGCCGTGAGCGCAAATTTATTGCGGCTTTGGCAGGAAAGGATTGGTTGCAGATGCCAGATAGCGCTGACAGGTCTTTATCAGGCTATGCGCTTACGGATATCTTGAGGCTTTTTGTTGTCTCAGTGTTTTGTGTTGTCTGACTTAACACTTTTTATGGCTGTTGTTTGGTCGTAGTGTGGTGTGTCATTGATGGCGTGGTTATGGCTCGTTGTTATTAGTCTGCTTTGCTGTCTCGCTTGCGTGTCTTTATCACTATCGCAGGATGGCTCCGGTACGGCGGGCGTACCGGAGTCTGAGTGTGGTGTAAGTGTTTAGTTTAGCGCTTCGTGCAAGGGGTGCTTAGTCTCAAGTGCGGTATGTCATTGATGGCACGGATATCGCTCGCTGTGATAAGTCGTTGTTGGGGTTTGGGTTGGTCTTTTTATCACTATCGCAGAATGACTCCGGTACGGCGGGCGTACCGGAGTCTGAGTATCGTGTCATCTTCTAGTTTGCCGCTTCGTACAGAGGCCGTGTAGTCGAAGTACCGTCTCCCATGGCGACAAAACTGCCGGGAGCAGTTTTGGACTGCCGAAGGCAGGTCGCGAAGCGATGCAGGCCAAGGAAGGCCTGCACACAACTTCGTCAGGAGCGAAGTTGGACTGCCGCAGGCAGGCCCGAAGGGCAGTGGCTGGCATGGGAGAGCAGTACCCCCGCGTAGCGGATAAAGCAAAAAGGCCCACCCGATTGGGTAGGCCTTTTGCTTGAATGAGGTGCCTTCATGCCCCTCGCAGAGCTCGGGGCGTTCAGCCGGCGCCAAGCCAAACTGTTGGCTTGGCGAATTCCCGGCTTCACTGTACTACTTCGCATGGTATCGCCCTGCTCGAGCAGTACACCGCGTCAGAACAGCAGCCAATAAAAAAGCCCCACTCTTTCGAGTAGGGCTTTTCTATTTAATGAGGTGCCTGGCGGTGTACTACTCTCGCATGGCGAATGCCACACTACCATCGTCGCAGCTGCGTTTCACTTCTGAGTTCGGAATGGAGTCAGGTGGTTCCACAGCGCTATTGCCACCAGGCAATAACTGGTTTGTCTGTTCTTTAACTTAGCAAGCTGATTGTATGCACACTGTATTCTTTCTTTAAAACATCTTGGGCGTTGTATGGTTAAGCCTCTCGGGCAATTAGTATGAGTTAGCTCAACGCCTCGCAGCGCTTCCACACCTCACCTATCAACGTTGTGGTCTCCAACGACCCTTTAGTACCCTCTAGGGGTAAGGGATAACTCATCTTGTGGCCGGCTTCCCGCTTAGATGCTTTCAGCGGTTATCCGTTCCGAACATAGCTACCGGGCAGTGCCATTGGCATGACAACCCGAACACCAGCGGTTCGTTCACTCCGGTCCTCTCGTACTAGGAGCAACTCCACTCAATTATCCAACGCCCACGGCAGATAGGGACCGAACTGTCTCACGACGTTCTAAACCCAGCTCGCGTACCACTTTAAATGGCGAACAGCCATACCCTTGGGACCGACTTCAGCCCCAGGATGTGATGAGCCGACATCGAGGTGCCAAACACCGCCGTCGATATGAACTCTTGGGCGGTATCAGCCTGTTATCCCCGGAGTACCTTTTATCCGTTGAGCGATGGCCCTTCCATACAGAACCACCGGATCACTATGACCTACTTTCGTACCTGCTCGACGTGTCTGTCTCGCAGTTAAGCTGGCTTCTACCATTACACTAACCGTACGATGTCCGACCGTACTTAGCCAACCTTCGTGCTCCTCCGTTACGCTTTAGGAGGAGACCGCCCCAGTCAAACTACCCACCAGACACTGTCCGCAATCCCGATTCAGGGACCTACGTTAGAACATCAAACATACAAGGGTGGTATTTCAAGGACGGCTCCACCAGGACTAGCGTCCCAGCTTCAAAGCCTCCCACCTATCCTACACATGTAGGGTCAATGTTCAGTGCCAAGCTATAGTAAAGGTTCACGGGGTCTTTCCGTCTAGCCGCGGGTATACGGCATCTTCACCGCAATTTCAATTTCACTGAGTCTCGGCTGGAGACAGCCTGGCCATCATTACACCATTCGTGCAGGTCGGAACTTACCCGACAAGGAATTTCGCTACCTTAGGACCGTTATAGTTACGGCCGCCGTTTACCGGGGCTTCGATCAAGAGCTTCGCTTGCGCTAACCCCATCAATTAACCTTCCGGCACCGGGCAGGTGTCACACCCTATACGTCCACTTACGTGTTTGCAGAGTGCTGTGTTTTTAATAAACAGTTGCAGCCAGCTGGTCACTGCGACTCTCATATGCTTACAGCGCAAGGCCTTCACACACAAGAGCGTACCTTCTCCCGAAGTTACGGTACTATTTTGCCTAGTTCCTTCAGCCGAGTTCTCTCAAGCGCCTTGGTATGCTCTACCTGACCACCTGTGTCGGTTTAGGGTACGGTCACCAATACCTGAAGCTTAGAGGCTTTTCCTGGAAGCAGAGCGTCAGCAACTTCGTCACCGTAGTGACTCGTCTCGTGTCTCAGTCTTAGAGAAGCGGATTTACCTACCTCTCCAACCTACGCACTTTCACGCGGACTACCAACGCCGCGCTTGCCTAGCTTTCTCCGTCCCCCCATCGCAGTATTGGCCGGTACGGGAATATTAACCCGTTTCCCATCGACTACGCCTTTCAGCCTCGCCTTAGGGGCCGACTCACCCTACCCTGATTAGCATGGGATAGGAACCCTTGGTCTTTCGGCGGGGAAGTTTTTCACTCCCCTTATCGTTACTCATGTCAGCATTCGCACTTCTGATACCTCCAGCATGCCTCCCGGCACACCTTCGCAGGCTTACAGAACGCTCCTCTACCACTCACACATAGTGTGAATCCGCAGCTTCGGTGGATGATTTTAGCCCCGTTACATCTTCCGCGCAGGCCGACTCGACTAGTGAGCTATTACGCTTTCTTTAAAGGGTGGCTGCTTCTAAGCCAACCTCCTAGCTGTCTATGCCTTCCCACATCGTTTTCCACTTAATCATCACTTTGGGACCTTAGCTGGCGGTCTGGGTTGTTTCCCTTTTCACGACGGACGTTAGCACCCGCCGTGTGTCTCCCGAGTAGTACTCACCGGTATTCGGAGTTTGCATGGGGTTGGTAAGTCGGGATGACCCCCTAGCCCAAACAGTGCTCTACCCCCGGTGGTATTCGCTCGAGGCGCTACCTAAATAGCTTTCGAGGAGAACCAGATATCTCCGAGCTTGATTAGCCTTTCACTCCAAGCCACAAGTCATCCCCTACTTTTTCAACAGTAGTGGGTTCGGTCCTCCAATTAGTGTTACCCAATCTTCAACCTGCTCATGGCTAGATCGCCCGGTTTCGGGTCTACACCCTGCAACTATTTCGCCCAGTTAAGACTCGGTTTCCCTACGGCTCCCCTATTCGGTTAACCTCGCTACAGAATGTAAGTCGCTGACCCATTATACAAAAGGTACGCAGTCACCCAACAAAGTGGGCTCCCACTGCTTGTACGTACACGGTTTCAGGTTCTATTTCACTCCTCTTACAGAGGTTCTTTTCGCCTTTCCCTCACGGTACTGGTTCACTATCGGTCAGTCAGGAGTATTTAGCCTTGGAGGATGGTCCCCCCATCTTCAAACAGGATACCACGTGTCCCGTCCTACTCGTTTTCACTATAAAGGTGTTGTCGTGTACGGGGCTATCACCCTGTATCGCTCAGCTTTCCAGATGATTCCACTAACACCAATCTAGCTTAAGGGCTAGTCCGCGTTCGCTCGCCGCTACTGACGGAATCTCGGTTGATTTCTTTTCCTCGGGGTACTTAGATGTTTCAGTTCTCCCGGTTTGCCTCCTTAACCTATGTATTCAGTTAAGGATAGTGAGTAAACTCACTGGGTTTCCCCATTCGGATATCTACGGTTCAGCGCCTCTTACCGGCTCCCCATAGCTTTTCGCAGGTTAGTACGTCCTTCATCGCCTCTGACTGCCAAGGCATCCACCGTGTACGCTTAGTCACTTAACCATACAACCCCAAAATGTCTTCAAAGTCGTACAGTGTGCTCGCGTCACAATCCTTCTGCTTGAGTTCGGAAGTATGCTTAGCTTGTTTTATTACTATCAGCTTGCCAAATTGTTAAAGAGCAGTTTGAGATAAACTCAAATCAAAACATTCTTCTAAGAAAAACTTTCTCGTAAGAACAGTTTGATTTGAATTTTTAGAGCAATCATTTATCAGTGTCACGTAAGTAGTGGTGGAGTTAAGCGGGATCGAACCGCTGACCTCCTGCGTGCAAGGCAGGCGCTCTCCCAGCTGAGCTATAACCCCTCTTCTTGCTTCTGCTTTTTCCTTTATGCCGCGTTATGCTTCCTCACTCACTCGGTCATGTACCTGATGTACACTCCCTCACTCGTTCGTCGCATGCCTTGCCTAAAGCAAAAATCATCGCAATAAGTCTTTCTATGGTCTTTGCTCTATATTCGTTGTCAGGCTAGGCGCAGTAAACCGAAGCATACTTTCGTATGTGAGGTTTGCTGCAACAACGCCTGGCGGCGAATTGGTTGGTCTGAGTAGACTCGAACTACCGACCTCACCCTTATCAGGGGTGCGCTCTAACCACCTGAGCTACAGACCAATGCTAACTTGTCTGTTTGCCTTATCGCTGCGTTGCATTCTTCACTCGCTCGGTCATGTACACCTCGTACACTCCCTCACTCGCTCAGCCTGCGCCTTGCGCTAAACCAAACATCCTTCGTTATCACCACTCACATGGCTTAACACTGTTTGCTCTATCTCATGCAATCAATCATCTGTGT
>NZ_JACEHJ010000001.1:820000-959090 GCF_025377695.1 Alishewanella sp. BS5-314
ACGGTACTGTCGCCAATGTCCGCCTGATGAAAGATCGCCAGACCGGTCGGCGGCGTGGCTTTGGTTTTGTTGAAGTCGCCGCGGCTGACGCCAATAAGATGATTAGCAAGCTGAACGATGCTGAGTTTCAGGAACGTACTCTTAAAGTACGCGAAGCCCGTGAACGTCAGGATGATGACGGCTCTGCGGCAGAGTAAGCCGGCGGCGCTCAGTTGTCGCTGCTGTTGTTAGTTTGCTTTTACTGACGCTTAAATTTGGCTCACTGGCAAAAAGCGCTTAAAATGCGTCTTTTGCCAGTAGTCAGAGAGTCAGATGTCATTAGGTCAGGTATTTCCCGCACAGTACGAAACTCAGCTCGCCGCTAAAGCAGCACATTTGCGCCATTTACTCGCGCAGTTTGCCTTACCCGAAACAGAAATCTTTCGCTCTGCGGTAAGCCATTTCCGGCAACGTGCCGAATTCCGTATCTGGCATAATGGTGATGACATCTATCACTGCATGTTTGACCCCGCCAGCCGGCAACCGGTTCGGGTTGACGAGTTCCCAATAGCGGCTAAGCCCATCGCGGATTTTATGCCAGTGTTATTGAAAGCCATTCAATTTAATCATCAATTGCGCTATCGGCTTTATCAGGCCGACTATCTGGCCAGCACGACCGGAGAACTTCTGGTCAGCCTGATCTATAAGCGTAAACTCGATGAGCAATGGCTGGAGGCCGCCAGGCAGTTACAGCAGGAATTGGCGCCACTCTATAATGTGCGCTTTATCGGCCGGGCCCGTAAACAAAAGCTGGTAGTTTCTGATGACTTTGTAATCGAACGTTTTAACGCGGCAGATCGGAGCATTCAGTACCAACAGCTTGAAGGCAGCTTTACCCAACCGAATGCCGGCGTGAATCAGCAAATGCTGGACTGGGCGTCAGACTGCGCCGCTGGGCTGGGCGGTGACTTGCTGGAGCTGTATTGTGGTAATGGCAATTTTTCACTGGCATTGGCCAGCCAGTTTGGTCAGGTCATTGCAACTGAATTGGCCCGCAGTTCAATTAAGTCGGCACAATATAATATCGCCCTAAATCAGATCGGAAATGTGCAGGTATTGCAGATGTCTGCCGAAGATGTGGCGGCGGCGCTACAACAAGGCCGCATGCTTAAAGAGCTCGACCTGGCCAAATTAGCGTTAAATACTGTGTTGGTCGATCCGCCGCGGGCCGGCTTGGACCCAGCTACGCTATCGTTGGTTAGCGGCTTTCAGTCTATTCTTTATATCTCCTGTAACCCGGAAACTCTGGCGGCGAATCTGGCTGAACTTGCCAAGACCCACGATATCAGCAGGCTCGCCTTATTTGATCAGTTCCCATACACCCACCATATTGAAACTGGTGTGCTACTGCGTAAGCGCTAGTCGGGCTGCTTACGGCCATAGCTGGCGGCACCGTGTGCCAGCCAGCGCAGTTGCATGATGGTACGCCGGGTCAGCTGCGGATAGTGTTCCCGCGGTGCATCCAGGGCATCTGCTCCGGTATGAAATACCAGCGTAACCATCGCCTCTGCCTGCAGCTGCGCCAGTTCAGGCGGACACTGCGTTTGTTTGCGTAGATAATGCGCCAGCTCCGCACAGAAATGTTGGATCTCACGGGCAACGGCAGCACGAAATGCCGCCGAAGTACCAGAGCGTTCACGCAGCAACAAGCGAAACACGTTGCTGTTTTCGGCGACAAACTCCATAAAGGTTTCTACCGAGGTACTGATTACACTGCCGTGCTTTTCAATCCGTAATCTTGCCTGGCGCATCAGCTGCCGTAACATTAAGCCGGCTTCATCCACCAGCGTTAAGCCCAATTCATCCATATCGGCAAAATGGCGGTAAAAGGAGGTGGGTGCAATGCCGGCCTCACGGGCGACCTCGCGTAAGCTTAAGCTGGCAAAGCCTTTTTCGGCACTTAGCTGCGAAAAGGCAGCATTAATAATTGCCTGGCGGGTACGTTCTTTCTGTTCTGCTCTGGTCACGATGCGTCCCTTTCTTACTGCCGTTCAGCCGATTTAGCTTGACCGGCTGTCAGCAGCTGGGTAAATTGGCGTACAGTTGTAAGCTCAAAGTGTGAATTCATGAAAAAACATCCGATCATCTGGACTAACGTCATTCTGTTCAGTCTGACTTTTTTGGTTGCCGCTATTGCGGTTCCCTATTATGCCTTGACAGTTGGTTTTACCACAGCAGAAATTATTGCCACCATTTTGTGCATGGGCTACTGCGGTATTTCGATAACTGCAGGCTATCACCGGCTGTGGGCTCATAAGACCTATGATGCCCATCCCGTTTTACAGTGGATTTTTGCTATCGGCGGCGCCTTCGCCCTGCAAAATAGTGCCATTCATTGGTCATCGGATCACCGTGTGCATCACCGCCATGTCGATAACAACGACAAAGATCCTTACTCTGCCGGCCGTGGTTTCTGGTTTAGTCATATTGGTTGGATGCTGCGTGACTATCAGGGCGATAGCTACTTCGACTACAGCAATGTGCGCGATCTGCAAAAGAACCCTATCCTGGCTTTCCAGCACAAGCATTATTTGGCACTGGTGTTACTGACTAACATTGGTATTCCGCTGCTGTTGGGGCTACTGCTTGGCAGTTTCTGGGGCATGCTGTTAAGTGTTGGTGTGCTACGCCTGGTTTTAAGCCACCACTTTACCTTCTTTATTAATTCCTTGGCGCATATCTGGGGTAAACAAACCTACACCGATGAGAATAGCGCCCGGGATAATGGCTTTCTGGCGTTTCTGACCTATGGTGAAGGCTATCATAACTACCATCATATTTTTGAATACGATTACCGCAACGGGATCCGTTGGTGGCAGTTTGACCCGACTAAATGGCTGATTAAATCCTGCTCCTTGCTGAAATTGACCTGGAATTTACGTACTGTGCCAGAAGACAGAATTGCGCAGGCTGTTGCCAAAATGCAGCTTAAGCGCGCCAAAGATAAAGTTCAGCATTTGCCGAATGCAGAACAATTGCTGGCATTGCTGGAGCAGGAGTATCAGCTGTTAGTGGCAAAAATTCAGGATTATTACCAGCTGAAGAAAGAGCTGTTACAACAGAAACGTACAGCGCTGGTCGATCAGGTGAATGCGTCTGAATTTATGCAGCGTTATCAGGAGTTAAAGCAACATCTGCAACAACAACAGAATCATTGGCAGCGCCTGACCGCCGCTTTTAGTTAAGCGAGCGCTTGTTCCGGAAAAAAGAGGCGATCGCCTCTTTTTTTGTGTCTGATAACTGTTATGCTAATTTCTACTAGTAATTTGACAGGATTGGCAAACGTGTCGGCAAAAGCAGCGAAAAAACAACCCAGTTATGATTATGATGCCATCGTTATTGGTACGGGCCCCGGCGGCGAAGGTGCGGCTATGTATCTGGCGAAAAGTGGTAAAAGCGTTGCGGCCATTGAACGTTACCAAGCGGTTGGCGGTGGCTGTACCCACTGGGGCACTATTCCGTCGAAAGCATTGCGCCACTCGGTCAGCCGTTTAATAGAATTTAATGAAAACCCATTGTTTCAGGTTGAAGAGCAGATGAAAGGTCTGACCTTTTCACAGATCCTGAAACATGCTGCCGGCGTGATCCGCAAACAAGTACGACTACGCAGCGGCTTTTATGATCGCAATCTGGTAAAGATTTATCAGGGTGAAGCCCGTTTTATTGATAACCATACCCTGGAAATTACCCATAACGACGGCAGTTGCTACACACTGAGCGCAGAAACCATTGTCATCGCTACCGGGTCGCGGCCTTACCGGCCTCCGCATGTTGATTTTAAACACCCTCGCATCTATGACAGCGATACCATTTTGTCGCTGGATCATGATCCACGACATATTATTATCTTTGGTGCCGGGGTTATCGGCTGTGAATATGCGTCGATTTTCCGTGGCCTGGGCGTGCGGGTCGATCTGGTCAACACCCGCGACCGGTTATTATCTTTTATGGATACCGAAATCTCTGATGCCCTGAGTTACCACTTCTGGAACTCGGGTATGACCATCCGCCACGGTGAAGAACTGTCGCATGTGGAAGGCCGGGATGATGGCGTAGTTTTACACCTGCAATCCGGTAAAAGGATGAAAGCCGACTGCTTCCTGTTTGCCAACGGCCGTACCGGCAATACTGAAATGCTGAATCTGGAGGCGGTGGGCCTGGCCGCTGATAGTCGCGGCCTGTTAAAAGTAAATAGTGAGTATCAGACGGCTGTAGATAATATCTATGCCGTCGGTGATGTGATTGGTTATCCAAGTTTGGCCAGCGCAGCCTACGACCAGGGCCGGCTGGCCGGTGAAGCTATCGTAAAAGGTAATCTGGACGGGCATTTGATTGCCGATATTCCGACCGGCATTTACACCATTCCCGAGATGTCTTCAGTCGGCAAAACCGAGCAGGAACTCACCGCTGCCAAAATCCCGTACGAGGTCGGCCGTGCGCAGTTTAAGCATTTAGCCAGAGCGCAAATTGCCAATACCAGTGCCGGGAGTCTGAAGGTGCTGTTTCACCGTGATACCCTTGAAATTCTGGGTATTCATTGCTTTGGTGAGCGGGCCGCGGAGATTATTCACATCGGTCAGGCCATTATGATGCAAAAGAACGGTGGTAATAATCTGAACTACTTTGTGCACACCACCTTTAACTACCCAACCATGGCCGAAGCATATCGGGTTGCGGCACTAAACGGCCTAAACCGCCTGTTCTGATGTTTGGGGTTCTGGCGCAGTAGACCACTGCGCCAACAGCCGCAGTTAACGCTTATTCCGGGATCTCAGCGTTCATATGGTACATCGGGCTGAGATCCTGCACCGCCTCGATAAAGACCCTGGCATGTTCCGGATCGACATCAGGCGTAATACCATGTCCCAAGTTAAAGATATGACCTGAACCCTGGCCAAAGCCATCAAGGATAGTTTGTACTTCCTGACGGATCCGCTCCGGTGTGCCCAGCAGAATAGACGGGTCCATATTACCCTGTAACGCCACCTGCTGCCCTACCCGGGCCCGGGCGTTGGCGATATCTGTCGTCCAGTCTAAACCTAAAGCATCACAGCCAGTCGCAGCCATCATTTCCAGCCACTGACCGCCATTTTTGGTAAACAAGGTTACCGGTACTTTGCAACCATCAGCCTCACGGGTCAGGCCGTTCAGAATTTGCTGCATATAACTGAGCGAATATTCTTTATAATCGCGTGGCGTCAGCACCCCACCCCAGGTATCGAAGATCATCACTGCCTGAGCGCCGGCTGCAATTTGGGCATTCAGATACAGGGTCACGCTTTGCGCCAGCTTATCCAGCAGCATATGTAGCACTTCCGGCTCGCTATACATCATCTTTTTGATGATGCTAAAGGTCTTACTGCCACTGCCTTCCACCATATAAGTGGCAAGCGTCCACGGACTGCCGGAAAAACCAATCAACGGCACGCTACCCTGCAACTCACGGCGAATAGTGCGTACCGCGTCCATGACATAACGCAGCTCCTGCTCCGGATCCGGAATGGGTAAATGCACCACATCCAGAAAATCGCGGATCGGCTTACTGAATCGAGGGCCCTCGCCGACACCGAAACTGAGCCCCAACCCCATCGCATCAGGAATGGTCAGAATATCGCTAAACAGGATAGCGGCATCCAATGGGTAGCGGCGTAATGGCTGTAATGTCACCTCGCAGGCGAGCTCCGGGTTTTTGCATAGCGACATAAAATCACCGGCTTGCGCACGGGTAGCACGATACTCAGGTAAATAACGCCCGGCCTGGCGCATCATCCAAATTGGGGTTCGATCTACCGGTTGCCGTAGCAAGGCACGCAAATAACGATCATTTTTTAGCTGCATAATTCATCCGCCATCACATCTTTTGTCGCATTCTAACAGCTTGCACCCGTCTGCTCTATGATCTGGCGCTATAAAGCTGCAATCTTTACCTTTACGTAAACTGAAAAAAATATTCAGCTTAGGTTCATTTTTTTCCGTTTGCCGCTTGTATCAGCAAAACGCTTCTGTTATAAAAGTACTGCGCTAGTGAAGTTCTAACAACAAAGAAGCTCGGTATACGAGACCTTAAGCTCCAATTTAAAGCCACCTTGAGTGGCTTTTTTATTTTATGCTTTCTGCTGCTGTGTTGCCTGCGCCAACGCAATTAACTGCCCGGATAAAGTCTGTAGCCCCGGTGTCTCTGGCAAGTCATGCAGCGGACACCAGTAAGCTTCGGCAATTTCCTCAGGCTGGCACTGGATCTCACCACCGGCATAGTCAGCCACAAAACCTGTCATCAATGAATGTGGAAAAGGCCAGGGCTGACTGCCAACATAACGCAAATTGGTAATATCGATCCCCACTTCCTCTTTTACTTCGCGCACCGCCGCCTGCTCCAGAGTCTCTGCCGACTCAACGAAGCCTGCCAGGACCGAGAAAAATCCCGCTTTGTGCCGGGTGGAGCGCGCTAGCAAAATTTTATCTGCTTTTACTACCGCGACCAGAACACAGGGTGCAATACGAGGGTAACAGCGATGCCCGCACTTATGGCAAAGAGTCGCAAGCTCCCAGTTAACCAAACGCATCGCGCTGCCACACTGACCGCAAAAACGGTGTGTTTGCAGAAATAACGCAACCTGGGTCGCCCGGGCAGCCAATTGAAACAGCGCCTCGCCCTGCTCTAATAAAGCACGGGCGGAATGCCAATCCGCCTCATTCGCCGGCCGATCGTCATACACCACCAGATAACATGGCTGCTGCTGGTATTCACCCAGTTTACAGGTCATCGCATCCGCCAGCTGCAGCGGCAGCGCAGCCAGTTCAGTAAAGGGTACTGTGCCATCTGCGGTCAGAAACAACCGGCCCTGACTCACAATAAACCAGTATGCCAACTGCCCGGATGATACTTTTACACTATGTTCAATCATTACAGCCTCTGTTTTAATGCGGAGGTTTTAGCAAGAATGGCAGCATCATACTCCGGGCCGCTGGGCTGACCAATAAAAAAACGGTTGATCTTTTCGCTGAAATTCTTTTAATTAGCAGTATTGCAGCAACACAGGCTGCATCTAAGGAGAGGCAAATGTACACCCGCGTACAGCAAGCGCAACAAAAATATGGCGGCAGCCTGAAGGCGATTGATAGTTGGCTGCAGGAGCGACGCGAGTTGATTGTCAGTTATTGCCGGCTGGCCGGTTTGCCTCCTTTCGAAAAAGACCGTCATACCATGCCTTCGCAAGACAAAATTAAAGAATTTTGCCAGTTACTGATGGATTATCTGTCTGCCGGTCACTTTGAAGTCTATGAACAAATCGTCGCCCAATGCGCGGTGAACGGCACCAACAGCCGCAAGCTGGCAGACTCCTTGTACCCCAAAATTGCGGTCTCAACCGACCTGGCGCTGGAATTTAACGATAAATACGCTGAGCATCTGAGTACCCGTAACAGCGGCTCTTTTGATTTAGAATTGTCGGCTTTGGGTCAGGCAATGGAAGAACGTTTTGCGCTGGAAGATAAGCTGATCGAGACCCTGCATGCCAAACATGTCTCTACGACCACGACGGCTTAGGTCTGCTTTAACGTAGCAATAAAAAAAGCGGCCAGGCCGCTTTTTTTATTTAAACCGCTACTTATTGTGGCTTTACAATATCCAGCAGCTCAACTTCAAATACCAGCACGCTGTTTGGTGGAATGGTACCCATATCGCGCTCACCGTACGCCAGTTCAGACGGAATAGTGAAACGGAACTTAGAGCCCACGCTCATCAGTTGTACACCCTCAGTCCAACCAGGAATAACGCGGTTTAACGGGAACTCAATAGGCTCGCCCCGATCAACAGAGCTATCGAACTTGGTGCCATCGGTTAAAGTGCCGGTGTAGTGCACTTTAACGGTATCAGTAGCAGCAGGTTTAGCACCTTCTGCGGCCTGCAGCACTTCATACTGCAGACCTGATTCCGTGACGGTTACGCCTTCTTTCTTGGCATTTTCGTCAAGATAAGCCTGACCTGCAGCCTTGGCTGACGCCGCCGCGGCTTCAGCCAGCTTCATTTGTTCATTGCGGTAGGTTTCGTCCAGCGCAGTTAACAGCTGCTGAATTTCTTCTTCAGTAACATCAGACTTACCGGCCATACCATCCTGTACACCCTTTAAAATCAGCTGGGCATTCAGATCAACAGAGATTTTGCTGTACTCGTCGATAGTGCTTTGCAGATAACGGCCAGCTGAAACGCCAAGGCTATAAGCTTGTTTAGCTTGTTCAGTGTCCATTTTTGGTGCTGGTTCAGCTTTTTGTTCTTTCTGACAAGCCGTTAACGCCAACAGCGCAACAGCGACCAGAGTTAATTTGGTTTTAAAGCGCATTCTTTTCTCCATAGCGCAACCTCTCGGCTGCTATAGTATGTTGTAATAAAGGTTAGCTCGCTTCGCTATACTAACGCTTTGTGTGGATGAGGTTAACACCCGCAATGAAATATCCTGTAATTTTGCTTGCCACCCTGTTGCTCGCCGGCTGTAGTAAGGTCGACACCCAGCCGTTGGCGCAGTACCCGCATGTGGCTCAGGGCAGTTATGCCGCCGCGCTTTCAGCCGATGGCCGCTTTGCTGCAGTGTCCTCTATCCAGGACGGTATCGCCTTTTGGGATCTGCAACAAAATGCCCTGAAGTATCACTGGCGCCATCAGGATAGTAGCGACAATCTGGTGTTTCACCTGGCGATCAGTGATAACGCCAGCCATGTCCTTAGCGCCGATCATCAGACCTTTGCCCTGTGGCGCACCGCAGATGGCCAGAACGTCGGCTATTGGCAAACCGATAACAGCAGTATCCGCGATATTGCTCTGTCTAACAACGGCGCCCATATTCTGGTTGGGCGCAGCGATAACGTGGTACAACATATTACGCTTAGCAGCGGCCGGCGCCTGGACTTTCTGGGGCACAGCGAGCGCATTAACAGCGTCGCCTTATCCCCAAATGGCCGCTATGCCCTGACCGGTGGCAATGATTATCAGGCTTACCTCTGGGACACTCAGACCGCACAAATCCTATATAGTTTCCCGCATCCAAGCCGGGTAACCAAAGTCGCCTTTGACCCACAGGGCCGTTATGCGTTTACCGCTGATAGTCAGCAATTAGCGCAAATCTGGGATATTCAAAGCGGACAACGGGTAAGCTCCTTGCAAATGCTGGCCAGACAGCAGGTATTTAGTGCGGTGCGTTTTAGTCAGGATGGGCGCTTTTTACTCACCGGCGCCCCAACCCGCAACCTGGTACTTTGGGATGTACAAAGCGGCCGGGAGCTGCAGCGCTGGCGGGTTTCCCCCAGAGTTGGCAGTCGCCCACCCAGTGCTGTGGTACATGCCGTCGCTTTTCTGGATGAAAACCGTATAATTAGCGAAAGCTCCAGTGGCCTGGCCGAAGTATGGGAAATCCGTTATGACTGAGCAACCCTCAGCAATAGAACTACATTTGATTGAGCTGGAAAGTAAAATTGCTTTTCAGGAAGATACGATGCACAGCCTGCACGAGGAGCTGCTGGCTCATCAACGCAAGATTGAGCAACTGCAACGGCAAATTCTGCTGATGGCGCAAAAGTTACAACAATTACCGGAAGACAGCGGTATTTTGCGACCGGAAGAAGAACCGCCACCGCCGCACTATTAAATCCAAGTAGAATAAGCCAGCAACAATGCTGGCTTATTCTGGTTTAAAGACCCCAATCACCAATTCATTCTCGCGGGTCGATTGCACCACTTGCTGCTCTGGCTGCGCCATCTGATGCCCACAGGCCACACATTCCACCTTTTCAACATTGTTTTCAATAAACAAACTCATGGTATCGGTGGCTTTACACTGCGGGCAGGTCGCGCCAGCGATAAAACGCTTTTTCTTACGGGTGGTCATACAGGCTCCAACGGGCACAAAAAGCCGGACGAAATTTTAGTTTCAGCCGGATATAGCGTAAAATCGCCCACTTAGTTCACTGGTACAAGGTAAAACATGATCCAGCTTCAGCAGGTAGAATTAAGACGCGGTATCCAGGCGCTGTTTACAGGGGCCGATCTTACCGTATTTCCGGGGCAAAAGGTGGGAATTGTCGGCGCCAACGGTTGTGGTAAATCCAGCTTATTTGCGCTGCTGCAAGGTAAATTACATGCCGATGCGGGTAATGTCAGCATTCCTGCTGCCTGGGTGATCGCAACAGTGGCTCAGGAAACGCCGGCCCTGGACTGTTCCGCCCTGGATTATGTGTTACAAGGCGAGCCTGAACTCTATCCATTGCTGCTAAAAGCCCGCAGTCAATGCAGCGACAGCGATCTGGCAGCGGTACATCAGCAAATTGAAGCGCTGGATGGCTACCGTGCCGAGGCCAAGGCCGGCACCCTGCTGGCGGGTTTAGGATTTAGTGGCGAGATGCAGCAACAGACCGTAAAGTCATTTTCCGGTGGCTGGCGGATGCGGATGAACCTGGCACGGGCGCTGATGCAAAAAGCCGAGCTGTTACTGCTCGATGAGCCAACCAACCACCTGGATCTGGATGCGGTACTCTGGCTGGAAAAGTACCTCAGCAACTATCCGGGTACCTTACTGCTGATTAGCCATGACCGGGATTTTCTTGATGCGGTGACCGACAATACTGTCCATATCGAACGCCAGTGTCTGACGCTGTATAAGGGCAATTACAGCCAGTTCGAGCGCCAGCGCGCAGAACAACTGGCGCAACACCAGGCGAACTTTGAGAAGCAACAGCGCCAGGTGGCGCACTTGCAACAATTTATCGACCGCTTTAAAGCCCAGGCCACCAAAGCCCGGCAGGCACAGAGCCGAATTAAGGCGTTGGAGCGCATGACCATACTGGCACCGGCGCACGTTGATTCGCCATTTAACTTCAGTTTCCGCGAGCCACGGGCCTTACCCAACCCACTGTTAAAACTGGAACAGGTCCAGGCTGGCTATAGCGGCAAGCCTATTCTGAGCAATATTAACTTTCAGCTGCTGCCAGGTAGCCGTATCGGCTTACTCGGGCGTAATGGCGCCGGTAAATCAACACTGATCAAATTACTCAGTGGTGAGCTACCGCCACTGGCTGGTGAACTCTGGTATGCCAGTGGCGTTAGTCTTGGTTATTTTGCCCAGCACCAACTGGAAACCCTCAGACCGCAAGATTCGCCACTGCAGCATCTGGTGCGACTGGACCCTCAGGTTCCTGAGCAGAAGCTACGTGATTTTCTTGGTGGTTTTGGTTTTCACGGCGATAAAGCGCTGGAACCCTGTGCGCCTTTCTCCGGCGGCGAAAAGGCTCGCCTGGTGCTGGCGTTATTGGTGTATCAGCGCCCGAACTTGCTGTTGCTGGACGAACCGACTAACCATTTGGATCTGGAAATGCGCGAAGCCATAGTAATGGCGCTGCAGGATTTTGCCGGTGCCATAGTAGTGGTATCGCACGACCGCCACTTGCTGACCAGCACCACTGACGAATTTTATTTAGTGGCTAATGGCAAAGTCGCGCCCTTCGATGGCGACTTGCAGGACTATTACCAGTGGCTGCAACAAGATGCCCGACAAAGCCAGCAGAGTGCGGCTCCGGAAACCGTCAGTAGCAATAGTGCGGCAGTGCGCAAAGATCAAAAACGCTTGGAGGCGGAGCTGCGCAATCTGCTGCGACCACTAAAGCAGAAAATTGACAAGCTGGAGCTGCGGCAGCAACAACTGGAGACTCAGCTGGCCAGCCTGGAGCAACAACTGGCGGAACCAGTCATCTACGAAGCCGCTAACAAAGCCCAGCTAACTAAACTGCTGACAGAACAAACCCAGGCCAGCAGCGAACTGGCGCAAGTAGAAGAAAGCTGGTTTGAGGCGCAAGAGGCGCTGGAACAACAAAGCCAACATTTCTGGCAGCAAAATCAATAGGGACAAAGCGATCTATGCAGCAAATGACAGTGCAGCAGCTTAATGCCGATACCTTCTGGCAAGTCAGCCTGGCGTTTTACCCACAGGTGCAGCCGCTTTGCCTGCAGTTACAGGACAATTGGCAGGCCAATGTTAATCTGCTGCTGCTACTCAGCTATACCGAACAGCTGGGCTGGCAGCTGGATGCCGCCAGTCTGACGCAGGGCTTACAGCAACTAGCACCGTTAAGTCAGCATATTACTCAGGTATTACGCCAGTGCCGGCGAGAGCTGCCTAAACTGCCGCTGGATAGTAACCAGCAAACGGAACTAAAACAGGGAATTTTACAAACCGAGTTGGTGGCAGAACGGCTGGAGCAGCAACTGCTGTGTCACTACTTGCGCTTTACCCCGGCAAGCAACCCTGACAACCTGAGTCTATACTGCCAGCAGTTAGCCGCAGCAAACGAAGCGTTGCAACGGGCATTATTTGATCTGCGTCAAGCTGCCGCCCGCTTTGCCGCGGCCAGCTGAGTAACTTTGATCCAGGTCATATCAGCGCCTACTGCCCTTGCCTACACTTCCCTCAAGCAACTTCAGGAGGGAAATCCTATGAACCTATGGCATGAGTTTTTAAACGACCCGGTGATCTTTATTTCTTTTACCGGCCTGGCCATTGTGATTGGCCTGTGCATTTTCTACGCCGTATATTTTATGTACAAAGTAGGTAATGCTGAGGAGCAAACCAAGTAATAGCCAGACGGTTTAACAGGTCGGGCAGATGCCCTAATACTCCAGATGCTGGAGTTTATCGGCCACACCATTCCAGGCATCCGCATCGGCGGGTGCCGGTTTGACTTCACGGATATTCGGCCACAGCTTAACCAGCTCGGCATTTAACGCGACAAAGCCTTCCTGACCTGGCGGCAGTTTATCTTCCTGAAAAATCGCCGTGGCCGGACATTCCGGCTCGCATAAACCACAATCAATACAAATCAGCGGATCAATAGCCAGAAAATTTGGCCCTTCAAAGAACGCATCAACCGGGCATACCGCCACACAATCGGTATATTTACATTTGATACAGTTCTCACCTACTACAAAGGCCATGGCAACTTCCTCCGCTATTTTGCGCGATCATACTGAAGCAAACGTGAAACACAACAGGAAAGCGGACAGCCGGCGTCAGATCGCGTAAAATACTGGCTTTACCGGCAAACCGGCCCGCAATCTGAGACTCGAGTGTTATGTTACGTTTAACCGAAATTAAATTACCGCTGCAGCATCAGGATGAACAGGCTGAATTGCGCGCAGCCATTCTGGCCAAACTGGGCATCAGCGACAGTGATTTAAACCATTTCAGCGTGTTTAAACGTGGCATTGACGCCCGTAAAAAATCTGATATTCAACTGATTTATACCCTGGATCTGGACGTTGCCGGCGAAGCGGCACTGCTAAAACGTTTTCAGAAAGATCCGCATGTGTCGGTTGCGCCGGATACCCGTTATAAATATGTCGCGCCAATTCCTGCCGCCGCAGCTGAAAGACCAGTCGTGGTCGGCTTTGGTCCCTGTGGTTTGTTTGCCGCCCTGATCCTGGCCGAAATGGGCTTAAAACCTATAGTGTTAGAGCGCGGTAAAGCCGTGCGCGAAAGAACCAAAGACACCTTTGGTTTTTGGCGTGGCCAGGCTTTGAACACCGAATCCAACGTGCAGTACGGCGAAGGCGGCGCCGGTACCTTTTCCGATGGCAAGCTATATAGCCAGGTTAAGGATCCGAAACACTATGGCCGCAAGGTGCTGACCGAGTTCGTTGCCGCCGGGGCACCGGACGAAATACTCTATGTCAGTAAGCCGCATATCGGTACCTTTAAACTGGTATCGATGATTGAAAAGATGCGCGCCAAAATCACCGAGCTGGGTGGTGAAATTCGCTTTAGTACCCGGGTCGATCAGCTGCATATCAATAACCAGCAACTGGAAGGTGTGACGCTGCATAACGGCGACTACCTGCCCTGCCGGCATCTGGTGCTGGCCGTTGGCCACAGTGCCCGCGATACTTTTCAGATGCTGTACGATGCCGGCGTCTATATTGAAGCCAAACCCTTTTCGGTTGGCTTTCGGATTGAGCATGAACAATCCCTGATTGATGAATGCCGCTGGGGGCCAAATGCCGGCCACCCTATTCTCGGTGCTGCCGACTATAAGCTGGTGCATCATTGTCAGAATGGCCGCACTGTCTACAGCTTCTGTATGTGCCCGGGCGGTACCGTAGTTGCTGCCGCGTCCGAAGAGGGCGGCGTGGTGACCAATGGAATGAGTCAGTATTCACGTCACGAACGTAATGCCAATAGCGCAATAGTGGTGGGCATTGATCCGGAACGTGACTATCCGGGGCACCCACTGGCCGGTATCGATTTACAGCGTAAACTGGAACGTGCTGCCTTTGAGTTAGGCGGGGCCGACTACCATGCACCGGCACAGCTGATTGGCGATTTTCTTGCGGGTAAATCCTCTGCCGAGTTAGGTGAGGTCAAACCCTCTTACACACCGGGGATCCGGCTTACCGATCTGTCTGCGGTATTGCCCGACTTTGCTATCGCCGCCATCCGCGAAGCCATCCCGGCTTTTGATAAGCAGATTAAAGGCTTTGCCAAAGCTGATGGCTTACTGACCGGCGTTGAAACCCGCACCTCATCACCAATTTGTATTAAACGCGGCAAAGACTTCCAGAGCCTGAACGTGCGCGGCCTCTACCCCGCCGGTGAGGGCGCCGGTTATGCTGGCGGTATTTTATCTGCCGGTATCGATGGTATTAAGGTAGCCGAAGCGCTGGCGCTGGATCTACTGCAGCAAAGCGCCGCATCAGCCTGATTCGAATTCAAGTAAGAATTAGGGCAGTAAATATTTTTTATTTGCCCTCTTGTTAATCGCTGCAAAACTAGCCATTATCAATTTAGTGGTAGTAAAAAGGTCGTAGTATTGACTATGCGTTGGTTTAATCTGTTTATCGCGGTGTTTTATCTGAGCCTGTTGGTGACAACAGACGCAGGTATTACCCATGACAGCAGATTATCGCCTTTAGCTGACAGCCCTTATCAGGCACTGCATGCTGAAAGCAGTAACCTCGGCCAAAGCAAAGGCAGTAACGAACAGGAACCGGATGAACCGGACAGCCTGATCGCCTCAGCTAAAGTGCTGAGCCACAGCCTGCCCGCTGCCATTAATACTTTTTACCAAACGCCCTGGTTATCACACCGTAGCAGCCCTGATAGTGCCCGCGCACCACCCATCGCCTAATCACACTTAACAGCCATTTATTTTTATTTGTTAATTCTGGCGTGGCCTCTGCGCGCCCATTAGTGTGAGTAGCTATCATGAAAACTTTATCCTTATTCAATTTAGATGCCGTTGATCAATTAATTCAACCCGCCGACTTTACTGAAACCACGTTAAATTCACCGGCGCTGAGTGTGCTGAGTGATTTTAAACATAACCAGCCAACCCTGATCGAAGGTAACACCTCTGCCAGCCAGGCACTGCTGATGATGCAGCAGGAACACAGTCAGCTAAAACTGGTCGTCGATGCCGATGAGAATATGCTGGGTTTAATCCATATCGAACAGTTATCGGAGCAGGCGCTGTTACGCCAGGTGATGCTGGGCAATAGCCGCGATGAAATCAAGGTACGGGATCTGATGCGGCCACGTGAGCGCATCAAGGCGCTGGCCTATCAGCAACTACAAAACTGCACCATTGCCGATGTGGTCAATACCCTGCAATCGAATGGTGAGGCCTTTTGTCTGGTGGTGGACCGCGATAACCACCAGATCCGTGGCGTGATCCATGCGCAGGAGCTGGCACGGCGCTTACATATGCCGTTAGCTATCCGCCAGCAACCGACCTTTTTGCGGATCTTCGATAGTTTAACCGCTTAACCTTTCAGGTCTGCGGGCTGCTGTGTTACTCCGAGCATGGTGGCCCGCTTTTTTGTTGCTCTAAGCTGAAGGCTCTCGCTATTATAGCGGTATGCAACACGCTTCCCGCTCCCCACGCCAGTACTATCGTAATGGTCCACCGCATCGCAGTGGTGCCGACGTTAACTTTGCCGATTTGGTAACGATTTTCGGCTTTAACAGCATCCATATTGGTCGCTGGGTGACTGCGGCCGAACAACAACAAGCGGCTAATTTATTCTTTGATGCCTTTGCCGATTTGCAACAATTGCTGAAAGTCCCAGCCGAGGTGATTTCACTGCGCGGTACCCTGGCCCTGACCTTTGGTATCGGCGGTCAACCCGGTGTTTGCGCTTTCTATCAACCACAGGGGCGGATCCTGGCGCTGGCCAAAAATGCTGGCGGCGGCAGCCTGGCACACGAGTGGATGCACGCTTTCGATCATTATATTGCGCAGAAAATGTTTCAGGGTGAGGTAAGCGCCGGTCAATTTGCCAGCCGCACCTGGTTAACACGGCAGCCAGTAAAAGCGCATCCCCTCAATGCTTTGTTAGACCAGGCATTTACAAAACTCTTTGTTAGTGATGATGGTTGTGATGTCAGCGACTTTTTTCAGCATTGCCGAAACCTGGATCAGGCTGCGTCGCGGCTTTATTTAAGCTTGCCGGAAGAAATGACTGCCAGAGCATTCGAGAAAGTATTACAGAGCCAGTCACTGAAAAATAGTTTTCTGGTAGCGGGCACCCGGCAAACTGCTGCTGCCCGCGCAGGGGTTTACCCTGAACCGCAATTAACCGCTGAGCTCGGACAATTATGGCTGGGTTATTTCCGTCTATTAGGACAACAACTACAAACCGTTTAGCCCTGAATACAACGGTTACCACCCAGTTGCTTGGCGCGATACATCGCCTTGTCGGCCATAGCAAGTAACGGCTCTGTGTTTAGTGTCGCCGCTGCAGCGCATACCACACCAATACTCGCCGTGATCGTCAGGCTGAGTGACGGTAATTGAAAGGGCATACTAAAACTCTGACGGATCTTTTCCGCCGCTACCGCGGCCTGCTCTGCCGAGTCAACTTCACTCAACAAAATCACAAACTCATCGCCACCAAAGCGTGCGACGGTGTCGGCCTGACGCACATTCTGGATTAAGCGTTGCGCAACCTGTTGTAATAAATCATCACCAACGCTATGACCAAACTGATCATTAACCGGTTTAAAACCGTCCAGGTCGAGATAACAAATGGCCAGCTGACACTGATGCCGTTGTGCCTGTGCCATGGCCTGCCGGCAACGGTCATAAAACAGCTCCCGCTTGGGTAAGCCGGTTAACTCATCATACAATGCGGAATGTTGCAGCCGCGCCAGTAACTCTTTCCGCTCAATCGCTACCGCCATATGCTGCGCCACGAAATCCAGTAAATCGGCATCCGCATGATGTGATACGGCAGTTTGTGATGAAACTAAGAGCACCATAGCGCCTAGCACGTTGGTGTGCGAGATCAGCCGCACCCCCAACCATAAATTATGGTCTGCACGTTTACGGATCAGCGGCAATGAGGCTGATCCCCTGTCCTGCAACAGCCTATAACAAAGCTCGGTTGCTTCCGCAGCACTCTGCGTATCCCCGTCAGGTAGATACTGATAAGCTAAATTGATACTGTCGGCAACCGTGCGGCGGGCAATGACACAGGCCTGGATTGGCATTAACTGCTGTACAATTTGCAACAGCTGCCGGTATAGATCCTGCAAATTCTCGGCAGCAAAAGCCGCCTCGGAAATAGCATAGAGCGCATGTTGGCGGCTTTCCGCCAATTTTAAACTGGTAATATCACGCGCCACGGCGACCCGCTGCTGCTTATCTGCCGACCAGCGTGCTGACCAAAGCAAATGTACAATCTGGCCATCTTTGCGTAGGTAGCGGTTTTCGAAATCAGTCTTGATTTGCCCGGTATTGATGGCCTGCGCCGCGGCCAGCGTCTTCGGAATGTCATCTGGGTGGATAAAGTCCAGCATACTCCGGCCAAGCATCTCACTGGCTGGGTAACCAAAAATACGTTCTGCACCAGAGCTTAAAAATTGAAAATTACCATCGCGATCTACAGCACAAACCGCATCCAGTAACACATCAATATATTCACCTAAAGCGTGGTATAACGAAGCTGGCATGACCGTATCTTCACAACATAAGAAGCATTCAGTCGTAACAATAGTCCATTTTTACTAGTAGAATCCAGCTTTAACTACGTAAGCCAAAGAAAAATTGTTACCGGGAGCCGTGTCGTAAACGACTAATCAGCCGTTCAGTATTGCGCCACACTAAAGCGTAGATCGTCAGCTGCGGGTTAGCCCCCAGGCTGGTTGGCAATACCGAGCCATCAAAAATCGACAGGTTTTGCAGTCGATAATGCTGACCATCGGCATTCACTACGCCCAGCCGCTCGTTAGCCGCCATATTACAGCCGCCCATCACATGAGCCGACACCACCGTTTGTAATAACGGACGCATTGCCAGCTGGGCGATCGCGATTTTTGCCTCGGCCCAGCTTTGGTATTGCTGCGCCTGATGATGAATGGGCAATACCGCTTTGGCACCGGCAGCAAACTGTAGCTCAGCCATCGATAACAGCGCACGACGCATACCCTGCCATAAATAGTCACTGATCGGATAATCCAGCAGCGGTTGCTGCTGCGCATCCAGGCTAACACTGCCGCCCTGGCTTTGCGGATGAAAACCATCGCGCAATAAAGCGATAGTCACCTGTAACTGATTAAACTGCTGCATCAAGGCAGCATGAGCCTGAGCCTGGCCGGTCAGCTTAGTTGCCATCAGTACCGGGTGCAGCGGGGGGACTTCCAGCTTGTAACCGGCCTGCCCATCGCTGGGCCAGACAAACTGATCGGAATAAATACTTTGCGGTGCGCCGGCATGGCCGTTAATGTCCTCATTAAAGAGCGCGCCGGAGATCACTGTCGGGTGCAAATAGGTATGTTTACCCAGACGGCCTGAGGGATCCGGTACTTTGGAGCGTAACAGTAACGCCGGCGAGCCGATGGCGCCGGCGGCGACAATAAAGTGTTTGGCCCGAATGCGGACCTGTATTTCCGCGCGCGGATGGAAAAAGCGATCGACCGGCACCGCAGTAAGACTTTGCACCTGATTGCCCTGCCAGTGTAGCTGCCGCACCGAAAGCCGCGAGATCAGCCGGGCGCCCTGCGCCAACGCACTGGGAATGGTACTGACTAACATCGATTGCTTGGCATTGATCGGGCAGCCCATGCCACAATAACCAAGGTTGGCGCAGCCGTTGACATTACGATCGATCACCGTATATTCCCATCCCAGACGCTCGCAACCTTGCTGCAATTTGGCATTATTCGCATTCGGCGGCACCGGCCAGCGGTGGATATTTAACCGCTGCTCAGCCAAAGCAAAATAAGGACTTAGCGTATTGTCACCGCTAAAGTCGAGGCCAAATTCTGTTTGCCAGTAGCTGACTGTTGGCTGAGGGGTGCGGATTGAGGTAGTCCAGTTAACGGTGGTTGAGCCACCTACAGTGCGGCCCTGCAGAATACCAATCGCCTGATCGCGGGTTTTACGCCCCGCTGCTTCCTGATACAGCTGCGGATAGGCCCAGCGCTCTTCCATGACAAAATCATCGCGATCATAGTAGGCACCCTCTTCCAGTAACAATACCTGCAAACCGGCCTTAGCCAGTAACTCAGCGGCAATACCGCCACCGGCGCCGCTACCAATGATCACCACATCGGCGCTAAATTGCTGATCGGCGGTAAATTGACTGGCGTCCAGATGTTGCGGTGACTGCTTAGCCATTAACGGAACCTCGGTGCAGTATAATTGAGGGCAGCCCAATGCTCGGGCTGGCTGTAGTAGGCAGCAAATAACAATTCGCGTAAACCATGGTAAGCTTGCTGCAATACGCCAAGGTAGCTATCACGCCAGCGGGCAAATAACGTCAGCCGTTGTGGCAGACTCAGCTCAGCCAGCGGCAACCAGTGGCCACTTAGCGCCAGCCGGCCCAGCCGCTTTGCCAGTAAATTAAATAGCAGTTGTAGTTCCTGCTGCTGGCGTAGCGGCAAAAATGCCAGGCTGTCGTGCACCGCTACGATAGTCCGGCTAATGGCGGCGTCAGACTCTGCCGGCGCTGTGGGTAAAGCACCGTATAATAAGGCCGGTAGCAAGGCAGCAAGTACCAGCTCAGAATTAGCCGTGTCATCACTGTTTAGCAGCTGATAACCGTTAACTCCCAGCGTTGCGGTGGTGCCAAGCGCCAGGCCTGACAGGATAAATTGGCGGCGATTCATCGTTATTCTTTTTTTGGAAGCCTTAGGCCACATTCTTTCTCAGGAGCGGTTATTTTGCAAGCACAGCTCGGACCAGCCAGTCATCATCTTCATACCACCAGCTTTAGCGCGCCCTGGTGGCTACGTAATGCCCATCTGCAAACTATTTTTGCTAAGTATTTAAGCCCAAAGCAGCAGGTGCCAACCTACCCGGAAATGTTAGCCTTACCCGATGGTGATGAACTGCAGCTCAACTGGACCGAACAACTGCCAGTAACTGAGCAAAGGCCACTACTGGTGATCCTGCATGGTTTAGCCGGCGATCTGCACAGCCACTATATTCAGGGGCTGCTGGCCGAAGTAACACGCCGCAAACTGCCAGCGGTAGTGATGCATTTTCGTGGTTGTCATGGCAAACCGAACAAGCTGCCACGGGCCTATCACAGCGGCGATACTGCCGATATTGGCTATTTACTTAGCCAACTACAACAGCGTTTTCCGGCGATGCCACTAACCGCTGTTGGCTTTTCCCTGGGTGGTAATGTGTTGGTAAAATACTGTGGTGAGCAAGCCAGTGCTAATCCGCTACGCGCTGCCGTCGCCATCTGCCCGCCACTGGATCTGGCGGCCTGCGCCAAACGCATTAATCAGGGCCTGAGTAAAATTTATCAGCGTTACTTGCTGGCGCGCTTAAAACGGCAAACCCTGGCCAAGCTGGCGCAGTTCCCGGATTTTCCGCTCCCGCTAACGCCAGCTCAGGTGCAGCAATTTAACAGTATTGCCGAATTCGACCAGCATTATACTGCGCCGATCCATGGCTTTCGCGATGCCGCTGACTATTACCAACGCGCCAGCGGCAAAGCCTGGTTAAAAGCGATCACCATCCCAACGCTGATTATTCATGCCAGTGACGATCCCTTTTTAAGCGATGCCGTGATCCCCTCCCCGGCTGAACTGAGCCCACAGGTGGAATACCGGCTCAGCCGCCACGGTGGCCATGTCGGCTTTGTCGGCGGCAAGCATCCGTTTCGCACCGAGTTTTGGCTGAACCAGCAGATCTGTGACTACCTGCAGCAATGGGCGTAGCCGTTAGTCAAATAAGCTTCATCTGACTGTCATACCCCGGACATCTGGCCGGCCGATGCTATCAGGGCATTCAGCCACCGGGGATAGCCAATGTTAAATTGCAATACCATCTTCCTGTCTGATATTCATCTGGGCTGTAAAGACTGTCAGGCCGAGTATCTGCTGCATTTTTTGCAGCAAACCGAAGCCAACACCATTTATCTGCTGGGGGATATTGTTGATCTTTGGGCCATGCAGCGTCAGGTGCACTGGCCACAGGCGCAGAATCAGGTGGTACAACTGCTGCTGCAAAAAGCCGAGCAAGGCACTAAGGTCGTATATATTCCCGGTAACCATGATGAGGCGATGCGGCTGTATCGTGGCAAGTTGTTTGGCAATATTAAAGTGCAACTCAGAGGCGAACATACCACGGCGCTGGGTAAAAAATTATTACTGCTCCACGGTGACGAATTCGATAAAGAGGTCAGCTTTGGTCCGCTGCAAAGCTGGCTCGGTGATAACCTCTATGATTTGTTGCTGTTTCTGAACCGCTGGTACAACAGAGTACGCCGCGTAACCGGTGGTCGTTATTTTAGTCTGGCTGCCTATATTAAAAGTCGGGTACCGGGGGCCTTAAAAGCCATTGGCCGTTACCGCCAGGCTGCAATAAAAAAGGCCAAACGGGGCGGCTACGATGGCGTGGTCTGTGGTCATATCCATCATCCGGAACTGACCCTGGAAGATGGCATTATTTACTGTAATGACGGTGACTGGATTGATAGCTGCACTGCCCTGCTGGAGCACAGCGATGGCAGCCTGGCACTGTATCATTGGGCCGAGCAAGCCGAATGCCTTGCCGCACTGCCGCTGCAAGCAATCCAAACCAAGGCTTTATCAGATAGTAAGGCCGCCTGAAGCATTCTGCCAAGGCAATAGCCGTTCGAATTTCATGCCCCCAAGGAATTGGGGGCTCTGTTATTGCCAACTATCTGAATACCGCCAACACGCCTGACCTCAACCGCTACACCTTGTCGACTTCACGCCTAAACATATTTTCATTAACAAAAGTAATTTAATTGCTTTTTTATTGACATCTGAATTCATTTGCATACACTGAATTATCGGTATCCTTTACTCAATATTCCAGGCAGGCAAATGACAACGAAAACGGTTCCATTCAGTGCCAGGATAAGCATTGAAGACGCTGAATTTATCAGTACTCTGAGCTATGAAGGTGCACATACCCCGTCGGATAAACTACGTGCCCTTCTGGCAGAAACTCGTAATAAACGCGCCAATTTCGACAATTTTGCGGCAAATTTGGCACAAATGACCGAGTGGCTGCAGCAGTTAAGCCGACCACTGTTGGTGAGACAGCAACAACTGCAACTCAGAACAGAGGGTATTAATCGCGTACTCGATGCTCTGCCTGAGCTGTTGGCGATACTGCAAACTGCGGCGGCACGAAGCCCGCAGCTGAATATCAGGGAGCTGCAGGAGGCCGAAGGCCAAACAATGCAACAAGTGTTAAACATTTTGTCATTGCTACTCCCTTTAGCAGTGACTCAGCCTCAGCAAGCTACACAACAAGGCGTTATAAAACTGGCTGAGTTAATCACTCAGCACCATACGGCAACACAAGGAGCACAGCAATGAGTGAAAGTATTACCCGCCGGGTAGCCCGGTTAGTCAGTGGCAGTGTCAATGCCCTGGTGGATGCAATGGAGAGCAGCTCTCCGGAAACCGTAATGGAGCAAACAATACGTGAGCTGGACTCCGCTATTGCTGACACCCGCAGTGAATTGGGACAGCAAGTTGCACAAAAACATCTGGCCAGTAAAAAATTAATGGAGGAGAACAGCCGTTACGAAACGCTAAGCGAGCAACTCAATGTTGCTGTTGCCAACGGTCGTGACGATCTTGCCGAAGCCGGCATTGCAGAGCAAATGGATATTGAAGCACGGATCCCGGTGCTGGAAGCATCAATAGCCGATTGTGCCGCACGTGAAAAAGAGCTCGAAGGTTTTATTCAGGCATTACAGGCGAAGAAGCGTGAAATGCGTGCAGAACTACAAGCCTTCGTTACGGCTCAGCAAGCTAAGGCCTCCACTGCCAGCCCGCTGACAGCAAGCAATCATTCTGCAGAGCAAAAAGCTGAGCGCGCGGCAGATGCGTTTAGCCGGGTACTTGAGCGTAGTTCTGGCATTGCCGCGCGCGATAGTAGCCTGGGCAATGCCGGCAAATTAGCTGAGTTGGAGGAGCTTAGCCGCAAAAATCGCGTTGCAGAACGCTTGGCGGCATTAAAAGCAGGGAAGAGCTGATGTTACAGCTACTGCTGGCCAGCGAAAACCTGCTATTTAGCGTCGCGCTATTACTGATGTTATTAATTGGCCTACTCGAGCTAATCGCAGTGCTATTTGGTTCGAGTTTCAGTTCATCCCTTGAGAGCTTACTGCCGGAGGTTGAGATCGCGCCTCATACTGAGGTGGGTCAACTAGACGCCGACTCAGCCTTAAGTCGCTTTTTCGGTTGGCTAAGGATTGGCGAAGTGCCACTGTTGATGCTGCTGGTCCTTATGCTACTCAGCTTTGGCCTATTAGGCCTAATCATGCAAAGCTTTTTACTGTCGATGCTTGGGTTTATGGCGCCAGCCTGGTTAGCAACCCCTGTGGTGCTATTCGCGAGCTTACCTATGGTGCGCTTTAGCGGAGGGATACTGCACCGTTTGATGCCAAGAGATGAGACGACTGCCGTTACCAGCGACAGTCTGTTGGGTCGGATAGCCATTATTACATTAGGGACCGCCCGCCAAAGCTATGCCGCAGAAGCGAGGGTAAAAGATCAACACGGCTATCAACATTATATTCAGGTTGAACCAGATAACCCTGAGGAATGCTTTGTGCAGGGTACCGAAGTCTTGCTGCTGACCCGACAAGGCGCGGTTTACAAGGCGATAAAAAATGCCAATCCACATTTAAGTGAAGCGGAATAGTAAATAGATTCAACAACGGAAAACGTTAATTACAACAAGGAGCCAACATGCTATTGGAAAATTTTTCTCACATCTTAGTTATCGCTGGTGCAGTACTCGTTGCCTTGATTATCCTGGGCATGATCCTCGCGCGGCTGTATAAACGGGCAACCAAAGAGATATCCTTTGTACGTACAGGCTTTCGTGGTGAAAAAGTCATCATGAATGGCGGTGCAATAGTACTACCCGTTTTGCATGAAATTATTCCGGTGAATATGAACACCTTAAGACTGGAAGTTCGTCGTGCAGCGGAGCAAGCACTAATTACCCGTGACAGAATGCGCGCCGATGTTACGGCGGAATTCTATGTCAGAGTCAAGCCAACCGTAGATGCTATCGCCAATGCCGCACAAACGCTGGGTTTAAAAACCATGAACCCTCAGGAACTGAAAGAACTGGTAGAAGGTAAATTCGTCGATGCCCTGCGCTCTGTTGCCGCGGAAATGGCCATGGAAGAGCTACACGAAAAGCGCGTCGATTTCGTGCAAAAGGTGCAACATGTTGTTTCTGAAGACTTGTTAAAAAATGGTCTGGAACTCGAATCAGTGTCACTCACGGGTTTAGACCAAACCGCGTTTGAGCACTTTAACCCGCAAAACGCCTTCGATGCCGAAGGTTTAACTAAGTTAACTCAAGCTATTGAATCGCGCCGTAAGATCCGTAACGACATTGAGCAGGAAACCGACCTGGCGATTAAAACCAAGAATCTGGAAGCCGAGCGCGCCAAGCTGCAAATCTCCCGAGAAGAGGAATATGCACGCTTAGAGCAGGAAAGAGAGGTTTCTATTCGTCGGGCATCTCAGATGGCGGAAATTGCACGTGAGCAAGCCGAGAAAAAACGCGAAGCCGAAGAAGCGCAGATTGCGGCGCAGCGCGAGATTGATCTGAAACGTATTATTTCTGAACGCGACATCGATAACGAGACGATCCAGAAAGAGCGCGCAGTACGTGAAATGGAAATTGCTAAGCAACGTGCTGTTGAGCAAGCCGAAATTGAGCGTCAGAAAGCCATTGAACTGGCTTCGCAGGAGAAGGCGATTGCTGTTGCGGAAAAATCGCGCTCTGAATCTGAAGCCAAAGCTGAAGCCGACAAAGCCCGGGCACTGGCCGTACGGCAGGAAGAAGGGGTAATGACTGTTCGTCAAACCGAACAGGCAGAACGGGCCAAGCAGGTTGAACTGATTATGGCTCGGCAATTGGCGGAAAAGGAAGCAATTCAGCTCGTCGTCTCGGCAGAAGCGGAGAAAAAGGCCGCCGAAGATCAGGCCGAAGCAATGCGGGTTGCCGCTCAGGGTGAAGCCGATAAAGTACGTCTTTCTGCTAAGGGTAAAGCCGATGCCGAACTGCTGCTGGCTGACGCCAAGGCGCGTTCTTATGCCGTAGAGGCCGAAGGTAAAAAGGCCATTAACGCGGCAGCAAATATGCTTTCTGCTGAGCAGATCGCCATGCAGGTTCGGCTGGCATTAATTGAGAATCTGCCAGAGATTATTGCGCAAAGTGTCAAGCCGATGGAGCAAATCAGTGATATTAAGATTCTGCAGGTTAACGGCATAGGTGGAAACAGCACAGGCAGTGGCTCAGGCAACAATGAAGTAGCAGAGGGTAATGGCTCGCTGGCTGATCAAGTAGTGAATAGCGCTTTACGGTATCGGGCACAAGCACCGATCCTGGATTCGCTGTTATCCGAAATTGGCTTAAAAGCCGGAGATATCAATGGCATTGCCGACGCAGTAAAGAAGCCATTGTAACGCGCTAACAGCAACGGCATAAGCGCACGCAGTATGTTATCGCGCAAGAAAAACAAAGCCCCGCTGAGCGGGGCTTTGTAATTTCCATACGGCTTTAACTTACAGCTGAGGCCCGGCCGCAACCAGAGCTTTACCCTCGTCATTATCGGTAAACTTAACAAAGTTATCGATAAAACGTTTGGCCAGATCTTTGGCTTTGACTTCCCAGTCTGCTGCGTTGGCATAAGTTGCACGCGGATCCAGGATACCGTCATCGACATCATGCAGATGAGTTGGGATCGCCAGGTTAAAGTACGGCAGTTGCACAAACTCGGCATTCTCGATGCTACCGTCCAGGATGGCGTCAATAATAGCGCGGGTGGCTTTAATGGATACACGTTTACCTGTGCCATTCCAACCGGTATTGACCAGATACGCTTCAGCACCAGCGGCTTCCATCCGCTTACCTAACACTTCCGCATACTTGGTTGGGTGCAGGCTTAAGAAGGCGGCGCCGAAACAGCTGGAGAAGGTTGGCGTAGGTTCAGTAATACCACGCTCAGTACCGGCCAGCTTGGCCGTAAAGCCAGACAGGAAGTGGTACTTCGCCTGCTCTTTGGTTAACTTCGATACCGGCGGTAATACCCCAAAGGCATCAGCAGTCAGGAAAATCACTTTCTTGGCATGACCGGCTTTAGAGACTGGGGTGACGATATTGTCGATATGGTAAATCGGGTACGACACCCGGGTATTTTCCGTTTTCGAGCCATCGTTAAAATCAATTTTACCATCTGCCAGCACGGTCACGTTTTCCAGCAGGGCGTCACGACGGATGGCGTTATAAATATCCGGCTCGTTTTCTTTCGACAGGTTAATGGTCTTGGCGTAACACCCACCTTCGAAGTTGAACACGCCATCATCATCCCAGCCGTGCTCGTCATCACCAATTAACTGCCGCTTTGGATCGGTCGACAGGGTAGTTTTACCGGTACCAGACAGACCGAAGAATACCGCCACGTCGCCGTCTTTACCGACGTTAGCAGAACAATGCATCGAAGCGATGCCTTGCAGTGGCAGGAAGTAGTTCATCATTGAGAACATACCCTTCTTCATTTCGCCACCGTACCAGGTACCGCCAATCAGTTGAATGCGCTCGGTCAGGTTAAAGGCAACGAAGTTTTCTGAATTCAGGCCATGTTTCTGCCAATCCGGGTTAGTGCATTTGGCACCGTTCATCACGATAAAGTCTGGCTTATAGCTTTTCAGCTCTTCATCGGTAGGCCGGATAAACATATTTTTTACGAAATGCGCCTGCCAGGCCACTTCAGTAATAAAACGTACCGCTAAGCGGGTGTCGGCGTTCGCACCACAAAAGGTGTCGACAACAAAGAGTCTTTTGCCGGATAACTGGCGGGTAACCAGTGTTTTCAAATCAGCCCAAACTTCTGTACTGATGGGCTTATTATCGTTTTTTCCTTGATCTGACCACCAGACGGTATCGCGGGTAGTGTCGTCACGCACGATATACTTGTCTTTCGGAGAGCGGCCGGTAAAGATGCCGGTATCGACTGATACTGCGCCAAGCTCGGTCAGCTTACCTTTTTCATAACCTTGCAAATCACTGCGGGTTTCTTCGGCGAACAGCAGCTCGTAAGATGGGTTATATACGATTTCCGTGACATCTGTGATGCCGTATTGGCCCAAATCCAGATCGGACATTTGTTAACTCCTAAGGGTACTGTAGGTAAGGGTGCAGTCTCTGACGGACTTAATTTTCATGTTGCTCTTTGAGCAGAGGGCGGTTCTCTGTTCAAAAAACACCCGTGCATCATAGCGTTTTTTCACGATAAAAGATACTAGGATTTGGCTAAAGGCCCCTGTTTGCGCGGCTTCTGGCCAGTTGCTTAATTACTAAAGTTGGTAATTTTATTACAGCTCACGCGCGGTTTGCCGGGCTTTAATCAGCTCAGACCAAGGCTGTACGGCAGCGCCGATAACCATAAAATCGGGATTACCAAGGGTTTCCCGCTGGTTATAACTGAGGGGGGCAAACTGGCTATCCAGAATTTTGCCGCCGGCCTCTTCGACGATGACCTGCACGGCGCCGGTATCCCATTCCCCGGTAGGCCCCAACCGCAGATAACAATCTGCCTTGCCTTCAGCTACCAGGCAGCTTTTTAAGGAACAGCTGCCAAGCGCAATAAACTCGGCTTGCTCCGGTTGTTGCAACAGGTCGTGGATCAGCTGTCGCGGCTGGCGGCGGCTGACGGCAATGCGCAGCGGCTCGCCAGGCTGATATTGCTGCACCCGGATCCGGTTAATCAGATTATGTTGTTGTTTAAAGGCACCATTGCCGCGGGTGGCGTAATACAACAACTGCTCTTTCGGCCAGAAAATCACGCCCAGCGCCGGCCAACCATGCTCCACCAGAGCAATACTCACCGCGAAATCACCGCTGCGGGCAACAAACTCCTGGGTACCGTCCATCGGATCAATCAACCAGTAGCGCGGCCAATCTGAACGTTGTGCCAGCGGTAGGATCTGGGTTTCTTCAGAGATAATCGGAATATCAGGCGTGAGTTCACTGAGCCTGGCAATGATATGTTTGTTGGCAGCCAGATCGGCACTGGTTACCGGGCTGGTATCCTGCTTTTGTTGCTGACTAAACTCACCGCTCTGGTAAAGCTCCCATAAAATCGCACCGGCCTCACGGGCAGTGGCTTTCACTGGCTCCAGCAGTTTGCTTAAAAACATCCGGGTTGGCTTCCAAATATTGTTGTGCCAGCAACAGGGCTGCCACGCTGCGCGCCTCGGTAAAATCGGCTTGTTGCAATAAGGCCGCACTGTCTTGCCGCAACCAGCGCACCAGCTCTAAAGGTTCGGGTTCGTCACCGGCCTGCTGCTCAGGATAGAGATCAAAGGCCAGCACTAGGTGCATTGTAGCATTAAAATAGCCCGGCGCTAACGCCAGTGACTTCAGCTGTACAAAGCGGTGCGCGCCAAAACCAATTTCTTCTTTTAACTCGCGGTTAGCCGCTGTCAGAATATCCTCACCCGGATCGATTAAGCCCTTGGGAAACCCCAGCTGATAATCATGGGTGCCGGCACAGTATTCGCGCACCAGGTACAGGTGCTCCGGATCCGGACAGGCGATAATCATCACGGCACCGCGGTTGCTGCCGCGCATCCGTTCATATACCCGCTGTTCGCCATTGCTAAACCGCAGCTCCAGTTGCTCCACTTTAAACAGCCGGCTTTGCGCCACAATTTGCTGCGACAGAATTTCCGGTTTTTGTTTGTCAGGTGTGCGCTGCGTCATCGGCTGCTCTCTGTTAAACTGCTAAGCTGTTTGGTTATCTACTATAAAGCGATTAACGGGAAAAGCCTATGCTGCAATGGTCAGAAATCGATACCGTGCTATTGGATATGGACGGTACCCTGCTGGATCTGCATTTTGACAATTATTTCTGGCAGGTACATTTACCGGAGCGCTGGGCCGCCATTACCGGGATCAGCCCCGCTGAAGCCAGTGCCGAACTGATGGCCGAATACAGCAAGCTGCAGGGCAAGCTGGAGTGGTACTGTCTGGATTACTGGGGGAAACGGCTGCAACTGCCGATCACCGAGCTTAAACGGGAGATTATCGATAAGATCCGGATGCGAGATGATGTGCCGGAGTTTTTAACCGCGCTAAAAGCCAGTGGCCGCCATATTGCCCTGGTTACCAATGCACATCCTGACAGTTTGTCACTGAAACTGGAACGCACCGATCTGGCCAGATATATTGAGCAGTTAATTTCTACCCATGAATTTGGCGTCACCAAAGAGAGTCAGCAACTGTGGCATAAACTGCAGCACCGGCTGGGGTTTGATCCTGAGCGCACGCTCTTTGTCGATGACAGCCTGCCTATTCTGGAAGCGGCACGTGAATTTGGCATCAAACATTTGCTCGGCGTAGCTAACCCGGACAGCCAAAAACCAGGCAATCATTATCATGGCTTTAGCATGGTCACCGACTATCGCAGCCTGCTGGGCGATATCTACCAGAGCCGTGGTGTTCTGCCGGCCTCAGCCGGCTAACACCCGAGACGGCTCAGAAATTTAAGCGGTAACGGCCCTCAGCGTCCGGTGCGCCAACGAACTGCATCGCCTGATGTACCTCAGCCGGCAGCTCTGCCGCTGGCTTCAGGGTACCGCTAACCTGCAGTTTACCGGCAGCATTAACCGTTGCCCGTACATCTAACGCCAGAATATTCGCCGGATCGGTAATCAGCACCGGTTGTTGCTCGTCACACTCGAGGCGGGCATTAAACTGCTGCAGTTGCAACCAGGTACCTGTCGGCGGCTGCAGGCTGGCATCAAACCAACTGAGTTGACCAGCAAGGGTCTGGCAACGGCCACTTTGCAAAGTCAGACGCTGGATATCCAGCACTAACTCACCACCGGCCTGCACCGGCATCGGCAATTGCAGTAATGGCAGCAATAAAGGTACCGGCAGTTTAATCAGGCTGGAATGCACACTGATACCCGCCGGCGTGGCCCAGACCCGGGCCTGCAAATAGGGTTGCTGATTTTGCTGCACACTACCGGATTGCAGTGCCAGATCTAAGCGTAAGCGCAGTAATGACCAGGGGTTAAGCTGCCAGTTCAGTTCATTTAACTGCAGTTGCTGGAAGCGCAGCTGTTGCACCTTCCCCTGCCACAGGGTGCCCGTAACCTGACCCAGTTGCAGTTGTGGCGGTAAGCTCACCAGCTTTAACCACCAGGCTGCCGGCGTTAATACCAGCATAAACAGCAAGTAGGCAACCAAGCCCAGTGCGGCCAAAGGCCAATGTTGTTTCATACTACTCAATCACCATTCTGCGAACTCTGACAATACCGGCCTTATCTGTTGCGGCAACGTCTACCTGCACCAGCCGCACCCCGTTCTGATAGTACAGCTGGTGCAACCAGGGCAACAATTGCTCGAACGCCACATCTTCCAGTACCAGTTGCAACTGCTCATTCTGCGGCTGCATCCGGCTAACCCGGATATTAAAGCTTCGGGCACTGGTGCTGATAATTTGCGACAAGCTGCCACCGCTGCGTGCCGTTACCGCGGCGCCCTGCAACAACGGAGCCGCCTGTTGTAACGCCTGCAGCTGTTGCTGTACCTGTTGAATTGCTACTGCGTTGCGCGCCTGAGCCTGGTGCAGTGGTTGCCACAACAACCAGTAAAAGGCGCCGAGCAACAGCACAGGAACACAGAGTAGCAGCAGTTGTTGTTCGCGTTGCGCTAAACCTTGCCACCAGAGTAGTACCCGTTGTTTCATACCTTACCCCTCATTACTACTGTGCCCTGTACCCGGCTGCCATCGTTGCTCAGCGCGCCCTGCTCTATGCTATAGCCGGCTTGCTCCAGCACGGTTTTTAACTGTTCAAAACTCTGAAAACCTGCAGCACTGGCCGAAAAGCGTAACTCATGCCGCGCCGCGTCATAGCGCAGTGAGTCAAGCTTTACATCCGGCAAGCCTTCCAAGCGTTGTTGTAGCGCCTGTAATTGCACAAAGAAATTCTGCTCATTAGGTCCGACGCCGGCAGCCTGTAACTTCTGCTGTAACTGGCGGTTTAAATTCACGATCCGCTCACCCGGGAACAGCTGCAGATAGTTAGTTTGCAGCTCTGCGGTTAATTGCGTCAGCTGCCGTTGCTGCTGCCAGACACCGATACCCAGCTGTAACAGATAGGCCAGCAGCAAGCCGCCAGCCAGGGCAGCACTGAGTCGCCATTGCTGCCAGGTTTTGTTCTGGGGCTTTTTCGGAGTATAGGGGCCTTGTAGCAGGTTGAAACTGGTCGCAGTCAGGCCTCTGGCCAATAAGGCCAGGGGTAACTCCGGAGCGGCAGCCTGATGCGGCTGGACAATATGTTCAGGCCAGGGACTGTACGTTGTCAGCTGTGGCAGAGCAGCCAGCGCCAGGTAGTCCTGCCACCAGGCGCTGTCGATCGCTGTTGCCTGCCAGCTGTCCAGTCGCAGTAACCATTGCTGTTGCAGTTCAATACAAGCCGGTAATGCATCTGCCGGCAGTAACAACGCATCTGGCAACATCCGGCTGACATTAAAGCCTGCCTGCTGCAACCAATCTAACCATTGCTGCAAACGTTCGCGCTGGCAAATCGCGACCTGCTGCCGGTACTGCCCCTGCTGCAGTTCAGCCTGTCCGTGCGCGATAAAAAGCTTATCAATATCTTCAGCCTGCTCTTCTTCCAGCATATAGGGCAGCGCCTGCAGTAACTGACGGTTCGGCTTGGCCGGTAAGGTCACCGTTTTCAGTACCACATCTGCGGCCGGTACCAGCGCGATAACGTTGCGCCGCCCCAGTCGCTCGGCCAGTGCGGCTAGCGCCGCCACACCGGCTACCTCGCCACTGGCTATGATGTCTGCGGTGAGCGGTGCATAGACCAGCCAGCTGATTGGTTGTTCAGGCTGACTGGCCAGCCGGATTAGTAGTTGTTCATTCACCCCTGGCCTCCAAAGCGCCGGGCCAAAACCCTGATGGCATTATTTTCTTCTCGTTTAAATAGTGTACTTTGCTGAAAACCACTTTCCTGATAAGCCGTCGTTGCCTGTAACCGGAAATACTCGGATTTGACGGACAGTGCCGCCTTCACATCGGCCGGCACTGTCAGCCCGGCCAGCGCCGGGCTTTGTAGAAAACTTTCTACATCGGTGTAGCCCTGCTCCGGCCGGTTTAATATCGCATCCTGCGCCTGAGTTTCGGTCATCTCCGGTAGCAGCGCCTGTAACAGGACGGCGCTTTGCTCCGTTAACGTATTCACATTCAGCAGCAATACATCGTTTTCCGGCAGTACGCAAATATAAGGCAGCAGCAATTGATAATCTGCCGGCGTCAGATCGAGGATTAACCGCAGTTCAGTCTCAGATACCATCAAGCTGTTGGCGGTATAATAGGGAAATAACAAGGCGGCATAATCGTCCTGTTCCGCGCCCCCGGCAGAATTCAGAATACCATCCTCGTCCAGCCAATCACTGAGCCGCGCCGTCAGATTCTCGGCCGGCATACTGAGATCGGCTGCCACCAGCTCCAGTAAACGCAGGAAGGTGCGCTGCGCCAGCGTCTGCACCTGACCTTGTTGCCGGTCTGGTTGTTTTTGCAACGCATTCAGGTTAAAGCAACTGTTCAGATCACGGATTTCTCCGGCGATCTGGCCGTCATCCACCATAAAGCTCGCGCCCTGCTGCGCCCAATCCTGCCCCAGATGCACCACATCCTGCCCTTGCAACGAACGACGCAACAACACCCGGGTAAAGGCTTCTGCCCCCATTGCGTACCAAAACGCCTGCTGCTGTTGCTGCAAATTCTGTTGCCGTTGTATTTGCAACTGCAAGCGGCCACTCATCTCAACCGCCAGCACGACCACAATCGCCACGATCAAGAGTACGGTGATTAAGGCTGCGCCTCCTTGTGACCGCGGATAGCATCTGTTCATTCAGCACCCCGCCACAAGCCATCCGGCAATACGTATAAGCGCTCAATTTCACCCAGCTGTTGTTGCTTTAGTGTGACTTTGACTGCCTGCGGTAAATACTGATGATGCCAGCGCTCTTCCCAGCGTTCGTTATACCAGTATTCAATTGCAAAGGCCTCAACACCGTCCAGTAACATCTGCTGTTGCGGCTCAGTATCATTGACCGCGTCCACGTATAAGGTAAACAAACGTTGTAATTGCCCGTCTTGCAAGCGATAGGCCACCGCCTGCAATTCGCTGCGGGGCAGCAACATCCCCGGATTACGCCAGCCCTGGCGGGTAAAGCTGATACCATGATCCTCACTACCGAGCAAAAACGGCTCACCCCACAAGCGCTCTTGTTTCGGCGGGTCTCCCTGGATCCGGACCTGCCGGGCACTGATCTGCAGCAAATCACGCTCCAGTAGCAGCATGGCCTGTTGTAACTGGCGCAGTTGCGTTAAGTGCTGCCGTGATAATTCATCACTTTGCGTGACATTGCTCAGAATGGCTACCGAGGCTAATCCCACCATCGCAAAGATCGCCGTCGCCAATAACATTTCGATAAAGGTAAAACCCTTAACCCGGCGCATCGGGACGCCCTATATAGGTTTTCAGCTGATAGACGACTTGCTCCGGCTGCTCAGCCAGGCGCACGCTAATCTGCAGCTCACGCAAATCCTGATCAGGCACCGTAACGGCTCGTAATTGCCATTGCCAATCCCGGTTGCCGAGGCTGACTTCGCCCTGCTCCAGCTCACGCGGTGGCCAGCTGCGATTCAGTTGCGCCTGCTGCAGTTGATTATTGGCAATCATGCTGGCGAGTGTTAATTCTTCCAACTGAGCAACGGCGCGCAAATGACTGGCACTGGCCTGCAAAATGGCCGCACCGGCGGTGGCAAAAATCGCCAACGCGATCAACACTTCCAGTAAAGTAAAACCGCGCCACTGCCGCATTATTCTGCTCCGCTAAAGCGGCTGAGCGGGACACTGAAATCGGTACCCACCCGCACCTGCACGGGCGGCCGCTGCTCAGCGGCCTGCAACACTAAACGAAAGGGGGTAATTTCACCGGAGGATAAAATAAATACCTGTGGCAGAGGGGGCTTATCCGCGGCAGGCGTATCCGAAGCCTCAGCTTGCGCTTCCTGCTGCCAGCTGACCTGACCAAGTAAATTCAGCTCAGCACCAGGTAAGCCTTCTAACTCCAGCAGCAGCGACAATTGCTCCGGCAACTGATAGGTTTTAGCAGCGGCAACCTCAGGCGCCCATTGCCAACCATCCGGCCCATAATAAACGAAGGCATATTGTTGCTGACTTACCACCAGCCCCCACTCCTGCTGTCGCAGTAACGCCGTGTCGGCAATAAACTGAAACACCTGGCTAAAACGTGTTGCCTCTCTTTCCAGCCGCTGCTCGGTGCTATCGCCGCTAAAGGTAAATACCACCGCACTGGCTAAAATACCAATCAGCAGCAACACCAGCATCACTTCCAGCAAGGTAAAGCCGGCACGGCGCAGCATCAGTTACCGCCAGCGCCATCCGCGTCAAGATTCCAGTTGCCGATATCATCATTGGTACCGGCTACCCGATCCGGGCCCTTACTAAAGACATCAATCCGCCCTAACTGTCCGGGACTGACCAGAATATACTCCTCTCCCCAGGGATCCTTTGGTAAACGCCGGATAAAGCCACCCTCCGGAAAGACCCGCGGTACCGGCTGCGAGGTGGGCGCCGTGACCAGAGCGTCGAGGCCCTGCTCTGTTGTCGGGTAGAAACCATTACGCAGGCGATACATATCCAAAGCGCTTTCCAGTTGCTGAATATCCACCACCACTTTTTGCCGTGCCGCCTGTTCCTGATTACCCATCAGGTTAGGCACCACCATACTGGCAATGATGCCGAGGATCACGATGACCACCATCACTTCCAGCAGAGTAAAACCTTGTTGCTTTTGCCTTAACATCTTAAGCACCTACCATATTATTTAACGCTAAAATGGGTTGTAGTATTGCCAGTACGATAAATAACACCATACCTGCCATCACGGCCACCAGCACGGGTTCAAACACCTTTAGCGAGACCTTAACCAGGGTTTCAAATTCGGTGTCCTGCGCATTGGCGGCACGTGCCAGCATGGCATCTAACTGCCCGCTTTTTTCACCGCTGGCTATCATATGCAGCATCATCGGCGGGAACAAGCGGCTTTGTTCCAGCGCACTTTTTAATGAAGCCCCTTCCCGTACTCTGGCGGTGGCATCGGCCAGCGCCAGTCGCATATAGCTGTTACTGAGCACTTCGGCACTGATCCGCATCGCCTCCAGCAACGGCACCGCACTGGCATTCAAAATACTGAGCGTCCGGGCAAAGCGTGCCGTATTCAGCCCGCGCGCCACCTTGCCCAGCAAGCCCAGCCGCAATACCAGCTGGTCCCACTGCAAGCGCAAGCCGGGTTTTTGTAAGGCGCGCTGCCAGGCTACTGCTGTCAGTAAGATCGCCAGTAACACTAAGACACCGTAATGGCGTAAAAAGTCACTGGCCGCAATTAAGAATAGTGTCGAGCCGGGTAACGATTCTCCCATATGCTCAAACTGTACGACGATCTTCGGCACTACCGCCGCCAGCAGGATGCTGATCACCAGGATGGCAAAGCCGGTCAGAATTAACGGGTAGAGCATCGCCTGCAGGATCTGACTGCGCATATACTGGCGCTGCTCGGTATAATCCGCCAGCCGGTTTAATACCTGCTCCAGATGGCCGGATTTTTCGCCGGCCGCCACCATCGAGCGGAATAAATGATCAAACACATACGGAAACTCCGCCAGCCCCTCTGCCAGACTGTAGCCTTCTACGACCTTAGAGCGCACCGCCATCAGCATATTTTTCAGGCGGGGTTTCTCGCACTGCTCGGCAACCGCTAACAACGCGCTTTCTATCGGCAGCGCGGCCTCAACCAGGGTGGCCAGTTGCCGGGTGATCAGCGCCAATTCGGCAGCAGATATCCGCCGCTGCAACCAGGGGCCGCGGTTGGCGAGTTTTTTTTCCTGCTGTGACGCCAGTTCCACACTGAGCGGCGTCAGTTTACGCTCACGTAAAATTTGCCGGGCGTGGCGCGCGTTATCAGCCTCCAACACCCCTTTATTTTTTTTACCGCTGCTATCTAATGCCTGAAACTCAAAGGCCGCCATTACAGATCCTCACGGGTAACCCGCAGCACTTCTTCCAGCGTGGTTACGCCGGCAAGCACCTTAGAGAAACCATCGCTACGAATACTGGGGCTCAGTGCCCGGGCGTATTTTTCAATCGCCTGCTCGCCCTTACCATTATGGATCATCTCACGCATCTGCTCATCCACCACAATCAGCTCATGGATACCGGTACGGCCGCGATAGCCGGTATCATTACAGTGCTCGCAACCGACAGCGCGATAGATCAGCGCGCCTTCTTTCTTGGTAATACCCAGCAGATGACGTTCTTCTTTATCCGGCTCATGTGCAGCTTTGCAATGCGGGCAAAGCGTACGCACCAAGCGCTGCGCCAGCACCCCCAGTAAGCTAGACGACAGTAAGAACGCCTCCACCCCCATATCCTCCAGCCGGGTAATGGCGCCGGCAGCGGTATTGGTATGCAGGGTCGATAGCACCAGGTGACCGGTCAAACTGGCCTGCACCGCAATCTGTGCCGTTTCCAGGTCGCGGATCTCCCCTACCATCACCACATCCGGGTCTTGCCGTAAAATGGCTCTCAGACCGCGGGCAAAGGTCATATTCACCTTGGTATTGACCTGGGTCTGGCCGATACCTTCCAGTTCGTATTCGATTGGATCCTCTACCGTCAGGATATTCCGATCTTTAGTATTAATTTCGGTTAAACCGGCGTACAACGTGGTACTTTTACCGGAGCCGGTAGGACCTGTCACCAGGATAATGCCATGCGGTTTTAGGATCAGCTGCGAGAACAGCTGCTGCACGGCAGGGGTCATGCCCAGATCCGCTAAATTCAGGTGCGAATTGTTTTTATCCAGTAACCGCAGCACCACCCGTTCGCCATGACTGGACGGCATCGTCGAAACCCGCACATCCACCGCCCGCCCGGCGATCCGCAGACTAATACGGCCATCCTGTGGTACGCGTTTTTCGGCAATATCCAGCTTCGCCATAACCTTGATCCGTGATACCAGCAGGCTGGACAGGCGGCGATTTGGCCGCAGCACTTCGCGCAGCAAGCCGTCGACCCGGAAGCGGATAATCAGCGCTTTTTCAAAGGTTTCAATATGAATATCTGAGGCGCCAAGCTTAATGGCTTCGCCGAGCATGGCGTTAATCAGTTTGATAATGGGCGCATCGTCTTCGTTTTCCAGCAGGTCTTCGGCTTCCGGGATATCTTCCGCCAGTGACGCCAGATCGACCTCGTTACCGATATCTTCCATAATCTGCTGCGCTTCACTGGAATCGCGCTGATAGGCGGCTTCCAGCAGAGCTTCAAAAGCCAGAGCATCCAGTTGCTGCACCTTAAACGGCTGCGCCAGCAAACGACGCACTTCCAGTAACGCCTGTGGCGGCGTGGCCGGCTGCACGTAGAGCAACCAGCCATCGTGATGCGGCTGCAGCAGCACGCCAAACCTTTTGGCGAAACTAAAGGGCAATCGCACCCGCTGCGTCAGTACCGGATTAAGTTGTTCCATCTCTGTCATGGCTTAGGCTGTCCTGCCGGCGGCTGTGGCTCTTGCTGTTGCATAAACTCTTCAAAACTCGGCGGCAGCTTCAGGCTGTCGTCCCATTCCGGCAAAATCGCCTGCCGGGTTTGTGGCATTAAGCGGATCCCTTCCTGGTCACGTTTAATTTGCTCGGCGCGAATAAAATTATATTTTTGTTTACTGATGCCATTAATGGCATTACCGTCGCGCACTATACTGGCACGGATAAATACCATCAGGTTGCGTTTGCGTTTGCTGACGCTGGTTGATTTAAACAGATGGCCCAGTACCGGGATATCACCCAGCAGCGGTACCTTGGATTCACTTTCCTGCACATCTTCGTCAATCAAACCACCCAGTACGATAGTCGCACCATCGTCCGCCATCACTGTGGTTTTGATTTCACGCTTATTAATAGTGATATCGACCGCTGTTGCGCCGCCAATACTGGACACTTCCTGCTCGATCACCAGCTGCACGGCATCACCTTCGTTGATTTGTGGTGTTACCTTCAGCTTAATGCCCACTTCTTGTCGCTGTACTTGCTGGAACGGGTTGGTATTGTTTGAGCCCAGTGACGAGCCGGTGATAATCGGCACTTCCTGACCGACCAGGAAAATCGCTTCCTGATTATCCATGGTCGTAATATGGGGTGTCGCCAGTACGTTGGAGTTGGTGCTGGTACGCACGGCCTGCAAGATCGCCGCCCAGTTACCATTGTAGAACCCCAGCAAGGCGCCATTGAGCCCTTGCAGGGCCTGAGCTAAGCCGGAGTAGTCACGATTGGTATCTGGCGTAGTGGTGGTAATTAACTCACCGGTAGTCGGGTCACGCGATTGCGTGGTAGTACCGCGGGTGATCTGCGAAGCCTGAGCTGCGCCAGCCGCAATATTCACGATCGGAATAGTATTAGTGCCGGTAAAGTTAGTGCCACCGCCATTGGCGTTTAGCCACTGTACGCCGAAATCGGTGCCGTTACCGTCAAACACCTCGACAATAATGGCTTCGACCAGGACCTGAGCACGCCGGATATCCAGCTGCCGTACCACATCCTCCAAAGAGCGCATCATATCCGGCTGCGCGGTAATCACCAACGAATTACTGTCGGCATGCGCTTCAATACTAATAGAACGGCCACCAGCTGCCCGTCTGGGTGCCGGTTGTCCGCTCTGTTGCGCGCCCTGGGCTTCGGCAGCAATAGAATCACTTACCCCGGTGAGCACCGGCACCAGGTCTTCCGCTTTGGCATACTTCAGATAAAACACCCGGGTATTACCGCTGGTTTGTAACTCTGCATCCAAACGGCGGGCTAATTCAATGACCCGCTGCCGGGCTTGGGCTTCGCCACTGACAATCACGCTGTTGGTGCGTTCATCGGCGACAATCCGTGGCACCAGAAAATCCGGTTGCTCGCCCCGGTTCTGGGTGCGGTAGATGCTCTCCAGGATCCTGACAATTTCTGCAGCCGAAGCAAAGTTCAGTTTCAGAATTTCCAGCTCCTGATCACCCGCTTTATCTACCCTTTGAATAATATCCACCAACCGGTTTACCAGCGCAGCAGGGCCGGTCATCATAATCACGTTGGACGGGTCATAGTTCACCACATGACCGCCACCGCCCTGGTTAACAAACTGCCGTAACAGAGGCGCCAGTTCACGCACTGAAACATTGCGCACCGGAACCACCCGTGTCACCATCTCATCGCCATAGCCCGGCGCCTCATCCCCAACCACCGGGATATTCGAGGTTTTCGCATCCTTGTCGCGTACCACCTTCAGGATGCCGCTCTCCATCTCGACCACAGCAAAACCGTAGACTTGAAGTACGTTTAAGAAGAATTGGTAGTACTGTTCTTCCGTCAGCATATCGTAGCTGCGCACATTAATCCGGCCACGGACCTGCGGATCGACAATGATGGTTTTTTTCAGGTTCATACCGACGATATTGATAAACTCATTAATGTCGGTACCTTTGAAATTGGGAGAGTAGCGAATGTCGCTGTCCGCCACGACGCTGAAGCTAAGTAGCGCAGCCAGCAGCGCCGTCGCCAACGGGCGTCTTGCCCTGGAGAAAAAAGCTGATTTCATGAGAGATTAACCAATTCTTATCGTTATTTTACTGTGACAGACTAAACAGAATATCTCTGATTTCGCCATCCCGTTCAATCTTTAACCGCGCTTCAGATGCATCGCGCAAATCGTTGATTACCCGCATCGCTTGCTGCATATCATTAAGCGGTATACCGTTAATTTCGATCGCCAGATCATTTTGCTGTAAGCCCATTTGTGCAAACAAGGCCGCATCTTTGCCGGCCATCAAACGATACCCCACTAGCTGGCCATCACGCTGTACCGGTGAGACCCGCACGTAGTCAAAAAATTTCATCGGTTCAGCCAGAATTTCATCGCGTTGCACCTGCACATCCGGATTAATCACTCCAGATGCGATAGGCGCGGCCAGCACTATGGGTTCTTCTGCCTGTAACTGATAATCCGCGTTATTGTCGCTCTGCCCCAGACCAGCGTTAGCCTGAGCAATGCGGGTAAACTCAATACCGTCGAGCATCAGGGTTTCAAAGCGGCCATTTTGTTCCAGTAGCACCCGATCTTCCAGCACTTGAGATAAGCGGGCACGGGTACCTTCGATCTGATCACCCACCGCATAGGTGGTCTCGCTGCCGCGCTGTTCAATGATGGCGCTGCCGGCCTCCGGTCGGCCTGGCACTGAGACCAGGCCGGTTAACTTAACATTTAATTGGGTTTTCGGTGCTTCGGTTACCTGCGCTACGGCAGGTGTAGTCACCTCAGCCGAGGCCTGACCAAACAGGGCGTAACGTAACAGGTTATTCAGCGCAACCGGGGCTTGCTGTGCTGGCGTCACACTAACACCAGCTGGAAGCGCAGGGGCAACCGGTTGGGGCACCAGTTGCCAGCTTAAGCGCGCCAGCAACCAAGCCAGTAGCAGCACCAACAGCAGATTCAGCACCAGGCGCAGCGGTTGTAACGGCAGCCGCTGTAAATATTGCCAGCCAAGTTGTAGTTTCGGGTGAAGTGTCGCGTGCATAGCCTTTATCTTTTAATCAGTTCCACTGCATCTTACTGAGTAAGACCGCCGACAACAAGCTTTGTTAATAGCTTTTACAAGCCTCTAACGCCAAAGTACGACCTGCAACTTATCGGTTTTTGGGTGTATAATCAAAACTCCAATTACTATCAGGTTTCTTATGCCACAAACTACCGCCAACGCTACAGCTACCGACCTTGTTGTTCGCCTTGATAAATGGCTTTGGGCCTGCCGCTTTTATAAAACCCGCGGCCTGGCTAAGGAAATGATTGAGGGCGGCAAGGTGCACTATAATGGTCAGCGCTGTAAAGCCGGTAAGTTGGTTGATATCGGTGCCACAGTGCGACTGGCACAAGGGGCAGACGAAAAAATCGTGCTGGTCCGCGGGCTGTCTGATAAGCGCCTGGCAGCACCTCTGGCACAACAACTTTACGAAGAAACCGCCGAAAGTTTGGCAGAGCGGCAAAAACGCGCCGAACTGCGAAAAAACAATGCGTTATTTGCGCCACACCCGGAAACAAAACCGGACAAAAAGGAGCGCCGGCAGCTCTTGTTACTTAAATCGCAGCAATGAGAATTCAAGCATGACTGATGCACTAATCCGTTTTTTATTTCAACAAAAGCATGTGCGTGGTGAGTTGGCCTATGTTGAGGATAGCCTCGATAAGATGCTACAGCATCACCAGTACCCACTGCCGGTCAAGCAATTACTGGCAGAGCTGGTGGTTGCGACCAGTTTACTGACCGCCACCCTGAAATTTGAGGGTGAAATTGCGGTACAGCTGCAAGGTGATGGACCAGTGCGTTTCGCGGCAGTCAATGGCGATCATCAGCAAGCCTTCCGGGGTGTGGTGCGGATGCAGGCTGAACTTAGTGGTGACAACTTCCGGGATCTGGTCGGTAATGGCTACCTGGTCGTGACCATCACACCGGTGCAGGGTGAGCGCTATCAGGGCATTATTCCGCTGAGTGGCGACAGCCTGACATCAACACTGGAAGCCTATTTCGCACAGTCAGAGCAGTTACCAACCCGTCTTTACATCTATACCGATATCAGTAATCGCAACCGTGCCGCCGGCTTTATGTTGCAGGTACTCCCGGTTGAGCAGGACAAAGCCCGCGAGGATTTTAATGAGCTGGTGGTGCTGAGCGATACCCTTACGGCTGGTGAACTACTGGATTTGCCGCCAGAAGAAGTATTACACCGCCTGTTTCACCAGGAAGTGGTTGAAGTATTCCCTGCCCAGCAGATTAGTTTTGTCTGTGGTTGCTCGAAGCAAAAATGTGAATCGGCGTTATTCAGCCTGGGACGGGCGGTGATCGCCGAGCAACTGGCACTGGGTGGGCTGGATATGGCCTGCGAGTATTGTAATAAGTCGTATCATTTTAGCGCTGACGAGCTGCAAAGCATTCATGACCAGCTGTAAAAAAGCCACCGCTGTAGCGGTGGCTTGTTAGTTTAACAACTTCAGATTTGCGTTCAGACCTTAACCCGGCGCCGTAACCACAGTAACGGCAACAGTAACAGCCCCAACCAGCCCGCACTACCACCCGATTTATGGGTGATAGTCACCTGAGCTGTGGCTGTTGACTGTAATCCGGCAGAATCGCGCGCAGTCAAGGTCAGACTTTGGGTTCCGGCATCTGCTTTCACTGGTGCGCGGGTAAGCACGATCTGACCATTTTGCACTGCAAAAAGCGGATTGCTGGATGTTACGCCAGTCAGTGTCGCGCCGGCTTCCCTTACCTGCACCGTAGCAGTACCGACCACAGTACCGGCTGCAGTACCAGATGGCAGTGAACTCAATGTCACAGCAGCGGTGATGACAGGTGGCGTATCCGGGATATTAACCACTTCCACCGTCACTGTTGCCGGTGCTGAAACCTGACCCGCACTATCCAATACTGCCACTTCAAAGCTCACCTGTGTCAGACCCGCTTCGTAATCCAGAGCTGTCTGATTAGCGACCACAATACGGCCATCGCTGTTGATAGACAGTGCCGCCGACGAGCTGCCCAGAACGACAAACTCAGTCACCGCAGTGCGGAAATCACTCTCTGCTTGTAACTGACCAACGACGGTACCAGTAGCTGTATTTTCATTGACACTGAAAGTTTTGCTACCAGCCAGCACGGGCTGCGCTAAAGGCGCCGCATAGTTTGCAACTGCTGCGGCATCGGCCTGAGTCGACAACAGCACAAAGCTGCGGTTATCGCCGGCAGGTCGCTGCAGATAGGCCGACTCACCCGGTGCCAGCTCACTAACGGTAACTGAGGTTGCTGCCGCTGGGCCTTCTGCCGGCGCCAGCGACGAACTAAAGGTCACAGCAGGTGACGGGGTTAACGTCACCTGAGCCGTTAGCTGATCGGCTGTTTGAGCCTGACTGTAGCTTAATGAGAAGGAATCTGGATTAGTCCGGAACCGCGCATTAATGGTACGGCCCAGATCTGCCGCCGTTAGACCAACATGGTTAAAACAGGCTTCCAGCGTGATCTGCTTACTACCGGCAAAATGCAATACATCACCGAGGAATCCGTTGGTGGTGTTGTACAGCGTATTAAACGAAACCATTACCCCGGGGCTTTGTGCATAGGTAGTACCAAGACGGGTTAACAACAGGGTATTCATGGTGTAGTTAAAGACACCATCATTGTTGATATCCAGATCCAGCGCGTAGTTACCCTGCAGTAGGTGAGTTACCCCTTCTGCCAGATGGAAAGTTGGATATAAAGCATAACCTGAACTACAGGCGCTTGCCGGCGCTACATCAAAAGTAATGGCCCGGATATCATGTATTGGATTGATGGCCGGGTTAGCCGCCGAGGTGGCAACCAGAGTGGAGGCAAAAGGCTCAACCGGGATCACGCCGGTATTGGTGATTTTCGTGGCAACCTTGCCATCGACCAGCTCGCCCGATAGCGCCAGTTTGCCAACGGCTTTCGGGATCAGGTGGTACACCAGATGCAGATCATGATCAGTTGCTGTGCTGGGGTCATTAAAAATCAGGGCACCATCAAATTCAACCTTGTCCATCTGAGCCGCAGCTTGCAAAGCAGAGTAGAAGACACCGTTGGTTAACACAAAGTCAGGTAACCTGGCCGGATCAACCGTTAGTGTGACGTCAAATTCTATGGTTTGTTTGGCTGGAACCGTTACCGCAGCCGGGAAACTCCAGCTTAACGCCCCTGTCGCCGATTTATCAGCATAGCGATCCTGGATCCGCAGGTTATAGGTTTTATTGGTGTTACTGAAGTTTTTCAACGTGACCCGTTTGGTCATGCTGCTTGGTTTATCCAGCGACTGTAAACCAAAAGATAACGCCGCCTGTGCGGTATCGAAGCGCGCGTCATTCACCCAGGCTGCGACCGGCGAGTTAACGGCTTTCTCGACATCCACCAAACCTGCACCAATCTGGCTGATTGATGCTAATTTAGCATCCGGATTGATACCCACCGGTTCACGGTGCACCGTCAGATTCGCCGTATTCATTAGCGTGGCTTTAATTTCCAGCGCATTGCGCTCAGGTAAGGCACCGCGCAGCAGCGCAACAGCACCAGCGGTAATTGGGCCAGAGAACGAGGTACCATTAACCGGAGCAGTGCCGGTACCTGTACCTAAGCGGGCAACCTGGATCGCGACCCCCGGTGCAGTAATTTCCGGCTTCAGCAAACCATCCATCGATGGACCGCGTGACGTAAAGTTAGCAATAGCACCGGCACCAGATTTGCCAACGGAACGAATATCGTAGCTAACTGTTTCGCCAGCTTCCAACTTGGCTTTGATAGCATCGCCCACTTCTTTGGTAATCATTACTGACGGAATCGTTACCGCTGGATCATCACCACCCGCTACGATCGGCGCCTCACCCGGATTACTATTCGCAATAATCACAAAGGCAGCGCCACGCTCTTGTGCAACCTTAACTTTGTCGGCAAAGGCGCAGACACCACGCGATACCAACACTGTCTTACCGGTTAAATCAACCTCGGCAGGCAGCGCATTACAGGCCGTATATTCGCCCGGCACCACCACCAGTGGTGTGTTGGCAGAACTAAAAGCAAAATCCAGAGTTCGATTAAAGGCAGAAGCTGTCATCACTGCCGTCGCACCATCTATTACCGCAGCTTCAAAGACTCCAACCGCAGCTTTCGGGTGTGTCATAGCGCCCACAGAAAGTGCGTTAGGTGTGGTACTAGGACCGCCAACCCGGAATGGCACATTACCGTCGTTACCTGCCGAGATAACCAGATTTGTCCCCAGTTTTACGGCACGCTGAATTAAGAACTGAGTACCACTAACTGCTTGGGTTGAGCCAAATTGGCCACCAAGTGACATATTGATAATATCGACCCGATCTTCCATATTGCCATCGCCGTTCGGGTCCATTGAGGCTTCTAATGCTCTTAGCTGAGCGACACCCGGACAGGTATTAGTACAAACGGTATAGGCATAAAAAGCTACTTTTGGTGCAATGCCAGATACCGAATGTGCCACAGAAGTACCATGGCCGGCACCAGCCAGACGGACATCGTCGATAGGATTAGGGTCATTCCGCAAAAAGTCGTAGCCACCGATAATCTGACCAACTGGCCAGGCTGGTGCATTAACCTGGTCACTTAACGCTGCATTGTAAGCAGCCGTGGTGCCAGGACCACCCAATAAGGCATGGGTATAATCCACACCGGAGTCCAGAATAGCAACCCGGATCCCTTCACCGGTCGCTTTGCCAGATTGCACCGTTTGCAGCGCCCGGATGTACTCGGCGCTGTCAACCACCATCGGCTTACTATCATAGATAGGCAAAATATTCTGTACTGCGCTGTGCTTACGCATCTCGGCCAGAGCTTCAGTAGAGGCGTTCACCACCAAACCAGCTGCCAGATGTTTGGTCGCCAGTAAGATTTCAGCATCCGGATCGACGCTGTGCAGTTGAAACGTCACTTCCTGCTGAATTTGTTCTGCAGTCAGCTGATACTGTGCCGCCAACTGTTGATCAAAGCGCGAGCCTTGCAAGGCGTCACTGGACGCCGGGGCATTTAGCAGGATTAACCAGGCACTCGGTTGCTCAGTTTCAGCATGTAGGCTAACTGCCGTTTGGTTATTAAAGATTTCGTGCACACTTTGGCCATGTGCTGTTCTGAATTGCTCGATGCCGGCTACCGCAGACCCGGAAATAGCCAAGCCGACAGCTGTTGCCAGCAGGGTTTTATTCATTTTTCCCAAGGTATTACTCCTTCCAGATTATTATTGTTATACCGGGCGAGATATTTTATTTAGTTACCCGGTGGCTGGTGAAAACTTTGCCAAAATGACAAAGCAACCAGGGGCACAGTGAGAGTCTGCGCCCATAAGAGATCATCTCTCTTTACCTGTTTTTACCACAGCTTTGGATGGATGCAATGCTAAAAAAATGGATTAATGTAAAAAATAATGACACTTTTCCGTGAGATACTGTAATTGATATTTTACAGCTCCATAGTCAAATGAAGGTTATGCGGGCTATTGTGGCGACTTCAGCGGCAGGCTGACTGTCACCACCAACCCCCCTTTGGCATGATTATGCAGACGTACTTCGCCATGATGCATGGCAACGATTTTCTTAATAATGGCCAGCCCCAAACCAGAACCGCCACTACCCCGGGCTTCATCCCCCTGGACAAAGGGACTAAACATCGCCTGCATCTTATGCTCCGGAATACCAGGGCCGTGATCCCGCACTTCCAGATAAAGCCATTTCGCTGCCCGCTCATAGCCAGTGCTAATTTCGATATCACCTTCACTGTAGCGTAAGGCATTTTCCAGCAAGTTATTCAGCATGCGTTTCATTGCCAAACGACGTAAAGCTACTAAGGGCAAAGCCGGATCAAGGTAAGTTAGGATCTGACGCTGCTGCACCTGTTCCGCCTGCACCAGATCGCGGACCAGCTCATTTAAATCCAGCAGTTGTGGCTCTTCCTGCTTATGGTGCCGCAGATAATCAATAAACTGATCGATAATGGCATTCATATCCTCAATATCGTTAATGATGCCATCGCGGATCCAGGCATCCGACTCGCTCATCATCTCCGATGCCAGCCGGATACGGGTTAACGGTGTACGCAAATCATGCGACACCCCGGCCATCAGTAAGGCCCGGTCTTCCTCCAGTTGCCGGATCCCCTGTGCCATATAGTTAAAGGCCTTGGTTACCGCCAGGATCTCAGTGGCCCCCTCCTGCTCTGATAACGGCGGCGGAAATTCACCGCGCCCAACCTGCAGTGCCGCCTGCTGTAACTTCTGTAGCGGCCGGTTCAGATGTCGGGCCAGCGTCCAGCCACCCAGCACACTTAAGGCGCCAATCATCAGCAAATAAAAAGTGAGCAACGGAAAACTGGCTTCGTCCAGCCCGGCCAGCGGCACCCTGACCCACAGGTCCTGCTCAAGATCTGGTCTGACCCAGAAGATAAAACTATCGGTTTGTGAAATTCGGACCTCGGCTTGCTGCTGCAGCTCATCCGACAGTTGTTGTGAGAAGTACCCGTAATAACTGGCCTCGGCCAGTCCCTCTCGTAAAGCTTGCTGCTCGTCAAATACCCGCACCTGTGTCGCTTGCTGAAAATGTGCCGCTATAGCCTGTTGTAACTCAGGATTGGTGGCTGTCGCTGGCAATGCCAACCGGACCTGTTTGGCGACCAGATGACTGATTTGCTGGGTGCTGGGTTTAATCACATAAAAAGCGACTGACAGGTAAGACACCACCTGATTAATTAACAGCATGATGCCAATCAGGAATACCGTTTGCCCGAAAGCGCTGCGCGGGAAAAATCTCATCCGTTCAGACTACCGTCCGGCACAAAAACATAGCCCAAACCCCATACCGTTTGAATGTAACGCGGATTAGCAGCATCGTCTTCCAACATCCGGCGTAAACGCGATACCTGCACATCAATGCTGCGCTCCATCGCGGAATAGTCGCGGCCGCGGGCCTGATTCATCAGCTTATCGCGTGATAAGGGTTCGCGGGGGTGGCTGACTAACACCTTTAATACGGCGTATTCACCACTGGTCAGGGGGAGTTGTTGCTCACCTTTAAACATTTCCCGGGTCGCCAGGTTAAAACGGTAGGGACCAAATTCAACAATACCTTCGGCCTGACTGGGCGCGCCCGGCACCTCCTTGGTTTTGCGCCGCAATACCGCGCGGATCCTTGCTAACAACTCTCTTGGGTTAAAGGGCTTAGGCAAATAATCATCAGCCCCCATTTCCAGGCCGATAATCCGATCTACCTCGTCACCCTTTGCCGTTAACATAATGATCGGGATTTCGTTTTCCTGCTGGCGCAACTTGCGACAGATCGACAAACCGTCTTCACCGGGTAACATCAAATCCAGCACCAGCAAATGAAAGTGTTCGCGTTCCATCAAACGTTGCATTTGTTCGAAGTTCGCCACGCTACGTACCTGATAGCCTTGTTCCACCAGGTAGCGCTCCAGCAAAGAGCGTAGTCGCAAATCATCGTCGACTACCAGAATCTTGGTTGTTTCAGTGACCACTACCCTATCCTTATTTCTGATGCTTTTCAGGTCACTATAAACGAAAATGCCGTCTTTGCATCGGCCAGACGGCATAAACTATGTTACAAAGTTTGTCTGCCCGGCAGGGCGACAAATTACTGTTGGCCCGCGTCCTTTTTCATGGGCGGGTTAACCCAGTAAATCCTGGGGCTGAGACTGTTTTTCTTCGCTGCGGCTTCGACCTGATTAATATAATCCTGATCAAGCTGACTACGGGCAGTCTGCACCGGCGTCGAGCTGCAGCCAGCTAACAGCAGCAAGGACGCGACGATGGCAATTTTTTGGCGCACTTTCATTTACACCTCTCCTGTTACAGGTTATTGCATTTTAAGCCTAGCCAGCACGGCTGAGATTGCCAAACCAGGCTGGTCGAAATTTAACCAGCAAAGGGCCGCAACTGGCTAAAAAGCTTTACGCTCTGCCGCACTATGGCTGATAATCAGCGCCAGTGCTGTAAGAAGGGAATGTCATAACAGGTGAAACGCACCAGCAGTAAAACCTTGCTAATTACCCGCGAAGGCTATCAACAGCTCAAAGCCGAACATGATGAGCTCTGGTTCAAAAAACGCCCGGAGATCACCCGTATTGTCAGCTGGGCTGCCAGCCTTGGCGATCGTTCGGAGAATGCCGACTACACCTACAATAAGAGATTACTTCGGCAAATTGACAGTCGGCTGCGCTTTTTACGCAAACGGCTGGAGGAGCTGACTATTGTCGATTACTCACCACAGCAAGCCGGCCGGGTGTTCTTTGGCGCCTGGGTCGAATTGGAAGATGATGCTGGCAATAGCCTGAAATTTCGCATTGTCGGCCCGGATGAAATCTACGGCCGCAAAGACTATATCTCGATCGACGCCCCTATGGCCCGCGCCTTACTGAAAAAACAGGTCGATGATGTGGCCACGGTTTCCACCCCAAATGGTCCGAAAGACTGGTACATTGTGGCTATCGACTATCCGCAGCCAACCCAGCCTAGTTAAGGCTTTAAGCTCAATCGCTGCGCCAAACCGTTACAGGAATTTAGTGTTATGTCTATGCTGATTAATCAAATTGCTACTGAAATCGCCGCCCGCCCGGAGCAGGTTGCCGCCGCCATCGCCTTGCTGGATGAAGGCGCAACAGTGCCTTTTATTGCCCGTTACCGGAAAGAGGTCACCGGCGCCCTGGATGACACCCAGCTGCGTACCCTGGATCAGCGCCTGAGCTATTTGCGAGAACTGGAAGAGCGGCGCCAGGTGATCTTAAACACCATCGCCGAGCAGGGCAAACTCACCGCCGAACTGGAACAACAAATTCGCGCCGCAGATAATAAAACCCGGCTCGAAGATTTGTATTTGCCCTACAAAACCAAAAGACGGACTAAGGGCCAGTTGGCGATTGAAGCCGGGATTCAGCCACTGGCTCTGCTGCTGCTCTCAGAACCAACACGGCAACCGGAACAGGAAGCCCTCGCCTATCTTAACGCTGAGGCCGGTTATGCCGATGTCAAAGCCGTATTAGAAGGCGCCAAATATATTCTGATGGAGCAATTCGCCGAAGACGCTGACTTGCTGGCCCGTTTGCGCGCCCATCTGAGTCAGCATGCCGTGCTGCAAAGCCGGGTTGTTGCCGGCAAGGAGCAGGAAGGTGCCAAGTTCAGCGACTACTTCGAACACAGCGAAGCGCTGAAACAGGTGCCTTCGCACCGGGCGCTGGCCATGTTCCGGGGGCGCAACGAAGGCATACTTAACTTGCAGTTACTGCCTGAACTGAGTGAACAACCACACGCCGTCTGTGAACAAATGGTCGCTGAGCAATTTCAGATCCGGCAGTTGGACCGGCCGGCTGATGCCTTCCTGCGCACCGTTGTACAGTGGACCTGGAAGGTAAAACTACAGCTGCATCTGGAAAATGATTTATTGAGCGAACTGCGGGAACGGGCAGAGGCCGAGGCGATCAGGGTATTCGCCCGTAACCTGAAAGATTTGCTGATGGCGGCGCCAGCCGGCATGCGCCCGACTCTGGCGCTGGACCCGGGACTGCGTACCGGTGTAAAGGTCACGGCCATTGATGAAACCGGCAAGCTGTTAAATCACACCACCATCTACCCGCATGCGCCCCAGAATCAATGGGATAAATCCGTTCAGGTCCTGTCGGCCTTGTGCAAGGCCTACCAGATTGAGCTGATTGCCGTGGGTAATGGTACCGCATCGCGGGAGACCGATAAACTGGCTGCTGAGGTGATTAAGACGCTGCCCGGTCAGCGGATCAGCAAGGTAATGGTGTCCGAAGCCGGCGCCTCGGTATATTCGGCATCGGAGTTGGCGGCGCTGGAATTTCCGCAGCTTGATGTATCCTTGCGGGGCGCCGTCTCGATTGGTCGCCGCTTACAGGATCCATTGGCCGAGCTGGTAAAAATTGAACCTAAAGCCATTGGCGTTGGCCAGTATCAGCATGATGTGAACCAGAGCCTATTAACCAAATCGCTGGATGCGGTAGTAGAAGACTGCGTAAACGCCGTCGGCGTCGATTTGAATACCGCTTCAGCGGCATTACTGGCCCGGGTGGCAGGCCTGAACAAAACGCTGGCACAAAATATTGTGCAGTATCGCGATCAACATGGCCGCTTTACCAGCCGCAGCCAGTTGTTAAAGGTGCCGCGTCTGGGGCCGAAAGCCTATGAACAGGCCGCCGGCTTTTTACGCATTAATAACGGCACTAACCCACTGGATGCCTCAGGCGTGCACCCCGAAGCCTACCCACTGGTCGAGAAAATTGTTGCCGCGCATCAGAAAAGTGTCGAGCAGCTGATTGGCAACAGCAGCTTCCTGAAACAAATCGATGCCCGGCAATTTGTCGATGACCATTTTGGCTTACTGACTATCGCCGACATTCTAAAAGAGCTGGACAAGCCCGGTCGCGATCCACGGCCGGAATTCCAGATGGCCAACTTTAAAGACGGGGTGGAAACCCTGGCCGATCTCAAACCCGGCATGTTGCTGGAAGGGGTGGTTACTAACGTCACTAACTTTGGTGCCTTTGTTGATATCGGCGTGCATCAGGATGGCCTGGTCCATATCTCCTCGCTGGCCGATAAGTTTGTCAGCGATCCGCATCAGGTGGTCAAAGCCGGCGATATTGTTAAAGTGAAAGTATTGGAAGTCGATCAGGCCAGAAAACGCATCGCCCTGACCATGCGGATGGATGAACAGGCCCGCAGCAACGGCGACAGTAATGTTTCGACTGCTGGTAAGGGTCGGCCAGAGCGCAGCTCGGGCAGCAATAAAGCCAGCCAGACGCCAAAACAGGAACAAGGCAACGCAGCAATGGGTAATGCGTTAGCGGCTGCCTTAGCGAAATTTAAAAAGTAGGGTAAATATTCGCAGGAAAAACCGGAATTGCGGCGGCTGCGAGCAGATTAAACCTGCTGCCGTAATGGCCGCTGTGCCGGTTCAGTTGCCAGCTGATAGAAATTTTCAATCACCTGGCTGCGTCTGGCCATAAGTGCCTGCCATTCCAGTCGTTCACGTTGTGGTAAAACAATATCGGCTGCATCAGCCTGGGTAAGCTGTGACTCAGCTGCTGTAGAACCTTCCTCAGTCGTGCTGCTATCACTGGCTGCGGCATTAGCGAGCGGCGCCTTCTCGGCGATAAGCTCGGCCTGAGCTTGCAACAGGCGTTGGCCAGCTTCCGCCGCGATACTGCGGTCAGCTGCTGAGGGTTCGGCCGGTGCCAATGCCGCCGCCTTGACCTGCTGCATTTTCTGAACCGTCGCTGCCGGATCACCCGGTACCGGTGCCAGATCAATTTGCACCTCGCCACCTACGGCATAGCGTTTACCGTCAGGGCCTTGTTGATAGTCGTAACTGGGCGCGCTGGCGTAACGGCCACCGACAATGGCATGGGCCTGCTCATGTGCCCGGACTTCCTGATCACGCGCCTGCAGTTCGCGAATTTCCCGCTGCTCGGCCTGTTGCTGTTGTTGTTCTTGTTCCGACTGTTGCCCGGACTCTTGCTTTTCTTCCTGCTCGCCGCGCTCACCCTGCTCACCTGTTATCGCTTGCTGCGTCTCGGTTTCCTTACCATTGGCATCATACAGCGTAACATTCGCGCTACTATTCGCAGCACCACGTTGCCGATCATCTGTCGCCAGCGGCCGCTCAGCGGCACCTTTTTCCAACTCCTTTACCGGCTCAATCGGCTCACGCCGCTGCATATCACGCCGCGCCTGCTCCGTGGCCGGATTCGCGGTGTTAATGCTGACGTTGGGGTAATAGGAGGTGATTTGCATCGCAATCAGACCCGGATATCAATAATATTACCGAGCATTTCATCGGCTGTGCGCAAACTCCGGACATTGGCCTGAGCCAGCAATTCCTGTTGTTCCAGACGCACCAGTGATTGAGTGGTATCGGTGCCGGCGGCACGGTTCGGCTCGGCTGCAGCATTAGTAGGCGTCGGATTAGCCGTCTGCTGTGCATCAGCAGCCGCTACCTGCTGGTCCTGTTGCCGGCTCTGGGTTGTCTGTCGGTTGATATTCAGCGTTTCTTCGCTAATCACATTGGACGCGCGCTGCAAACCTTGCATGCCGGCACTAAAGGCAGACTGAATTTGCATAACCAAGCCCTCTTTATTCACTTGCTGTTAGACTGCTTAATTATCGAACAGTTTCGGCAAAAAAGAAAGCAAAGGCTATCATAAGCACTAACCGCTTCTGCCCACTAAGTATTTTATTGCAGTGCGCTACGCAGCCACTGACAGAACTCGCCCGGATGAGAAATAAAGGGTGCATGCGAGGCTTTGGCCAGTACCGTCAGTTTTGCCGCAGGCTGCAATTGCTGTAACAAAGGCAGCACTGCCACTGGTACCAGCGAATCAAGCCGGCCATAACAGCCCACTACCGGTTGAGTTAGCGCGGCAAACTGTTGTCTCAGGTCAGTGTCTGCCAGCAGGGTTAACGCCTGCACTACGGCCTGGGGTTGTGCCTCCGGAAAGTGGGCAATACTGTCGCGTAACTTCAGAATATCCTGCTTGGCATGCTCTGAGCCCAGCGCCTGGATCGCCAGAAAACGCTGAATCGTTTGCGGCAAATTCTGGCTCAGGGCACTGGCAAACTGCTGCATCACTTCGGCGCGCATCCCGGGCCAGTCATCTGTCGCCAGAAATTTCGGCGTCGCAGCCACCAGCGCCAGTTGCTTAACCTTGTCCGGATAGGTCGCGGCCAACGCAATGGCCAGCAAACCGCCCAGCGACCAACCACAAAGATAACTTTGCTCTGGCAGCTGCGCAGCAAGCTGGGACAGCACCTCATCCAGACGGTAAGCAGGCGGAAACTGTCGGCTCAGGCCAAAACCGGGCAGATCCAACGCCAAGACCTGAAAATCGCCAGCCAGTTGTTGCTGGACTTCGGACCAAACGCCCTGATTTAAGCCCCAGCCATGTAACAGTACCAGTGTTGGTTTGGCGGTTGTGCTGTGTTCTGCCATACTCTGCTTATGTTAATAAAGGGTAATAAAATGGATCTGCTCAACCTGCTGCGTGCTGGCTGGCAACGGCTGTTGCCCTCACCTTGTTTATGGTGCAGCCTGCCGGTAATCCATCATCATTTTATGCTGTGTCAGGCTTGCCGCAGCGCGCTGCCGCAGTTTCCGTATCAGCTGTGTCATTTTAACCTGTTGTTCTTACCTGCTGTGCAACAAGGGCTGCCGCAGTGCCAGTTTGACCGCCTGCTCAGTTTAGGCTGGTATCAACAGCCCTATCAACACTGGATCAGCCGTTGGAAGTATCAACAGGATCCGTATGCCGGCGCTTTACTGCAGCAGGAGTTTTGCGCGTTGTTGCAGCGATATCAACAAAGCCAGCCGTTACCACAGGCACTGGTTTATGTGCCGATGGCGCCAGCTCGCGAGCGGCAACGAGGCTTTAACCAGGCCAGAGTTCTTGCCGAAAGCGCCGCCAAAAGCCTGGGCATCCCGCTGCTACACTGCCTGCAGCGCTGTCGCACCACGGCGCCGCAGCAGGGCCTGAACCGCCAGCAACGTTTAGCTAACCTGCGGCAGGCATTTCGCTTAATTGATACGCAACTACCACCAAAACTGGCACTGATCGATGATGTCGTCACCACCGGCAGCACCGCCAATCAGTTAGCACAGCTGCTGCGAGCCGCCGGGGTGACAGAACTTAGTCTGTGGACGCTGGCGGTAACGCCAGCCTCTGCTCACTCTTCGATCTGAACGCTGGCGTTAAAGCCATGGCTTAAATACAGCGCATTAATCAGCAAACGGCTAGAGCCTTTAAAGTAACCGCGAAATACCGGGTTATCGCTCATGCCAATCACCCGGCCCTGCCCGAGATTATGCGCCACTAAGGCCGCGCCCTGCGCAATACGGGGAATAAACTCGGCAGCAGCATAGCCAGCCAGGTGCGGCTGGGCACTATAAGTTGCGACATTGACAAAGGGCGCCTGGCTGGGCTGTAACAACAAGGTGCTGTTTTTAAACAACGGTAATTCGCGCCGCGGTATGCCAAAGGTCAGCGGGTGGCTCAGATCCAGCTCAGCACTGAAAATGGCACCGGCGATCCGTTGCTGACCGCCCAGTTTTTCGCGATCGGCGTAGCGTAAATCATGTTGTGGGATCAGTTGGTTCATGTCCTGTACTGTCCAGACTCCGGCTTGCAACAGCTTGGCATCCACCAACCAGGCGGCACCGCGCTTCTGCCCCCACAACACACCACCTTGCTGTACCCACTGCCGTAACTTGGTTATTTCACTCTCTTTCCAGCTGCGGTAATCGCCATCTGGTAATAAAATATGGGTGTAGCGGCTCAGGTTAAGCCGGGACAAACGCTCCGGCTCTGCCATGCTGGGAGAGATGCCGGCTAACCGCTCCAGGTTGTACCAGAGTTCGCCGGCTTCAGTCGAGTTGACACCAGGACCCGCCAGCACCAATACCTGAGGCAAACGCACCGGTGTAAAATTATGGCTACCCAGATCACTGCCGCGGCTGGTTAAACCGGTGGTCAGGGTATGAACAGGCAAGTTAAAGCGCTCCTGCAGTCGCTGCAAACGGAAGAACCAGTCAGCATGTTGCTGTAAACCGGCAGCGACCACCATAGCGCCAGCGCGGAAACTACGCGAACCCTGCGGTGTACTGCCGGTAAAATCACCCAGCGCCGCTCTGACAATCAGCCCTTCTTCCAACATCGCCTGCAGCATCACCGGTGATAATTGATCCTGCCAGCCCAGCACATAGGCATAACCACCGGCCTGCATCGTCTGACTGCGGGCTCTGGGCTGTGCCTGCCACGGCTGCTCTGCTGCCGCGCGACCGGGTTCACGGTTCACCGCCACAAAATCGATATTATAGGCATAGGGTAAGGTCCAGGCCGAAACATCATAGAAGGTGTTGTCATTAAAGCTTTTTTCCGTGCTAAAGGCCGCTTTTAACAGCCGGTATTGTGTTTGCTGCAGCGGCACATAGTAACTCTGACCGGCGCGGAAAGTGCTTTGTTCGTATTGCCAGTCGGCCGTTAGCGGATAGACCGCAATCTGATGCTGACTCAGCAGTTGTAACAGCGCCTCCAACCGGCTGCGATCCTGGCTCTCAGTCAGAATATAGCCCTTAGTCCGCTCGGCGCGCGCCTGTTGCGCCGCAGATTGAAAGAATTCTTGTTGATAACTGAGTAACGCCTGCCGGTTAGCGACACTACCACGGATAGTAGACAGCGACGCATCAAACTGGTTTTTGATCGTTGCGGCAAAGGTTAGCAGGCCATTGATCGACTCCTGGGCATGACCGCGGCTGCTGGCCTGCTCGAACAAGATACCAACACTGCCGGTAACATCCGGATAGGTAGAGCCTTTGCCGACATAGAAATCATCAAAACTTTCTTCGGTGTAATATAGCTGGCCGCGCTGGTCAAAGGCCTGAGCATGAAAGCCGGCCAGGATCCGGGTCAATTCAAAATTGCGCTCCGGGGTCAGCGGATAGTTACGGCTGGGGATCCCTGGCTGAAAGAAATAGCTGGAGTTAGTGCCCATTTCATGGAAGTCGCCGACCACATTCGGCTGCCATTTATGAAACTGCGCGATCCGCGCCTGACTTTCCGGATGTTGCAGCAGCAACCAGTCACGGTTTAAATCAAACCAGTAATGATTGGGCCGACCATTCGGCCAGGGCTCAATATGTTCACGATGTTGCGGATCGGCCACCGGTGTTTTGCCGCGGTGCATATTGGCCCACAACGCAAAGCGATCGTGTCCGTCCGGATTCATACTCGGCTGGATCAGGATCACCGCCTGACGCAGCCACTGCTGTACTTCCGGGCTGTTACTGGCGGCCAGATAGTGTGCCAGTACCAGCGCTGCATTAGCGGCACTGGGTTCATTACCGTGCACGCCGTAACCCAACCAGATAATCACCGGGCTGTCATCACTTACCGCCCGGCTGCCCCGCACCTGTGCCAGATGCTGGCTGCGGATTTGTTCTAACCGCGCCAGATTTTCCGGCGCCGACACCACCAGCTGCAGTAATGGCCTTTGCTCATGACTGCTGCCAATCACTTCCAGCTCGGCCCGCGGTGACTGGGCAGCGAGCACCTCGAAATAACGCTGGATCTGGTCATGCCTGGCATGCCATTCGCCCACCGGAAATCCGAGCACCTGCTCGGGTGCCGGTACCTCAGTCGCCACCGGCTCGTCAAAATAACTTGCCTGCACCTGCCAGATACTGCAGAGCAGGATGATGCCTAACATTTTTTTCATTATTGTCTCCCCAGACTCGCGGCTAAGTTAGCCAGAAACTGCCACAAAACTCAAGCAGGGCTGGCATCAGACAGGTAGGAAGAGTATGATAGCTACATAACCTAGTAATTTAGTCAGGTACTACGATGATTACGATTTCAGAACAGGCTCAGGCACACTTTGCCAAATTGCTGGAGAAGCAAGCGGCCGGCACTCATATCCGGGTGTTCGTGGTCAATCCGGGCACGGCCCAGGCGGAATGTGGCGTATCTTACTGCCCGGCTGATGCGGTAGAAGACACCGATATCCGCTTACCTTTTAACGGCTTTGATGCCATCGTTGATGAAGAAAGTAAGCCGTTTTTAGTGGACGCTGAAATCGATTTTGTCACCGATCAGATGGGTTCACAGCTGACCCTAAAAGCGCCGAATGCCAAAGTACGCAAGGTGAGTGACAATGCCCCGTTGATGGAGCGGGTGCAATATGTGATTGACAGCGAGATCAACCCGCAACTGGCTAACCATGGTGGCCGGGTCAGCGTGATGGAAATTACCGAGTCAGGTGTTGCAGTACTGCAGTTTGGCGGCGGTTGTAATGGTTGCTCCCAGGTTGACCTGACCCTAAAAGAAGGGATTGAAAAAGAGCTGTTAAATCGCTTTAGTGGTGAGTTGGCCGGTGTGAAAGATATCACTGAGCATCAACGTGGCGAGCACTCTTACTACTAAAAAGCCAGCGCTTTTTATGCTATAACATGCTCTCGGACTGGTCGGCGGCCTTTGGGCGCAGCCGACAGCCGCCTTTCTGGCCGTCTTCGGTTTTTTTGGAGTGGTGTTTGGAGTGCTGTTATGCGCGCTTTGCTGTTTTGCTGTTTATTAAGCCTGAGTTTGCCCGCCTCTGCGGCTGTGATGCTGATCTATCACCATGTTGCCGAGGATACCCCCAGAGTCAGCTCTGTCACCCCCGCTGAATTTCGCGGCCATCTGCAGTATCTGCGTGATAATAATTTTCAGGTCATCGGCCTCGACGTACTGATAGACCAGCTAAAAAGCGGCAAGCCCATTGCCGATAACGCGGTAGTGATCACCTTTGATGATAGCTATGAAAATAATTACACCACTGCGCACCCGATCCTGCAGGAATTCGGCTATCCCTACACCATCTTTATCAGCCCGGGAGATATTGATAAACGCACCGGTCCGGTAATGAGCTGGCAACAAATTAAACAAATGTCAGACGATGGCGTTCTGGTTGCCAACCACGCCATGTGGCATGAGCATATGGCCAGACCGGAAAAGGGCGAATCTGAAGCCGACTGGTTAAAACGGATGCGCCAGACTATTCTGGATGCCGAGCGGCGGATCAAGGAAGAAACCGGTCAGAGTCATCAGTGGCTGGCCTACCCCTATGGTGAATTTAGCGCCCCGCTGGAACAACTGGTAACGGAACTGGGCTTTATCGGCATTGGTCAACAATCCGGTGCCATCGGGCCGCTGACCAAACTCACCCGCATCCCCCGTTATCCTGCGGCCGGTCAGTATGCGGATTTGAAAGATCTGGGGCAAAAGTTACGAACTTTGGCCTTTCCAATCACCGGCTATCTGTCTGCCGACCAGGTGATTAGTAGCAATCCGCCAACCTTACGCCTGCAACTGAAGATTGAAGATTTCCGTAAACAGCAGCTGCGCTGCTTTGCCGGCTCTGAGGTCCTGGAGCCAACCTGGTTAGATGACAATACCTTTGAAGTCAGGGCCAGTAAGCCAGTAAATCGCGGGCGCAGCCGCTACAACTGCACCGCGCCGTCGCTGAGTAAAAAAGGCTATTTTTACTGGTACTCGCAGCCGTGGCTAAATTAATAACCCAACTTTGCCAGCACCAACGGAAAATCGGCCAGTAGCTGTTCGGTATCAATGACCGGCACCTGGCCAATTGCCATTTCAGGTTTAAACATCGCTACCAGCTGCCCCTGCGGATTAATCAGCACCACTGAAGCGCTGTGGTCGACCAGATAATTTCCCTCTGCATTGCTGTTCAGTGCATACATCAGGCCCAGCTGCCGCACAAAGGGAAACAGCTGATCATGGCCGGCGGTCAGCCCCAGCACTGCCGGTTGCTGAAAGTAGTTTACATAATTATTGAGCTGCTCCACGCTGTCGCGCTGCGGATCAACCGAAATAAACCAGACTTTCAGCGGCTCCTTCACCATAGCAGCCAATTCCGGTTGCACCCCGGCCAGCTTGGCCAACGTCAAAGGACAGATATCCGGGCAATAGGTATAGCCGACAAAAGCCAGCGTCCATTGCTGATACAGCTGCTCACGACCGGTAGGCTGACCATGCTGATCGACTAACTGAAACTCCTGCAGATTGCGCGCCTGCGGATATACCAGCGCAGATTTTGGCTCAGCCGGCTGCTGCCATAGCTTATAACTGAGGCCACCGGCCACCACGGCAGCAATCGCCAGCAGTAAGTAAGTCAGATTACGAAACATAAAGCGCTAACACCTTAAAGTAATGGTCTACTAACAATAACAGGAAGAGTACCATTAAATGCACGATCGAGAACTTAAAAGTCGCCATCGCGGTGTCAGAGCCGGCAGCAAACTTCAACTTCCACGCATATTGTAAAAAGCGCAGATTCAGCAAGGTGCTGCCAACCAGATAAATAGCACCGGTCATCCCGACAATATAAGGCAGCAAGCACACCAGACATAACAACAGGGTATAAAGCAGGATAGCGCTCTTGGTAAAGTCGATACCGTGGGTTACCGGCAACATCGGCATATTCACCCGGGCATAGTCATCGCGGCGGTGAATCGCCAGGGCCCAAAAATGCGGCGGCGTCCAGGTAAAGATAATCATCACCAATAGCAGCGCATAGCCATGCACCTCACCGGTTACCGCCGTCCAGCCCAGTAACGGCGGCATAGCGCCGGCTAAGCCACCGATCACGATATTCTGCGGTGTTGCCCGCTTGAGAAACATGGTGTACACCACCGCATAACCAAACAAACTTAACAGCGTCAGCCAGGCAGTGAGCGGGTTCACCGCCAGATAAAGCAGGGCAAAACCTGCGGCCGCCAGGCTACAGGCAAAGACGATCGCCTGCTTGCTGCTGATCCGTCCGCGGGCAACCGGCCGGCTGTGAGTGCGCGCCATTTTGGCGTCAATACGTTGATCCACAACATGATTCAGTGCCGCCGCCGCCGCCGATAACAAACCTATGCCCAGGGTCGCACTTAACAACAGCCACCAGGGCGCCAGGCTATTGCTGGCCAGCACCATTCCGACCCAGGCGGTCAACACCAGCAGCGCTACCACCTTGGGTTTAGTCAACTCCAGATAGTCGCGCCAGCGCCGGCTACTTGAGCCACTGATAATTGCCGTTGCCATCTTAAGCCTCCTGCGGTTTGGGGTATGCGATCTGGTAGCAAATCAGCACTGACAACATCAGTAAATTCGCTCCGACAAAATTATGCGCCACGGCATTTAGCAGTGGTAAGTGCAAGACAATATTCAGTAAGCCCAGCGTCAACTGCACGGCCAATACCGCAGCCAGGGCCAGCGCAAACCTGCGCATCAATACTTCACTGGCCTGACGATACAGGCGCCAGGCAAAGGTCGCGACAATAAGGGTGGTGACTACAGCACCCAAGCGATGTAAAACATGAATAGTGGCACGCGCATCCTGCGACATCACGCCGTATTCGTAGTCATCATGGCCCAGGTGCAAATCGAAGGCTTCCGCAAAGGCCAGCCGGCTACTCCAACCGGCTTCACAGAACGGCAATTCGATGCAGGCCAAGGCGGCGTAGTTCGCTGCGGTCCAGCCACCCAGCGCGATCTGCAAACAGACCACCACTAAACTTAACAGCGCCAGCGGTAATAATGGCCTGAGCCCGGTATCCCGACTACGCCAGGCCGGCTGCTGCTTTAACCAGTAAACGGCCAACAAACTAAAGAGCGTAAAACCAAACATCAGATGCGCCAGCACCACTATCGGCAACAGGCCCATCGTCACCGTCCAGGCGCCGAGCGTAGCCTGAAAGATCACAATCAGCAGCAGGGCGGCCGGTAAACTGCGCTCCGTTTGTTGCCGCCGCCAGTGCATTACTGCCAGTGCTGCGATCAACAGGCCAAGCGTACCGGCCAGATAGCGGTGGATCATTTCATTCCAGGCTTTGGCATGTTCCAACGGCCGCTCCGGAAAGCGTTCTGCCGCCAGTTGCATTTTTTCTGGTTTGTGCGGCACCTTTAAAAAGCCATAACAACCGGGCCAGTCCGGACAACCGAGGCCGGCATCGGTTAAGCGGGTGTAGGCACCCAGAATAATCACCAGCATGGTCCAGACTAACGTCAGCGTGATTAATTTTTTTTGTAGGCTCATACGCTGGTCCTGTCGTAGTTCATTAACTTCATTAAATCGGCACGAATCGCTTTCGCCGTAGCGGCCATCTGTTCGGCCTGGGCCGGTAGCGGATACTTCAGAAGCGCCAGACCACGTTGATCAACCAACACAATATGTTGCTGTAAGTCGGCACTCAGGGCGGCCGGGGTCTCGGCCTGGGTAAACATCGGATAATCGGTCAGACTGGCCTGCCCCAGCAGCACCGGCTGCACCTGGTTTTGCTTGCGGCCCAAACCAATATATAACTGCTTAACGGTATGCAGCGCCTGCTGGCAGGGAGTAGCACATTGCTCAGCGACGACCACGATACGCCAGTGCTTGGGCACCTTACCGGCGTCAGGCAACAGGTAAACTTCCTGGCTTAACCAGTCACCACGACTGGAGCTGCCCGGGTTGAACCAACCTAATTCCAGCACCAGCTTCGCCAGCAACAGTGGCAGGGCACAGCACAGGATAAACAACAGCAGAAATTTATTCTTGTTCATAGTTTTTCTCTCGTTGCCAACTGGTCGCCAGTCCGACGGCCAGCACCGCGATCGCCAGACCAAACCATTGCAAGGCATAACCACGGTGTTTTTCCGGCGGCATCACCACCGGCTGATAATGGGGGATAAAGTCAGATTCCTGCTGCTGATACAACACCGCCGGATACAGTGACCAGGGTAATTGTTGTTGCAGCAGGGCATAGTCGATTTGCTGCATGCGCATCGGATAGCTGTCGCCTTCCAGATTCTGCCCCAGCAATAGTGCATTAGACGGCCGGCTGCGTACCAGGGCCGCTATCGCGATTTCTGCCGGGATCTGCGGCTCGGGCAGCAATTGCCGGTTGTGGCCGGCAGCGAGCCAGCCCAGATTCACCAGCACCAGCGTACTGCTATCCGCAAATTGCACCGGAATAATCACATCGTAGCCAACCTTGCCGTGCAGAATTTGATTATCCAGCAACCAGATGTAGGGTGGAACCCAATAGCCGGTGTCGCTAAGCAAAGCACCATCCAGTTCAGTTGCAGAACCCGCCAGCAGCTGCCGGCCGCTCACTGGTCCCTGCTGCTGCACTGCGGCGATCTGCTGTAACTGCACGGTTTTTTCGGCTGCCCGTTGCCATTGCCAATGTGATAACTTGATCAAAATGGCAAAAGCGGTCAGAGTAATTAATAACCAGACCCGGTTAACCGTAAATAATTGACCGAACAACTTAAACTGCATCAGTCAGACTCCGGAGTAGCTATGCTTATTAAAATCATTATCGGCGCACTGTTAATCTTTATCGTGTTTAATCTGGCCAGAGCCGGGGTGGCAATGGTGCGACAACAGGAGAGTACCCTGCCAATGTCGCACTTTCTCGGCCGCAGGGTCCTGTATTCTGCCATCGCCCTGGGCCTGATCCTGCTGGCGATTGCCACCGGCCTGATCACACCCAACCCGCGGCCTTACTAGGCCGCGTTACAACACATAAACAAAGAAGAACAGGCACACCCAAACCACATCAACAAAGTGCCAGTACCAGGCTCCGGCCTGAAACGCGAAGTGTTTTTCTGGCGTAAAGTGTCCTTTCAGCACCCGCAGAAACACAAAGAACAGGATCAGGGCGCCCAGCGTCACATGTAGGCCGTGGAAACCGGTTAACAGGTAAAAGGTATTGCCATAGAAGCCGGAATCAAGCCGCAAGCCCAGATCGCGATAGGCGTGCACATATTCGTAGCCCTGCAGGCATAAGAAGATCACCCCCAGCAACAGGGTAACAAACAGCATGCCCTTTAGTTGACCCCGTTTATTCTGCTCCAGACCGGTATGGGCAAAGTGCAGTGTGACCGAGGAAATCAGCAGGATAGCCGTATTAATCGCCGGCAAACCCCAGGCTGGCATGGCCTGAGTTTCTATACCACTCGGTGTTTTTACCAGTGGCCATACCGGCTGAAAATCCGGCCACAGGATGGCAAAGGTCATGGCATTATTGCTTGCTCCTCCCAGCCATTCCATCGCAATGACCCGGCCATAAAACAAGGCACCGAAAAAGGCCATAAAGAACATCACTTCCGACACAATAAACCAGCTCATGCCCTGCCGGAACGAACGATCCATCTGGCTGCTATACAAGCCAGACATGGACTCATCAATCACATTGCGGAACCAGCCAACCAGCATAAAGACCAGAATGGCTAAGCCCAGTAACAATAACCAACCACCAAAGCCAGTTTGTTGTTTACTCATATCAATAACATAGTGACCGGCGCCAAAGGCGATACAAAATAACGCCACGGCACCGACGATCGGCCAGGGGCTTTGCGCCGGGACATAATATTTTTCGTACGTTTTACTCATCTTATTCCCCAAGATTTTCAGTAGCGGCACTGCCCTGCCAGTTAGCTGTCACATCGTACAGGGTGTAATTCAGCGTAATAGTGCTGAACTGCGCAGGCAGAGCCGGATCAACGTAAAACTGAACTGGCATCAGCATCTTATTGCCAGCTGCCAGTTGTTGTTGGGTAAAGCAGAAACATTCGATTTTATGCAGATACAAAGCGGCCTGTCCGGGCGAAACTGAGGGCACCGCCTGACCGACAATCATCCGGCCGGTTGGATTTTCGGCCAGATAATTCATCACATGCACCTCACCCGGATGTACCGTCAAACGGCGGATCTCCGGCTGAAAAATCCATGGCATGTCTTTATTCGGTCTGGCCAGAAACTCAATGGTCACTTCACGGCTGGTATCAATACCATCTGCCAGTACCGTAGCCGGTACATTTGAGGTTTTGCCATTGATGCCAGTGACTTCACAGAACACGTCGTAAAGTGGCACCAGCGCAAAGCCAAAACCAAACATTAGTACCGTTACCAGTAGCAGTTTGCTTACCAAAGTCCGATGCAGCTGCATAGGGCCTCCTATTTCACTTCCGGCGGTGTATCAAAGGTATGGTAAGGAGCCGGCGACGGCACCTGCCATTCCAGACCTTCAGCGCCTTCCCATACCTGTGCGGTCGCTTTTTCGCCGCCGCGGGCGCATTTGACGATTACCCAGACAAAAATCAGCTGCGATAAGCCAAACAGGAAGCCACCCACGCTGATAAAGGCATTGAAGTCGGCAAATTGCAGCGCATAGTCAGGGATCCGCCGTGGCATACCCGCCAGGCCAACGAAGTGCATTGGGAAAAACAACAGATTGACCGAGATCAGCGAACACCAGAAATGCAGCTGACCTAATCTTTCGTCGTACATATAGCCGGTCCATTTCGGTAGCCAGTAGTAGGCAGCGGCAATAATGGAGAACACCGCGCCGGATACCAGTACATAGTGGAAATGCGCCACTACAAAGTAGGTATCGTGATACTGGAAGTCCGCCGGCGTAATAGCCAGCATCAAACCGGAAAAACCACCGATGGTGAAGAGTACGATAAAGGCCAGTGCAAACATCATCGGGACTTCAAAGGTCATGGCACCACGCCACATGGTTGCGACCCAGTTAAACACCTTCACGCCGGTCGGCACGGCAATAAGCATGGTGCAATACATAAAGAACAGCGTGGCAAATACCGGCATACCGGTGGTAAACATATGGTGCGCCCAAACCAGGAACGATAAGACTGCGATACTGGCGGTGGCATAAACCATAGAGGCATAACCAAACAACGGCTTGCGGGCAAAGGTCGGTATGATAGCCGACACAATACCAAATGCCGGCAGGATCATAATGTAAACTTCCGGGTGACCGAAGAACCAGAAAATATGCTGGAACAATACCGGATCGCCGCCACCGGCCGCATCAAAGAAGCTGGTGCCAAAATACTTATCCGTCAATACCATAGTAACAGCGCCCGCCAGTACCGGCATCACCATAATCAGCAGGAAAGCGGTGATAAACCAGGTCCAGACGAACAGCGGCATCTTCATCCAGGTCATCCCGGGCGCCCGCATATTCCAGATGGTGACGATCACGTTGATGGCACCCATAATTGAGGAAATCCCCATAATGTGTACCGAAAACACGAAGAGCGCCGTGCTGTCATTACTGTAGGTAGTGGATAGCGGGGCATAGAAGGTCCAGCCGAAATCCGGACCACCACCCGGCATAAACAAACTCAGCAACAGGATCAGAAACGCAAACGGCAGGATCCAGAAGCTCCAGTTATTCATTCGGGGCAACGCCATATCCGGGGCGCCAATCATCATCGGGATCATCCAGTTCGCCAAGCCGGTAAAGGCTGGCATCACCGCCCCAAACACCATAATCAGACCATGTACTGTGGTCATCTGATTAAAAAATTGCGGCTCAACAAACTGCATGCCGGGTTGGAACAGTTCCAACCGGATCACCATCGCCATGCTGCCACCGATAAAGAACATCACTAAAGCAAACACCAGATACATGGTACCGATATCTTTATGGTTAGTAGTAAACAGCCAGCGTTTTATCCCGGTTGGCTTATGGTCATGATCATGGTCATGCTCGTGTTCATGTGTAATAGCTGACATCGCTTACTCTCCCTTACCCTGCTGCACAGCGTAAACATCCGCAGCCTGCACGGCATCACCGGTATTATTATCAAAGGCATTGCGGGTATAGGTAATGACCGCGGCCAGTTCTTTCAGGCTGAGCTGCCGGCCAAAGGCCTGCATCGCCGTACCAGGTTTACCATTGACGATAATATCGATATGGGCGCGCCGGTCATTCAGCACCAGCTGACTGCCGCGGATCGCCGGGAAGATGCCGGGTAAACCGTTACCGCTGGCCTGATGACAGGCAACACACCAGCCCTGATACACCCGTTCACCGGTAGCCATCAGTTCTGCCATGTCCATATTCATCGCCAGTAATTCACGCTCTGCTGCCTTTGCTGCGGCAATACGGGCTTCTTCCTGTACCACCCAGGCCTGGTAATCCGCAGGCTCTTTCGCAATCACTACTACTGGCATAAAGCCATGATCTTTACCGCAGAGCTCAGCACACTGACCACGATAAATGCCAGGCTCATCAACCCGGGTCCAGGCTTCATTAATAAAGCCGGGGTTAGCATCTTTTTTAACGGCGAAGGCGGGCACCCACCAGGAGTGAATCACGTCGTCAGAGGTCATCAGAAAGCGAACTTTTTTACCGGTGGGGATCACCAGCGGCCGGTCAACTTCCAGCAGATAGTTCTCGCCTTTGGCCAGCTTGTTAGCAATTTGCTCACGTGGGGTAGCCAACAGGGAGAAATATTCGATCTCATGATCAAGATATTTGTAATGCCACTTCCACTGCGAGCCCGTCACTAATACGGTGACATCTGCAGCCGAGGTATCTTCCATCGCGATTAAGGTTTTGGTGGCAGGTATTGCCATACCAATCAGAATCACCACCGGAATGGCGGTCCACAGAATTTCAACCTTAGTGCTTTCGTGAAACTGAGCCGGCTGCACTCCCCGCGCTTTGCGGTGGCGAATGATGGACCAGAACATGATCCCAAACACCACTGCACCGATAACGCAACAAATCCAGAAAATTGTCATATGCAGTTGATAAACCTGCTGACTAATTTCCGTAACGCCCCGGGTCATATTTAAAGGCATGGATGTTGATGCATTTGCCGATGCGGCAAAAAGCAGGGTCGGCAGCGACCAAAGCAGACAACGCGCGTTTGTCACTGTACTTCTCCTCTGTCATTTGCAAAGCAAATTGCAGAAACCAAGTACACAGAACTACACGGTTTTTTTACTACCCACCCAACCGAATCTATGTGCTATACCCTTCATCCTTAAAGATTCGGGGATATAAGTTTCGCAATTTATTATTGTTATTGTTCTTGGGTTGATTTCGAGGCTAGCGCTGAAATCAGTAGCGGCACACCTGTTGTTATTTTTTCGCCGGCTACCGTCTAAGAATTATCCAGGATGAAGATTATGTAAACCCCTAAAATGCAAAAGTGCCGATAAAACCAACAGGTCATACCAGCACTTTTAAAAATAAGCTATTGAGAAATTTTATAAATTATAACCAGCTACCGTTACGGATCACCCCAACTGCCAAGCCTTCTATGGCGAAAAATTGCTGTCGCAAGTCAACTTTTATCACCTCAAAATCCGGATTTTCCGGTAACAGCAATACCTGATGGCCATCGCGCTGAAAGCGTTTTACCGTGACTTCATCATCGACCCGCGCGACGATGACCTGACCTGGCTGCGCCTGCTGGGTTTTGTGCACGGCCAGTAAGTCGCCATCCAGAATACCGATATCCTGCATACTCATACCTTGCACCCGCAATAAGAAATCAGCATGCGGTTTAAACAGGTTGGCATCGATCTGGTAATGATCCTGGACATGCTCTGCTGCCAGGATCGGCTGACCGGCGGCGACTTTACCAATTAATGGCAAACCCAGTTGCTCCGGGGGCGCGTCCTCTTCCAGTAAACGGATCCCACGAGAGGTGCCGGGTAACATCGCGATCACACCTTTCTTGGCCAGAGCTTTTAAATGTTCTTCCGCTGCGTTAGCTGACTTAAAGCCCAGCCGCACGGCAATTTCTGCCCGCGTCGGCGGCATACCGGTTTCCTGTTGATAATCCTTAATCAGCTGCAGAATTTCTGCCTGTCGTGGAGTAAGAGGTCTGTTCATGCTGGCTACCCATACAGTATTTACTGTGAGTATATACAGTCTTTCTGGCCTTGCCAAGTTTTCAGCGCGAACAAAACTTGCTGCTATGATCAGCTATGCTATTCTTAGCGCCCATTTTTTTCAGGTCAGTAAGGTTATGTTGTCAGGCTTTAAGCTGTTTACCAAACTGTTACGATGGCCCATCCGGCTGTTGGTGAAATATAAAATTGTGCCCGATAATCCTCTGCATGCGCTTGGAGTCGAGCCCGGACGGCCCTTGCTGTATATCTGCCATACTGAGTCCGCCAGCGATTTGGCAACCTTACGCCGGGTATGTCAGCAGTTACAATTACCTGATCCGCTATCGAAGGTGCAATTAGGGTCACAGCTATTACCACGAACCCTGTTTCTGGAGCAACCACACCGGCTGATCGGCGGGCGTGGCAAAACCCGGGCCCTGCAACAAGGCCAGCAATTGTTAGCCGCCCATCTGGCACAGCCTGAGCTAAGAGCGCAGTTAATGCCGGCTGCCATTTTATGGGGCCGGGCACCGGGTAAAGAGAACAGCATTAAATGGCTGATTGGCGAAGCACACTCACCAAACTGGCTGGCAAAATTACTTATTGTGCTAATTTCCGGACGCCATACGCTGGTGCGACTGAGTAAACCCGTGGATCTGCAACAAATGGCGGCCCAGTTTGGTTCCGCACCGGAAACGGCGCGTAAACTGTTACGGATGTCGCGGATCCACTTTTACCGGCAACGGCTGGCGGCAACCGGGCCCAAACTGATGCAACGTAATCAGTTATTTAATGCGTTATTGGCTTCACCGGCGCTGAAAAAGGCCATTGCCGACGAGGCCGAGACTAAACGCATCAGTTATCAGGCGGCCCAGCAGGAAGCCCGCAAGTTATTGCAGGAAATTGCCGCAGACTACCGCACCTCGACACTGCGCTTTGGCGACCGTATCCTTAGCTGGTTATGGCAAAAACTCTACTACGGTATCAAGGTAAAAAATGCCGATCAGCTGCGCGAGCTGGCACAAAAAGGGCACGAAATTGTCTATGTCCCCTGTCACCGCAGCCATATGGATTACTTATTACTTAGCTACATCATCTATCATCAGGGCCTGGTGCCGCCGCATATTGCGGCCGGTATTAATCTGAACTTCTGGCCAGCCGGTACCATTTTCCGCCGCGGTGGCGCTTTCTTTATCCGACGCAGCTTTAGTGGCAACAAGCTGTACTCAGCCGTATTCCGTGAATACCTGAGTTTGTTGTTTATCAAAGGTTATGCCGTCAAGTATTACACTGAAGGCGGTCGCAGCCGCACCGGCCGGCTGTTGCAGCCCAAAACCGGCATGCTGGCGATGACAGTACAGTCGATGCTACGCGGTATCGATCGCCCGGTCACGCTGGTACCGGTGTATCTGGGTTACGAGCATGTGATGGAGGTCAATACCTACCTTAGCGAACTGCAGGGCTCAGGTAAGCAAAAAGAATCGGTGTTTGGCGTACTGAAGGCAATCCGTAATCTGCGCGATTATGGCTATGGCTATGTCAACTTTGGCGAGCCGATTTCACTGAACCAGTATCTGAGCCAGCAAGTGCCAGCGTGGAAAAGTGAAATTAACCCACTGGAAGCACCTAAACCGCAGTGGTTAAATCCGGTGACCGGCAAGTTGTCCGAGCAGATTATGCGGCATATCAATCAGGCGGCGGCATTGAACAGCATTAACCTGATTGCCCTCTGTTTGCTGGCCAGCGATAAGCATAGCCTGACCCGGCAAGAGCTGGTGCAACAGCTGCAAGCCTATCTGACGCTGCAGCAAGCAGCACCCTATCATGCTAATGTCAGCCTGCCAGAACAAAGTGCCGAGCAAATGCTGGAGCATGCGGCCAAGATGCAAAAAATCATGCTGACGGCAGACAGTTTCGGTGAACTGGTCAGTCTAAGCCCGCAGCAAGCGGTACTGATGAGTTATTACCGGAATAATATTCTGCATCTGTTTATCCTGCCGGCCATTCTGGCTTCAGCTGTGCTCAGACAACAGCGACTCAGTTTGACTGAATTGCAAAGCCTGGCCGAACAACTGTATAGCCTGTTAAAACATGAGCTATTTTTGCAGGTGCCCTCACTGCAGCACTATATCAGGCAACTGGTGCAACAACTGCAGGCGCAGGGGTTATTAATACAGGACGGCGAAGATTATCTGGCACCACCGCAGCACAGCCGCGAATATATGATGTTAGATTTACTGGCGCACAATGCCGAACATACGCTGCAGCGCTATGCCATGGTCTTTAACCTGCTGCGGGCGCATGGCCCGCTGCCGCGCCCGGAGCTGGAGCAGCAAAGCCATCAGCTGGCGCAACGTTTACTAACCTTGCATGGCATCAATGCGCCGGAATACTACGACAAGAATCTGTTTGCCGGCTTAAGCCAGGCATTAAAACTGGAGGGTTACTGTCAGTCAGATCAGGACAACCGGTTACAGGCAACGCCAGCCTTGTCGCGGCTGGCGGCTACCGTTAACTTGCTGTTGCGTAGCGAAGTGTTACAGAGTATTCACAGCATTATGCCGGAGGCCGCAACCACTCAACCCGGCTCCTGATACTCGCGGATCACCCCTTGCTGGATAGTGGTCGCCACCAGTTTACCATCGCGGGTAAAAAACTGGCCTTGCACTAAACCCCGGCCGCCGGATGCGGCCGGGCTATCCACAGCGTAGAGCAACCAATCATCAAAACGAAAATCCTGATGAAACCACATGGCATGGTCGATAGTGGCGACCTGCATATTTTTCGCCATAAAAGAACGACCATGCGGCTGCAAAGCAGTAGGCAGAAAGTTAAAGTCTGATGCATAGGCCAGCAGATATTTATGCACCCGCAGATCATCTGGCATGCTGCCATTGGCTTTAAACCAGACATAACGCTTTGGCGCACTGACCACCGGCGAAAACGGATTTTGAAAATCCACCGGCCGCATTTCGATCGGTTTTTCGCAGATAAACTTACTGCGTAACTTTTCCGGAATTTGCGCCGCATGCTGTTGGTAGAAATCGAGATCCGATACCAGCTGATCCGGGCCCGGTACCTGTGGCATGTTGAGCTGATGTTCAAAGCCCAGCTCCTCATCCTGGAATGACGCCGTCATATAGAAGATCGGTTTACCATACTGAATGGCACTGACCCGGCGGGTACTAAAGCTTTTGCCATCACGGATATTGTCAACTTCATAGACAATCGGCTTGCTGGCATCACCCGGGCGTAAGAAATACGAATGGAACGAATGTAATTTACGCTCTTCGGGCAGCGTTTCTTTGGCTGCCGATAGCGCCTGGCCCATCACCTGACCACCGAACACCGCCTTAAACCCCAGATCCTGACTTTGGCCGCGGTATAAGCCCAACTCTATGGTCTCAAGTTTCAGCAGTGATAATAAATTCGCAAGTACCTGACTCATACGGTAACCTTTTCCGCTAGCAAGAGGGGTTATTCTGCCGTAATTACCGGAGCCTGGCAAAATGAACTATTGGTTATTTAAAACTGAACCCAGCGAATGCAGTATTGACGATTTTGCGCGCGCACCGACAACCCCTATTGTTTGGGAAGGTGTGCGCAATTATCAGGCGCGAAACTTTCTGCGCGATGGTGTCGTGGTCGGCGATCAGGTGTTGATCTACCATTCCAGTTGCAAAGACATTGGTGTGGCCGGAATTGCGGAAGTGGTCAGAGCAGCTTATGCTGATCCCAGTCAATTTGACCCCCGTAGCCCTTATTACGATGCGAAAAGCTCGCCGCAGCAACCGCGTTGGGTCGCCGTCGATTTGCGTTTTGTAAACAAATTACCCAGACTAATAACACTGGACAAAATTAAAAGCTCGGCTAAGATGGCTGAGTTGCCTGTTGCACAAAAAGGCAGCAGATTGTCAGTGATGCCAGTTACGATACAACAATGGCGGGATCTATTAGCGTTACAATAGTCCCTCACTTAATCCTGTGTTTTGGAGCCCGTTATGCTAGCTATACAGGTACAGGAAAGGCGCCAGACGGAAAAGGACCTTAATTATTTTTGGGATCAGTTAAGTTTAGCGCAGAAATTCTCGGTCGCTGAATTGCAGCGTTATGGCTACCAGCTACAATTTGTCCGTCATTTACCGTATGGCAAGCTTGCGGTACTGGATTTTGACGGTAAGCTGGCGGCGATTGACCAGGAAGGCCAGATTGATACTGCCCCTGATATTGTCCTTCGGGGTTAGATATTAATTTCTGATACTGATTCAGTTTTCCAGATAGAGATAGATGACAACGCCGGCTTAGCCGGCGTTCTCTTTTTATGTCCTGTTAGGAGCCGCTGAGTTGCTGCTGGATATAATTTTGTACCTGCTGTTCCAACACCGCCAGCGGTACACTGCCATTACCCAGCACGACCTGATGGAAAGCTCGGATATCAAATTTATCCCCCAGTTGCTGTTCCGCCTGTTGCCGCAACCGGCGAATGGTCAACTCACCCAGCTTGTACGACAGCGCCTGTGCCGGCCAGCTGATATAGCGATCAATTTCCGTTTGCACATTGTGCATTGATAAGGCGGTATTTTCGGCCAAAAAGTCGATCGCTTGCTGCCGGCTCCAACCCAGACTATGCATGCCGGTATCTACGACCAGCCGCGCAGCACGCCACATCTCATAAGTCAGACGGCCAAAATTACTGTATGGGTCCTGATAAAAGCCCATTTCCAGCCCCAGATACTCGGCATACAAACCCCAGCCCTCGCCAAAGGCTGAGGTGTAGAAGGTACGTCGATAGTCCGGTAAATCGCCTTGCTCCCGCGCCAGGGAGATCTGTAAGTGGTGGCCGGGTACCGCCTCATGCAGTGTCAGAGCTTCCATTTCATACAGTGGTCGCCGGTTCAGGGCATAGGTATTCACCCAGTAGTAACCCGCCTGATCGTCACGGGCAGCACCGGAGTAGCGGCCAGTCGTATATTTGGGAGCAATTTCTGCCGGCACTTCTACCACGCCATAAGGCGTGCGTGGTAATAGTTTAAAGAAGCGCGGTAACTGGGCATCGGCCCGCTTCGACAACCAGGCGGCATAACGCAGCAGCTCATCGGCTGATTGCGGGTAGAATTGCGGATCTTCGCGCAAGAACTGCACAAAATCGGCAAAGCTGCCGGTAAAGCCAAGACTATCAATTACCTGCTGCATCTCAGCACGGATCCGCGCCACTTCCGCCAGACCAATGTCGTGTACCTGCTGCGGCGTCATCTGTAGCGTGGTGTAGTGCTCCAAGCGATTTTGGTAGAACGCCGCGCCATTTGGCAAGGTGCTGGCAGCAATATCCTGGCGTGCGCCCGGTAAGTATTGCTGCACCATAAAATCGTAGAAGCCCTGAAACGCCGGATTCACCGCCGTCTCAATTATGCCGAGGGCCTGCTGCCGGAAGCTTTGCCATTCCTGCTCACTGATCAGGTCTGATTTGCGCTGTAGCGGCTGAAAAAACACGCTTTGCTCAGGCAGGGCAATATAGGAACTGATACTTTGCTCAAAACCCGCCAGCACTACCGCCGGCTGGGTAATACCTTGGTCCAGGCCCTGCTGCATCAGCGCGATCTGTTGCGCCATATAACCGGGAATCGCGGCCAACCGTTGTAAATATTGCTGGTAATCATCGACTTGCCGTAAAGCAGAGCGCTGAAAACTAAACGCCAGCGAGGTATGAAAGCCCGATTCAGAGGTCAATGGCATCAAATGCGCATTAAATTGATACTGATCGATCTCATCCGCCAGCCGATAACTCAGAATGGCGTGATTAATCTTATCCTGTTCGCTCAGCCGCGTCAGGTCAACCGCCTGTAACTGCTGCTGCAATGCCAGCCGTTGTTGTTGCCGTGCAGCCAGTGCTGCCGGCGACATATCGGTTAAGGTACCCGGTGCTGGCGTACGCAGGGCGGTTTCAGCCTGCCAAATCTGCTCAGCCAGTTGGCTAAAGCCCGGCGCCACAGCGTCCGGAGTCTTACTGGCACAGCCTGCCAACAGCAGTATCGCAGCAATCAGACTGAGGGGTTTTGCTCGTATTTGCATCAGTGATTCCCTGTTATTTTGATTTTCTTTCCTTGATTGTACCTGTCTGACCGCAAAAAAGCAGAGCACGGAACCGATTAAACCGGCACTTTATCGCTATTTTCGGCAATCTGAACTCCGGCGCACTGCGAATTTCAATACAATCACTAAATTATCTGTAAAAGATATTGCCTGTAATCTTTTATCACGTACTATAGGTTTGAAAGAATAATAAGATTGCGCTGATGGAGCCCTGATCCCTGCCATGAAGTACAAGGACACGATGCAGCAAGCTTTGGACAAAGCAACGCAGGTAGGTGCCTTTTTGCGCCATAACCAGCTTGCCGCGCATCCGACCAATTACACTGTTGCCTACGAATACATCAGTGGGAATAACGCTGAACTGTGTCAGGCGATAGAACAGAAACTGGCAGCTAAGGCCGAGTTTGACGACTTTATTATGGCGGAGCTGTACAACCGCTATTTAATGCCGGAACATCAGCAACAGGAGCAACTGTTGCAGGATGTATCAGGTATGGTCAGCCGGCTTTCCGGTTACACTGACCTCGCCGCTGAAGCCACCGAAAACTTTATCGACCAATTGGATCATACCGCCTTTAAGCTGGAGCAAGATGCCCAGCCGATGCCTCCGGCGCTGGCCGAATTGAAACAAGTCACCCTCGCCTACCGTAAACAGCAGCAACAATTGAATCAGCAACTGGTGGCGGCAAACCAGCAAAGCCATCAGCTGCGTGATGAGCTGGAACAACTAAAACAGCAACGACTGCAAGATCCCCTGACTGGCTTGTATAACAGGGTGGCGATGCAAAATCAGGTTGAGCTGTGGTTAAGCGAACAACCTGACCGACGCATCGCGGCTATTGCGGTAGATTTGGATCACTTTGCCCGTTTTAATCAGGATTATGGCGCCACCATTGGCGATATTATTTTGTCCAAGGTGGCGAAAAAAGTGCGCAGCTATGTACAGGAAAGTGGTATGCCGGTGCGCTCTGGCGGGGAAGAGTTTTTACTGCTGCTACCCGATGTAGACCTGAGAACCGCCGCCGAAATTGCCGAACAAGTCCGCAAAGGCGTTGAGAAACTGCGTTTTGTCTCCGCCCGGGATAAGAAAAGCTTACCGAAAATCACTATCTCACTGGGTGTGGCACTGTATCAGGCATCGGAAAACTGGTATCAGTTTTTATCGCGCACCAATAACGTGTTACAGCTGGCAAAACAACGTGGCCGCAATCAGGTTGCCAACGAGGCCATGCTGGCCGCTGTCTGACGGGCGTGTTGCATATTTTTTAACGGGATCCCCTCTGGTTGTTGGCTCGGCCGGCGTAATCTTTTACACTAGCGGCCTAATGTTCCCAAGCAGGCTTTGTTATGTCCGAACCTACCAATAACACCACGCATTTTGGCTTTAAATCTGTACCTAAAGAGCAGAAAGTTGCGATGGTCGCCGATGTCTTTCACTCGGTCGCCGCCAAGTACGACATTATGAATGACGTGATGTCGATGGGCATTCACCGGCTGTGGAAACGTTTTACTATCGACTGCAGCGGCGTGCGGGCCGGGCAACAGGTACTGGATCTGGCCGGGGGTACCGGCGATATTACTGCCTTATTCTCCAAACGGGTTGGTCCAAGCGGCAAAGTGGTACTGGCCGATATTAATGAGTCAATGCTAAATGTCGGCCGCGATAAACTGCGTGACCTGGGGCTGGTAAATAATATCGAGTTTGTGCAAGCCAACGCTGAAGCCCTGCCCTTTGCCGACAACAGCTTCGATATTGTCTCTATTGGCTTTGGTTTACGCAATGTCACCGATAAAGATGCGGCACTGCGCTCAATGTTCCGGGTGCTTAAACCCGGTGGCCGCCTGCTGGTACTGGAGTTCTCCAAGCCAGAAAGCGAATTACTCAGTAAAGCTTACGACCTCTACTCGTTCCGCATTCTGCCTTTTATGGGCCAGTTGATCGCCAATGATAAAGAAAGCTACCAGTATCTGGCCGAGTCAATCCGGATGCACCCGGATCAGGAAACCTTAAAGCAGATGATGCAGGACGCCGGCTTCCAGGAAGTCAGTTACCATAATCTGACCGGTGGTATTGTTGCCTTACATCGGGGCTATAAATTCTGATGTTGCCGTTATTGCCACAATTGCTGTGTGCGGTGGCAGAGCGGCTCAGCCGCAAAGCGATAGCGCTGGATCCATCCTGCCTGCCCAAACTGCGTCAGCTACAAGGCAAACAGCTGGCTTTCGCCTTACGCGAGCTGAAACTGACGATAGTGGTCAGCGCCGGTAGCGATAGTTTGCTATTTAATCAACAGGACGAAACGGCCGACTGCCGGATCAGTACCGATCTGGCCAGTTTGCGCCAACTGCGCGACCCCAGCCAGTTAACCCGCCTGATCAAAGCCGATGCCCTGCAAATTGACGGCGACTTACAGCTGGCGCAGCAATATGCCAGTTTTTTCCAGCAGCTTGACCCCGACTGGCAAACCGAGCTTGCCCGCTATCTGGGGGATGCCCCCAGTCATAAATTGTTGCAGACGTTAAGCCAACTCAACAGCTACTGTAGTCAGAAATGGCAGTTGTTACAGCAAACACAGCTCGAGCTGGTACAGGATGAACTGCAACTAGTACCGGTGCGGGCAGAATACGAGCTGTTTACCCAACAGCTTAGCCAACTGCAGGGGCAGGTAGAGCAAGTCCGACGCAAAATCCAACAACTGCAGGAGTCCAGGTGCGCCTAAGCCGTTTCTATCAGATCCAGAAAACCTTGCTGCAATATGGGCTGGATGAGCTGATCCCTGCCCAGTGGCAACCCTGGTATGCCCGGGCGGCGCGGCGTTGTCTGTTCTGGTTAAAAAACCGCTATCCCGAACAGTCTGTCGCCGCCAGACTGCGTCTGGCATTGCAAAGTCTGGGACCGGTCTGGATTAAGTTTGGCCAGATGTTATCCACCCGGCGCGATTTATTACCGGCCGAGCTGGCAGACGAGCTGGCGATCCTACAGGATAAGGTCAGCCCCTTTCCTGGTGAGCAAGCCAAGGCATTAATCGAGCAGGCGCTGGGACTAAATGATATCCAGCAGCTGTTCGCCGAATTCGACATTACACCTCTGGCTTCGGCCTCGATTGCCCAGGTGCACAGCGCCCGCTTGCAATTAGCTGACGGCACCCAGGCGGCTGTCGTGGTTAAGGTGATCCGCCCGGGGATCGAAAAGCAAATCCTGGCTGATCTCGCCCTGATGGACAGCCTGGCCGTAATCGCGGCCCGCCTGTTACCCGATGGCAAACGTCTGCGGCCACGGGAAGTGGTATCGGAATATCGCAAAACCATTCTCGATGAACTGGATTTGCAACGCGAAGCAGCGAACGCTATTCAACTACGACGCAACTTTGAAGGCTCAGATTCGCTGTATATTCCTTTTGTTTACGCCGATTACAGCCGCAGTAATATTATGGTCATGGAACGGATCTATGGTATTCCGGTTTCTGATATCGCGGCACTGGAAGCGCAAGGCACTAATATGGAGCTGCTGGCCAAACGCGGGGTCGAGGTGTTTTTTACCCAGGTATTCCGTGACAGCTTTTTTCATGCCGACATGCATCCGGGGAATATCTTCGTTGCGCGTGAGCATCCGGAAAATCCAAAGTATATCGGTATTGATTGTGGCATCGTGGGTACCCTCAATGCCGAAGATAAGCGCTATCTGGCAGAAAATTTTGTCGCCTTTTTTAATCGCGATTATCGCAAGGTGGCACAGCTGCATCTGGACTCTGGCTGGGTACCCGCCCATACCAAGGTAGAAGAATTTGAAAGTGCGATCCGCACCGTCTGCGAGCCAATTTTTCAAAAGCCGCTGGCTGAGATTTCCTTTGGGCATGTGCTGCTGAATTTATTTAATACAGCGCGCCGCTTTGAAATGCAGGTCCAGCCGCAGTTGGTGCTGTTGCAGAAAACCCTGCTCTATATTGAGGGTTTAGGGCGGCAACTGTATCCGCAACTGGATTTATGGAAAACAGCTAAACCCTTTCTGGAAAACTGGGTCAAACAACAGGTAGGCTTGCCAGCGATTTGGCGGCAGGTGAAAGAGAATTTTCCGTTCTGGGCAGAAAAAATGCCCCAGATGCCGGAGCTACTGCACCGCTATCTGGAGCAAGGCCCACGGCAACAACAGGCGCTGCTGTTGCAGTTACAAGCGTTGCAACAACAACAGCAACATGGGAAAGCGCAAATTATTAGTGCGGTGCTTGCAGCAGCCAGCTTAATCAGTGCTAGTATAGCGCTTAGCATCAATTTACCGGTACTGGCCAGCCTGTTGGGGGCCGGTGCCATCGCCCTAACGGTTAGGGCGCTGCTGCACTAGCAGCAGTCAGGCAATTCCGAGGATAAGAGCATGGGTTTTGGTGGTATTAGTATCTGGCAACTGTTGATTGTATTGGCGATTATTGTTTTGCTGTTCGGCACCAAGAAGCTGCGCGGTATTGGCTCTGATTTAGGCTCAGCCATCAAAGGATTCCGCAGCTCAATTAAAGATGAAGAGCAGCCGGAACAGCCAGCCGCCGAGCAAAAGCCACAACAGCTGCCAGAGCAGAAAAACACCGCTGCCAACAGCAACACGGTTAACACTGAAAAAGATAAAATCTGATTATGGGCTTTTGGGAACTGCTGGTTATCGCGGTGGTCGCCCTGCTGGTGCTGGGACCGGAACGCCTGCCCGGGGCGATCCGCAGTACCGTGAAGACAGTGCGCAGTATCAAACAGTTTGGCCAGCAAATGCAGGCCGAGCTGAATGACAACCTGCGTGTACATGAGTTACATCAAAAGCTAAAAGACGCTGAGGCCAAAGGCCTGGTTAATCTGACTGCTGAGGAAACCGCAGCGCTAAAGGAGCTCACCGAAGCGGCAAATGCGGTGCGCCCGGCCAGTTCTGCTCAGGCGACACCTTTGCCAGTGCCAACCCCAGAAACTCCAGCACCAACTGCCGAAGAGACCGCTGTAAAGAATGAAAACAAAACCGGATCCTGACAGCCTGTTAGGTCACCTCGTCGAGTTACGTAACCGTCTGCTCCGCTGCGTTATTGCGGTATTAATCGTCTTTGCTGCGCTGGCTTACTTTGCGCGTGATATCTACGCCCTGCTGGCAGAACCACTGTTAGCGGTGTTGCCGGAAGGCACCAGCATGATTGCCACTGACGTTGCAGCACCCTTTTTCGCACCCTTTAAGCTGACCTTTATTGTCGCGATCTGTCTGGCTATTCCGTATATTCTATGGCAAGTGTGGCAATTTATTGCGCCGGCGCTATACAGCCGTGAGAAAAAGCTGATGGCACCGCTGGTTTTCAGCAGCACCCTGCTGTTTTATGCCGGCATAGCGTTTGCCTACTTTGTCGTCTTCCCACTGATTTTCGCCTTTTTTACCAGTGTCGCGCCGGCCGGTGTCACCATTGCTACCGATATCAGCAGCTATCTGGATTTCGTGCTGAAGCTGTTCTTTGCTTTTGGCTTATCTTTTGAGATCCCGATTGCGATTCTGTTATTGATCTGGAGCGGCAGCGTAACCCGGCAGGCACTGGCCGAAAAGCGCCCTTATATTATTGTCGGCGCCTTTGTACTTGGCATGTTATTAACACCGCCTGATGTCTTATCACAAACCCTACTGGCTATTCCGATGTGGCTGTTGTTTGAAGCCGGCCTTTGGCTCAGCCGTTTTTATCAGCCCAAGACTGATGAACCCTCGCAGGAACAAGAACCATGAAATTACTGTTTACGACTTCAACTTTCGCCCTGTTACTGTTAGCCAGCCCCATGCTACAGGCGCAAAGTTCGCTGGCAGCGCAATTAGAGCAGTGCCGTACCGAGCAAAATGCGTTAAAGCGGCTGGTCTGCTATGACGAAATTAATCTACGCACTGCAGGCACCGTAGCCACCCCGGCACCACAGGCCGCTGAACGCGCGCGGCAAGCCACTACTGCCACGCCAGCCACAGATAATTTCGGCAAAGAACATCGTCAGGTCGCGGCAGATCCGGTGGACCAACTCTATGCCACTGTCACCAAGCTTAGCCTGAGTCCACGTAAAGAAATGATTATTGAGCTGGATAATGGCCAAATCTGGCGTCAGAGCGGCTCTGGCCAATTCCCCCTACAAAGCGGTGAGCGCATCTATATTAAGCGTGGCATGCTGGGCGCTTTCTATCTGGGTAAAGATGGCAGCAACCGCACCCTGAAAGTGGTACGCAGCAACTAAGATGCGCTGGTTTGATGCCGGGGTAAATTTATTTAGCCCGCAATTTGCCGGTCAGGAAGCCGCTATTGTGGACGAAGCGCAGGCGGCTGGCATAGCGCGTTTGCTGTTAATTAGCAGTGAGCTGGCAGAAAGCCAACACAACCTGGGGTTCCGCCAGCAATATGCGAACTGCTACACCACAGCAGGCGTCCATCCGCATCAGGCAGCCCAGGTTAGTAGCGACTGGCTGGCTAGCCTGCAACAGCTGGCACTTCAGCCTGGCGTAGTCGCGATTGGCGAATGTGGCTTGGACTTTAACCGCGATTTTTCGCCGCGTCAGCAACAACAACAGGTTTTCGCCGAGCAGCTGCAACTGGCTAAACAGCTTGATAAAGCGGTGTACCTGCATGAAAGGGATGCCTTTGCTACCCAACTGGCGATGCTAAACGAGCAACAAATCAGCTATGGCATCGCGCACTGCTTTACCGGCGATCGCAGTCAGCTCCAAGCTTACCTGGACCTGGGGCTCTATATTGGCATCACCGGCTGGCTCTGCGACGAACGTCGCGGTCAGGCATTACAGCAAGCCATCCACTATATTCCGGCCGATCGCTTAATTCTGGAGACCGACGCCCCCTACTTACTCCCCAGAACAGTAAGACCCAGACCAAAACGTAATACCCCGGCGTTACTGCCGGCGATAGCGGCGGAGGTCGCGCGGCTGACTGGCCGTGAGCTGGCCGTAATCGCAGCGCAAACCTATGCTAATAGCTGCCGGCTATTTCAACTTGAGGATCACTAAGTGAATACAAATCGCTATTTCCCAGCCAGCCGGCCCCGCCGGATGCGTGAACAGGACTTTAGTCGCCGCCTGATGGCCGAACACAAGCTGACAGTCGATGATCTGATTTATCCGCTGTTTATTGTCGAAGGTGAACAACAACGGGAGAGTATCGCCTCCATGCCAGGTATTGAGCGACTGAGTCTCGACCTGCTGCTTGAGGAAGCGAAAGAGCTGGTGGCGCTCGGTATTCCTGCCATCGCGCTGTTCCCGGTGGTACCGGCAGCGAAGAAGTCATTAAACGCTGAAGAGGCCTGGCAGCCGGATGCGCTGGTGCAACGGGCGGTAAAACTACTGAAACAGCAGGTTCCGGAACTGGGCATTATCACTGATGTGGCCTTGGATCCTTTTACTACCCACGGTCAGGACGGCATCATTGATGATAACGGTTATGTGCTAAATGATATCACCACTGAGGCGCTGGTGAAGCAAGCACTGTCACATGCTGCTGCCGGTGCCGATATCGTTGCGCCTTCGGATATGATGGATGGCCGGATTGGCGCTATCCGCGAGGCGCTGGAAGACGCAGGTTATGTTAATACCCGTATTCTGGCTTACTCGGCGAAATACGCCTCCAGTTACTATGGCCCCTTCCGTGATGCGGTTGGCTCTGCTGGCAACCTTAAAGGTGGTAATAAAAAAACCTATCAGATGGATCCGGCTAACAGCAACGAAGCCTTGCATGAAGTCGCGTTGGATCTGGAAGAAGGCGCTGATATGGTGATGGTCAAGCCCGGTATGCCTTATCTGGATATCGTACGGCGGGTAAAAGACGAGTTTGGCGTGCCTACTTTTGCTTATCAGGTCAGTGGTGAATATGCGATGCATATGGCGGCGATCCAGAATGGCTGGCTGGCTGAACAACCGGTGATTATGGAGTCGTTACTGGCATTTAAACGCGCCGGCGCCGATGGCATCCTGACCTACTTCGCCAAGAAAGTTGCGATCTGGTTAAAACAGGGCGCCTGAGACCAGCGGCGCCTGTGCTTCGCGGCAGGCGCCCGGCAAAGCCCGCTTAATTGATACTCAGCTGCCAACCAGCTTGTTGCTGGTACTGGATTTCCTGTTCCAGCTCGGCACGCATCAAAGGGTGTTGTTCCAGCCAACCGTTCGGTAAAACCAGCTCCAGGCTTTCTGCCTTAGCGTTGATCGTGACCTGAGGCAGGGCCTCATGCCGGCGTCGCATCGACAATATCACCGCCAGGCGCAGGATACGGGTCAGACGCACCGCCAACACCACTGACGTCATCGTCTGCCGGGCCAGTACTTCAGGCATGATTTCGGCGCGATGGTTATGTACCAGAGCCATTAACAACTGCTGCTGTGCGCGGGTAAAGCCGGGTAAATCGGAGTGGCTGATAATATAGGCACCATGATGATGGTGATTTTTGTATTCGATTAACAGGCCAAGTTCATGCAACAAGGCACTACACCGCAGCATGCTCAGGCCTTCAAACTTCTGCAGATCCCAGCGACTTTGTAATTGCGCCGCCAGCTCCAGTGCCATCTCAGCCACCCGCTGCGCATGCTGTTGATCAATAAAATAGCGGATCATCAGACTGTTTACGGTACGGTGCCGGACATTGGCATCCTGCAGTTGCGGCAGCATGCTGTACAATACGCCTTCACGCAGCGCACCGCCGGACAGTGTCATGCCCTGAATATCCAGCTGCCGGAACAGGGCAATCAGAATGGCTAAGCCGGATGGAAATACCTGCTTGCGTTCCTGCGCCAGCCCAACCAGATTTAGCTGCTGCAACTGGCCACAGGCCATCACCTGCTGCAAGATATCATCCAGTTTTTGCAGGGTAATCACTTCGTCTTTACCCTGAGCGACCAGCATTTCCTGTACCGCCTGCACTGTGCCCGATGCGCCCACCGCCAGCTGCCAGCCGGCCTGCCGGAACTCGCTGACAATAGGCTGAATTTGTTGCTCAGCCGCAGCTATCGCCGCCAAAAAGTTTTCTTCGCTCAGTTGCTGATCGCTGAAATAGCGTTCCAGGTAGGTGACACAACCCATATTTAAACTGGCCAGCTGTTTCGGGCTAAAGCCCTGACCAATCACCACCTCGGTACTGGCGCCACCAATATCAATCACCAGGCGACTGCTATCACTGTTGGAGGTATGGGCCACGCCCAGATAAATGATGCGGGCTTCGTCCTCGCCGCTAATCACCTCGACTTTTTGCCCTAAAATGGCTTCGGCCTCGGTTAAAAAGCTGCTGACATTGCGCGCCAGACGCAAAGTCGCGGTGCCAACGATACGGATATTCTGACTGGGGATGTCCTGCAGGCGCTCGGCGAAAAGGGCCAGGCACTCCCAGCCACGTTTCATTGCTTTATGACTGAGCACCAGGCTGTCGTTTAAACCGGCCGCCAGCCTGACCTTGCGTTTGACCCGGCCAATCACCTGCACCGAACCTCCGACCACCTTGACCATCAGCATATGAAAGCTGTTGGAGCCAAGATCGATCACCGCATAGATATCACTATGCGGTGAAGGCGTAGCCACTTTGGCTGCGGTGAGATCAGGGGCGATTACGCGGGGCTCTGGCGCCATGGCTACTGCGTCCACTATGGCTGCGACCACCACTGCGGGCCTGGCCCGGGCGGCGTCTGACCCGCGGTTTTGGCGGGGTAAGATCGGTCAGCAAGGCATCCACGTCGTACTGGGTAACCGGGATCGGATGCTTGATATAGTCTTCAATCGCCGTCAGATTTAACGCATAACGTTCGCAGGCAAAACTGATCGCTTTACCACTCTCGCCAGCGCGACCGGTGCGGCCAATGCGATGTACGTAGTCTTCGCAGTCATCCGGCAAATCGTAGTTAAAAACATGGCTGACTTTCGGGATATGTAAACCACGGGCGGCAACATCGGTCGCCACCAGGATATCCAGTTTGCCGGTAGTAAAATCATCGAGGATTTTCAGCCGCTTTTTCTGGATCACGTCACCGGTTAATAAGCCAACCCGGTGACCATCGGCGTCTAACCAATGATAGACATCTTCACAGGCATGCTTGGTATTAGCAAACACTATGGCTTTATCCGGCCACTCTTCTTCCAACAGCGTTAGCAACAGCGGCATCTTATGTTCATGGGCCGGATAGAACAGTTCTTCACTGATCCGGCTACCAGTCATTTCTTCCGGCGCGATATGGATATGTACCGGCTGATTCATCTTCTCAAACGCCAGTTCCTGCACTTTATATGACAGGGTGGCAGAGAATAATAGACTTAAGCGTTCAGTCGCCGGCGGCATCCGGTTAAACATAAAGCGGATATCTTTGATAAAGCCAAGATCAAACATCCGATCTGCTTCATCCAGCACCACGACCTGAATTTGCGACAGGTCGTACAAACCTTGTTTCAGGTAATCGATCAGCCGGCCGGTGGTACCAATTAAAATATCTACACCCTGCTCCAGGGCCTGGCGTTGAGAATCATAGCCCTCGCCCCCATAGATCAGACCAAGCCGCAGGTTGGCTTTTTGCGCCAGCATTACGGCATCATTATGGATCTGAACGGCCAGTTCGCGCGTAGGAGCCATAATAATAGCCCGCGGTTGGCCTGAGCCTTTCGGCTCATGGGTCAGCAGATGGTGAAAGGTCGCCGTTAAGAAAGCCAGTGTTTTACCCGTACCTGTTTGCGCTTGACCGGCGATATCTTTGCCAGCTAGCGCCAGGGGTAAACATTGGGCCTGAATTGGCGTACAATAACCGAAACCTTGCGCATTCAATGCGTCAAGAACCTGGGGCGCCAATGCGAAATCGGCGAATTTATGCGATGTTAAGTGTGTTTTATTCATACCTGCCTAGCATAACTGTTACGCTTGCAATAAGAAACAGCCGCGATTAAATTGATAATAGATATTTGCAGTGTAACTGCACAGCCTGAACGGAGAAATAGATGAGCGAACATATTTTACAGGTTTCTGACGACAGTTTCGAAACTGACGTGTTAAAAGCAGAAGCGCCGGTACTGGTAGACTTCTGGGCAGAGTGGTGTGGGCCTTGTAAAATGATCGCGCCAATCCTGGATGATGTCGCCACTGAATACGCCGGTAAGGTCACTGTTGCTAAGGTCAATATCGACCAGAACCCGAATACACCACCTAAGTTTGGTATTCGTGGTATTCCAACCTTACTGTTATTCAAAAACGGTCAGGTTGCAGCAACCAAGGTTGGTGCGCTGTCAAAAACCCAGTTAAAGCAGTTCCTGGATAGCAATATCTAAGTACGGTACGAAAAAGGCGTATTTTTATACGCCTTTTTAAATTGTCTGCTGGACGCAGTCATCATCAGCTGCTATTGTGTGCAATAGCAAAAGTCCTGAACCACGCTTGTCTGTCGAAAAAACCAACTTCAATCCCTTATTTTTATCGAACCGATAAGCTTTTACTCTGTTTTTACCAACAAGAACCCATCAAATATGCATTTAACAGAACTGAAACTGAAGCCAATTAGCGAACTGGTTGAGCTGGCTGAGTCTATGGGCCAGGAAAATATGGCCCGTCTGCGCAAGCAAGACATCATTTTCGCCATCCTGAAAGCCCATGCCAAGAACGGTGAAGAAATTTACGGTGACGGCGTACTGGAAATTCTACAGGACGGCTTCGGTTTTCTGCGCTCCTCTGACAGCTCTTATCTGGCCGGCCCGGATGATATCTATGTCTCGCCGAGTCAGATCCGCCGTTTTAACCTGCGTACCGGTGACAGTATTTCAGGTTTGATCCGGCCACCGAAAGAAGGTGAGCGTTATTTCGCGCTGTTAAAAGTCAGCGAAGTCAACTTCGGTAAACCAGAGCAGGCCCGCAATAAGATCCTGTTTGAAAACTTAACGCCTCTGCACGCCAATTCACGCCTGCGGATGGAACGGGGTAATGGCAGCCGTGAAGATATCACTGCCCGGGTATTAGATCTGGCAGCGCCGATTGGCCGTGGTCAACGTGGTCTGATTGTAGCCCCGCCGAAAGCCGGTAAAACCATCTTATTACAGAATATTGCACAGTCGATTGCCGCCAACCACCCTGAGTGTGTGCTGATGGTATTACTGATCGATGAGCGTCCGGAAGAAGTCACCGAGATGCAACGCCTGGTAAAAGGTGAAGTGGTGGCCTCGACTTTCGATGAACCAGCCAGCCGTCACGTCCAGGTTGCGGAGATGGTGATTGAAAAAGCCAAGCGCTTGGTCGAACACAAAAAAGATGTGATTATCCTGCTCGACTCAATTACCCGTTTAGCCCGTGCTTACAACACCGTGATCCCAAGCTCCGGCAAAGTATTAACCGGTGGTGTCGATGCCAACGCGCTGCATAAACCAAAACGCTTCTTCGGTGCCGCCCGTAATGTGGAAGAAGGTGGCAGCCTGACCATCATCGCGACGGCGTTGGTTGATACCGGCTCGAAAATGGACGAGGTTATCTACGAAGAGTTTAAAGGTACCGGTAATATGGAATTACACCTGTCGCGCAAAATTGCTGAGCGCCGGGTATTCCCTGCTATCGACTTTAACCGCTCTGGTACCCGCCGCGAAGAGTTATTGGCGTCACCGGAAGAGCTGCAAAAAATGTGGATTTTACGCAAGATCCTCAATCCAATGGATGAGACAGATTGCATGGAGTTCCTGATCGATAAGCTTTCGATGACCAAAACCAACGATGAGTTTTTCGACGCGATGAAGCGGCAGAAATCTTAATTCTGTCAGCTAGAAAAAACCGGCTTAAGGCCGGTTTTTTTCTGCCATTTGCTGCTTCAACTGCAGAAATTTCGGCAGCAAAATTTGTCTGGCGTTCTGATCCAGCCAGTAAAACAGCAGCTCCTGAAAATCATCAGCCTGCCACAATACCGGTAATACCTGATTGATTTCCGTGATCAGCTGCTGACTCAACGGATGCTTATTGCAAGTGATATAGGACACCGAATAAGGCGAAGCACCAAGCAGCGCGGCGCTGGCAATATCGCTGGTATAAGCCAGGTTACGCTGATAAAACTGCATCCGCTCAGGGTATTCAATGACATAATCGATACGTCGGGAATGCAGCAGCGCTGCCGCATTCAATTCACTGGTAAACTCTGTCGCCAGCAGATTGCTGCCTTGCTGGCCTATCGCCTGTAGCATCACCTCGGGATAATACCTGTTGGGTTGATAGGCGCCAATCAGCTCCGGATGCTGTACCAGCTTATTAATATCCAACGTCAGATCGCCTTCAACATAGTCGGCGACCATGCTAGTACTAACATAATTTACCGCGAAGCCCGGGCCGATCGCCACCGGCAAAGAGTAATAACGGGTACTGGCCCGCTCCTCGGTATACAACGAGCCCGCGATACAGATAATTTCGTCGCTGCGCTGAAAATGCGGCTCAATTCGCCCCAGACTGATTAAGCGGCTTTGATGCTGATACTGCGGCAGTAAGGCCGCCAAGCGCTTAAGTAACAGATCAAAGGTGCCCTTACCCAGATGTGGCCCTTCCAGGATCTGGTGCGGTGCCCAATCTGTTTGTAACCAGACCACAGTAGGATTGCCCGCCGCAGCAGCTGCGGGCAATATTGAGGTCGCCACCAGATAAAACGCACTACTTAACACTAAAATTCCCTCTTGTGTTATCAGGGCGGATGCTGCAGAAATTCTGCAGCCTTTCGGTTAGCCGATAACCTGATGCAATAATGGGTAACTGACAGCGGCACCAAACTGACAGGCCGCCAGATATTCCGCTTGTGCTACAGCGGCAGCCTCGCTAGTCGCTGCATGCACCATCGCAATCGGCTCGCCGGCGCTAACCTCAGTGCCCGCGGCAACAATGTTGCTAAAACCCACTGCCGGATCAATTTGTTGTGCCGGGTGTGAGCGACCGCCGCCCAAACGTACCACCGCCATCCCTAAGCCAACGGTGTCAGTATAGACCAGTTTGCCCGTTTGTGGAGCCAGTACCGGAACAACCACCGGCGCCTGCGCCAGATAGTTATCAGGCCGCTCCAGTAAATCTGCCGGCCCTCCCAAGGCACTGACCATTTTGGCAAAGATTTCAGCGGCTTTACCACTGCTCAGACTATGTTCCAGCGCAGCGATGGCGGCGGCCTTATCCTGATAGCGTTTACCGAGCAGCAGCATATTGGCACCCAACTCCAGCGTCAGCTGGTGTAACCGTGGTTCGCGGTATTTGCCGGTCAGATAATCCAGCGTTTCGACCACTTCCAGCGCATTACCGGCGGTGGTGCCGAGGATCTGATTCATATCAGTAATCAGGGCCCGGGTGGCGACACCGGCGCCAGTTGCGGTGTTAACAATACTGTGGGCTAAGGCACTGGCATCCTCTGCCGTGGCCATAATGGCACCGTTACCGACTTTGACATCCATCACCAGGGCATCCAGCCCTTCGGACAGCTTTTTCGATAGAATAGAAGCGGTAATCAGCGGAATGGATTCCACTGTCGCCGTCACATCGCGAATCCCATAGAGCCGGCGATCGGCCGGCGCCAGTTCACTGCTCTGGCCGACAATGACACAGCCCAGCTCAGGTAACAGCTGGCGAATTTTCGTCAGGGGTTGCGTACAGCTATAGCCCGGTATAGCTTCCAGTTTATCGACGGTACCACCGGTGTGCCCGAGGCCGCGCCCGGCAATACTGGGCATAAAGGCGCCACAGGCCGCAACCATCGGCGCCAGCATCAGGGTCACCTTGTCACCGACACCGCCAGTACTGTGTTTATCCACCACCGGACCATTCAGGCCCGGCCATTGTAATACAGTACCGGAGTCGCGCATGGCCAGCGTCAGTGCTACCGTTTCCGGTACCGTCATGCCATTTAAATAAATCGCCATCGCCAGCGCCGCAGCCTGGCTATCGCTAAAGCTGTCGTCGGTCAGCCCCTGCACAAACTGCCGGATCTCGGCTTCGTTTAACACGCCACCATTGCGCTTACGTTTAATAATTTCCTGTGGAATGGCCATTTATACATCCTTTTCAATTTTTGTGCTGGCTGCAAGATAGGTTGGCGTAAACGCATCCGGCAATAATTGCTGCAAACTCCAGCTCTGTTGCTCGCCTAAATGATTACAACTGGCGATCGGACTGTCTGGTAAAAAGAATTCGGCGATCACCTGCCGGCAAATACCGCAGGGCGGTGTAAGTTTCGTTTGCGGGGTATATACCATTAACGCCTGAAAGCGACGTTGGCCGGCCACCACGGCGGCGGCGATGGCATTACGCTCGGCGCAAACCGTACCGCCGTAGGAAGCGTTCTCAACATTACAGCCGGTGAAGATCTGACCATTTTCAGCCAGTACTGCCACACCAACCGGAAACTGACTATAGGGCGCATAAGCCTGCGCGGCGGCATCTTTGGCAGCCTGTTGCAGGGCTGCCCAATCGAGTTGTTTCACTATTTGAAACCCGGTTAACCAATGGGCATATAGTGTTGCCGCGAATCCGTCGCCGGTCAAGCCCTGCTTACGCGTGCCGCCAGCAGTCGACAAAACACGAGCAGGGTCAGCAATAACCAGAAACTGGCCAGTGGCACCAGCCAGAACGCATTAACGATGCCGGCTTGCTCGGCCCAAAGCCCGGTTAGTAGTCCGGCAAACTGGAAACCAACCGCACTGCCAATGCTGGCAATACCGGACAGTACCGGGCCATTGTCACTATCCAGATCCATCACCGTAGCCAGCATCAACGGGAAAATGGCGCCAATCCCCAGACCCAGCAATAAATTTCCTACCCCGAGCAGCGCAACTGTCGCTCCCAGCTTTACCAACAAAGCACCACTGACGGTCAGGATACCTAACAACAGTAACAACTGGCTTGCCGTTAACCAACGCAGCAAGAGCGCAAAGCCCAGCCGGCTCAGCACCATACCGCCGGTAAACCAGGCCAGCAGTAACCGGCTTTGCTCTGCCTGTAAACCGAGGCCGGTTACCGCATAGCTGACAAACCAGTTACCCTGGCCCCACTCCGCCGCGCCATAACCAATCATCACCAGTAGTAGCAGTAAAAACAGTGGCTGGCGTAATAATGCCGTGTAAGACAAACTTCTGGCGCCGCTACGCGCCGGCTGCGCCAAAGCCGGTAACCTTGAAGCCGCCCAGTAGCTGTAACAGGCAATAACAAGCAGGCCAAAAGCAAGGATCCGTAGCGGCCAGCGCCAGTCATCCAGGTAGCGGAACAGCAGTACCACCCACAGGGGCGCGGTAAGGGTGCCAAGACTAAACATAAAGTCCATCAGTCCCATCATCGCCGCCCTGCGGTTAGCAAATAAGCGGGCGATCAGCGTATGGCCAATGGTAAACATAATGGAATAGGTCATGCCGATCAGAGTGATCAGCAGCAGTAAATAGCGCCAGTCGTTAACCAGCGAGATCAGTAGTAACCAACAGGCGGATAACAGCGCCAGTGCCGCGAACAGCTTTAAAAACTGAAACTTCTGCGCATACTTACCGCCCAGCACGGCACCGAGTATGGTGCCAACCGACATCAGACTAAAGAACAGACCGCTAAGGCTTTTCGATAGCGCCAGCTCTGCCGCCAAATCAGGCAGCAGCAAGCCCCACAGAATAATCAGGTTACCGAGGATAAAGAAACCGCTAAAGATCACGGCAGTCGGTGCAGCACGCGACATCGCTAAACTCCCTGCGCCAGCTTACCGCAGCTGCGGTTTGGCACTAACGTAATTCGAAAGCATCGGCATCCAGCTGCGCCGGAAACTGCTGCCGGAACTGCTGTAACGCCGCCAGATCGACCTCGGCATAAAGGATGCCGCTCTGCTCAGGCGCCAGCTCAGCCAGTGGCTGGCCCAGATAATCGACAATCAGGCTATCGCCGCGGTAATTAAGACCATTAGCATCCTGCCCCACCCGGTTGCAGCCAAACACATAGGCCTGATTTTCAATCGCTCTGGCCTGCAATAATAACCACCAGGCGCGGCTACGCGGCGCCGGCCAGTTTGCGACATAAATTATGGCATCATAATCGCCCAGGTTGCGGCTAAAAACCGGAAAGCGCAGGTCATAACAGACCTGCAGCAAGATGCGCCAGCCTTGCCAGTTAACAATAACCCGCTGCTGTCCGGCGGCATAAGCCTGATGCTCACCGGCCATGCGGAATAAATGGCGTTTATCATAGGACTGTACCGCACCATCCGGGGTGACAAAATACAGCCGGTTCACATAGTGCCCGTCAGCTGCGCGAACCGCCAGCGAACCGGCAATGGCACTTTGATAGTGCGCCGCCTGCTGTTTAAGCCAGCTTAGTGCCGGCCCGGGCTCATGCTCGGCGATACGGGCACTGTCCATACTAAAACCACTGGCAAACATTTCTGGCAATACCAGCAAGTCTGCGGCCGGGGCGGCGGCCAGTTGCCGCGACAGCGCCTGCAGGTTAGCCGCAGTATCCTGCCATACCAGTTCTGTTTGCAGCATCGCTACCCTTAGCTTGGGTGCCATCACAGCCGGCATAACACCTCCGCGGCCTGAGCCAGTGTCGTATCCTGCTTGGCAAAACACAGCCGGATTATCCGTGCATTGGACCCATGCTGATAAAATACCGACAGCGGGATCGCCGCCACTTTATGCTCGATGGTCAGATAACGGCAAAAACTGAGGTCATCCAGCTCTGGCGCAATGGCGCTATAGTCCAGCAGCTGAAAATAAGTACCCTGACAAGGTAACAAGCTGAACCGACTACCGCTTAACGCCTGGCGGAACTGATCGCGCTTGTGCTGGTAAAACGCCGCCAGCTCGGTCACCTGCTGCGGCTGTTCGCGCAGCATCTCGGCGATCGCATATTGCGCCGGCGTAAAACTGGAGAAGGTGACATACTGATGAATTTTCCGAAACTCTGTCATCAGCCCAGCTGGCGCCACCGCATAACCGAGTTTCCAGCCGGTAACATGAAAGGTTTTACCAAAGGATGACACAATAACCGAACGTGCCGCCAGTTCCGCAAAACAATTCGCGCTCAGCCGCGGTGCCGCATCGTACACCATATGCTCGTAAACTTCGTCACTAAGACAATACAGGCCATGCTGGGTAACCAAGTGCTGCAAGGCCAGCCAGTCTGCATGGCTAAATACCATTCCGGTTGGATTATGCGGGCTATTGACGATAATCAACTTGGTACGCGGCGTGAGCCGTGTCGCCACCTGCTGCCAGTCAACCCGATAATCCGGCGCCTCTAAACGCAAATGCACCGGTACACCACCGGCCAACTGAATAGCCGGGCTATAGCTGTCGTATGCCGGGTCAAACAGGAGTACCTCGTCACCCGGCTGCACCAGCATCTGGATCGCGACAAATAAGGCCTCAGTGGCGCCGCTGGTGACGGTGATCTCACGGCTCTCATCCAGAACTCGGCCATAACAGCGTGCGGTCAGGGCGGCAATTTGCTGCAGTAACAAGGGAACACCCGGCATCGGCGCATATTGGTTTAAGCCAGCGCTACTGTGCCTGGCCAGCGCGGCCAAAAGCTGGCTATCGGCAGCAAAATCGGGAAAACCCTGCGATAAATTAATGGCTTGCTGCTCTGCCGCTAACTGCGACATCTGACTGAAGATGGTGGTGCCCACCGCGGGTAACTTGGAAACTATCGACATAAGGGCTGAAAAAGTTGCGAAAACCGGCATCAATGCTATCATTTGGCAGGTTTCAAGTATAGACATCTAAACGCTCAAGCGTATAAACGCCTTAATGGTTATAATATTTAACCGCGTCAGGCAATAAATAGCGACGAATCGCAGCGAATAACCAGGTCAGTAGCATGAATAATACAGCCCATGTGCATCAGCTTAACCCTAACGCCATTGCGCTCTGCAGCCTTGGCCGCTGGATCGCCAGCCGGCATTGGGTGCCCGCCACCGGCGGTAATTTCTCCATTCGTCAGAGCGAAAACAGCGCCCTGGTCACCGCTTCCGGCAAAGATAAAGGCGAACTCAGCCCACAAGATCTGCTACCGGTAAGCTGGCAGGATGAACAGCTGTCCAGTCCACACGGAACGCCGTCAGCAGAGACGGCCTTACACGCCGAATTATACCGGCTGGATCCGGCCATTAAAGCAGTACTGCATACCCACTCAGTACATGCCACCGTATTTTCGCGTCTGGTGCAGGCCGACAGCTATCTGTTTAGCGGCTACGAGATGCAAAAAGCCATCACCGGCATTAAAAGTCACCAGCAGTTATTGCCACTGGCGGTATTTGATAATACACAGGATATCCCGGCCCTGGCGAAACAGCTACGCCAACGCTGGCAGCAAAAACCCTTGCCGTTTGCACTGCTGGTACGCGGCCATGGTCTTTATGCCTGGGGCCACAGCCTGGAGCAGGCAAAAAGGCATTTGGAGGGTTGGGAATTTCTTATACACTGCGAACTGGAACGTATTAAATTAACAGGCTTACCGTGAACTACCGCGCCATTATTACCGATATTGAAGGCACCACCAGCCGCATCAGCTTTGTCACCGACATCTTGTTTCCGTACGCCAAAGCGCATTTACCGGCCTTTATTCAGCGTGAGCAACAGCAGCCGGCGGTGGCAGCAGAACTGGATGCCATCCGGCGCCTGCTGGGCCAGCCGGCCGCCAGCACCGACGACTGTATTGCCGCCTTGCTGGACTGGATCGCTGCCGATAAAAAACTGACACCGCTAAAAACCCTGCAAGGCATGGTTTGGCAGCATGGTTATCAGCAAGGCCATTTTCAGGGCCATATTTATCCGGATGCCGCCGCGCAACTGCGCCACTGGCAACAGCAGGGCATCCAACTTTATGTATACAGCTCCGGCTCAGTGCAGGCGCAACAGCTGCTGTTCCAGTACAGCGAGGCAGGTGATCTGCGGCCGCTGTTCAGCGGCTACTTTGATACCCGCATCGGCGCTAAGCAGGAGATCGCCAGCTATGCAGCTATCCTGCAGCATTTACAGCTACCGCCCAATCAGGTGCTGTTTTTATCCGATGTCCCGGCCGAGCTCGACGCCGCCGCTAAGCTTGGCATTGCCACAGTGCAACTGATCCGGGAGCAGCAAGCGCCCAGCCAGCACCAGCGGGCCGAAAATTTTTATCAGATTGAGGTGCAATAAGAGGTGGAAAGTTAGATGAGCCGTTTACAAATCTTCGACCTGAGCCAGCCCCAGCAAGCGCGATTTAGCAGTAGCGACGCCGCTGAGATCGCCGCGAAATTGCAGCAACAGGGCATTCGCTTTGAACAATGGCAAGCCGCAGCCCCAATCAGCGCCAGCAGCAGTAGCGAACAGGTGCTCTCAGCCTATGCCGCCGATATCAGCCGACTAAAAGCAGAGCAAGGCTATCAGACCGTGGACGTGATTTCGCTGCACCCGGCGCATCCGGATAAGGACGCGCTGCGGCAGAAGTTCCTGGATGAGCATATCCATAGCGAAGATGAAGTGCGGTTTTTTGTCCGTGGTCAGGGCTTGTTCTGCCTGCATCTAGGTGAGCAGGTCTATCAGGTGTTGTGCCAGCAGAATGATCTGATCAGTGTGCCGGCCAATACCCCGCATTGGTTTGATATGGGCAGCGCCCCGGATTTTACCGCTATCCGGTTGTTTAATAACCCGGCGGGTTGGGTGGCGCACTTTACCGGCACCACTCTGGCCCGACAATTTCCGCTGTTAGATTAGGCGACAAGCCGCTACCAGACACCATTTTGCCGCAGTAAGATGCTGCAAAATGGTGCAACACTGATAAAAGGGCTAGATAAGTTAGCTTAACCAACTGAAAGTAAATCACTTTTAATTATGGTTTAGCTCTTGCAGTAATTTTGTCATACTAGTTTCCTATACTTCGCGTTGATGCTGATACCCGGGTAAGTTGATATGTCTTTGCAAACACCGCTGCGAGGCTTGCGTTGTTTCTGTGTTGCTGCAGAATGCCTTAGCTTTAAAGAAACGGCGAAACAGCTGTACCTGACGCCATCTGCGGTAAGCCATCAGATCAAACAGCTGGAAGATAACCTGAACCTGAGTTTATTTGAGCGCAAAACCCGCGCCATTGAATTAACCGAAAGCGGTAAACAGTTTTATCACGCCATTAAGCCGCTGCTGGAGCAACTTAGCCAAACCATTAACCAGTTTAGCCAGGTAGAGCGTACCAAAGAAGTCAGTATCTCGATGCCGGAGTTCTTTGCCAGTGAGCTCTTTGTCCCGCGCTTACGCGGCTGGTCGGAACAATATCCGAATATTAACCTGACACTGGAAACGGTGAAATCGCGGCGCGACAGCCCGAAATATACCGATGTGTCGGTGGTGCTATCCGGCAAAAAGCCGCAGGATGTGCTGTCTTACGATCTGTTCCCCATTAGCTATATCCCGGCCTGTAACCCGAGCTTGTTTCAAAAGCTGCATGGCAAAGGCTACCGGGTGCTGGAGAAAACACCGCTGATCCTGCATCAGGCGCGGCCCACAGCCTGGCACCAATGGGCAGAGCGGGTGGGTTATCATCAGTTTCAACCAAAACAAATTATTCAACTGGACAGTATGTTTAGTGTGGCCCGGGCAGCGCAGCAAGGTCTGGGCGTGGCGCTGATCCCGATGCCGATCAGCCATGCCTGGTTTAGCAGCGGCGCCCTGGTCAAGCTGTTTGAACAGGATTTACTAAGCCGCGACCGTTACTATCTGGTGCAGCATAATGAGGATCCGGAGCGGCCGGAAATTAAGCTATTAATAGACTGGGTACTGCAAAGCTTTAATACCCCGGAAGTAGCGCTGCAACCCGCCAGCTAACGGCATTTTCCGCCACTTTTAACTGAAGCAAAGTTCCGCCTCCATAGGTGAATTTTTTTAACCTGTCAGGTGTTTTTTTATCGTTTGTACAGCTGTTTGGTACGGCTTATAGTTAACCCGTGTTCGAGATTCGAATACAGCGGTTAAAGTTGTTGAAGGGTGTAACCTACCCTTACCTGTCTACCTTGTCTTAGCCCGATTGAATAAATCGGGCCTTTTTTTGCCTGTTTAATACCGAAATCATTATTCTGGCTTGCGCCAACAACCTGTACCGCTATACAAAACAGTCTCCGCAACTCTAGAAACTCAAGCTCACGGCCAAATCAGCGAGTTTATATAGTAACTTAGCGACACAGAAATCGCGGCTGAAATGGCTGGTAAAGCCGCTGCTAACATATTTTTCCAACCCTTGTCATATTCAGGCAGCGGGGCGAATAATTTCACGCCAAGGCGTCGTTTGATCAGCCAGGCCAAGCTGAAACTGATAACGACAATTAATGCAAAGAGTGTGAACAATTCCATTGCAATCCTCCATTCCTGCTAAACTCAGCATGCGGATTTTGGCTTAGTTTTGCCGTGTTGTAAGCAATAACTGCGCTAACTCCGGGCCCAGCTGCTCCGTCAGTAACTGCCGGTAGCGGGCACTATTTAAGTAACCGCCGTCTGCACTAAAGAATGCCTCCAGTAAGCTGGCCCAATCATTATTGTGCGGCATAATAAAACCGAAAGTCTCCCCGGTTTCTGCCGCTATCGGATGGTCGCGCAGCGGCATACCGGCTTCACGGGCGCGCCAGTAATTATAGGCATCCACATAGGCATAATATTGACCACTGGCAACCTTGGTTAATAGCTCAGGGTTACTGCTAACCTGATGCACAAGCGCATTGGGCTGATATTGATCGCGCAAGCGGTTTATTCGTTGTTCATGCAGGGTGCCGCTAAATGCCAACGGTTGCAGAGCCGCAAAATGCTCAGGAAAAGCCGGCCATGCTGGCAAAGCAGGGATATCCTGATGGCTGATCAGGGCTGCGATATTGTGCAGATAAGGCGGTGAAAAGGCTAACTCTTGTTTGCGTGGCTCAGTAATGGTGACATTGCCTAGGCCAAAGACGCCGCCTTGCGCCTGCACAATACGCCGGTAAAAGCGCTGCCAATCCGTTTCGGCAACAAAATTAAGCTGCAGCCTCAGATTATGCTGTTGCTGCAGCCAGTTCGCAAAGTCCCGGATAATTTCGACACTCACCCCGGTTAGCTCACCTTGCAAATTGGGGTAAGCAAAGCCTTCTGCAGGCACATATAACACCGTCAGTTGGGCTGTTTGTCCCGGCTGTAACTCCTGATAAAGATCACCGCGATCACTGGTCGCCGCCAGCGGGCTGATCGCAAAAAGTAACAGCAGGCTTAGTATGGCCTGACTGAAAGCCAGCTTACTCCTGATAGCCTTACTGATAGCAACCTTATAGACAACAATCTTATTTACAACAAATAATGCAGCGGCTTTAAACACGCAAGCGTCCTTAGTTTATTCAACCCCTAGTCAGACAGATAATACTCAACTGTGGTCACTACGCGTACCTTTTTAATATGGGGTGTATTAGCATCCCGGTCGCTAATCGAAAACTGCCCCTGCGACGCAGTTTTAATTTTACCCAGCTGGCTCTCTGAATCCTGCGCAAATTTTAACGCCACTTCGCGCGCTTGCTTGGTCGCTTCCTCAATCATCTGTGGCTTTAGCTCATTCAGTGCCGTAAAGCTATATTCCACCCGGTTCTGGTAGGGATCCTGATTAAAGACAATACCCTGGCGCCCCAGTTGCCCGATAGCACTGATCAGGCCGCGGATCTTTGCCACATCCTTACTGTAAACCGTTAGCGTCTGGCTGGCGATATAGCGAAACTCCGCCCGATCGCCTTCACCATACTGCTGCGCCTTTTTATCAATCACATTAGGCGCGGCACGGCTGATGGCACTGGCTTCGACACCGCCCTGTTGCAAAAACGCCGTAATTAGGCCGCTTTGCTGCTCCAGGGTTTCAAATAAGCTGCCCAGCTGATTATCGGCCACCGTAAACTGGATCGGCCAAATTACGGTATCGGCTGCCACTTCCTGCTCGGCCAGGCCTTTTACATTCACCACCCGCTCATACTCTTTAAATTTTACCGCCATTTGCTGCACCAGAAATCCCAGTGCTGCCAGCCCGAGCATCAGGCTAAAACCCAGTATTGTTGCTGCCTTGCTTTGCATCTTCATTCTCCTTATTGCCAGTACCCTACTGCAACACCGGCATACTGTGCGACTTGAGTGATTAACGCCGACTTAATAGTTTAGTTGCTGTAGCACACCATCAGCAATTTGCTGCTGGTTATATACCCCGCTATCCAGCACCCAGCCGGTGACCAGCTTCGCCGGTGTCACATCAAAGGCCGGGTTAAATACCGCGGCCTGCGCCGGCGCCCACAGCGTTTGGCCAAAGGCCCCCGACACCCCACGTACTTCATCCGCAGCGCGCTGCTCGATCGGAATAGCACCCCCATCCGGACAGGCCAGATCGATAGTCGTACGCGGTGCCACCACATAAAACGGCACCTGATGATAATGCGCCAGCACCGCCAGGCTATAGGTACCCACTTTATTGGCAAAGTCACCATTGGCGGCAATACGGTCGGCGCCAACAAAGATCCGATCCACCTCACCGCGAGCCATTAACATCGCCGCCATATTGTCGCAAATCAGCTGATAGGGAATGCCCAGCTGTTCGCACTCCCAGGCTGTCAGCCGGCCGCCTTGTAATAACGGCCGGGTTTCATCTACCCAGAGCCGGATAGCTTTGCCCTGTTGCTGCGCCAACCGGATCACCCCCAATGCAGTGCCGACTCCAGCAGTGGCGAGGCCGCCGGTATTGCAATGCGTCAGTAACCGCTCGCCGGGTTGCACCAGCGCAGCACCATTTATGGCAAGTTGCTCACATAACGCCACATCTTCGGCAAACAAGGCTTCTGCACAGGCCACTGCCGCCGCGACAAAATCCGGCTGCGTCAGCGCCGCCAGCATGCTGTCCAGGTTATTCATTAAATTGACTGCGGTGGGCCTTGCCGCGCGCAGCACAGCGGCGTCTTGCAGCAGCTGCTCGCGGCTATCCCCCTGTAAGGCGCGGTAGGCCAGTAACAGCACAGCGCCAATGCCAATAGCCGGCGCACCACGCAACTGTAAGTTCTTGATCAGGCTCACCATCTGTGGCACGGTGGTGCAATGCAACCATTGCTGTTGCTGTGGCAGTAAGGTTTGGTCCAGCACATAGAGCTGATGCTCGACTAGTTTCAGGCTTAAGGCGGTCAGGTTTTTCATCTGTTTTATCTCATTTGGCGTTGCAGACGTCTGGATGTTTTGCGATTATGCAGCCCTGTTTACCCCCGAGCAAGTGATTGAGGCAACCCGATGACGGCTTATCATATCTTTACCCCAGACGATGCATTACGTTTTGCGGACCGGCATAGTGAACTCTTTGGCGATCACAGTAAATTATCTGCCGTCGAATTTGGCGACGGTAATCTGAATCTGGTATTCCGGGTCAGCAATGATAAAGGCACCTCGCTGATCGTCAAGCAGGCATTACCCTATGCCCGTTGCGTGGGGGAAAGCTGGCCGCTTAGCACCGACCGCGCCCGGATCGAGGCCGAAGTGTTGCAGCAGCATGGCCGCTTTTGCCCGCAACATACGGTGGAAGTATTGCATTTTGAGCCGGCGTTGTCGGCTATTTTAATGGAAGATCTGAAGCAGTATCAGATTTTGCGCAGCGAACTGGTCAAGGGTAAAACCTTTGCGCATCTGGCCAGCCAGATGGCAACCTATCTGGCGCAAACCTTGTTTTATAGCAGTGATTTTGTGCTGAGCGGCCCGGTTAAAAAAGCCGCCGTGGCACGCTTTATCAACCCCGAGCTGTGCCTGATCACCGAGGATTTATTCTTTACCGACCCTTACTGTAATCATGAGCGCAATACTATCCATGCCCTGATCCTGCCGCGGGCACGCCAGCTGTGGCAGGACGAAGAACTGCAGGCCGAAGTGGCGGCGTTAAAGGCCGACTTTTTGTCCAAACCCCAGGCCTTGCTGCATGGTGATGTGCATAGCGGCAGTATCTTTATTAATGCGGATAACTGCAAAGTCATCGACGCCGAGTTTGGCTTTTATGGCCCGATCGGCTTTGATGTCGGGTCCCTGCTCGGTAACTTATTGCTAAACTACGTCGCCTGCCCCGGTCTGTTTGCGCCAGAACAAGCAGAGCAGCAACAAGCCTATTTATTAGCGCAAATCCGTGAGCTCTGGCAGCAATTTGCTGCGCAGTTTAGCCAGTTAATGGCCAGCGAAACGCAAGACAGCGCCTTGCAAAACAGCCGCTACCAGCAACACTTTTTACAACAGGTATTGGCCGATAGTCTGGGTTACGCCGGTTGTGAGCTGATCCGCCGTACCGTTGGCTTGGCGCATGTCGCTGATCTGGAGAAAATTACTGATGCCAGTAAGCGGGCAGAGGCGGAGCTGCGGGCTATTGAGTTGGGGCGGGTCTTGATTATGCAGCGCCGGAATTTGCACTGCATGCCAGAGTTGCTGGCAACAGTGCAGCAGACCGCTAGTGCTCTTTAAAGTTAATTATGAATGATTCAGACGGAATTAACTGAAAAGAGCACTAATTAGTTTCTGGCAGCTGCTGCTGCGCAAACTGCTCCAGCGCTTCCAGCATTGCCTCCGGATAAATGCCCTGATAGCGTTGACGCATCCGGCCATCACGATAGCTTTGCATCAGGGCCTGCTGCCAGCGGGCCACCCGCCGTGCCGGCACATCCAGACTAAAAGCCAGATATTGGGTCGTACTGGCAAACTCAGCCACTTTGACCAGCTCCACCTGATTTGCTGCCAGCTCCGGTTGGCGCATCGCATAAGACGTATCACTTAGTAAAATCAGATCGACCCGCTGACGCATTAACATCTCAAAGCAATCACCCTGCTTCATTGGCCGGTACAGCTGTGGCTCCTGCACAAAACCTAACTGCGCTAACTTTTCCAGATAAGCGGATTTGTTGTATTCACAAGCCGTATAATGCTGCGGCCATAATTGCTGCGGCAGTGCCGGATCAAAACGATCTTTGCGGGCAAACAAGTAAAGACGATGAATTTTTAATGGGCCAACCCACTGAAATAATGCCTCGCGTTGCACAGTACGGGTAGTTTCAAATAATCCGGTGGAGGGCTGACTGGTCGCCAGGCTAAAGGCCCTGGCCCAGGGCAATAACTGAAACTGGACCGGCTCCTGCAGTTCATCCGCCAGATCACGCAGTAACTGATAGGTCACGCCGCTTAGCTCGCCCTGCGCATCCAGATACTCCCCCGGCGGGCTGTGCTCGGTTAACAGCTGCAATACCGGTAATTGTGCCAGCTGACTTTCCGCCGCTACCGCCTTTACCGCAGGCACCAGCAGCAGGCAACACAACCAGAGGGTGATAATACTACGGAGCATCAGCTAATACCTGTTATCATGATTAAGTGATACTACTCTGATTGCCGCCGTCTGAAAACCGCCTTCTGCCGACACACTGGTCACTGCTTCTCCCTAAACAGGATGTCTGTTCCTGAAATAACTGCTTACATTTTTCGTGTCGGCCTGGCTGGTCGCAGCAGGCCCGGCTATGGCAGACTGTTGTTAATAAACTATTACAACAGGGAAAGCGATGATCCAGGCCTCAGCACTTAGCAAAGTATTTGGCAGTGGCGATACCCAGGTGCAGGCGTTACGGGATGTCAGTCTGCAAATTGCTGAAAACGAATTTGTTGCCATTATGGGCAGCTCCGGCTCCGGCAAATCGACACTAATGAACATTCTTGGCTGCCTGGATACGCCAAGCAGTGGCAGCTATCAGTTAGCCGGCGCCGATGTCAGCCAACTGGATGACGCCGCCCTCTCCGCCATGCGTAATCAGCATATCGGTTTTATTTTCCAGTCTTTTCACCTGTTACCACGCCTTAGCGCTGCCGAGAACGTGGCGCTACCGCTGCGCTATACCGCTACGCCGGCTGAGCAGGCATTACAACGGGCCGAAACCTTGTTACAGCAGGTTGGTCTGGGCCACCGTATGCACCATAAACCAGCTGAGATGTCCGGCGGCCAGCGCCAGCGCGTTGCTATCGCCCGCGCCCTAATCAATAACCCCAAGGTGATCTTTGCCGACGAGCCGACCGGTAACCTCGACAGTAAAACCTCAGTCGAAATTATGCAGCTGTTAACCGAGTTACATCGCCAGGGCAATACCGTGGTGATGGTGACGCATGAGGATGATATCGCTGCCTATGCGCAACGGGTGATCCGAATGCGCGATGGTCAGATCCTGGAGGATAGCGGATGTTCAATCTGAGTTTTGTCTTTGCGCTGGCACTCAGCCAGCAAGCCGAGCAGCCGTTACCACTGCTGTTAACCGGCAGCCTGGTGTCGGAATACCGGCAAAATATCGTGGCGCCGATGAGCGACACCTGGCGTATTCAGGTGCAGTGGCTAAAACCGGAAAATGAAGCCGTACAGGCCGGCGACCTGGTCGCGGTATTCGATGCCGGTACTATTCAAGCCAATATCGAACGCCTGAAAACATCCCTGATAAGTGCGCAGGAACAGTATAAACAATTGGAAAGCCAGCACGCCTTAAAGGTGCTGGAAGCCGAGTATGAACTGGAGCGGCGGCAGTTACTGCTGGAAAAGGCCGATATCGATGCCGCTGTGCCTAAGGCCAATTTAAGTTTGTACGATTATGAAAATAACCAGCTTACCCAGCAACGGGCGCGCACCGAACTGAAAAAAGCCGGCGAAACCCTGGTTACCGCGCGCAAGGAGCAGCAAAACGCGCTCTACAAGCAACAGCTGGTGATTGATAAAGCGACAGCAGACCTGGCTGAGGCCGAGAAAAACTTACAGAATATGAGCGTTTATGCCGAACGGGATGGCGCCATCAGTTACAGCCTGCATCCCTGGTACCGCACTAAATTATTCGCCGGCGTCACCGCTCAGCCGGGTTGGCAAATTGCCGAGGTCACGGAAAAACAAGGGCTCTATGTTGAGGCCTGGGTGCACGAAGTCGACGTTGCGCGGCTACAGCAAGCCAAACAGATTGAAGCACGCTTTGATATTGCACCGGAGCAGCCCTTTACCCTGTCGTTACAGCAACTGGCCGGCCAGGGTGAAAAGCGCCAGGCCTGGGGCAATGCCCTCTATTACCGCGCCAAATTTACTGCTGAGCGCTTTCCGATCAATCAACCTATGCTGGGCATGGGGTTATTACTGGAAGCCCGCTAATGAAGCTGCCCGCTATCTTTACTATCAGTTTATTCAGTCTGAGCTTGTGCGGCCTGACCGCCTGCAGCAAGCCCGGCGATGAGGTGACGCAACAGCAACAGCGTCAACAGGTGCGTGCAACCGGTCAGCTGGCGGCAGCGACCTACTTTACAGTGTCGCCACCCAGTGTTGCGCGGATGTGGCAATACAATATCCGCGAAATGGCACCCGAGGGCGCCATGTTAGAAGCCGGGATGCCGGTGGTGGGCTTTGACGGCCAGAGTATTCAGGATGATCTGCGCAATAAAAGCATTGAACTGAAAAGCGCCCAGCAGGAGCTGGCAAACCGCCTGACCACGGATGAACAGCGCTATGAAGAGCTGAAGCTGCAACTAGCAGAACGCAAAAACGATCATGACCGGGAACAGCGCAAAGCCGAAATCGTCGATCATTCCCGCTCTGAGAACGACCGCCGTAAAGCACAGATTGACTTTACCCTGGCGCAAAGCCAATACCAGCTGGCGCAGCGCCGGCTGGATTTTCATCAGCAGCAACGCGAAGCAGAAAAGCAGATTATCTCATCAAAAATTGCCCGCCTGACTGCCGAAGTACAGCAACTGCAGGCGGAGTTTGCCTCGTTACAAATCAAAGCCCCCTATGCCGGCATTATGGTGTATTTGCCTGACTATAATGGCGAGAAATCCTCAGTGGGCGATACCGTACAATTCGGACAACCTATTGCCGAGGTCAGTCAACTCGACAGCCTTTATATCAAAACAGAAATTGATGAAGTTGACCTGAAATATCTGCAGCCTGGTCTGACAGTACAAATTACACTGGACGCCTATCCCGAGCGGAACTTTAGCGGGGTGCTGACTGATCTGGGTAAGGCGGTGCGGAATAGATCCGCCGAAAACCTGAGCCGGGTGGTTGATGCCAGTATTAAACTGGATGAGCCGGACTTAAGTATTATGCGGCCGGGTATGAGTGCCCGCCTGGTTATTCGTCTGTCGCAGGGAGCGAACTAATGCGGTTACTCTCAGGTTTTATTGTTAGCGTTGCGATGAGTGCCCTACTACTTGTGGGCTGCTCTGATCCGGCACAAACCCAGCCCTTGCTTAAAGTCAGTAGCGGTGAGCTGGAACATCGCATCAGTGCCGAAGGTGAGCTGTTTGCGGTAAATTCCATCAGTATTAATGCGCCCCAAAATACCCGGGGCCCGCGTTTTATCGCTGAGTTGGCGCCGGAGTACAGCAGTATTCAACCCGGCGATCTGGTGATCCGCTTTGACGCCACCCAACTGGAGCGCAGCCGCCGTGATGCCAGTAATTCTCTGGCGGCAGTGCTTTCTGATCAACAATTTAAAGGTACCCAACAAGCGGCTGAGCTGGCGAATATCGGTCTGGACCAACGGCTGGTGCAGCAAGAGTTTGCCTTTGCTGATCGCTTTAGTATTGAAGATATCCAGATCCGTTCGCGGTTGGAAATTCTCGATTCGCTGCAAAACAAAGAATTTCTTGGCGAAAAGCAAGCCTATCTTAACTGGCAACAGCACAGCTTTGCCGCCCGCTCGCAGGGTGAACTGGACTTGCTGCAACTGCAAAAAGGCCAGCAGCAAAGCTTGTTAGAACAGGCCGAAACCGGCTTGTCAGCGCTGGAGATCCGGGCGCCACACAGGGGTATTCTGCTTTACGACAGCAACTGGCGCGGTGAAAAGCCGGAAGTCGGTCGCATGGTGTTCCCTGGCGAAAAGCTGGGCAGTATCCCCGATCTGAGCCTGCAACACCTGAAGCTGCAAATAATTGAGCAGGAAGCCGTCGGTCTGGCGGTGGCGCAAAGCGTCAGCTTTCGGCTGACGGCCCGGCCGGAGCAGCTGCTGTCCGGTAAAATTGTCAGTGTTGGCCAGGTAGCGCAGTCCCGCGAGCGACGCGACCCAAGGCGCTATATTGAAGTGATCGTCGCCCCCGACAGCCAGCAAAGCTTTTTCCTGCCCGGTGCCAAGGTCAGAGCCGAGATCCTGGCCAATCGTTTATCCGAGGTCCTGACCGTGCCACTACAGGCGGTATTTAGCGACGAACAAGGGCAGTACGTTTGGAAACAACAAGCCGGCAAACTGGTTCGCCAGCATGTCAGCCTGGGCGCGAAGAGCCTGACCCATACCGAAATTACTGCCGGCCTCAGTGCAGGCGATCGGATCAGCCTGCTGGCACCGGAGAATTAATATGCAGCACAGTGCGATGCTTAAAGATACGCTGGCCGAACTGGCGCAGCATAAGTTACGAACCTTTCTTACCTTACTGGGCATGATCTTTGGTGTTGGTGCTGTGATCGCGATGCTGAATATTGGCGAAGGCGCAGAGCGCGAAGCCTTAAAAACCATCGAAACCATGGGCCTGCGCAATATTATCGTCGAGAGTAAAAGCTTTGATGAGAAAACCCTGCTGGAACACCGCAAACATTCCCTTGGCCTGAGCCAGAGTGATCTGCAAGCGGCGGTCAGTACCCTGCCCGGCATTACCGGCCATAGTGCCGAGCGGCAGTTGGAAACCTATGCCATTATCAGCCATAGCGGCAAAAGCGAAGGGGTAGCGATTGGCGTCTTACCCAGCTATCTGGAACTAAGCAGCCTGCCGCTGGCGGCCGGACGCAACTTTACCGAGCTGGAAGATCTGTATGCGGCCCAGGTTGCTATCCTGGGTTCGCAGATGGCGGCCAGTCTGTTTCCGGACGGTGATGCGCTTGGCAAAAATGTGAAAGTTAACCATGTCTGGCTGCAGGTCATTGGTGTGCTGGCCGAGCCCTATACCGGCCAGAATGAGTTTCAGGGTATTAAGCTCGGTGGTGAACAGAACCAGTTGTTTATGCCGCTGCAAACCGCGCGTAACCGTTTTCGCAGTATTCCGCTGGATGCGGAACTCAGTTCCTTCCGGCTGCAACTGGCCGAGGGGGCCAGTACCGCGATGATTGCCCGGGCCCTGAATCATCTGCTGTTGCAACGCCATAATGATATTGATGATTTTCGGATCGTGGTGCCAGCGGCATTGCTGGCGCAGCAAGAACAAACCCAGAAAATTTTTAATATCGTCATGTCCTGTGTGGCCGGTATTTCGCTGCTGGTCGGTGGCATCGGTATTATGAACATTATGCTGGCGACGGTGCTGGAGCGGACCAAAGAAATTGGTTTGTTGCGGGCAATTGGCGCGACCAAGCGGGATATTAAACTGCAGTTCGTGGCCGAGAGCTTTACTATTGCCATTGTCGGTGGTATCGCCGGTATTTTGTTTGGCATAGTGCTGTCGGAGTTAATTGCCTTCTATTCCGGCTGGGCGGTGTCCTGGTCGCTACCGGCGATAGTGCTGAGCTTTAGCATTTGTGCGCTGATTGGTATCGCCTTTGGCGTCTATCCGGCGATCAAGGCCTCTGAGCTGGATCCGATCACTGCGTTACAAACCGACTAGGTGTTAGTTAAGGACAAAAGGCCGCCAGTTGCTGGTTGGCCTGCCGGAAGTAACGCTGTTGCAAGGCAATAAAGGTCGCCTGACGCCAAAGTTCGCGCTGGGCACGGTCAAAGGCGGTGGCTTGCGCCGCATCACGAAAGGCGACCCGATAGTAAGAGCTTTGGAAGGTCATGATCTGTAATGCCGGCTCCACCGCCAGCGCATCCAGATGATGACCCAGGATATTAAGGTCCAGCACTATGGCGTCGGCACGCTGACGTAACAGCATATCGACCTGACTACTCTGATCAACGGTTTCGCTATAGCTGGCCATTTGCGGTATCACCCGGCGAAACTCCTCGCCTAATACCTGCTGCGCGGTTTGAAACGCAATGACCCGTTGCTGTGCCAACTCAGCTAAGCTCTGTAGTTCACCCCTGCCGTTAGCCAGCCTCGCCACGACGTTCTGGTATTGAATATAGGGGCAACTATAAAAATAGTCCGGTTCGGTCGCGCTCATTGGCTGTAGGGTCACAGCGTCAAAGGTGCCGCTTTTAAACATCGGTAGTAGCCGGCCATTCGGTACATGAGTAAATTCGGCCTGCCAGCCGGCGGCGACAAAGATTTCCCGTAGCAGATCCAGCTCGTATCCCGCGCCCGCGTTCAGGTCAACATAGGGTGGCTTATGCAAGCCGACCAGCACCTGCATCCGCTGTGGCTCAGCAGGCACTGGCGTGCTAAGTAACAGCATAATGCTGATAATCAGGCCTGAAATCATCTCTTTACCTCTACCACAGGATCGCAGCGACAGAACTTCTTTATTAAAAAGCATATACCAGATCTGCGACTGGCGGCGTTATTTTTGGCCGGACTTGCGTGTTATCCAAAAAGCAGCTTAACTTCCAGCAGTGTTGTCTCTGAGTATGGCTGCATGCGGATCTGGCTGTTATTGCTGTGCTTGCTACCCTCGGTAGTTCAGGCAAAAATTATCTGGCAGGATTTCCGGTTAAGTTACCTCTATGGTGAACACTACCGGTTGGGCGACCCACGCCGCCAGGTGTTAACCTTTGAGTATGCCGCCCAAACCAGCTGGGGAGACAGTTTCTTCTTTCTGGACCATCTGCGTTCACAGGATGGCAGCCGCAACAATTATGCCGAATGGCAACCGCGTTTTAGCTTAACCAAAAACAGCAACCAGACCTTTCAGTTTGGCCTGATCAAAGATGTGTTGCTGGCTGGCCATCTGGAGATGAGCAGTCAGGCAACTAACTATCTTTATGGCGCCGGGGTCGATCTGGCCGTGCCCGGCTTTCGAATGCTGCAAGCGAACCTGTATCGTCGCAATAATCAGTTACGTGCTGACAACTGGCAGCTGACACTGGTCTGGGCTTATCCCTTTAAGCTGGGTCAGCAGCAGTTTTTATTGGATGGCTTTCTGGATTGGGCCAGTGGTAATGCCGACCAGCGTGCTAATCTGAACCTGACACCTCAGCTTAAATTGCTGGTCAGCCCGTCTTTAGGTTTGGAGAACCCTCTTTGGCTGGGTGTCGAGTACGTGCTGTGGCGTAACAAGTTTGGTATTGCGGACAGCCCGGAGCGACGCAGCCACGAAAATAACCTTAACCTGCTGCTTAAATGGCATTTTTAAGTACCCGCTGCGCAACGGCAGCGCTAATTTAGCGGCGCCTGCGCCCGTTACAGTTGACGACTGTACTGTTTTTAACCATAGTACTAGGGCGTATTGACAACAGTGTTATGTACCGGGTTAACAGGACAGTCCTATGAAGTTACTGCTATTACTGACAATGTTAATCCTGGCCTTACCACAGGCCCTGGCTAGCATTCCGGTGCGGGTTGGCGCCTATGAATTCCCACCTTATTTGCAACTGCAACAGCAGCAGGCCAGCGGTTTAACGGTGCAATTGATTGCAGAACTGAATCAACTACAGCAGCAATATCACTTTGAATTAGTACTCACCACACCGGTACGCCGGCATCAGGACTTTCAACAGGGTCTGTTTGATGCAATTTTTTTTGAAGACGAAAACTGGGGCTGGCAAAAGAAAGGGCTGATGATGCAGGCATCTCCGGCCTTTGCCCAGGATGACGAGGTTTTTATTGCCCTGCAGAGTCAGGCGCAATCGCAGCAATGGTTTGCCGATCTGAGCCAAAAGAGCAAAGCCGGTATTCTGGGTTATCACTACCGTATCGCTAACTATGAAACCGATCCTGACATCCTGGCGAACCAGTATCTGATGATCCCGGTAACAGACCACCTGGCCAGTGTCGAATTAGTGTTAAAACAGCGCACCGACACCGCTATTGTAACCCGCTCCTTTATCAAACAGTATTTAAAGTCTTACCCACAGTATCAGAAAGCCCTGCTTGTCTCCGACCGGGTCGACCAAAGTTACCAACTACAACTGCTGCTGGATCCAGCGCATCCGTTAAAAATGGACGCGCTGTACCAGTGGGTATGCCAGATTATGCAACAACCGGCGATGCAGCAGGCCTTTGCCGACAACGGCTTAACCTTGCTGCCCAAACCAGACTAAAACAGCGTGGCTGCGCCTGTATCAGGTCGCAGCCAGCGCACAGCCTTAGTATTTAATGCTGCATCCATAAGGGCGGGTTACTGCCGGATCCGGCGCCTGGCCTGCTAACACGGCCTTAGCGGCATTGGCAAAATACGGGGTGGCTTTGGCGATATCTTCGACCTTGGCCGACGGAATGCTATCAATACCGCCCATATACTGCAGCACACCATTCTTATCAATCACATACATATGCGGTGTGGTGCGGGCGTCATAGGCTTTACCCATTACGCCATCTTCATCGAAAATGACCGCGGTTGGCGCAGCGCCACGGCTGCTGGTCAGCTCGTCAGATTTTGCCTGATTTACATGGCCCTGCTTACCCGGTGCCGAGGAGATCACACTCAGCCATACCACGTCTTGCGATGTCAGATCTTGTTGCAGTTGCTGCATATTGCCCTGATAGTGTTTTACCACAAACGGGCAATCGTGATTGGTCCACTCCAGCACCACATTCTTACCGGCGAAATCCTGCAGGCTATGTACCTGACCAGCGGAATCTTTTACGGTAAAAGCCGGAGCGGGTTGTCCTACCTGTGGTGCTGCCGCCAGACTACCGGCAAAGACCGCGGCCGCGGCCAGCGCTAACAATTTCATTTTCTTCATCTTAGACTCCTGTTGCGTTAAAAACGGGCGACCTTACTGACTACTGAGTCGCTCTAAGGTTTGCCGGAGCGTATCCGGCGTTAAAATCTGCGGTAACACTTCCGGCGTTTGCCCTGGCCAATACAGCACATATAAGGGCACGCCATCACGCTGGTACTGATGTAGATAAGCGGTGATCTCAGCGTCGCGACGGGTCCAGTCGCCTTTTAAATAGGTCACATCATACAGCGCCAGCGCAGCCTTACTGCTGTCGGTGTTCAGCGCCACCCGCTCATTGACCAGACAGGTAATGCACCAATCGGCGGTCATATTCACCAATACTGGTTTGCCGCTTTGTCTCAGCTGCGCCAGTTTATCCGGGCGCCAGGCTTGCCAATGTGCGTCCGTTGCAGTCGTTACCGGCGCGGTGCTGTCTGGCACCAGACGTAACACAGCAACTGACAATAACAGTAGCAGCGCCGCCAACAGCGGTCTGCTCCAACCGGCGCGGCTAAATTGCCAACTACCGTATAACCAGCAGGCAGCGGCGATTGCCACCATACCGCAAAGCAGCACAGCAACCGCATCGATACCCGCCTGGCGACCAAATACCCAAACCAGCCATACTGCACTTAAATACAACGGAAACGCCAGCAGCTGCTTAAGCGTATCCATCCAGGCACCGGGTTTGGGCAGTGCCTGCGCTAATGCCGGCAAATAGGCCAGCAGTAAGAATGGCAGCGCCATCCCCAGCCCTAAAGCAACAAATACCAGCAGTGCCAGTAACGGCGGCTGGGTTACGGCATAACCTAAAGCCCCGCCCATAAAGGGCGCAGTACAGGGGCTGGCAACTACCACGGCCAGCACACCGGTAAAGAAGCTGCCTTTGGCGCCTTTGCTCTGGGTTAAACCGCTACCGGCACTCATCAGGCCTAGGCCAAACTGCACCACGCCGGATAAACTTAAGCCCAGGGCAAACAACAAATACGCCAGCAGGGCCACCAACCACGGGCTTTGTAACTGAAAACCCCAGCCTACTGCCGAACCTGCAGCGCGCAGTGCCAGTAGCAACAGCGCCAGACTGACAAAACTGAGCACCACCCCTAGCGTGTACCAGAGCGCATCGCGGCGCTGCTCAGCACGCTGACCGCTGTTAGCGGCAATACTGAGTGCCTTGAGCGATAACACCGGAAACACGCAGGGCATCAGATTTAGGATCAAGCCGCCGGCGGCCGCCATTAACAGCACAAACCACAGTCCCTGGCTGGTAGTTGCGGGCATCTCTGCCGTGCCATCGGCCAGCGTCAGGCTTAGGCTGTAGCCCTGACCATTACTACTCACCATAACAAGCTCAAAGTGCTCTGGCGCTGACGTAAAATAGGTATTTAAATTCTGACGCAGCAGCCACTCACCCTCGCTGAACAACAACTGCTGCGCAGCGGCATGATCAACCAGTTCCGTCGCCGCGACAAAGAACTGCTGAAAATCCACGTCAGGCAGGCCGCGGATCGCCGCTGAAAAACTGCCACCGGCAAGATCAAAGCTGCCACTGACAGTCAGCGGGATAGGTAGCTTACTGTTACCGCTGGCTATTACAGCAGTCGCGCTGTCCGAGAGCACCGCGGCCTGGCCGACCGGCAGGGTCAGCGCAAACTCGGCATCGGCCGGGATACAGATTTCCTCACAGACCAGCCAATCGGCGCGCGCCCTTATGCTGAGCTGATCGCCACGGAAGTCGGCGGGCACCGTCAGTTGACTTAACAACACGGTCGGGCCTTCAAAGCCATAATTCATCAGCGGCGGGATCGAAAACGCCTGCGGCGTTGGCCACTGAATGTCCCCCACCGTCACGCCATCAGGCAGTTGCCAGCTAATGCTGGTCGCCAGACCTGAGTCACCGGGATTCTGCCAGTAGGTATGCCAGTGTTCGTCCGGAATAAAATGCAGCGCTAACCACAGCTGTTGCCCCGGCATCACCTGCTGATATTCACTGACCAGTTCGGCTTTTAAATGCTTTGCTTGTTGCCAGCCCGTGCTGTAGGCGGCCACTCCGCCACTTAGCAACAGACAACAGCTGACCAACAAAGCGCTAAAAAATTTACCCAACACCCGATACCCCTTTTTCTAATTGCTTACGTTAATACAACAAAGCCGATCAAAGGACCAGCCAAAGTGCGGGAAATTTCGGCTAAAAGCAGCAAAATTCACGACAAACTGCTATAATTTTGCGCCGCCCGCAGCCGCTGTGGTCACTCCAGTCCGGCATGCAGGCAGCATCCTCTTCCAACAATTAAGGTGTAACATTAATGACCCCATTTACCAAATCTGCTGTGTTTGCAGCGGTGCAGGCGGCACTGTTAGGTGCAACCCTGGGTTTTTCTCCGGTGCTACAGGCACAGGAAAGTGACAAAGACCCGGCCGCGACCGAGAAGAAACTGGAAACCATTACCATCACGGCACAGCGCCGCAGTCAAAGCATTCAGGAAGTCCCCATTTCGGTAGCAACCCTGTCAGGCGAGAAGTTTGACAGCATCTTTGCCGCCGGCGATGACATTACAGCACTGGCGATTAAGGTACCAGGCCTGTATGCCGAGAGCTCAAATGGCCGCGCGGCACCACGTTTTTATATCCGGGGTTTAGGTAACACCGATTTCGATTTGGCCGCCTCACAACCAGTATCGATCGTGATGGACGAAGTGGTGATGGAAAACGTGATCCTAAAAAGTTTTCCACTGTTTGACGTGCAGCAGGTAGAAGTGATCCGGGGTCCACAGGGCACACTGTTCGGCCGTAACACCACTGCCGGTATTATTAAATTTGATAGCGTGAAGCCACGCCAGGATTTCGATGCTTATCTGAAAAGCACCGCCGGTACCCTGGGTACTGCACATTTTGAAGGTGCTGTCGGCGGCGGTCTGACCGATTCGCTGTCGGCACGGGCCTCGTTCCTGTCGCAACATCGCAGCAACTGGATCGATAACAGCTTTACCGGCCAGAAAGATGTAATGGGTGGTTATGACGAGCGCGCCGGCCGCCTGCAGTTTTTATATGAAAATGAACAGTTCGATGCCTTACTGCGGGTACATAGCCGCAGCTATGATGGTACCTCGACCATGTTCCGCAAAAATATCTTAAGCCCTGGCAGCAATAAGCTGAATCAGAACTATGACCGCGATGTGGTGGCGTATGATGCGCCGGGCAACAATGTGCAAAGCTATGACGCCTGGGGTAGCTCACTGAAGTTTGACTTCCACCTCGACGGCATGACGCTGACCAGCATCTCAGCGATTGAGAAAGCCAAGGGTGGCGGCATCGGTGATATCGATGGCGGCAACCCGGATCAGGCCGGTTTTGCTGCCGTGCCAAACGCAGTAACCGAAGATCAGCTGCGTGACCTGAAACAGGTTACCCAGGAAATTCGTTTAGCCAGTGACACCAGCCGGGCCCTGAGCTGGCAGGTCGGCGCCTTCTATTTTGACTCTTCGTTTGGCGTCAATACTATTGATGGTTTCTTCGGTGCCACTGAAGTGTTCCACGGCAATACCAGCTGGGCACTGTTCGGCCAGACGTCTTATCAGGTTAACGATAAGCTGACCCTGACCGGTGGTTTACGCTATACCGATGACGAAAAAACTTTCGCCGTTGGCCAGCAAAACGTTGATGGCTTTGCCTTAGTGATTGGTGTGGCGCAAATCCAACAGTATGACCCGATCAAAGTGCGCGATGATCAGATCAGCTGGGAGCTGAGTGCTAACTACCGCTTAACCAACAGCACCAGCGTATTTGGCCGGGTGGCCGAAGGTTTCCGCGCCCAGACCATTCAGGGCCGTGATGTAGCCTTTGAAGCGCCACCGTCAGTCGCCGGTGCCGAAACCATCACTTCGTTTGAAGTGGGTACCAAGTCTGATCTGCTGGACAATACGCTGCGCTTAAATGCTGCGCTGTTCTACTATACCATTGATGATATTCAGTTATCCGCGATTGGTGGCCAGACGCAGGGTAACCAGTTGATCAATGCCGACAAGGGTACCGGCTATGGCTTTGAAGTCGATTTCGACTATCGGGTGCTGCCAAACCTGAGCTTTGGCGGTGGTTTTAGCTATAACAATACCGAGCTGAAAGACGCCAGCCTGACGGTGGCGCCCTGCGGCTCTGGTCTGTGTACCGTGCTGGACCCAAGAACGGCTGATGGCTTAGCGCTGATTAATGGCAATCCGTTCCCGCAAGCGCCGAAAACTATCCTGACGCTGAATAGCCGTTATGCCTATCCGGTTGCCAGTGGTGAAATTTATCTGTATGCCGATTACCAGCTGCAGGGTAAAACTAATTTATTCCTGTATGAGTCGGCTGAGTTCCGTAGCAATAATAACTACGAAGCCGGTTTACGCATCGCCTATGTTAACGATCAGCACAACTACGAAGTCGGTGTATTTGGTCGCAACATCACCGATCAGGACAACCTGAAAGGCGCAATCGACTTTAGTAACCTGACCGGCTTTGTGAATGAGCCGCGGGTATTTGGCGTTGATTTTAGAATTAACTTCTTCTAAGCCATTGCGTTAATGATAAGAGGGCAGCGATGGCTGCCCTTTTTATTGCCTGTTTTACTGCCGTCGAAAACGCATATCACGATAGCTATGCCGCTCACCCGGCTCGACCGCATAGGGCTCCAGCGTAAAGCCGGTGACCTGACGGCGGTTATTCAACTGAAAGTGGATTAACGCCGGCCCGGCGACATTAGGATCAGTCCAGCGCACGATAAAGCTATGATCGGCAAAAGGCTCCAGCCGGCCTTGCAGATTTATCATCCGCGCCGATTGCAGGCTTAACCCCTGCGCGTCCTGAGCAATCAGCATGCCACCAAACCAGTTGTCGATATAGTTGCCAGCATACTCCTGCAGCGCCAGCAGTACCTCGCCGGTACCAACAGGTTGTGCCGCGGCCGGCCGACCCGCCGCCCGCTGTTGCTGCGCGGCATAAAACGCCACCCAGTCCTGTTGCTGGTCAGGCGCCAGATAATGCTTTAACAGACTTTGCACCACCGCCTGACGGGCACCACTATTCGAACCATTGTTCAGCACCACAAAACCCAGCTGCTGCTCCGGCACTAAAACCAGATGCGCCTGAAACCCAGACAAGGTGCCGGTATGATGCACCACTTTAACGCCATGCATATCAGCCATGCGCCAGCCCAGACCATAGGCGGCAAAATTAACCTGATCCAGCTCGCGGTCATTACTGCCCACCGCCATCAGAGTTTGCGGCGCCCACATTTGCAGCAACTGCGTCTGACTAAAGGGCGCGCCCGCAGCGGTCTTACCCTGATACTGCGCCAGCAAGAACTGCAACCAGGGCACCAGATCGCTGGCACGGCAAACAATACCGCCGGCGGCGGCCGACATCAGCATCTTGCCGTCAATGGCATTACGCGGGATCGTGACAAAGCCTTCTTCGGCGCTAAAGCGATATGGCTGAGCGACGTTTTCTAAGAGGTTAGCTGGCTGTTCTCCGGCAAAACACTGCATATTTAACGGCGCAAAAATGCGTTTGGCGACAAAATCCTGCCAGGGTTCGCCAGCCACTTTCGCCACCAGCTCGGCAGCCGTAATATAGAGCACATTGCTGTACGCATACTGTGTCCGGAAGCTGCTGACCGGCGTCAGATAACGCAGATTATGCACCACCTCGTCGCGGCTAAAACCACTGGGCTCAGGCCAAATCATGCTGTCGCCGGCAGCCCCGGCCAGGCCGCTGCGCTGACTTAACAGATCACGAATGGTAAATTCAGCTGTTACCCAGGGATCCTGCAGCCGAAACTGCGGTAAATACTGCACCACCTTGTCATCCCAGCTCAGCTTGCCCTCATCGACCAGAATCGCCACTGAAGCGGCAGTAAAGGCTTTACTGACCGACGCCAGCCGAAAATAGGTCTCGCTATCGACCAGAGCGCCCGTTGCCAGATCGCGCTCACCAAAGCCCGCCAGATGCAACACCTGGCCATCCTTTACCACTGCGATGGCCATACCGGGTGTATCAAACTGCTGCAACGCCGCCGGCACCAGCTGCGCCAGATCTGGCAGCGCGGCTGGCGGGTTGGTATTGGCCCAAACGCCAACACTGCCGGCAAAACCAAGTACACAAAGCAAATAGCGTAATGTCATTCTGCTGTCCTTTAAACTTGTGGTCTGAGCAAGGTCATTTTCTGGCTGGCACTGAGCGTAAAGTACTCGCCCGGGCCGCCACCGCGCAACAGCGGATCGGCCGCCAGCGTATCAAAGACGCCATTGACCAGCAGTTGCGGTGCGATATGCACCCCTATTACTTCGCCTAACACCAGCCAGGTGGGCAACTCGCGACCATCGGCGGCCTTGAGTGGCAACAACTGGCTGAGTTTACATTCAAAGCGCACCAGGCTTTCTGCGACCTGCGGCGGCCGGACTAAACGCGACGCGGCCATTGTCAGGCCAGCCAGTTCAAATTCGTTGACTTCAGCCGGTACTGTCGCACTGGTTTGATTCATCGCCGCCGCCAGCGGCCGGCTAACCAGATTCCAGCAAAACTCGCCGCTTTGCTGGATATTCTGTACCGAATCTTTCCAGCCGGTGCTGGCAAAGCCAATAATCGGTGGGCTGTAATTAAACAAATTAAAAAAGCTGTACGGCGCCAGATTAACCTGCCCCGCGGCGCTGATACTGGAAATCCAGCCAATCGGCCGCGGGGCAATAATGCTGTTTAGCGGATCATGGGCCAGGCCATGACCCTGTGCCGGTTGATAAAAATGCACGCTTATCTTACTCCTTCTCCACCTTTGCCGTTAGCCTACTACTGATGGCCGCAGCCTGCTTGTGTTTAGCCTGCCAGTAAATTAGCTTAAGTGCCAGTGTTGTTCGATTGAGAGCCGTGCCAATGCCTGATTTTCGCAGTGATACCGTAACCCGCCCCAGCCATGCCATGAAAGAGGCGATGTTTCACGCCGCGCTGGGCGATGATGTTTTTAATGATGACCCCACAACGCTAGCCCTGCAAGACTATGCCGCTAAGATGCTGGGTTTTGACGCAGCGCTATTTGCACCGAGTGGCACCCAGACCAATCTGATTGCGCTGATGAGCCACTGCCAGCGCGGCGATGAAGCCATTGTCGGCCAACAGTGGCACACCTATAAATGGGAAGGTGGCGGTATGGCGGTGCTGGGCTCGATTCAACCGCAACCGCTGGCACTGCAGCAAGATGGCACCCTGGCGCTACAGGATATTCAGGATGCAATTAAACCTGACGACCCACATTTTGCCCGTACCCGGCTGATTGTGATTGAGAATACCGTTGGTGGCAAAGTGCTGCCACTCGGTTATATGCAACAGGTCGCCGCCTTAGCCAAAGCGAATAACTTACAATGCCATATTGATGGTGCCCGGCTATTTAATGCGGCAGTCGCACTGGCGCCCAATCATCAGCTTAGCCCGCAGGCGATGGCCCGGGCACTTTGTCAGGGCTATGACTCGGTCTCGATTTGTTTATCCAAAGGCCTGGGTGCACCGGTTGGCTCTTTGCTGTTAGGCTCGGCCGATTTTATTCAGCGTGCACGGCGCATTCGCAAAATGCTGGGCGGCGGCATGCGACAGACCGGTGTGATTACCGCAGCCGGCCTGTATGCGCTGCAGCATAATATCGAGCGGCTGGCCGAGGATCATGCCAATGCCCGCTTGCTGGCGGAAGGCTTACAGGCATTAAGCCAGCAAGGCCGCTTTGCCGGCCAGCTCAAGGTATTGCCGGTACAAACCAATATCCTGTTTACCGAACTGCCGCTGACACTAGCCGATGAACTACAACACTTTTTGGCACAGTATCAGGTTCAGCTAACCGCCAGTAACTACGCTAGCGCCAGTAGTCAGTTCAAACGGATGCGCTGGGTGTGTCATTTGGATATCAGCCGCGGCGATATTGAGCAGATACTGGATTTATTAGCCAGGTTTGCGCATAGTGAAGTTTAACTATTTTGCTTAGCTATTCTGCTTAGCTTGACCGATTAGCCTTGCCGCGGAGCCTGACCATGAAACTGACCTTTATTGCTGCTGCCTTATTTGCCGGTAGCCTGTTAAGCCTTAATAACAGCCATGCCGCCGAAGTACTGCGGATCAGTCCGCAGCTGGAGCAACAGGTGATCAGTTGGCGACGCGATCTGCACCAGCATCCGGAGCTGAGTAACCGCGAGTTTCGTACTGCCAGGGTGGTCGAGGATCACTTGCGCAAGCTGGGGTTAGAGGTACAAACCGGCATCGCCCATACCGGTGTCGTGGCCATTTTGGATAGCGGTAAACCGGGTCCGTTGCTGGCACTGCGCGCCGATATGGATGCATTGCCGGTCACGGAACTGACCGAGCTGCCGTTTCGCTCGACCGCAAAAGGCGAATATCGCGGTAAAGAAGTGGGCGTGATGCATGCCTGCGGCCATGATTTACATGTCGCCATGCTGATGGGCGCCGCCGAATATCTGGTACAGCATAAAGCCCAGCTTACTGGTAAGGTGATGTTTATTTTCCAGCCGGCAGAAGAAGGCGCGCCAGCCGGTGAAGAAGGTGGCGCGGCACTGATGTTAAAGCAGGGCCTGTTTGCCAAACATAAACCTGAGGCGATCTTTGGTATTCATGTCTGGTCAGCGGCCAATACCGGTGTGGTGCAGTATCGCAAAGGGCCGCTAATGGCCTCGTCGGATCGCTTTGAAATCCGCGTTAAGGGAAAACAAACCCATGGCTCAGCGCCCTGGGGTGGTGTTGATCCTATCGTCGCGGCAGCGCAGATTATCAATAATGTGCAAACCATTGTCAGCCGGCAGATTAATATTACCCGCGCCCCGGCGGTGCTGAGTTTTGGTATCGTTGAAGGCGGGGTGCGCAATAATATTATTCCGGATGAAGTCTATCTGGAAGGCACTATCCGCAACTTTGATATGGGTATCCGGCAGCAAATTTTTGGCTTGTTAAAGCAAGCTGCCGAAGCCAGTGCTGCCGCAACCGGCGCCACGGCCGAAGTTAAAATTGAAGAAGGTTATCCGGTAACACTCAATGATCCTGAGCTAACCGCTCGCTCACTGCCCATTTTGCAGCAAGTCGCCGGCCAGGATAAGGTGCTGGAAGGTCAGCTGGTCACCGGCGCCGAAGATTTCTCCTACTATGCGCTGGAAACGCCTGGCCTGTTTGTATTTTTGGGTATCACCCCGGAGGGCCAGGATCCGGCCAAGGCGCCAGCTAATCACTCACCCTACTTTTATGCCGATGAAAAGGCACTAAAAACCGGCACCGAGATGTTTATTAACTGGGTGTTACACTATTCATCCTGAGCCTTACAAAAATTTACAACTCTGGCGTGGCGATTGCGCTACACTGCTGCCATCGCCACTGCCAGAGAGAACCCAACCGATGCGCCTTACTGCTACCTTATTGCTTAGCCTGAGCTGCTTTAGTCTGCAGGCCGAACTGCCACTGCAACAACAACTGGAAACCTTATGGCAGCAAGGTGCCTATGCCGAGGCAAAAAACCTGCTGACGCCTAAGGTGACGAAGAAAACCAAAGATGCCTTTTTACTGGCGGCGCTGGGCCGCACTGAGCTGGCCTTGGGTGAAGCCGAAGCGGCCACCGACTGGCTGGAAAGAGCCATTAAGCTTGACGGCACTAATCCGGAGTACCAGTTCTACTATGCTAACGCCAGCTGTAATACCGCCCAAAAGGTGAATATGTTAAGCGCTCTCGGTCATGCCAAACGCTGTGTCAAAGCCTATGAAACAGCCCATACACTGGCGCCAACTGAACCAAAGTATTTGCAGGCACTGGCGCAGTATTATGCTCAGGCACCGGGTGTTGCCGGCGGCGATAAAGCGAAAGCCATGGCGCTGGCCAAACAACTTACTGAGGTAAACCCGCTAAAAGGTCAGCTATTACAGCTGGAACTGTTACTGCGTGAGGATCCGGCGCAGGCCGAGGCCTTACTTGCGGCTAATCCCGAGTTACAGCAAAGACCCGAACCCTATTTCTTACTGGGTGTAACTCAGGCAGCCAAACGCGATTATCCGGCGGCGATAGGTCAGTTCCAGCGCGCCAGCGAACAGGAAGCGGCCGATAAGGATGCACTGCGCAGCAAACTGCTGGCGTTATATCAACTGGGCCGCGCTGCGGTGATTAGTAAAACAGCAACGGAGCAAGGCATCGGCGCCCTACGCCAGTTTATCGCCGAGAGTAGCGAGCTGTTACCGGAATATCAGGATTGGGCACAGTTTCGCTTAGCTCAGCTTTATCTGGCCAACGAACAACGCCCGGACGCCGAAGCGCTGCTGCGGCCACTGCAAGCCAGCACCAAGGACGATAACCTGAAAACTGAAATTAAAAAGGTGCTGTAATGCGGCCACCGGCCATGCAAGGCATTCATCATGTGGCGCTGATTTGCAGCGATTATCAGCGCAGTAAGCGCTTTTATAGCGAAACACTCGGCTTGGAAATCCTGGCCGAGCATTACCGCGCAGCGCGCCAATCGTGGAAGCTGGATTTACAGCTGCCAGATGGCAGTCAGCTGGAGTTATTTAGCTTTGTCGGCGCGCCACCCCGCCCCAGCCGCCCGGAAGCACAGGGGCTGCGTCATCTGGCTTTTGCGGTAACTGACTTGGATGCCTGGCTGGATTATCTGCAGCAGCAAGGTGTTTCCACCGAGCCAGTTCGGGTAGACGAATATACCGGCAAGCGCTTTACGTTTTTTCAGGACCCCGACGGTTTGCCGCTGGAGTTATATCAAGTCTAGTCATTTAACAGCATAGAGATAAAGCAACTACCCCGGACGCTAAACCAAACCCCGACTCCGGTATGCTTGGCGTACCGGAGTCGTCATCTGCGATAGTGGGATAAACAACTTTGGTTAACGTTAACGCTCAGCCTGCTTGAGAGAAATACAGCCTTGGGAACGAAAGCAACCACCACAACATAAACCGAGCTACGACTCCGGTATGCTTGCCGTACCGGAGTCGCAATCTGCAATGGTAGGTAATGAATCGTTAGTTAACTTTATCGAGGAGACAGCATCAGCTTAGAGATGTGCACCATGTTCAACATTCGGGAACAGTGGTTTTACAAACTTCGCTTCTTCCTGATAACGATTTCTGGTATCCCAAAGGTCAACTGCATGTTGAATATTGAGCCAAAACTCTGGTGTGTTACCTAATGCCGCAGCTAACTTTATGGCTATCGGGGCGGTTAATACACCGCCATTAAGCAAATTGCTTACCGTGTTTCTGTGCACGCCCATTGCTTCAGCGAGCGTTTTCGATGTAATGCCCATTGGTTCAAGAAATTCTATTTTTAACATTTCTCCAACATTAACCGGGCGACGTTTTGTCTGACGCATAGCCGATACCTCAATACTTGTGCGGGTCCAGGTAAGTATTTAGCACAATGGCATTGTGCGCAAGTTTGGTTTTCAGGCAGGACTATAGCGAGGTTTATAATGCAAGCGCCAAAAATATCTTAGCTTTTATTATCACGCGTCTCGTTAAGATTACTCCGGTATGCTTATCTTAACAGAGCTTACCCCAATATAGACCAGCGCCACCCACACAGCGCCGCTTAGAAAAAGCAGCCACTCTATTGCCGGGCTCAGTTCGACGAAAACATTACCTTTAGTTGTCGCCGAGAGCATGGCCAGCAACAGCAGGTTAAAGCTGCCCAGTAACACCTGTTTATACTCAGCTGCCCGCTGCAACAAAACCAACATACCTACGATGGCGATCGCTAAAAAGCTGGCCGAGATAATAGTTAGCAAATTATGCATCGGTGTTGTCACCGCAATAAAGGCATAGACCATAGCACCCACCCCAAATATCTGTACCGTCTTGCTGGCGATGGATTTTGAATACGAAGCGGAAATAAGCCAGAACATTACGCTAAGGCTGGTCGCGTACAGCAACATGGCAACAAAGGCGAAGCTGCGGGCGGTGTTAGTCATGCCATTTAAAGCCAGCGGCTGAAATAATGCTGAGACATAATTGGCAGTAAAACTAAAACCATCGGTAGTGGCATCCCAGCTGGTGCCACCGGGATAGTTCCAGGCGGCAAGGAGCCAGAATGGTATGGAGAGTAGCAGCACGATGATTGGTATAGATCGCTTGTTCATAATGGATTTTGCTATCTCTTTAAAATGCTAGCGCCCGCAACTAAAACGAGCAACTTTTGCGAATCGAGCGCCGACGGTGCACTGTGCTGGCGATAAAATTTAATTGATTTCAAACCTATTAAGCCCAAACTTATAATCATCATCAACCTTAATGCGCTTAACCAAATTTGCTCTATCAGGTCGATACTTTCTCCAATCCCATTCCTCATCTAAAAGTTCAATATTGGCGACGCCAAATTTCTGCAAATCAGCCAGCGAGTAGTCATATCCCACTGTTCCTATGCCGAAAAAGTTCTGAATGTAGTCCCAAAAACTAACTTTAGACTGGCCATAAGTGGTAAGAAGATTATCAACGCCGATATCTGCATAAAAATGAGTTTCCATTTTTCGCATTAACGTTATGTAAGTGTTAAAACTTTCTCGGTTGTCTTCTGTAATCCTCCAATTTGATTGCCAGGCACCACCATGCCATATCAGAATCGAGTCTTTTCTTAAGTACTTTGTATTAGCAGCTGGGAATACATAGTTTGCACAAGACGATGCACAAGCGCCTTTCACTTCAACATCCAACTTGTTATCTTTGACCCAGCGCCCTAAATCCATCCCAGCGCCTATTTCACCACCATTGCTGGTTATTACAAGACGACTTGGTTTTAATTCAGCATCGTTAAACAATGAGAAAATTACGTTATTTGAAGTCTCGGTTATTTCACCTTGATAAATGATGTTTCCGTTCTTGATGCCAACATAAACTTCAGTATTTTGGTCACTTTCCCCTATGATTTTTAAATTAGCACACCCAATAACCAGAAAAGAGAAAATCAAAACTAAATACTTCACTAATCCTCCTTGAAATATAACGCCTTGCAGACCGGGAAACGACATTTTCATTGATCGTGCTTTATCGCTATCCTTTTGAAAAATAGCTCCCCTAGTGAGTAAACTGAGGTGCAGGTTGCAAAAAACAAAATAATAATAACAAAAGAATATCCACCTAAATTACCATGGACGCCCTGAATGTTTGTAGCACTAAGTAATAACCCCATTCCAGCTAAAGGTAAGCAAACCAACCCTGTAATACCACTGTAGAATGCAGCTTTCTCTCTTGAACTCGAATAGTTTCGAAAGTAGTAAATCGCACAAACATTTATGCATACTATTAGACACAATAACATCCTGATCATTTCTAACTCCCTTATATATCAAGCCGCCGTTAAATACTCAGCTCGCTAACTCACAGCACATAGGTGACAGCCGCGCGGCTTTTGCCGTCGCGACCAGCGCTTTTACAGGCGATAAAATTTTTGTGCATGACGGCTTATTCAAGGGCTGTAAAACCAAGATTTTTTACAGAACCCTCTTCTGTTTTTAGCTCGTGCCACATCACTAGAAATTTAAGCATCTCACCTTTTTTCTTTTGCACTAGTAAGTTATTCGCTGGAACGATAATTTTATTATCATTCCATGTCAGGATGTAATTTAGACTTCTAAAACCGTTATCTGTGATATCAATTACGTCCTCAATCACCGCGGTATAGCTTTGATGCTTGTTATAAATAACTCGTTCGTCACTTGCATAACTAGATACTGAAAAAGATAGTAAAAAAAGTACCAGCGTGTTCAAAATTAGAAATTTTTTCATTGGTTAGATCCTTCTTGGTGTGTATCGCCCGAGCACAGCGGCTCGAACAATGTAAATGTCCTACGCCACAACCGCCAACCGCGGCGAATTGTAAGCTCAACTTGTAGCGTCTTGATAGCTAATCATCATAGCTTACTCCATTCCTTCGAGCCCGGGAGAGCATCAAGCGCCTTGTGGCTAGCAAAGAACCGCGTTAGTCCGCAGTCTCTGCACACAACTACGGTGAACTTGGCACTCGAAAAAAAGGAGCCCAAGTCCGGAAGATAATTAGGTGCATAGCCCCCACCAGACGAAATATCTTTGCTAGCGTATAAATTGGAGTGTCCGCACTCCGGGCAAGTTGAATATTTACGCACTATGGTTCCTTACTGACACAACGCTTATTCGACTGAAAGATCCGTATTTAAATACGGACTGCTCCGTATTTGTAAACTTAATGTAGAAACACTACATTGCTTTTTTAAAACATACAACAGCTTATAGGTACAGCCTACCTTTGCTTTATAGGCAGATTAATTCGCCCAACAAACTGAAATTTGGCTCTTTCCCCTGCAGGCTAATGCCCTCTTTCTTCGCCAAGCCATTACTTCAGTATCACACCAATGGTCTTTAACCCACTATCGCAGGTTGCGACTCCGGTACGACGAGCATACCGGAGTCGGTTTGGGTGCTATTAGGGGGAGCGGTTTAGATTCTGGTACAGGGCGTTTATTTCGCTGAAGTATTAATTGAATATCTGACCAAAGGTGTTTTGCCCACTATCGCAGATGGCGACTCCGGTACGGCGAGCATACCGGAGTCGGGCCACAGGAGTTGGGCGGTGTCTCAGGCTGTTTGGTAGGTGCTTTAGGTTTGCTCAGGATTGGGATGCTTGGCGGCTTGAGTGGGCTCAGTATTTGCTGCCAGCGGCGCGAATTGCTGCTCGACTTTTGTTAGTGCCTGCGCCACCACTTTGGCCGGTTTATGGCGCAGTGCCAGCATCAGTCCGGTTAGCATAATCAGCAGCACGCCGGCGCCCTGCAACAGACTTAACTGCTCGGCAAATAGCAGCCAGCCGGCCAGAATAACGGTTACCGGCTCCAGATAAGCGAGGGTGGCGTACACCCGGGTTGGTAAATGCTGCAAGGCAACAATGGCGCAGTAGATCGCCAGAAAGCCGGGGAAAATACCGGCCAACGCAATCCAGAGCAGGTTGTCGCTGGTTGGCGGTGCCATACCGCCTAAAAATGGCAATACGCAGCAGGCGCCGATCAGCAGCTGATAAAAGGTGCGTTGTAACTGCGAGTGGCCGGGCTGCGGCCGACGGTTTAACAGTAAAAAGCCACTGTAGGCCAACAGCGATAACAAGCCAAACAGTAAGCCGGGCAATTGTGCGGCATCCAGCACCAGTTGAAACTGGAACTGCTGCAGCATGGCAAAACCTAAAAAAGATAAAGCAATCAGGCCGGTATCAGGTAAATCCAGCTTTTCCTGCAGCAGCCAGTGCGCCACTACCGCCGATAGCGGCGGCGCCAGATACACCAGCATTATCGCATTAGCCAGGCTGATATACTGAATGGCACTAAGAAAGCACAGCATAAAGCTGGCCAATAGCACGCCGTTTAGCGCAATGCGCCAGTCGGGTTTGGTCTTTAGCAGTGCCAGCCGGCCGCTGGCCAGTAATAACAGCAATAGGCAGAGTGCGCCCACCGCCAAACGATAAAATGTCAGCTCAGCGGCGGCCAGGCCACTTAGTCTGGCAATCACCCCGCTACTGGCCATCGCTACTGCCGACACCAGCGCCAGCAGCATATAAAACCCCATAGCTTACCTCAAAAACAAAACCGGCCTACTCGGTAAAAGTATGCCGGTTTTCACGATTTATTACGAGCTGCGGTTTACAAGTTGCGCGCTAGGGCCTGGTGTGCAGGCGTTATTTGCTGGCTCTACTTAGCACGCTACCCCGAGTTCCGCATGCCGGCGGCGATACCGGCAATGGTGACCATCAGCGCGCGGTTGCTTTGTGCGGTTAAATCATCCGGCGCCTGGCGGGCGCGCTTTAACAGCTCGACCTGCAGGATATGCAGCGGATCGACATAGGTATTGCGTAGCATAATCGACTCACGGATCCAGCCTTCTTTTGCCATCAGCGTATCGCTGTGAATTAACTGCAGTAATAACTGGCGATCGGCTGCCAGTTGCTGCCGCAGTTGTTCGCCCAGCGGTTGCAGGGCTGCCGGTACCAGCACCTTGTCATAGTAGGCCGCGATCTTAGCATCGGCTTTTAAGAATACCATTTCCAGCATCGACAGCCGGGTCGCAAAAAACGGCCACTGCTGCTGCATTTCATCCAACAGTGCGCTATTACCAGCCTCAACCGCTTTGGCCAGTGCACTGCCGGCACCGAGCCAGGCGGGTAGCATTAAACGATTTTGCGACCAGGCGAAGATCCAGGGGATAGCCCTTAAACTCTCGACGCCACCGGTCGGGTTACGCTTCGCCGGCCGGCTACCCAGTGGCAATTTACCCAGCTCTTGCTCCGGCGTGGCGGCACGGAAATAAGGCACAAATTCCGGATTATGCCGCACTACCGCACGATAGGCATCGCAGGAATCGCTGGCCAGTGTAGTCATTAGCTGACGCCAGCTGGCTTTGGGTACCGGCGGCGGCAATAACAACCCTTCCAGTACCGCACTGGCATACAGCGCCAGGCTGCGTACCGCTAATTGTGGCAAGCCGAATTTAAAACGGATCATCTCGCCCTGCTCGGTCACCCGCAAACCGCCGACTAACGAACCCGGCGGCTGCGATAAGATCGCCGCATGCGCCGGGCCACCGCCACGACCAATGGTACCGCCGCGGCCATGGAACAACGTTAATTTCACACCATAATCACGGCTCAGCTGTACCAGGGCTTCCTGTGCGCTATATTGTGCCCAGGCTGCGGCCAGCACGCCGGCATCTTTGGCTGAGTCAGAGTAACCAATCATCACTTCCTGGCGGCCATTAATATAGCCACGGTACCAGTCGATGCTAAGCAGCTGCCGCATACAGTCCGGTGCGTTTTGCAAATCACTCAGGGTTTCAAACAACGGCGCTACCGGCATCGGGAAGCTGATACCGGCTTCTTTTAACAATAGTTGCACCGCCAGCACATCTGACGGCTTACCAGCCATCGAAATCACATAGGTACTTAAGGCTTCACTGCCATGGCGGGCTACGATATCGCAGGTATCCAGTACTTCCTGTACTTCAGCCGATGGCTGCCATTGCTTCGGGAACAGCGGTCTTTTATTCGGCAGTTCGCGCAGTAAAAAGGCCTGACGGTCGGCTTCGCTCCAGGCAGCGTAATCGCCCAGCCCCAGATAACGGGTTAACTCTGAGAAGACCTGAGCATGGCGGCCGGCATCCTGGCGGATATCCAGTTTTAGCAGCGTTAAACCAAAAGCATAGCCGCGACGCAGCGTGTCAGTGAGCCGGCCCTGAGCAATGCGGGTCATGCCGCTTTGCTGCAGTGACTGATAGCACAGCAGCAACGGCTCTAGCAGCTGCTGGTTATGCCAAATCAGATCGGCCGGGCGCTGCAGCCGGTCATGTTTTAGTGCTTCGGTTAACCAGTCGCGGGTATAAATCAGTTGCTGGCGTAACTTATTTACTACTGCGCGATATGGCTCAGATGCCTGTTCACTGGCGGCTTGCAGCTCTGCCGAGGCCTGATTCATCGACAGTTCGGTCGACAGCAGATCTAAATCCTGAATAAACAAATCTGCTGCTTTCCAGCGGCTTAGTAACAGCACCTGGCGGGTTACCTTGGCAGTAACGAAGGGATTACCGTCGCGGTCGCCGCCCATCCAGGACGAAAAACGCACCGGGGCAGCGTCCAGCGGTAACCCCTCGCCCAGTGCGCGTTGTAAATCAGTATCCAGTTCGCGCAGAAAATCCGGCACCGCCTGCCAGAGTGAGCTTTCAATCACAGCAAAACCGGATTTTGCTTCATCTACCGGCGTTGGCCGCTGTTCGCGGATCTCATTGGTATGCCAGGCCTGGCTAATCAACTCGGTGAGTCTGAGCTCGGTTTGTTGGCGCTGCCACGGCGTTTGCGGCTGTTCCAGCGCGGCCAGACAGCCGGCAATTTCGGTAAGCTTGTGGATCAGCGTGCGGCGCGCGACCTCGGTCGGGTGTGCGGTTAACACCAGCTCAATCGACAAATCATGCAGCGCCTGGCGGATATCGGCTTTAGCGATGGCCTGCTGTTGTAAGCGTTGAAACAGTTCGGTGAGCGGTTCCGGCTTTTCAATACTGCTACGCCCGGCGGCGCTGATACTAAATTGCTGTTCGGCCAGATTGGCCAGATTCAGAAACTGTGCAAAGGCGCGGGCCACCGGCAGTAACTCATCATCCGACAGTGCCGTCAGCACCTGCCGTAGCTGTTCCGCCTGCTGATTATCACCCTGCCGCGCTGCCTTAGACAACTGACGAATTTGCTCCACCCGTTGTAACACCGCATCACCCAGATGCTGACGCAGTGTTTCACCCAGCTCGGTACCCAGTAACCCGACATTGGCTCTGAGAGCCGCATATTGATCCATAACCGTGCTCCACTGCTTAATAATACACCACACCCTAGCGCGTTCTGCTTTGGTACTCAACTATGATGTGTTTCAGGCGCAGCAACATTTAGCCCGCGTTTTTCAGGCATAAAAAAACCAGCGCCCCCAGGGAGGAAGGCGCCGGCTTTGGCCAAAAAAGGGCTATGTTAACGCTTAGAAGTCGTACTTCAGACCCGCAGTAATACGGCGGCCAATGACTTCAAAGGCAGCACCATCGTCATAAACACCTGGTTGACGCGGTGGGTTGCGGTCAAACATATTCAACATACCGGTACGCAGCTGCAGCTTAGGGCTGACATTGTAACGGGCCGTTAAATCAAAGGTGGTGTACGAAGGTACATCGTTATAGTTGTTGACGTTTGGCGACCAGGTATTCGACAGCACTGTGGCTGAACGGTGCGTCATGGTCAGCGCAGCCGAGAAGTCAGCATAGGTATAGTCGGTGGTCCAGCGATGTTTCCATTTCGGTCTTAATACCTCACCGGTATTAATTACCTGATCATCCGGCCGGCCGGTAGAGTTGTACATCCGCTCCTGCAGATAGGTACTGATTAAACGGAAACCAAAATCACCGACGGCGGTAGCCAGACGGTAGTTCGCCTCGATATCAAAACCTGAAGTCCGGCTAACTGCAGAGTTAACTGGCTTCTCGAAGTAGTTAACGATCTCAAAGGTTTGCGGATCACGCTCAATCAGCGGGCAATACGGGTTGTCCAGCGAGTCGGCCTGGTAACACAGTGTCACCAGCGAGGTACCGGTAAAGCTGTTGATCATATCGCTGATATCAAACTTCCAGTAATCAACGGTCAGGCTGAAATTGTCGATAAAGGCCGGGGTATACACAAAGCCCACGGTAATATCTTTTGCTACTTCGTTTTTCAGCTCAGTGTTACCAACGATAAAGCCCGGACGGGTAGAGCTAAACCATTCTGCTGAAGGTTCAAAGCTAGTCGGAATGCCCTGGGCCGCACAGTTCGCCCGGATATTATCCGCGTACTTCTCTGGCAGCGCATTAGCGCGGCTGGATGCACACCAGTCGGTGATCGAGCGGAAGGTTTGACCCGGCGGGTTATACAGTTCACCGATATTAGGCGCCCGAACTGACTTAGAACGGTTCACCCGCACCCGCAGTTCATCGTTTACCGCCCAGTTGAGGCCGATTTTCCAGGCATTATCGGTACCGGAAGTGGAGTAGTCCATCCAGCGGAAGGCAGTTTCTAACGTCAGCATATCAGCAAACGGCAGATCAGCCAGCAGCGGTACTGACAGCTCGGCGGCCATTTCTTTCACATCAAAATCACCGGCTAACGGCGCCGACTGGTTGTTAAATAATAAGCCATCACGCATTGCCGGATCCGGCAGGGTATCGGCCTTTTCTTTACGGTATTCGGCCGTTAAGGCACCGGCCACACCACCGGCAGGCACTTCAAACAGCTCACCACTCACAGAGGCACCAACCACATGCTGCTGAATAGACGAGCGGCGCAGCGCGTCGGTGCTCACCCAGTTGTAGGCATCCTGGTTATAAATGCCGCGACCAAAGATATCTAAAGGCAGACAGCCATTAGCACGGGCCGCTGCACTGCGACATACAATCTGGCCGTCCAGTTCGATGGCATCTACCGCATCGTAGAAACGCTGCTCAAACATCTCACCATACCACTCGGTATCAGCCTGCACATGGCCTGAAGTGGCATAAACATCATAGGAATAGTCGCCAACAAAGCCTTCCAGTCCCAGCGCGATCCGCGCCAGCGTTCTGTCCTGGCTGTAGCGACGGTTGCCGAAATCAGAGGCCAGATAGCCCATCGATACCCGACCATCCGGGAAGTCGCTATTGGCCGTGCTACGGATCAGATCACGAGCCGCCTGCGGTAACAGCGCATTATCACCCAGTACGCCAAAGCTCAGGAACGCCGGTGAGCTTTCGCCGTAGGCATCGGTTTTTGAGTAGGTAAATTCCGCAGTAAAGGCATGATTGTCGTTAATATCGTACTTCATGCTGCTGAACAGGTTGATCCGATCCAGCGGCGTACGTAAAAACTGGTTTTCAGCAAATACATAACCTTCACCGCCGAGGTAGTCGACCCGGCCATTCGGGTTAGGTGGCAATGGCTGGCCCAGTGCCATTTCTTTTAACTCGCCGCTATCGGTAAAGTTATAACGCTTACCGCCCACCACAAAGGTACCGGTTTTATCATAAGCGGCCAGTACCTGACGGCCTAACAAGCCTTCGAACACCGCATTGGGTTCGTTGCGGGCATCAAAATCGACCGCCCCTACCCGCGGGTTGCGGATCACGATTGGTGCATCACGCAGATAATCCCGATCCATATAGCTGATTTGCTTTTGCCGTGCCCAGCTCAGGTTGGTAATAAAGGATGCCCGGCCCGACTCTGAACCAAAGGTAATAGAGGCGTATTCTTCCTCACCCCCGCTTTGCGTTGGCTGGGTGGTCGATACGTCCAGCGTAATACCGTCATAGGATTTTTTGGTAATGATGTTCACTACCCCGGCAATCGCATCAGAACCATAGACCGCAGAAGCACCACCGGTGGTGATTTCAACCCGCTCGACCACGGCCGTAGGAATATTGTTTAAATCTACTGCTGAGCTGCCCGGTGCACCCGAGACAAAACGACGACCATTTACCAGCACCAGGGTACGGCTGGAGCCCAGGCCGCGCAGATCAGTATTGTTTAGACCGCTGGCAAAGATAGTATTGTTTGAGGTTTCCGGCGATAAACCAACCAGGGTATTCGGCATCTTGTGCAGTAAATCCCCCACGTTCACCACGCCAGCCGAAACCAGTGAGTCTCCGGTAATAACGGTAATTGGTGTCGGCGCCAGCTCACCAATACGTTTAATTCTTGAACCTGTGACTTCAATCCGCTCTACCCGAGCGGTTTCTTCCTGTGCCACGGCGACAGTGCTAAAGCCGGAAATGGCCACTGGCGCAGCCAGCATCGCCAGACGCACTGCTGTATTTAATATGGATTTTTGCATAACGCTCCCTCTGGACCCCGGCCAATTAGTTGACCAGGTTGTTATTAGACATTTTTAATGGTGTTACACCGCTTGTAGCCCGCGCGAAGCTAATGGCCACAGTGTTGAGGGTCCAGCGAAAAGACACCGGGATGGAGAGCGTCGGGATAAGCGGGACTAAAAGCGGGACAAGATCCCGCGCAAGCTGCGCCACGCCTACATCAGCGCGGGCTTATACAAAAAAGTAACAATGCTACCAGCTAACATATTTTCGGGACAAAACTGATACATTCAAGAATGTATCTTTATTACACTTAGCGCATTGTTAATACGGTCAGCACCGGCAAGCTGCCGGCCATGCCGACCCTAAAGCGAACCGAGTATGAAACTAAGCTGTTTAATCGTGGATGATGAACCTCTGGCCCGGGCCGGGATCCGTCATTTACTGGAGCAACAAGCGCAATTTGTGATTAGCGCCGAAGCGGATAATGGTGCCGATGCCCTGAAACTGGCACAGTTACATCAGCCGGATATCATTATTCTGGATGTGGAGCTGCCACTGCTGGACGGCCTGACGGTATTGCAGCAATTGCGGCATCAGTCGGCGGTGATCCTGTGTAGCGCCTCTGCCGATTACGCAGTACAAGCCTTTGAGCTGAGCGCTGTTGATTTTTTGCTAAAACCCTTTAACGCCGGGCGCTTCCAGCAGGCGCTGCTCAAAGCCTGCCATAGAATAATTGGTAGTCTTTCACAAAACGGCAACGAGGCAACGCCACGCTATGCTGAGCGCCTGACTATCCGTGATCCGGGCCGGCTACGTTTGGTTGAGGTTAAAGATATTCGCTGGATCCAAAGTGCCGGTAACTATGTTGAAATTGCCGTGTACTCCCAGCCTAAAATGTATTTACTGCGCGAGAGTATGGCTTCGCTACAACAAAAACTGGATCCGGCGTTATTTGCCCGGGTACACCGCCGTTATCTGGTGCGCAAGCAGGAAATAACCGAACTCAGACCCGGTGAAAAAGGCGACGCCAGCCTGGTACTAAAGTGTGGCAGCATCCTGCCGCTGTCTCGCCGTTACCGGGAGCAACTGGCCGCGATCTTTAGTTAGCGGCCTTGCCGTCTGGCCCTGACCTTGCTGCATCGGCGCAGCTTTTGAGGTTATACTGGCGGCAATAACCAGTTTCGGAGTTGTTGTGATGCAAAATTCCTCTGCGGCCAAGCCCGCGAAAAAAGGCGGCGGCCTGCTACCCAATCTGCTGATTAACGTGGCCATTCCGGCGATTATCTTAAGTAAATTCTCCGGCGAGCAGCATCTGGGGCCGGTATGGGGTTTAGTGGTCGCGTTGGCGTTTCCGGTGCTGTATGGCCTCTGGGATCTGAAACAGGCCGGCAAGGTGAATTTTTTCTCGGTGCTGGGGGTGATCAGTGTGCTGCTGACCGGCGGTATCGCGCTGTTGCAACTGGACGCCAGCTATATTGCGATTAAAGAGGCGGCCATTCCCGGCGCCATTGGTCTGGCGGTGTTAATCAGCCAGTATACGCCCTACCCGCTGGTGCAAAAGTTTATCCTGAACGGCGAGATCCTCGACACCGACAAGCTGTATCAGGCACTGGCAGAGCGGCAAAACACGGTATTATTTGAGCGCAAACTGGTGCAGGCCGGCTATCTGGTCGCCGCTTCGTTTTTCCTGTCATCGGCGCTGAATTATATTCTGGCCAAGGTGATCCTGGTCAGTCCGCCGGGCACCACCGCCTTTAATGAAGAGCTGGGCAGAATGACCTGGCTAAGTTACCCGGTGATTGTCCTGCCCAGTATGTTGGTACTGTTTTTTGCTATCTGGTTTATTTTCAGCAGTATCAGCAAGCTAACCGGCCGCGAGCTTGATAGCTTTTTAAACCAGCCTTAATCAACCTTGTTCTTTGGCGGCAGCTGCGCCCGCAGCGCTGCCAGCTCAGCCTGCAGCTGTTGCATCTGGCTGACTAAGTCATGCTGCAGCTGCTGTTTGGCATCAATTTCTTCTTTATGCTCTTCGTCATGCATGCTTTGCACCGCATTCACGATCACCGCAATAAACAGGTTTAACATGGTAAAGGTGGCGATTAGGATAAAGGGCACAAAGAACGCCCAGGCATAGGGGAATTGCTCCATTACCGGCCGTGAAATGCCCATCGACCAGCTCTCCAGCGTCATGATCTGGAACAGCGTATACAGGGTGCGGCCAATATTACCAAACCACTCCGGGAAGGCTTCGCCAAACAGCTTGGTTGCCATTACCGCGGCCACGTAATACACCAGGCCCAGTACCATGGCAATGGACAGCATACCGTTTAACGACTGCACCAGTGCGCCAACGATTTTTTTCATCGAAGGTACAAAGGTCAGGACCCGCAATACCCGCAGTACCCGTAGCGCACGCAGTACCGCAAAAGGCCCGCTGGCCGGTACCAGCGCTATGGCAACCACGGTAAAGTCGAACAGACTCCAGGCATCTTTAAAAAAGGCGCCGCGATAGGCAAAGATACGCAGTGCAATTTCCAGCACAAATACCGCCAGGATCCATTTATCCAACAGCATCAAAGGCCCGCCGGCCTGCGCCATCACAGTCGGTACTGTCTCTAACCCCAGAATAACGGCGTTAAGCAGAATTAAACTTAATAAGGTGCGCTGCACCCAGTTTTTTTCCAGCCAGCTTGCTACCTGTTGCTGTAAAGTCAAACTCACCGTGCCCGTCATCTCTGTCATAATTCCTCCCGGCTTTGTTGGGCGCTATTGTAGAAGAACGCGCTAAGAGATCAATCGCTATTGGCGTGAGTATTGAGTGAGGTGCTATCGGATAGTACAAACGGTATTTTGCTGCTAAATTGCTAGCACTGAGAAAAGGAATTTCATATGACTTATAGCAAGGCTCTGCTTTTGATTGTCTTTGTGCTACTTGGTTTTGCCGGATATCTCGTGCTCACACCCAAGCCAGCGCCACAGCGTGTGCTGCCGCCAGAGCAACAGCTCGTTGCAGCAAGCAGTAGTGACGCGCCTTTGTCCCGCATGCAAACGGTTGCGTCCGCAGAACAATATAGTGTCGATGAACTACCACTAGTGAGTCCGGTAGAAGGTGATTTACTGGATAACCTGCATCAATTACTTTTTGGGTTACTTAGCACAGCTGAGTTACAGCAGTCATCCATCCTCAGTGAGCAAGGCTACCCGGGTGTTGAGGAGCTCAGATTCGCCGCCAATTACAATGCTTTAGACTTTGCGAGCTGGCTGTTTAATCAACATAATCAGCAAATTATCGCGCCTCACTCCGGAACAGAATTAAATGCGCCAGCTCTCAGAGTATTGAGTTTTGTTAAAGCCGTGACTGATGCAGAGCGGGTTATACGCTACCAGCAGCCAGATTTTAGTTTCAACGCAGCGAATCCTTACTCTCAAGCCTTATTAATTGAAGATCAACAAGTCAGGGATGCGCTGACAGCCCTGGTGTTTGCCTCAGCGATACAAGGCGAGGAGCTGGGGCTTGAAGCGCTGGCCCGGGCCCGCTTTCATATTGTAATTGCTAATTGGAATAACGAAGACTTAGCTCAAGACACAAAGTTTCTGCGCTACTTTGCAATAGCCGCAAAACAACTACCGCTGTTGGCCATCGATAGCTATGTCGAAACGCACTACCCTGAGCGATATGCCGAGTACTTAGAATATAAAAACAGCGTTAAATAATTAGACAACAAAAAACCCGGCACTAAGGCCGGGTTAGATAGGTTAAGCGCTTCGCTTAGAACGCGTAAGAGAAGCTGGTGTAGAAGAAACGGCCGATATTATTGTACAGACCGGTTTCTGCGGTAGTGCCTAAAGCCACACCCGGCAGATCGCGGTTAAACAGGTTATCAACACCGAATGCCAGTTTAACGCCGCTGGCGAAGTCGTAACCCAGGCGAATATCGGTTACAAAGTAGCTGCCGTAGCTCATAATATCGCTTGGATCCGGGTTCAGCGCCAGTGACTGGCTGGTGAACAGCGATACCGCATCGATATAGCGGGTTTTAAAGCCAGCTGTCCAGGCATCGTAACGGTAGTTCACGCTCAGGTTGGCTTGCCAGGTCGCGTCACCGGCAACACCGGCGTTTTCAATATATTCGTTCGGGAAGTTCTGGAACGAATAGGTTTTACGCGATTCCAGCCAGGTACCAATTAATTTGGTATTAAAGCGACCACCCAGGGCGTCAAAGTCATAACCAAATTCAAAATCGATACCGCTGGCCGTTTGTGCCGCCACGTTCTGCACTACTGAGGTAATTAAGCGCAGCGTCTGGGTTTGCGGGTTACGCTGTACCAGATTACAGAACTGCATATTCGGGCCACTGGCTGAATCGACACAGCGGTTCAGAATATTTTGTGCAGAAATAGAGGCGATAGCGTCATTGATTTCAATCGACCAGTAGTCAACGGTCATGCTAAAGCCGCGGATAAAATCTGGCTGGTAAACAAAACCAACAGTGTAACTATCTGATTTTTCAGCACGCAGATCCGGGTTGCCGCCGTTTAAACCTTCAACTGTCGCTGCAGGGTTGTTCAGCTGGAAGTCCGGGGCAATACCAATGGCGGCACAGTTGTTTACCCGCGTCTGGCTCTGGCGCTCGGTGGTAGCGCACGGATCTGTTACCCGGAAGAAGGTTTGGTTTTGCGGGCCAAACAGTTCGCTGATATTCGGTGCCCGCAGCGCTTCAGAGTAAGTGGCACGGATCCGGAACTCGCTATTCAGGCTCCAGTCCAGACCGGTTTTCCAGCTGGTGGCATCACCGATGGTGCTGTAATTGGCGTAACGCACCGCAGCATCAAATACCAGATCCTGGATCAGTGGCAGATCAGAGAGCAATGGTACTGACACTTCGGTAAAGGCTTCTTTCACATCGAACTCACCGCGCATATATTGCAGTGAATTCAGGAAAGTAGCGCCGGTAGCGGCAAAGCGATCCGGTACAGATTCACTTTCTTCTTTACGGTATTCAGCACCGGCTGAGAAGCCGACCATACCGGCAGGCAATTCGAACAGACCGCTGTTGTTAACGCTGGCATTCGCCACTTGCTGGCGGATGGTGCTGTGGCTGTAAGAGGTGGTATTAAACCAGTTACGGGCCGCATCATTAATGGCGTTGTTACCAAACAGGCTGGTTGGTGCACAGCCGTTGGCGCGGGCAGTGGCGTCACGACACACAATACGGCCATTGGCATCAACTACGGCATCAACTGACTGGGCGAAGTTAGTGCGGATCAGGTTGTTATAGTTAACCTGCTCCAGCTTGGTTTCGCCGTGGGTAACATAGGCTTCAAAGCCCCAGTCTGCCGACAGCTCACCCTGCGCACCGGCAACAAAGCGTGATGTAGTGCGGGTATTTTGTTCAAAGCGACGGCCAGCATCTTTCTGGAAGCGGTGAATACGGATTGAATCCAGGTTATTGGCGTCCATCAGCGCTGCCATGCTGTCATCCAGGTAGGCGTTGTCACGCATAATGCGGATCGCTGAGCCATATTCAAAGAATGATGGCTGACCTTCGTTACTGCCTTTGCTGCGCACATACTTACCTTCGGCGAACAGGTTGATGCTGTCGGTCAGGTCAAAGTTAGCTTTCATATTCAGGTTCTGGCGGTTAAAGCTTGGCTGCAGATCCTGATACTGCCGCAGATCTAAAAATTCACAGTTGCTGCAGTGCTCAATATTGCCATAGGTGGTACCCAGCTCCTGCAGGCGTACGCTGCCGTCCTGGTTAAAGATGTACCAGTCACCATTTAACTTAAAATTACCGGCCGTTGAGCTGTCATACCAACCGGCATTAGCAACGGTGATCCGATCCGGAATACCATCGTGAATAAAGACGCCGTTGCTATCACGACCATCACGGTCAGCCGGGTTAGCGACAGCCATATAAGAGGTGCGGGTTTGCCGGCGGTCAGTGGCGTTCATCCCTTCCTGACCAGAAAACTCAGCAGCTACTGCAAAGTTACCACGGCCCGCAGCGAAGTCGGTACCAAAGGATAATAAGGCTTTATGGTTATCGTACGGGTTATCCTGAGCAAAACCACGGCTTAGCACCAGATCGAAACCCTGAATGTCTTTTTTCAGTTTAAAGTTTACTACGCCGGTTACCGCGTCGGCACCATATACGGCTGAGGCACCACCGGTAATAATTTCCACCGAGTCTAACCAGGCAGTAGGAATGCTGTTGGTATCGACCGCAGCACTGCCGGCACTGCTGGCAACATGGCGACGGCCATCAACCAGCACCAGCGTACGGGAAGCGCCCATACCGCGTAAATCCAGTAAGCTTAAGCCGGCAGTACCGATAAAACGGCCTGCGTTAGCCAGTGAATAAGTGGCAGCCAGTGACGGTAATTCTTTTAACACTTCACCAATATTCATGGCGCCGGTTTCCACCAGATCACGACCGGAAATCACCGTTACCGGTGACGGGGCTATAGCGCCTTCACGCAGAATGCGCGAACCGGTAACCTGAATGCGCTCGGTTGCCGCCTGCGGGCTTTCTTCTGCCACAACCCACTGTGGACTGGCTGCAGCAACGGCAGCGGCCACCACACTTAAACGCAAAGAATTCACTTTGGATAACGATACAGACATGCTTGCTCCTGAATAAAACAGCCAGTGGCTGATACAACTCAGCAGTACCTGTGCCGGCACTGCTGCAGAGGGCGCGCATTGTAGGGAATTGTGGTGAAATCGCCAGCAAAAACTGCCTGAAAAATACCGATCGGTGAGTATTTATGCAGTTCCTGAATAAGAAAAAACCAAACTGCTGGCTTTTAGAGCAGATTTAGGCTGCACTAATGCAGGCAATCCTAGCCAGCGCCAGCCACAGAATCGCATAGTTATGCAATGCTATATGGCCGCATGAAAGCGCTGAAAAGCCGCCTGCAAATCGTCGATTAAATCCTCCGGATCTTCCAGGCCGATATGCAGCCGGATCAAGGGCCCGCTGTAGGGCCAGTGGCTGGCCTGACGTAGAGCCTGCACATTGAGGGTTACTGTGATCAGGCTTTCATAGCCGCCCCAGGAAAAACCCATTTTAAAATGCTGCATTCCTTCGATAAAGGCTTCCACTTGTTTTAGTGAGCCTTGGCTCAACACGAACGAAAACAAGCCATTGCTACCGCTAAAATCACGTTTAAACTGCTGATGACCTGGGTGATCGGCAAAGGCCGGATGCCGTACCGTCGCCACCTCGGGTCGCTGTGCTAACCACTGCGCCACCTGCAACGCATTTTGTTCATGCTGCTTTAACCGCACCCCTAAGGTGCGCAAGCCACGACTGGCAGCATAGACATCGTCGGCTGAAGCACAGTAGCCCATTAAATAGCTATGCTCGCGCAGTTGTGGCCAATATTGCTCAGTGGCACTGGCGGTGCCA
>NZ_JACEHJ010000002.1:0-132500 GCF_025377695.1 Alishewanella sp. BS5-314
AGAGCGTCGAGCATTTCAGGGGCAGACATCACGCTTTTGCTGCGCTGCACATAGTAAATATTGCGATTGCTGATTAGCTTTTCTTGTACGCCACGGTCTTTTAGCACGTTTAGCGGGTTGTCGTAGTCCAGGTAAATCACTTTCTGGGGGCTGCTGCAGGCTTTAGCCACGGCAAAGGCCAGCCAGCTTTTACCCATGCCGCCGTCGGCATAGACCAGGGTAATCATATTCTTTGCCAGAAAGCCTGGGATCAGGAATTCGGTTTGGCGTTCAAAGTCGCTGGGGCGCAATGCCTGGCTTAGTAAAAAGTCGAACATGGTTTTTCCTTAAAACAGTTTGAATTGGCGCCGGGCGCGTTCTACTTGGGTTTGCTCTTTGATGATGCTGTAAATTTGCATATCTGTTAGACGGTGTTGCTCGGCCAAGCTGCGAATGCTGGCGCCCTTGTTGTGGGCGTTGTAAATAGCGATATTGCGCAGCAGGGTTTTAAGCCTGTCGTTGCGCGGTATATAGGTTTGGATACCGCCCAGGTAGTGGGCCAGTTCGATTACCAGGCGCTGCGCCATGTTCTCTGGCTGTTTAACATGGCCTTTTAGTTCGGATTCAAACAGGGCAATTAGCGACTGCAGCTGGGCTGGGATGCGGTTTACGGCATCGCTGCGCTGCTCTGGTGGCAGTTGCTCCAGGTCGGTTAGCAGCTGCTGTAAATCATCGTCGGCAAAGGCATCCAGTTGCTGTTCAGTCATCTTTAGGCACCTTATTTACTTTTAACCCGTAGCGCTCCATTTGCTGTTGCCACTTCTGGCGCTCTTGGTCGTCGTTGGTGATTACCTGATTTTTAATTTCCACTGTGCTGTGGCCGTCGCGTTGCTGCTGCTCGGCGATTTGGCCAAGGCGGGCGGTAAGCACTTTTTTCAGGTAGTTGTGGTTGGTCAGCTGTTTGCCGGTGCCGTTAATGCGGCTTTGCTGCAGGCTGGCTACCGCTTGCTCCAGCGCATCAGCCAGCGCGGGCAGGTTGCTGGTTAAGGCCAGCGTTTCCTGCACCAGCGTTAGCGCTTTGGTGTTGCTTAAGTCCTGCTTGGCAGGGCGAAACATGGCCAGATACGCGACCATATTGCCGCCCAGTTTGTAGTTCATGCGGGCGAACTGGCCGAGTAACTGGCGGCCCGCTTCATCGGCCACCAGCTGATCCAGGTGGATATTGGAATGGCAAACAGGGCAACGGGCTAACTTCATAGCATGGCCCCGTTAATGCGCTCCCAGCGCTTTAGCAAATAAGCGTAGCTATCTTGCGGATGTGGCTCATAGCCGCGCTTTTTAAGGTCTTCAAACAGGCAGCGCCGGGCCCAGCGCTTTAAGCTATTCAGGGTTTTAGCGGCTTCTTCGCCATGTAACCATTGCACCTCGGCAATACCGGCGCCGCCGTTCTCTTGTGCTGTCATGCGTTGCACCCAGCTGTTAAGGGCGGTTTCGCTGCCGTCGTTAATAAAGCCGGCGCGGTGCATAAAGATCCAAATTGCGCGGATTGCGCTGCGCTCGTCTTGCGGCCCCTGCTTTGAACTGGGGCTTAAACGGCCTTTACCTGGCTTTTTAAGCGGTTTAAAACCGAGCTTTTTAAAGGCTTCCAGCACGGTTTCCAGCTCGGGTATGGTCATATCCGTGCTGCTGGTTTTGCCGTTGCCATAGTGGGCTAAGTTGGCGCGGTAGCTCTCATCGTCCATTCCCAGCTGAGTGCGGGCGATATGGATTTTGGTGATTAGGCTGCGACGCGGATTGGGGTTGGTTGCTGTCATTTGGCACCTGCCTTGGCCTGCTGGCATAGTTGGTTTTCACTAATAGCCTTATCATAATCAGCCAAAACAAATAGCCCGGTATCCTCGCCGCACATACAAGCTAGTTCTTCAAAAGCTTTCTTGTTTTCACCTTTAAGCATTAGGCTCATAATGCTTATATACTTCTGTTTTCTTTCATCTTTTTTAAGTGGCATCACGCACCTGCCTTAGCTTTAAACTGCACAAAGCATTTACCGGCAACTCGCCAGCGGCAGATATCTGGGTCAACAGGATTTGTAATAACTTGTGCTAGTTCCGGCTTAAACTTCGCACACTTTTTACAGGTGTCGCGGGTTCCAAAACCATCAGTGATCCCCTCACAAATTTGCTCAGGTGGGTTATGTTTCGCTTGCAACTTAACAAGCGTACATACCCGTTGTACTCGGGTTATAAGCTCTTGCTGAGCTTGCCGTACTGTAAGCATCCCGCCATGCGCAGCAAAGAAATCACCAATTTCACTAATAAGTAAAAGCTCAGTTGCCTGAAAAAACTCATTGCTCTGCTCTATGTAGTGTTTAAGCGCTGGCACTACTGAATCACCGATCTTGCCAATACCATGCTGTTGGCACAGTTCATTAAGCTCGACCATTAGTGCTGTATTGCGCTTGTGGGCGTCAGCTAGCTCTTTGTTTAGCTCTTTTGCTACCGCTTCGTATTCATTTTGACAGCAAACAAATTCACTTAAGCAGTAGTCCTTTGCGGCAAAGTAGTAACCTTCGTTTTCATTCCAGTAAAGCGCATCAAAAAAGCCGCCCCATTTGGGGCCTCGTTCTGCTATTGCTTCTCGTATTGTTTTCATTTTTACTCCGGCTGCTCATCAGTACCGGTGAACCACCACCGGCAGACGCCCCGAACTTCGGGGCGTTTCGCTTAATACCGCCGTCCTTGATTACAAAAGCTATCTATTGCCAATAAAACAATGTCAAAGCATTCGAAAGCCAAGTTACTTAGATGTTTAACCACTAACAGAACAAGCGCAGCGACCATTAGAAAAGGAACTCTCAGTCGCAGAATCTCCCTTTTGCAGAAAATGATTAGGCATAGCTGTAATCGATTCATGGCTTAGTCCTCGTCAACCCAAAGGTCAGGGTTTTGGGTGATTACCAGCTGCACCTGAGTGCGTGGCCGGCCTACTTCAAATGAGCCCAACCAAATGGCGTGGTGGCTGTCGCCGTATTCGTCCATTTCGGCCAGGGTGTCGCGTACCATTTGGCCAAGGGTTGGCGACTCGGCAGCCAGCAGTACCAGGCGGTCGTTTTCATACTCGGCATCCACTAACGGCACCTCGGGTACGATCTCTGCTTTCACGGTGCCGGCAATCCAGTTTTCCAGCACCCGTTCATCGGATTGATTCAATTCCATCTGTTGGTTCTCCTCGTGGCTGTGCGGTAAGGCACCACCCAAGATCCACAGCAGGGCGTCAGCGACGCCTTGCTCATAGGTTTTGGTGGGGTTGTTGGTGCCGTACTTTTCTTCCAGGCTGGTGGCAACCGCAATCTCCAGCTGGATTTGCTCTACTGTGCGGGCGATGCTTATAACGCCACCGCCGCCAGGTCGAGAGGGATTTGCCGATATTGGTCGGTATCGCCGATGCGCTCATACACACGGATATAAGCCTTACTGCCGACAACCTGAATGGCTTCGCCAATGGCTGTCATAGCGGTGAGCCAGCGCGCATCTTTGATATCCAGCCGGCGCAGGCCAAGGATTTTGGCCGTGCTGATGTTGCCTTGTTTGTCGGCGTCGAACGCGCTGTTAACAATGGCTTTTAGCTCTGAGCTGGCACCGGCAGTCCAGTCTTTCAGGCATTCGTCAATCAGTGCTTTGGCGGCTTGCAGGCGCTCGTCAAAGCGGATGTTTTCGCTGATAGCACGCACAATCTTGTAGCTGCCATCAAAGGTGTACAGGGTTAGGTTGCCCTTTTTACCGCCTACTTCGGCGTTGTACTCTTCGGCAGACAGCTGCACAAAGGCCGCGATATCGGCAAATGCCTGTTGCTTAAAAGCACCAAGCAAATTGCTTAGCTCGTAAGACTTTGCGACCAGTTCTTTAACCAGTTCGTCGCGGGCGCGATCGATAGGTTTAATTTTGTCGACTGGGATTAAGGCGCCTTTGGCGTCTTGCCAGTAACCGGCTGGAGTGGTGTTTTGGTTCATGGTGCTTTCCTTATTTAATGCCAGTAAACCAGGCAGCTATCGACGTGGACGAACCACGCCTGGCGCAGCTGGCCGTTAACGTTTTCAGTGAGTGAGGCGGCTTTTTCCTGCAGCTGCGGGATAGGCCGGTCGATTTGAATTACCGCGCGGGATTTGCGCGAGGTTACCCGCAGTACCTGGCAGCCAAGGCCGCGCAGGTATAGCGGTACATTGCGTTGGTCGAGTTTGTTGGCTGGGTTCATTTGGCACCTCGGTTTAAGCGATTAAAGCGGGCTGCAAGGTGGATCAGTTCGCTTTGCAGCAATTCGATCAAGCTCATGGCATCTGTTGATGCTTGGCGTTTAAGGCGGTTAATTACTGCCTCTGCGTCGTATTGCGACACGGCATCAGGCCGGTTTTCGTTAACCTGAATTTTGATAATGTGCGTTGTTGGCAGCTCGGAGTTTTCACAGCCAGAGCGGCAGGCACGGTACAGCCGCAGCTTTTGTGGGTTGCTGGTATGTTCGTTTTGCTGATGGCGGTGGCATTTATGCCACGGGATTTCACCCAGCACGGGGCATTGCACGGTTTTACTGAGAAAAACCGATTCAACCAGTGCCTGGATGCGTTGCATGTCGCCAGGGTACTTTTCATTGCATACCTGGCTGATCACTGTGGTACTGACGCCCATGGCGTCAGCAACTTTACGCTGTCCTTGATCCTTAACCTGCTGACGCAGGATTACTAGCCAGCTCATTTTGCCTCCTGCATCGGATAGAGAGTTTTGGTGTTTTGGTCGAACATCGCGGCGGGGTTAAGCCGGATGATTGGTGCCTTGGGGCCGCTGTTACGGATCAGGCGATAGCAGTTTTCCAGACCTGCTTTGTCTGCAGGCGCCTGGCGGTTGTCGATGCGTTGGCAACGCACATAACCGGCACGTTCCAACGCCAGCAGGTAGCGCCGGATGCTGGTAATGGAGCAGTTAGTTACTGCAATAACTAGGCTTGGAGATACCGTTAAATTGATGCGTAGGGCATTCCAGATAAGCTGGTGCCCGGTGCGGCCTTTTTGGGTAATTAGCCGCCCCCTGTGGCTACCTGGCCCAAAGGTTGGCGAGTCGTTACTGGAGCGGACGGTGTAAACATAAGGCCGCCCCTGTACGCCAATGCCGTTTTTAATTTCAATAAAACCTTGGTTAACCAAGCGTTTTACGAGATGTCTGCAGTTTTCAATTTCCATCTGTGCTGCATTAGCAATTTCGGTAACGGTAAAGCATTCCGCTTGCTTCATTGCGCTCCATGCTAACTCGGCTTTACTCATGCTCGTCTCCGATTATCTGCGGTGGCTTAAAAACAGCGGACGATCACCCCAGGCGTCGAGGTCAATAAAGTGCTCGTCGCTGGCAATGGCGGCCCGTTCAATTTTTTCCAGGGCGATAAGGATCCGGCGGACTTCGCCAGAGCTTTTAGTGCGGATGTACTCCAGCATGTCTTCGCCAACTTGTACCCGCTTGTCTAGCAGGGTTTGCGCGAACATATGCACGTCTTCTAGGTCTGCCGCCTGGAACTCCACCCACTCGCTAATGCGGTTGAATAATTGCTTGCGGTGGCTGATGCGTCGGGCGATTTCCTCCATGCCGATTAGTACAACTGGCTGCTCGGTGCTGTCATACAGATCGCGGATGGTTTCCATGGTTTTGGCCTGGCCAACAATATGGTCGGCTTCGTCGACAAACAGCGCGAGGCTGTTTTCGTTCATGCTGCGAACGATGTAGTCGACCATTTTACGCAGGGGATACATGGGCTCTGCACCCAGCTCTCCCATTACCCGCGCCAGAAAAGAACTGGGCGAGTCGGTGGCGTAGCAGCGCACGTAAAGTGGTTGGTGTCCAGTTAAGGTAAGCTCATTAAACATGTGGGTTACGGTGGTGGTTTTGCCGTAACCTGAAGGGCCATGGATAAGGCCGATACCAGGGGTGATCATGCTGCGAGTTTGCAGGTTCTCGAACATGACCTGGGTGCGTACTACGTTTTTAACTTCAACGATCGTGTGTTTCATCCGTTATACTCCATGTTGTGATTGGCCCACTGGCAGGTGGGCCGGTTACTGGCAAGCGCGTGAGGTTCCTAGCCGTTAGCGCGCTTGCCGCTTTCTAAAATCCTGTCCAGCCGGCGCCGTGTCATGGCGTATTCAGGCTTGGAGCGGAACTTGGCAAGCCATTGGCTTTCCTTCTCGGTCAGTTGCCTGACCATACTTTCTCTGGTTAACCATTCCGCCTGCTCATGCTCGCTGCGCAGTACTTTGCTGGCTTGCTCGTTAAGGCTTGCCCGGCGCTGCTCCAGTTGTTCACGACGCATTGAAATAGCTTCCAGTTCGGCCTCGGTATAGGCCGGTTTGCTGGTGTCTTTGGTAAGGGCGGTGGCTGTTTTGCTGAGTGCGGCAATAGCTGCGTTACTGCTATTACTCTCAGCTGTGTTAAAGCCTGTAAGTACTTGGTTGGCCATTTTCTTTTGCGCCAGTTCTACTGCAGCAATTTGGTCGATACCGAACTCTGCCTGCAGGCGCTCCGCATTGCGGCGGAAGGCGCGTAGCTGTTTTTCACCATCTTTGCGGCGTTGCCGGAATTGGGCTGGGTCGATTTCGCGGCCGATCAGATCCAAGTTGATGGCCTCGACATAGCTGCCCCAGTTGTCGTCTGGATAAAGAGTGGCGCGGCCAACATCTGTCGGATCCTGGAATACCCGTACTGTTTTGCGGTTCCAATTCGGTTCCATCAGTTCTGGCGCGCTGTAGACAATAGCATCGGCTTTCACTTTGCCTTTTATCACTTTTGCCGTGCCAACATAGTTCAGCAGAATGTCCAGGCTGTGCGGATTGGCTGGCATCTTGGGCCGGTAACCTGAGTTGGTGTAAACCTCAAATGGGGTTTTGTCACCCAGGCCGCTGTGAGGCCGGTGCATGTAGTCATACTGAATGTAATCGTCCAGTACGGTTTGCAGCTCTTCTGGCGTGAGCGACAATTCCAGCAGTTCTTGATCGCGCTGTTTGCGTTTAGCGCCAATGCTTTCAGCAAAGCTGCGCATTTCTAGCAGGCGTTTTTTGTCGGTTACGTTGTGGCCAACGTAGGCTGGAAGCTTTTCTAGCAGGCCATGACTGACCGTTTTAAAGAAGCGCTCGATGTACGGTTTTTCCCAGCCGCTGAAAGCAGTGGCTTTGCTTTGAGTAAGCTCCAACAGAGCAAATAAACCGGATGTGCGCTGGCTAACATAGTCAGATCCGTTGTCTGTTCTGATTACGCTATCAGGCTCTGGAACCCCCCAGGTAAGAAAGCATTTGCGTAATAGGAGGCAAATGCCCTCGCTATTCGAGGTTGGCATTAACACTAACATTGGGCGGCGGGCGTATACGTCTATCGCGCCAATAATGCTGTAACGGCGGGCTTTGCCATTAACGTTTAGCTGCACGTCTGTTGGGGTTGAGTCGAGTTCCCACACCTGATTTGGCCGATTTACCCAAGGGTACATGGTGCCGTACAGTGGCCGGTGCGAGTTGTTGTACTCGCGCGGGTTGGTGGTATAGGCCAGCTCTGATGTATTTTCGAGCTGTAGCTTTTGCAAATAGCGTTGTGCTGTACTGCGCGATACTTGCGGCCAGTGCGGGTAACGTTCTTTGCGTTTAACTTCGATAAGGTTGGCAACTTCACGCGCCTTTTTCATCAGGTGAGGTTTGGCGGTTACCAATGCCAGGATAAATTCCGGCAATCCAGGAGTGGATTCTATTTTGCTGTTTTCGCCAGCGCTGCGCGCTTTGCCAGCCAGAGCTGCAGCACCACCAGCACGCACGGTATCAATCCAGCGGCGTAGCGTGATAGGTGATATTTGGCTGACGTTTTCATAAACCCAATTATCAACTAATACACTTTTGCAGTTGAATTGTTGGCAGTACTGAGCCATTGCCGCGACTTTTGGCATGCCTTTATTGGTTAGTAAAAAGGTATTAAATGCCGCTATAACAGCTAACTTTGCCTCTGCAATTAGGCGCTTTTCTGGTGCTAGTGCTGCCAGTTCTGAAAGCGATTTTTCAGCAACTGCACGTTTTTGTTCAGATAAGCGTTGTTCTTCCCGCCGGATACTGGCCTCAGTTTCCGCAACAACCAGTTCGGCAACTGACTTAGGTGCGCAGCCGATTAGGTGGTTTTGTGTTTCTGCCGGCAGGTTTGAAATGTGGTATTCCAGCCCTTTACCTTTGGCTTTTGGCTGTGATTTCCAGGCGTCTTTCTCGGCGCGGATTCTAATTGCGCGGTCTGTTGCAGGTAAGCCAGGCAGGCCGGCTAACTCAGTTGAGCTGTACCATTCACGCATTGACGGCCTCTCTTTCTTCGTAGCGAGTTGGCCAGATCTCTTCTGGTGATACGCCGATGGCGTCAGCAATAATTTTTTCCCCTTTGGGCCAGGGCCGCTCTAGGGCGTTGTATAGGGTGCCGCTATTTAGTCCATGTTCCCTGGACAGCGATGCAAGCGACAAGCGGCGCTTTTTAAGCGCTGCCATTACGTCGGCTCTTTGCCAGTCCCGTTTAGCCATTACATTTCCCCGTGTTTGGTTTATAATTTATCAGTATTGATAAACAGAATTGATTATTAGTTTATATATAAACCGGTATTGATCAACTGGTTTATTTCTGTTTTTCGGTAAATGAATTGCATCTTTATGATTTGCAACTAAATTTAGTTTTGAACTTTCATAAACCAGATATAAACCGAGGTTGTTGTGCCCAATTACCAATGGTTAACCCCAAAGCAGATCGCCGAAATGGCTGATATGCCTGATTCGATTCAGGGGGTGCATAAAAAAGCGCAACGCGAGGGATGGCAAAAGCGAAAACATGAAGGAGTAAGGGGGCCTGGAGTTGAGTACTACATCTCTGTGCCTGATAAGAATGCTGTTAATGCGGAGTCAGGCAGCTACCAGCTGCCTAATATTAAAGATGTTTGGGACGAATTCGTTCTGATTCCTTGCTATTCGGTGCAAGTGAGTGCTGGGCACGGTTCCCAGGCGTTCGATAACTACGCACCTAGTCGATATTTACCGTTCTGTAAGAAGTGGCTCAAATTTAGAAGGTTTGAAGCAAAGGACCTGGTAATCGTTTGGGCCAAAGGCGACAGTATGGAACCGACGATCCATAACAACGATACACTGGTTATTCACCAGGGCAGAAAAAAACTGGTCGACGGCAAGATATTCGTTATCCGCTTTGATGAGACGTTATGGGTAAAACGTATCCAGGTGATGCCTCATTCCTGGCTGCTGATTAGTGATAATAAAGAACTGTATCCACATATAGAAATCAAGCACGCTGATCACAGTGTATTTGAGGTGGTCGGAGAGGTGGTTCACATCGCAAAAGACACCGGGGATTGATCCGATTCTCTTTTGCTCAACATGGCTTTAATTAACTCTTAAAGCCTTATTTTATGTGGCTTGCAAAGGAATCGGATCAGATGATCCGATTCTCGGCGAATCGGATCTGGTAAGAATCGGATCTGGTGGCGGTATGAAACGTCGCGGAAGCCGCAGCGGCAGTGCTTTTAGTCTTTTCCGATTTGCGTTGCTGTTTATCAGATTTGGTGGGACAGGCTTTTTTGCGGTGTTTGTTCTTTATCAAATTAAGTGGGACAGATTTCCGATTCTTGTTTTTATTTACATAGCCCCGATTTTTATCTAACCCTTATCTGGCGCGGCTTTCCCAGTTATTCCCGGCAAATTTTATTTATTCCCACTTTTTTGGTTATTTATCATTAACTATGATTGGTTACAACAGGCGCAATTTCCACGCCGGTATAAATACCCAGTAGCGGAATCGCTGCGGCTTTCAGTTGCTGTTGCAGTAATACGGCCTCTGGTGTACTGGCATGGATACGACCGGCGCAATCAAAATAGATCGCGGCTACTGCCCGGCAGCCATCCTGCTTAATTTGTTGTAGTACCGCCCGGGTTTGTTGGTCGGTTGCCATTAAAATACTGTGGGCACTGCGCTGCAGCAGTTGGATCTGCTGACCCTCAGTCAGATCTGGTTCGAACAGAATAATCCCTTCGTCATTTGGCAGTACGCCGTTGATTAACCGTGCAACATAGGGCGTGCTGAATGGCTGGCCGGCAACCGCGGGATAGCTCATGCCCAGCGCATACTGACTGACCGGCTTTTGGTCTCGCCAGCGCTGATGGCCAATAATACGGTCAAGCACTTTACAGACCGGCTGCTTATTCAGCTCATAAACAAACTGGCCGAAGCTACGGCTGATGGTCAGGCTTTCGCTGGGTAGCGGTTCGCAACCATGCATCGCGACGATATAGGGTTTCAGGTTACCACTAAATTGCAGTGCCATAGCGGCGTTGTCGGTTACCTGATGTTGAAAAATCTGTTTCGTATTGGAAAACAGCAAATCGGCCAGCAGACCAGCACCGGCAATAGGTACAGGCTTGGCCAGTTGGCGGCTCAAACATTGTAAAAGTGGCGGAGAGGGATTAAGCACCGCAGGCCGTGCTGCACTGCCGGCATAGCGCACAGAGTCATAAAAAAGCAGCAATAGCTTAGGATCAAGACTGTTCGCTAACTGCATCGCCAGCGCTTTACCTGCTGCAGACGGGTCGCGGCTTAGTTGTTCGCTCAGCGCTAGCTTAAATTGCACATCAGTCGCTTGCAGCGCCATGGCAATAGCCGGATAACCCGTTGTTTCGATGCGCTCTGTGGTAATAATGCCAACGGTCGAGCCACCTAGGATCTGGGTATCCGGCCCGCAAAATTGGCGGGCGCCTGCTAGCAGCTGTTGATAGTGACAGTTGCCACCACAAAACAATAATAGCAGTTGCACACAGCTTATACCGCCGTTGCTGGCAGCGTCCCGAGCCAATTGATAGCCAGCAGCAAAGGCTGCACTCGCATTGCAATAAGCCACTCCGGCTTGCATAGTAAAATCCTTTTTAGCTAAGTGTTGCTATTTTAAGCGTAGTACAGGTTTTTTGTAATCTTTATTTAATTTCCGCCGTCTGATAGCGCCCCTGATAGTCGAAATAGCAGTCAAGTAACTGCCAGTGCTTTTGCTGCTTTTTAAGTATTAACAATTGTGGTGCCCGAAAATGCCCGGCCAATGTCACCAGATCTGCCGCCGTGCGAAATGGTGGCAGCGGCAGGCCGGGTGCTTTACTGTGCGGTTTGATAAAGGCAGCATAGAGCGCCCTTTGCTGCGCGGCTGTCTCTAGTTTAAACCAGCGGTGAAATGGGTTACCGTCTAAATCGTAGTAACTGACTTTTAGCACACCCTGCTCATCACTAAGGCTCATACTCTGACAGCGAAACAGATGATGATGTTGTTGGCTAAGCACCTCACGCAGGCGTTTATCCGGATCGACCAATACCGATTGACACTGGCCACAGCTGCGGGCAGCAATATCATTTTCGGCGCCGCAGGCCGGGCAGCAGCGGCTGCGAAAACGATAATCGCATTGCTCTGTGCTTTCATGGTTAAGTCCCTGACAGCGCCGGCCGTAATGTTCAATAATATCGCCATCCTGATCGGTCAGGCCCCAGAAGATATTGGCAAAACCACAGCTGGGGCAAGGCACCTGTACCGGCTTGGCCTTACTATGTGGTTTGGGCGCGCCTACCTCAGGAAAAAAGATGTCATAGCCGTTGGCGGCATAATCAATAATCAGGCATTCGGTTTTGCCGGGGAATAGCCGTAAGCCACGGCCGACCATTTGCTGAAATAAGCTCACCGAGGCCGTGGGCCTGAGAATAGCAATCAGATCAAGGTGGGGAGCATCAAAGCCGGTGGTTAGCACCGCGACATTAACCAGAAACTTTAACTGCTGTTGTTTAAACGCCACAACGAGCTTGTCGCGCTCAGCATCGGCGGTTTCGGCGGTTAGTAGAGCGGCTGGCTCACCGTTGAGCAGACGCATAATTTCCTCGGCATGTTTTACCGTCGCGGCGAAAATAATCACTCCCCGTCGCTCTTTTGCAAGGGCGCGGAGTTGTTGCACAATAAGCTCGGTCGCCCGGCCCATTTTACCCAGTAGTGAGTCGACAGCAGCGGCCGGATAGTCGGCAGAGGTAGGCGCTGGCAGGCTGCTGAAATCATATTGGGCCGTTAAGCCATCCAATAATCTCGGCGGTGTCAGGTAACCCTGTTTAATTAACGGTCTAAGCGGTAATTCGAAGATACAGTGCTCAAATACCGGATCAAGGGTGTTGCCAACTTTACCGTGATAATGCTGGCGATAGATCCAGCCGCTACCCAGCCGATACGGCGTTGCTGTCAGCCCCAGTACCTTTACCGCAGGATTCAGGCTTTTAATATGCAGCAATAGCTGCTGATATTGGCTGCCCGGGTCCTGACTGACTCTGTGACATTCGTCGATCACCACCAGTGAAAAGTGCTGGTTAAATTGTTCCTGGTTGGCACTGGCCGATTGAATACTGGCGATAACGGTTTTACCGCTAGCATCTTTTTGCCGCAAACCGGCAGCAAATACTGTCGCGGGCGTCGTCAGGGCGCTGACTTTGTCGGCATTTTGTGCTACCAGTTCTTTAACATGCGTCAGGATCAGCACCCGGCCTCTGGCCTGTCTTGCCAGCTCAGCCAGGACCAGGCTTTTACCCGCCCCGGTTGGCAATACGATAACCGCCGACTCATGCCGTTGTTTAAAATGCGTGATGGCCGCCTGTACAGCTTGTTGTTGATAGTCTCGCAGTTTAATCATCAGTTTGCAGTTTCAAGTCTGAACTAAGTGGTCCGGGTATGTATTTACTGAACATTCCGGTTATAGTAGCAAGGCATTTTCCGGAGGTATGCATGCCAGCCAAAAAACCTTTCGCACTTAAACTGGAGCAGCGCGTCCTGTGGGTTGCTGCGCAAGGGCTATGGACCAGTGCCACTGCTGAGCGATATGTGCAGGAATTTCGCAGCCTGGTTAAACCAATTATCGTCGAGCCCTGGGCTTTAGTACTGGATATCCGGCATTGGCAAATTTGCCCGGCAGATGTGCTCCAACGCTGTGTGGAAAATACCGAGTGGTGTTATCAGCATCATCTGGCCCATGTCGAAACCATCTACGCCGACAATAGCATGGTGTTGTGGCAGTTTGCGAAGGCAACGGCTGCCACTAAGCCAGAGCATCTGGTGAGCCAGGCCGCAGCAGATGAGCAAGCTGCACGGCAGGCCTTACTGCGTGCAGGCTTTTTATGGTAAAGCTGTTAGCCGCGTGGTAGCTGAATTTTCTTATCTTCTGACTGGCGGTACAGCACCAGAATTTTACCAATGACCTGAACTTTCTCCGCCTTGGTTTCGCGGATAATCGCATCCATCACCAGTACTTTTTGCTCACGATCTTCGCCGGGTACTTTAATTTTAATCAGCTCGTGGAAGTTCAGGGCGTTGTCAATTTCGGCAACCACACCTTCGGTCAGGCCATTGGCACCCAGTAAAATAACGGGTTTTAAATCATGGGCTTTACTTTTTAAGAACTGTTTTTGTTTATTGGTTAAACTCATAAGGTTAGAATATCCGGTAAAAGCTTGAATTATGCCTATTGTAGCGCCATCTAAGGCATAACACTATTTAAGAGTGGTAACATGACCAAGAAAAAACGCTCCGCCAGTTCAACCCGCTGGTTGAAAGAGCATTTTGATGACCATTTTGTGCAAAAAGCGCAAAAGCTTGGTCTAAGATCGCGGGCCTCCTTTAAACTGGAGGAAATCCAGCAGCAGGATAAGTTAATCCGCTCTGGGATGACAGTGGTTGATTTGGGTTCAGCGCCCGGCAGCTGGTCGCAATATGTGGCAGGTCTGGTGGGTCAGCAGGGGACGGTAATTGCCTGTGATATCTTGCCGATGGATCCACTGGCCGGTGTGGCATTTTTACAGGGCGATTTTCGCGAAGAGGCGGTTTTACATGCGCTACTGAGCCGGATCGGCGGTAAAAACGTAGATGTGGTACTATCAGATATGGCGCCGAATATGAGTGGCAATGATACCACTGACCAGGCGCGATCCATTTATCTGGTGGAACTGGCGCTGGATATGTGCCATAAAGTGTTGAAGCAAAATGGCAGCTTTGTGGTCAAAGTATTTCAGGGCGATGGTTTTGAACAGTTCCTGAAAGACGTTAGAGCAGTATTTAATACGGTAAAAATACGTAAGCCCGAATCGTCACGTGCCCGTTCACGTGAGACATATATCGTGGCGACCGGCTTCAAACTTTAGTAAAGTGGGCCGGTATTTCGATTTCTAGTTAATGATGAGGTTATAACCTTGAGCGACATGGCAAAAAATCTGATTGTCTGGTTAATCATCGCTGTGGTGCTGATGTCTGTATTTAACAGCTTTAGCCCGAACGAAAGTGCGGATCGCCAGACGAGCTATACCCAGTTTGTCAGGGAAGTAAACCAGGGCCTGATCCGCGAAGTAAAGATTGAGCGCAGCGGCGTGATCACTGGTGTGAAACGCAGTGGTGAACGTTTTGAAACCGTGTTGCCGGTTAATGATCCCAAGCTGATGGATGACCTGATCAATAACGACGTACGGGTGCTGGGTGCTAAGCCGGAAGAAACCAGCTGGCTAGCCACCATCTTTATCTCTTGGTTCCCAATGTTACTGCTGATCGGCGTCTGGATTTTCTTTATGCGCCAGATGCAGGGCGGTGGCGGCAAGGGCGCGATGTCTTTTGGTAAGAGCAAAGCCCGCCTGATGAGCGAAGATCAAATTAAAACCACCTTTGCTGACGTTGCCGGTTGTGACGAAGCGAAGGAGGAAGTGTCTGAGCTGGTGGATTACCTGCGCGACCCATCGCGTTTCCAGAAGCTGGGCGGCAAAATTCCAAAAGGCATTCTGATGGTTGGCCCACCGGGTACCGGTAAAACTTTGCTGGCCAAGGCGATTGCCGGCGAAGCCAAGGTGCCGTTTTTCACAATTTCGGGTTCAGACTTTGTAGAAATGTTCGTCGGTGTCGGTGCCTCACGGGTACGCGACATGTTCGAGCAAGCCAAAAAAGCCGCGCCTTGTATCATCTTTATCGATGAAATTGATGCGGTTGGCCGCCAGCGTGGCGCCGGTTTAGGTGGTGGTCATGACGAGCGTGAGCAAACCTTGAACCAGATGCTGGTTGAGATGGACGGCTTCGATGGTAACGAAGGTATTATCATTATCGCTGCCACCAACCGTCCGGACGTGCTGGATGCCGCATTGTTACGGCCAGGTCGCTTCGACCGCCAGGTGGTTGTAGGCCTGCCAGATGTGCGTGGCCGCGAGCAAATTCTGAAAGTACATATGCGCAAAGTGCCGCTGGCTGAAGATGTGAAAGCCAGTGTGATTGCACGCGGTACACCGGGTTTCTCTGGCGCCGATTTAGCTAACCTGGTAAACGAAGCGGCACTTTTTGCTGCGCGCGGCAACCGTCGTGTGGTTAGTATGGAAGAGTTCGAGCGCGCTAAAGATAAAATTATGATGGGTACCGAGCGCCGCTCTATGGTGATGACCGACGCTGAGAAAGAAATGACGGCCTATCATGAGGCGGGGCATGCCATCGTGGGTTATCTGGTGCCGGAGCATGATCCGGTACACAAGGTCACTATTATCCCGCGTGGTCGGGCGCTGGGTGTCACCTTCTTCCTGCCAGAGCAAGACGCTATCAGCGTGAGCCGTCGTAAGCTGGAGAGTAAGATCTCCGTCGCCTACGGTGGCCGTTTAGCCGAAGAGATGATTTACGGTACCGATGCCGTGTCAACCGGTGCGTCGCAAGATATTAAATATGCGACCTCGATTGCCCGTAATATGGTGACCCAGTGGGGCTTCTCTGAGAAATTAGGACCACTGCTGTATGCCGAAGAAGAGGGCGAGGTTTTCCTGGGGCGCAGCATGGCGAAAGCCAAGCATATGTCTGACGAGACAGCATCAATCATCGATTCGGAAATCAAAGCCATTATTGATCGCAACTACGATCGGGCGAAGGAGCTGTTGGAACAGAATATGGATATTCTGCACTCGATGAAAGATGCGTTGATGCTTTATGAAACCATTGACTCCCGTCAGATTAAAGAATTAATGGAGCGTCGCCCGGTCAGCCAACCTGAGAACTGGGAACCGCGCGACAAGGGTTCAAAGGATGATGGCGATAGCACTGCCAAATCAGATAAGCCGGCACCAACGGTGACGGATAAACCCTCCGAAGGCAATGTGCACTAGAGCTGTTGCTGATGTTACTCAAGCCCCGGTTTACCGGGGTTTGTCATTTAATAAGCAGATCGTTCGACTAAGGTTTTTTGCATGCGTTTAGTTTTGCCTCGCCAGCGTGAGCTGGATTTAAGCCGCCCCCAGGTGATGGGGATACTGAATGTTACCCCGGACTCTTTCTCTGATGGTGGCAAACATCAGCAGCTAGAGCAGGCGGTCGCAGCTGCAGCCCAAATGTTACAGGATGGCGCCACTATTCTGGATATTGGTGGTGAATCAACCCGGCCGGGCGCTGCTGAGGTGAGTCTGGAGCAGGAATTAGAGCGGGTGCTCCCGGTGATTAGCGCGCTGCGCAGCCGCTTTGATTGTGCGATTTCGATTGATACCAGCAAGGCGGCGGTGATGTCAGCCGCGGTTCAGGCTGGCGCCGATATCATTAACGATGTAAGAGCCTTGCAGGAAGATGGCGCCCTGGCAACCGCCGCTGCGCTGCAGGTGCCGGTTTGCCTGATGCATATGCAGGGGGCGCCACGTACCATGCAACAGGCGCCGGACTATCAGGATGTGGTACAGCAAGTGTTGGCATTTTTATTACAACGGGCGCTTGACTGTCAGCAAGCAGGCATAGCAGCAACACAAATAATTCTGGACCCCGGCTTTGGCTTCGGTAAGAATCTGACGCATAACTATCAGCTGTTAGCAGCGATGGATAAATTTGTGCAAAGTGGTTATCCGGTACTCGCCGGAATGTCACGCAAATCTATGATAGGTCAATTATTGGATGTCCCGGTAACTGAACGTCTGGCGGGAAGTCTGGCGTGTGCGACTCTGGCGGCTTATGCCGGCGCGCAGATTATCCGGGTGCATGATGTAAAAGCTACGGTGCAGGCTGTGCGGGTGGCCGCCGCTGCACGTTATGGAGTTTAAGGAATGAGCAGAAAATATTTTGGTACTGATGGTGTGCGTGGCCGGGTTGGTGATTTTCCGATCACGCCGGAATTCGCGATGAAGCTGGGCTGGGCTGCCGGTCGGGTACTATCAGAACGGGGTACGCGTAAAGTGCTGATTGGTAAAGATACCCGGATTTCCGGTTATTTGCTGGAAACGGCGCTGGAGGCGGGTTTAATCGCCGCGGGTATTGATGTACGGCTGTTAGGTCCGATGCCAACACCGGCAGTAGCGTACTTAACCCGTACCTTCAGAGCCGAAGCGGGTATCGTGATTAGTGCATCGCATAACCCTTACTATGATAACGGCATTAAATTCTTTTCTGCCGATGGTACTAAGTTACCAGATGAGGTTGAGTTAGCGATTGAGCATGAGCTGGAACAGCCGATGCTCTGTGAACCTTCTGAGAAACTGGGCAAAGCCGAGCGGATTAATGACGCCTCTGGCCGTTATATCGAGTTTTGTAAAAGCCATTTAAGCAATCACCTGTCACTAAACGGACTGAAGATCGTGATCGATTGTGCGCATGGTGCGACCTATCATATCGCCCCTTCCGTATTTAAAGAGCTGGGCGCTGAGGTGATTGCCATTGGTTGCAAGCCGGATGGCCTGAATATCAATGATAAGTGTGGTGCAACCCATACTGACCTGTTGCGTGATACGGTGCTGGCGCAAGGCGCTGATCTGGGTATTGCTTATGATGGCGACGGTGATCGGGTGATGATGGTCGATCAGCAAGGCCGGGTGCTGGACGGTGATGAAATTGTCTATATCATTGCCCGCGCCGCTAAAGAAGCCGGCACCTTACAAGGTGGTGTAGTGGGTACCCTGATGAGCAATATGGGGCTGGAACTGGCGTTAGCCCGGCTGGATATTCCCTTTGCCCGCAGTGCCGTCGGAGATCGCTATGTTATGGAGCTGCTGCGGGAAAAGAACTGGCGCATCGGTGGCGAGAACTCCGGTCATGTGTTGAACCTGGATTATACCTGTACCGGCGACGGCATTATTGCCTCCTTGCAGGTGCTGAATGCGATGCTGAGCAGTGGTAAAACCCTCTCTGAGTTATGTGCCGATATGCGCAAACTGCCGCAGGTACTGGTTAATGTGAAATTTGCCAAAGGCTCGGCACCGCTGGATAAGCAAAATGTGAAGCAGAGTATCAGTGAAGTGGAGCGGGCATTAGCCGGTACCGGCCGGGTGCTGATCCGCAAATCCGGTACTGAACCGCTGATCCGGGTTATGGTGGAAGGCGAGGACGAAACGCTGGTGCGGCAATACGCCGAACAGATTGCTGCAGCAGTAAAAATTGCCAGCTGAAGCTGTTAAAAATTGTGCAACTGAGCGTTTTAAACCCTGAAAAGCTTGTCCTTAGCGGCAAGCTTGGTTACTATCGGCGCGTTTTAGCAAAGGATACGCATAATGGCGCTTAAACCTCTGATCGCGGCCAACTGGAAGATGAATGGTAATCTGGCATTGGTTGCGGCAGTAACAGATGCTCTGTCCGCACTGACGGTTGATGCCGATCTGCTGGTTTGTCCGCCGGCGACCCTGTTAATGGCTTTCCCGGCGCAGCGTAACTTTATGTTAGGTGGCCAGGATATTAGCGTTGCTGAAGCGGGAGCTTATACCGGTCAGCTCAGTGGCGCTCTGCTACAAGAGGCTGGTGCCAGTTATTGCTTAGTCGGGCATTCCGAGCGTCGGCAGTACCAGTTTGAATCAGACCAGTTGGTGGCAGAAAAACTGGCCTCGGCAATTCGCCAGGGGTTAACTCCGATACTCTGTATTGGCGAGACGTTGACTGAGCGACAGCAAGAAAAAACCGAACAGGTTCTTGCGAAACAGTTAGCTGCGGTGTATGCTTCGCAGCCCGAATTGCTTAGCAAATCCGTGGTCGCTTATGAACCGGTTTGGGCCATTGGCACCGGGGAGTCGGCCACGCCGGAGCAAGCGCAACAGACGCATGCTTTTATCCGGGCTGAGCTTGGGCGTTACGACGCCGTCGCTGCGATGCAGCTTAGAATTTTATATGGTGGTAGTGTGAACGCAGAGAACTGCGCTGCGTTATTTGCACAACCCGATATTAATGGTGCTTTAGTTGGCGGAGCCAGCTTAAAGCCGGATGAATTTGTCCAGATTTGCCTGAGTGCAAAGGATTAAATATGTACGAGATTTTTATCGTGTTATATCTGCTGGTTGCCTTAGCCCTGATCGGCCTGGTGTTGATCCAGCATGGTAAAGGTGCCAGCATGGGTGCTGCCTTTGGTGCGGGCGCGTCAGCGACGGTGTTCGGTTCTTCCGGTACCGGTAATTTCCTTACTAAAACCACAACTGTGCTGGCTACACTGTTTTTCGTGCTGAGTATTGTGCTGGGTAATTATACCGCCAAACAAAGCAAGCCAGACGACGGTTCTGAGTTCTTCCGCTCTGTGCCGGTTTCGACCGAGCAGGCTCCTGCCAAGAAAGATGACGAGAACGACATCCCGGTAGGCAACTAGTTTTAAAGCCTAAGTTTTCAAGCCGAGGTGGTGAAATTGGTAGACACGCTATCTTGAGGGGGTAGTGTCTTCGGACGTGCGGGTTCAAGTCCCGCTCTCGGCACCAAATTAACGCAAGCATGCCTTGCGGACATAGTTCAGGCACGGTATAATGTGCGCCAGTTACGGACGCGGGATGGAGCAGCCTGGTAGCTCGTCGGGCTCATAACCCGAAGGTCGTCGGTTCAAATCCGGCTCCCGCAACCAACTTAATTGGAATACCAAGTTATAGATGACAGCCCTCGGGCTCCTCTCTATAACCGCGGGGCGAAGGTCGAAATCCGGCTAACGCAACCAAATTTAAAACATTAATCATTGGCGATATGGTTAGTGTCTGGATACTGATTCGCCCCGCTCGTTCGGGGCGTTTTCGCATCTGGAGTCCGTGTTTTAAGTAGTAATGGGCGCTTCGCCCATTTTTTATTTGTGTTTCGGAGGTCTTTTTTGGCTAAACAAGAACAGCAACTAACTGAGCTGCTGACACCGACTGTGGAAGCAGCCGGTTATCAATTATGGGGTATCGAGCTGGTCCGTGCTGGCCGCCATACCACCTTACGGATCTTTATCGACAAAGCAGATGGCGTCAATGTTGACGACTGCGCCATTGTCAGTCGTGAAGTCAGTGCTCTGCTGGATGTTGAAGATCCTATTCCTACTGAATACACGCTGGAAGTGTCTTCACCAGGTTTAGATCGACCGTTATTTACCGAAGCACAGTTCGCACTCTATGTCGGGCAAAAGATCGAGGTGAAACTGACAGTCCCTCAGGAAGGCCGACGCAAATTCAAAGGCATACTGACAGCGCTCGATGGCGATATGTTGGTAATGGAAGTAGATGGCAAACCCTTTAGTTTGCTTGTCGATAACATTGATAAAGCAAACGTGGTGCCGGTTTTCTAACTGGCCCGGGTAGCATCAGAACGAGGCATAGACCATGGCAAAAGAAATATTATTAGTTGTTGATGCGGTGTCGAATGAAAAATCCGTGCCGCGGGAAAAAATTTTCCAGGCGCTGGAATTCGCATTAGCCGCAGCCACCAAAAAGAAAAATGAAGGCGATATCGAAGTTCGCGTTAGCATTGACCGCAAAACCGGCTCTTATGAAACTTTCCGCCGTTGGGAAGTGGTTGCCGATGACGCTGTAATGGAACATCCGTACCGCGAAATCACTTTATCTGCAGCACAGTACGACGAACCGAATCTGAAAATTGGTGATTTTGTCGAAGAGCAAATTCCATCAATTGAGTTTGACCGCATCACCACCCAGATGGCCAAGCAGGTGATTGTGCAGAAAGTCCGCGAAGCAGAACGTTCACAAGTGGTAGAGGCTTACCTGGACCAGGTCGGCGAGCTGGTGACTGGTGTGGTGAAAAAAGTTAACCGTGACAGCATCATCGTTGACCTGGGTAACAATGCGGAAGCCATGTTACCGCGCGAAGAAATGTTACCACGCGAAACCTACCGTCCGGGTGATCGTATTCGCGCCTTATTATTTGATGTGAAGCCGGAAGCCCGCGGTGCGCAGCTGTTTTTAAGCCGTGCCAAACCGGAAATGCTGCTGGAATTATTCCGCATCGAAGTGCCGGAAATCGGCGAAGAAATGATTGAACTGCGCGGTGCCGCCCGCGACCCGGGTTCACGCGCCAAGATCGCGGTGAAGAGCAATGACCGCCGCATTGATCCTGTCGGTGCCTGCGTAGGTATGCGCGGTTCCCGGGTGCAGGCCGTGTCTAATGAGCTGGGTGGCGAGCGGGTGGATATCGTACTGTATGACGATAATGACGCCCAGTTTGTGATTAATGCGATGGCACCGGCGGAAGTGGCCTCCATTATTGTTGATGAAGACGCCCACTCGATGGATATCGCGGTTGAGGATTCTAACCTGGCGATGGCTATCGGTCGCAGCGGCCAGAACGTGCGCTTAGCCAGCCAGTTAACCGGTTGGGAGCTGAATGTGATGTCGGTTTCTGACATGAAGAAAAAGCATCAGGAAGAAACCGAAAAAGTCCGCCAGCAGTTTATGGACGCGCTGGAAATCGATGAAGATTTCGCAGAAGTGCTGGTTGAAGAAGGCTTCTCAACACTGGAAGAGATCGCCTACGTGCCGATCAGTGAGCTGTTATCGATTGACGGTCTGGACGAAGAAACCGTTGAGTTGCTGCGTAGTCGTGCCAAGGACGTGTTAACTACCCGCGCCCTGGCCAATGAAGAATCACTGGAAGGTGCTAAGCCGTCAGAGGCGTTACTGGCACTGGAAGGTTTAGATACCCATACTGCTTATGTTATTGCCAGCAAAGGTGTCACCACGCTGGATGACCTGGCAGAATTAGGAACCGACGATTTGTTAGAAATTGTAGAAATGCCTGAAGAAAAAGCTGCAGCCCTGATTATGGCTGCCCGTAATATCGTCTGGTTTAATGAAAGTAACTAAGTAGTCAACGGAGGTAACAACACAAATGGCAGAAGTCACCATAGAAAAACTGGCCAGTGATGTCGGTACTACTGTTGATCGGTTAGTGCAACAATTTGCTGATGCAGGTATTACCAAGGCCCAGGGCCAGACGGTAACCGAAGACGAGAAAAAAGCGTTATTAGAGCACCTGAGCAAGCAGCATGGCGGCAAGCCAGCTGAGCCGGCAAAGCTGACGTTAAAGCGCAAAGAAAAAACCACCCTGAGCGTTGCGGGCGGCGCTGGCCGTAACCGTGAAATCCAGGTGGAAGTTCGTAAGCAAAAAACCTATATCAAAAAGCCATTGCTGGATGAAGCCACGCTGAAAGCGCAGGAAGAAGCCCGTATCGCCGAAGAGCAGGCCGAAGCCGCACGACTGGAAGCAGAACGTAAAGCGCGTGAAGCCGCCCAGTTAAAGGCGAAAGAAGAAGCCGAGCGTCGTGCTGCTGAAGCGAAGAAGCGCGAAGAGCAAAAAACGGTAGCTCCGGTCAATAAAGATGACCCGGAAGAAGCGGCTCGCCGTGCTGCGAAAGAAGAAGCCCGCAAAGAAGCAGAGCGTATTCGTAAGCAGCAGGAAGCGGAAGCGCTGCGTAAGCTGGAAGAAGAAGCTGCGCGTCAGGTTGAAGCCGCCCGCAAGCTGGCCGAAGAAAATGGTGAGCGCTGGTCACAGCAGGAAACAACCCGTTCTGATGCCGACGATTACCATCTGACCAGCAATAAATTCGCCAAGCAGGCTGAAGATGAAGTCGATGCTAAAGAAGAGCGTGCGGGTCGTCGCGGCGTAGGTAAAAAAGCCCCGGTAGCAAAAGCGAAGAAAGGTAAAGATGAGGCTAATGATAAAGAGGCCTTTAACCGCGCCAACCGGCATGCCAAGAAAAAGAAAACCCCTACCAGCATGCAGCACGGCTTTAACAAGCCAGCACAGCCGGTAGAGCGTGAAGTTAAGATTGGTGAAACCATCACCGTTGCCGAATTGGCAGCGAAGATGGCAGTCAAAGCGTCTGAAGTGATCAAAGTCATGATGAAGATGGGCGCCATGGCCACCATCAACCAGGTCATTGATCAGGAAACTGCGGCTATTGTCTGTGAAGAAATGGGCCATAAGTTTATTCTGACCAAGGAAAACGAACTGGAAGAAGCGGTGATGTCAGACCGTGAAGGTCAGGGCGAGCTGGAGCCACGCGCACCTGTTGTGACCGTTATGGGTCACGTTGACCACGGTAAGACCTCATTACTGGACTATATCCGTAAAGCCAAGGTTGCAGCCGGTGAAGCCGGTGGTATTACCCAGCATATCGGTGCTTACCACGTAGAAACGCCACGCGGTATGGTAACTTTCCTGGATACACCGGGTCACGCCGCCTTTACCTCGATGCGGGCACGTGGTGCCAAAGCAACAGATATCGTTATTCTGGTCGTGGCCGCCGACGACGGTGTGATGCCACAAACCAAAGAAGCGATCCAGCATGCCAAAGCCGGTAATGTACCGCTGGTTGTTGCGGTGAACAAGATTGACAAGCCGACAGCGGATGCCGATCGGGTACGTAACGAGTTGTCGCAGTACGGTGTTATCTCAGAAGAGTGGGGCGGTGAAACCCAGTTTGTACCGGTATCTGCGAAAACCGGTCAGGGTATCGATGATCTGCTGGAAGCCATTCTGAACCAGGCTGAACTGCTGGAATTAAAAGCGGTACACAAAGGTCTGGCCCGTGGTGTGGTGATTGAATCCCGCTTAGACAAAGGTCGCGGCCCAGTTGCCTCTATCCTGGTACAAGAAGGTACTCTGAGTCAGGGTGATGTAGTGCTGTGTGGCTTCGAATACGGCCGGGTGCGTGCAATGCGTGATGAGAACGGTAAAGAAGTTAAAGTTGCCGGCCCATCTATTCCGGTAGAAATTTTAGGTCTGTCCGGTGTACCGCAAGCTGGTGACGAAGTCACAGTGGTGAAAGACGAGCGTAAAGCCCGTGAAGTTGCGCTGTACCGTCAGGGCAAGTTCCGCGATGTGAAACTGGCGCGGCAGCAGAAAGCCAAGCTGGAGAATATGTTCGCCAACATGTCTGAAGGCGATGTATCTGAGCTGAATATCGTGCTGAAAGCGGACGTACAAGGTTCGGTGGAAGCGATCACTGAATCTCTGATGAAGCTGTCGACGGACGAAGTAAAAGTGAAGATTGTCGGCTCAGGCGTAGGCGGTATTACTGAAACTGACGTCTCGCTGGCTGCGGCCTCTTCTGCCATTATTATCGGCTTCAACGTTCGTGCTGATGGTTCGGCTCGTAAACTGGTTGAGGACGAAGGTCTGGATCTGCGTTACTACAGCATTATTTATGAGCTGTTAGACGAAGTGAAACAGGCAATGACCGGTATGTTGGCGCCAGAGTTTAAGCAACAGATCATTGGTCTGGCTCAGGTTCGCGATGTGTTCCGCTCACCGAAGTTTGGCGCTATCGCCGGCTGTATGGTTACCGAAGGTATCATCAAGCGCAATGCGCCAATCCGCGTACTGCGTGATAACGTGGTGATTTACGAAGGTGAACTGGAGTCACTGCGTCGCTTTAAAGATGACGTTAGCGAAGTACGCCAGGGCTTTGAATGTGGTATCGGTGTGAAGAACTACAACGATGTGCGCGAAGGCGACCAGATCGAAGTGTTTGAAACGATCCAGGTAGAACGTACGCTATAATAGCAACGGCTTACCGATAAACAGGGGCACAGGTTGCCCCTGTTGTGTTTAAGTCTCGGCAGCGCTGCGCTGCGACATGAGACTAAGGATAAGATAATGAAAGAATTTTCTCGTGTTGACCGTCTGTCACAACAGATGAAAAAAGAAATGGCGGTGATCCTGCAACGTGAAATTAAAGATCCACGGCTGCATACCATGATCACCGTCTCCGATGTTGAAGTATCGCGCGACTTATCGCATGCCAAGGTGTTTGTGACCTTCCTTGGTATGGATGATAGTAAGGTTGAAGACAACCTGAAGATCCTGAATGAAGCCTCAGGTTTTATCCGCAGCTTAATTGGCAAAAGGATCCAAACCCGCATTGTGCCGCATATTCGCTTTGCCTTTGATCAGTCGCTGAATGAGGGGATTCGGATGGCCAATCTGGTAGATACAGTTCGTAAAGATGACGAGCGTAAGCGCCAGCAAGCTGGCCCGAATCCGGAAGCGGAAGAACTGGAATAATGCGCGCCCGTAAGAATGCCCGGCCGGTACATGGCATCTTGCTGTTGGATAAGCCGTTAGAGGTCAGTAGTAACGGTATTTTACAACGGGTACGCTGGTTATATCAGGCGCAAAAAGCCGGTCATACCGGCGCGCTGGATCCGATGGCGTCTGGCTTACTGCCTATTTGTTTTGGTGAAGCGACTAAGTTTAGCCAATTTTTGCTGGATACCGATAAAACCTATCAGGTGACCGCCACCTTTGGTATCCGTACCACCACCAGTGATGCCGAGGGCGAGGTCGTTAGTGAAAAAGCAGTCAGTTTTAGCGAGCCTGAGCTGACCACAGCGATGCAGCAGCTGAGCGGGGATATTTTACAGGTGCCGACGATGTTTTCGGCGTTGAAGTATCAGGGCCAGCCCCTGTACAAATATGCCCGGCAGGGCATTGAGGTGCCACGCGAAGCGCGGCCGATCAGCATCTATCGATTCGAGTTGCTGTCACGTACGGCACAGACCGCAGATTTTATTGTGCATTGCTCCAAAGGCACCTATATCCGCACGCTGATTGATGATCTGGGCGAACTACTGGGCTGTGGTGCCCATGTCAGCCGGTTGCACCGGGTGCAGGTAGGGCCTTTTCAGGCAGCACAGATGGTGAGCCCGGCACAGTTGGAAGCGCTTAATGAACAGCAGGACTGGGCGGCGTTGGATGCATTACTGTTACCGATGGATGCCGGGTTACAGGGCTTACCCAGCCAGGTTCTGGATGCTGCGCAGCAAAAAGCCATTATGCATGGCCAGAGTTGTCAGGTTGCCGCCGCTGATGCCGAAGTGGTAAAGCTTTATGCCGAATCAGGTCAGTTGTTGGGTATTGGTGAAATTGTGTCTGGCGAACTGAGTAGCCGGCGGCTGATTAATCTGGCGGCGTTAGCACCGACAGTTGCCGACGACAGCAGTTTACTTGCTTAAAACAGGCCGGCCCTGTACAATGCGTCGGCAGTTTTGCTGCCGCTGGATGAGTGATCGGCGGCTAGCGTATCTTAGTTCACTCACATTTGGAGACATACCATGTCATTAAGCGCTGCTCAAAAAGCACAAATCGTTGCTGAATACGCTGTTAAAGCGGGCGACACCGGTTCACCAGAAGTACAGGTTGCTCTGTTAACCGCTTCTATCAACCACCTGCAAGGCCACTTTGCCGAGCACAAGCATGACTTCCACTCACGTCGTGGTCTGCTGCGCATGGTTAGCCAGCGCCGTAAACTGTTAGACTACCTGAAAGGCAAAGATCTGGCGCGTTACAGCAGCCTGATCGAGCGTTTAGGCTTACGTCGTTAATCGACGTCAGTAAAAGAAGAGGCTTTCGGGCCTCTTTTTTTATGGCCAAAATTTTTTCTGGCAAAAGAACGGAACTATCTTTTGTCACAGCTTACAGAGTATACTAAGCAAGCAAATAAAACAGAGCAACACATCGCAATTCGGCGATTAAGACAAAGGAAAACACCACGTGACTCCCATCGTAAAATCATTCCAGTTCGGCCAACACACCTTTACTTTAGAAACCGGCGTTATCGCCCGTCAGGCAGATGCCGCAGTGCTGGCCAGCCTGGGAGATACTGCTGTTTTAGTAACAGTAGTGGGCAAAAAAGAAGCTAAGCCTGGTCAGGACTTCTTTCCGTTAACCGTAAACTACCAGGAAAAAATGTATGCAGCTGGCCGGATCCCGGGTGGCTTTTTCAAACGTGAAGGCCGGCCAAGCGAAGGCGAGACGTTAACCTCACGTTTAATCGACCGGCCAATTCGCCCACTGTTCCCGGAAGGCTTCACTAACGAAGTGCAAGTTGTTGCTACTGTGGTGTCAGTACAGCCAGAAATTCAACCGGATATCGTGGCGCTGATTGGTACCTCTGCTGCTTTAGCCATCTCTGGTATTCCGTTCAGTGGCCCTATCGGTGCGGCCCGTGTTGGTTATATCAATAACCAGTACGTGTTAAACCCATCAGAAGAAGAACTGAAAACCTCTAAGCTGGACTTAGTGGTTGCCGGTACGCAAAACGCGGTATTAATGGTGGAATCGGAAGCCGGTATCCTGTCAGAAGACGTGATGTTAGGCGCCGTTATGTACGGTCACCAGCAAATGCAAACTGCAATCAATGCCATCGTTGAATTTGCCGGCGAAGCTGCTAAGCCAGCCTGGAACTGGGTTGCCCCTGCGAAGAACGACGCCCTGATCGCAAAAATCGCTGAGCTGGCGACTGCCGATTTAGGCGATGCTTACCGCATTACCGAGAAAGCCAAACGCTATGAGCGCATTGGTGAAATTAAAGCCGCTCTGATTGAGAAATTATCCGCTGAGCTGGCAGAAGGCGAAGCGTTGAACCTGACGGAAGTCGGTGAAATTTTCCACAATTTAGAATCGAAAGTGGTGCGTGGCCGCATTACCAAAGGTGAGCCGCGTATCGATGGCCGTGATCCGGAAATGATCCGTGGTTTAAGCGTGATGACCGGTGTGTTACCACGTACTCACGGTTCAGCCCTGTTCACCCGGGGGGAAACTCAGGCGCTGGTGACTGCGACCTTAGGTACGGCGCGCGATGCGCAAAGCGTTGATGACTTGCTGAGTGCCAAAAACGATACCTTTATGCTGCACTACAACTTCCCTCCGTACTCAGTGGGCGAAACCGGCATGATGGGTTCACCGAAGCGTCGTGAAATCGGCCACGGTCGTCTGGCTAAGCGTGGTGTGCAGGCGGTAATGCCATCGTTTGACGAGTTCCCGTACACGGTGCGTGTGGTATCAGAAATTACTGAATCGAACGGTTCAAGCTCAATGGCCTCAGTCTGTGGTTCGTCACTGGCACTGATGGATGCCGGTGTACCAATCAAAGCCTCAGTGGCCGGTATTGCCATGGGTCTGGTTAAAGAAGGTGATGACTTCGTCGTGCTGTCTGACATTCTGGGCGATGAAGATCACCTGGGTGATATGGACTTTAAAGTGGCCGGTACAGCTGAAGGTATCACAGCACTGCAGATGGATATCAAGATCGATGGTATCACTCAGGAAATTATGCAAATCGCGCTGAAGCAAGCGAAAGCGGCTCGTCTGCATATTCTGAATGTGATGGATCAGGCGATTAGCTCGCACCGCTCAGAGATGTCTGAGTATGCACCGCGCATCTACACCATGAAGATTAATCCGGAGAAAATCCGTGAAGTTATCGGTAAAGGTGGCGCCGTAATCCGTCAAATCACTGAAGAGTCCGGTACCACCATCGAGCTGGAAGATGACGGTAGCATCAAGATTGCTGCCACCACCGCGAAAGCGGCGCAGATTGCTATCGATAAGATCAATGCTATTACTGCTGAGATTGAAGTTGGTGCTATCTACCAGGGTGAAGTGGTGCGGATCGTTGATTTCGGTGCTTTCGTTAATGTGCTGCCAGGTAAAGATGGTCTGGTGCATATTTCACAAATCTCTGATGAGCGCGTAGCGAATGTTGCTGATCATCTGCAGGTTGGCCAGAAAGTGGCAGTGAAAGTACTGGAAGTGGATAAGCAAGGCCGCGTGCGTCTGAGCATCAAAGAAGCCACGGCGAAACCAGCTGCAGAAGCGGCTACAGAAGCTTAATGTGACCAAAACGCTGTATAAGCTAGCCCTGCTTGCAGGGCTTATTACCCTAACCGGCTGCGCACAGCGGCCGGTAACACCGGCAGAGGCCTGGCTGACGCCAGAGCCACTGCAGGTGCCTTACCGTAATGAGTTGGCGATCGCCCGCTTATCTGAAATTCTGCAACGGGCTGAACTGACTGAAGCACAAAGTGCCCAGTTATTTTATGACCGTGGCGTGATGTACGACAGTGTAGGCCTGCGCTCACTGGCCCGGCTCGACTTTATGCGCGCCCTGCGTTTAAAGCCGGATATGCCGGAAGTTTATAATCTACTGGGTATTCATTACACCCTGAGCGGTCAATTCAGCGAAGCGTACGAAGCCTTTGATTCTGCGCTGGAGTTGGCGCCGGATTATGATTTCCCGTATCTGAATCGTGCCATTGCCTTTTACTATGCAGGCCGGCTGGATTTGGCAGAAGCTGACTTTGCCCAGTTTTATCAGTTAAAACCCAATGATCCCTACCGGGTGTTATGGTGGTACATTGGCGTGGCAGAAAGCAGACCTGAGCAGGCGCAGCAGCAGCTGCGGCAACAGCTGAGTTTGCTGGATCCGGATGATTGGGCCACCAATCTGGTGCGTTTCTACGCCGGACAACTGTCAGAGCAGGCGCTGCTGCAATCCATTCTGCAGGGACTGAATAATCCGCGTCATCTGGCAGAGCGTTTATGCGAAGCGTATTTTTACCTGGCGAAGTGGCATCAGGCGCGGGGTAATCTGGAGCAGGCACTGATTTATTACCATAAAACGCTGTCGACCAATGTCTACGAGTTTGTCGAACATCGCTATGCCAGAATGGAAATAGCCAGGATCCGCGGCGATGAGCCGAGCCATGAACAGCATGAGCAGCACTAGCGCTGCGACTGTATTTAAAAAAAGCCGGCTTGCTGGCTTTTTTCTTTTGCTTGGTGTTGTCGCCTGTCAGGACGCGCTCACGACCGAACAACAGCTACTTTCCCGCGCCAGCACTGACGGCGCCGCTGCTGCGCAATTAGCCCGCTTACGACTGGCCGAGAATGATCTGACTGCGGCGTTACAGTGGTGGCGTCAGGCTGCTGCGTTGGATGCCCCCGGTGCGCTGGAGCATGCGCTGATGCTGCAAGTCCGGCTCGAAGGTAAACTGGCGACGGCTCATTGGCTTACTGCGCAGCAAGCTGCGGGGCAAGACTATACTCATCAGCTGCAACCCCAGTTACTGGCGGAGCTCGGGCTCTGGGCTATGCCACCGCAAACCGAGTTTAGCGCGGCGGAAAATCTGGCGGGCGCCAGTTGTAGTTTAAGGATCCAGCCGGTGGTGACCTCAGCCGCGGCTGAGCGTACCTATCAACTGTTAGCGCAGCAGTGGCAGCAGGATCCGCAACTCAGCCAACTGCCGGTTTGTTTCGCCGCTGTGGTCAGAGTGCAGTCAACCTTGCTAAATTGCAGCGAACAAGCAGCCAGCCGCATCCATTGTGAGTATCAGCAATTGCGGCAGCTGGTGCAGCAAGGCCAGTTTCAACAGCTGTTATTACTTGGGGGGCGCGGTATTGCCAGTTTTAATAATGGCATTATCCAACTGCCAGAAGATGCCAATCTGGCTTTACTACGGCATGAGTTTTTACATATTGCCGGTTTTCTTGACGAATATGCGCTCTCTGCGCTGGCTGCCCGCGCCGTTTGCCAGAGCGGGCGGATCGCGCCTAATCTGTTAGTCGGCGCGGATAACAGCACATTAGCGCGCTATCGGCAGCGGTATCGGGTTGCTGCGCAGGATATCGAGCTGACCGCTGTTGACACCTGCCAGGCCGTGGGCTTGCAGGCTTATCGGCCGGTGGCGGCGGTAAACAGTATGCGGCATTTTGAAGCCCCGTTACCCCAACTGTATTTTGACTTGTTGCAACAAGAGTTAGAGCAGGCAGCGTTGTTAATGCCAGTACAGTATTATTTTGCTTATCTGGCACGGCAGCAGGAGGCGTGGCTGGATTGGTATCAGTTGATGCACACAGCGGCGGGGTTCGGTTATCCGCCGGCGATCCGGGCTTTGAGTAAGCTTAATCAGACGACAACAGCCGCTGCCGCAGCAGCAGAAGACTAATCGTGACTGCTTAACTCGGCCAGCTCACGTTCCAGCAAGGCCGCATCACCCAGGTTTAGCTCCAGTAAACGGCGCAGATGACTGATACTATCAATATCGATTTTCTGGCAGTACAGACCCAGCAGGTCCTGATGCTGATGCGCGATTAACACCTGCATCGAGATTTCCTCTACACTATCACTTAGCTGCAGCCGCAATAGCATCGGCTCTGTCGTTAGCGGCAGGCTCTGCGCCGGGCTGCGGACCAGGGCGCCTTTCAGCGACAAGTCCAGTACTTCGGTCGGGTAGCTATGGCCAGCAACGTCCAAATGAGCTCTGCTGAAAAAGCGCACTCTTTTATAATGTCTCTGCTCCATACTACCCCCTAAGTTTTTAATTAGCTTAGCAGATATCTTCGAATTACAAAGCTCATTTGTACTGGATCTGTGCGTGGCAGTAGCGTCAGTACAACGTGACTATAAATTACTAAGCAGCATGCTGATTAAGGCTGGTTAACATATTCTATATACCAGCCGTCTGCTAACGGCTTGGTAAAATGCATTTTCTCTCTGAAATTACGATTCTCTCTTAAATGAATAGCTGGGCGGTACTCGGCCAATGCTGCTGGTTGATAGCTAAATCCCATTTCAGTGCCATCTCCAGCGAACCCGTAAGACCATTGTGGTACGTAAAGTGAGCATTCTGGTTGACCGTCCTGATGAATAACCAGGCTTTTTGCATCAATATTGTGCAGTAAAGTATTAATTTTTAAAACATGTTCGGCTAAATGCTCCGGATACTCTGAGGCGGTATCTATTTTATAATGATGAAACTTAGTATTGAGCATAGATTTTAGCTGGCAACCCGTATCGGCCAGCTGATTAAAAGAGGAGCGATGAGTTGTAAAAATCTGGCTTAGCTCATCGATATCGGGCCGTTCAGTACAACCGGATATCATTGATATCAATAATAACATTATAAAAAACTTCATATGTAGATATCCAAAGTATAATTATGCTTACATTTAAAGTAATAGTATTACAATTTATTGATGTTTGGCGAGATGTTCCTTTAAAACCAAAAGCCGAAGCTGGATGCTGTTAAAGCAAGCTTAACTTGCTTGAGCACTTAGCTACCAGGCGTTTTAAAGGGGGGATGATAACCTGCGGGGCAGGTTCACGGGCAAGTCTGGTTCAAGCTGAACGGCACCGAACCACTCAAGCCGCCAGTAACGATTATCGGATGGGAATTCCTTGATCCGTGGAATCCCCTTCATTAAGCCACTCCGCTATTACAACGAAGTGGCGTTACAAAATAGCGATGTACAGTACAAAATAGCATTGTAGAGTACTATTTAGCGTTGTAAGTCAGAGCTTAGCAGATATCTTCACCTGCTGCCTGACGGTCTGCATGATAGCTGGAGCGGACAAAAGGGCCGCAGGCAGCATGTTTAAAACCTAACTCATCGGCATAGGCTTTGATCTCTGCAAACTCTGCCGGTGGCATATAGCGTTTTACCGGCAGGTGGTGCTTACTTGGTTGCAGATACTGCCCCACGGTTAACATATCTACCTGATGTTCGCGTAGATCGCGCAGCACTTCTAATAACTCTTCAGTGGTTTCACCCAAACCCACCATTAGGCCAGACTTGGTCGCCACCTGCGGGTGTAATTGCTTAAAGCGCTGTAGCAGGGTCAGTGACCATTTATAGTCCGCTCCAGGCCGTGCCAGCTTATACAGACGCGGTGCCGTCTCCAGATTGTGGTTAAACACATCAGGTGGGTTTTTACTTAAGATCTCCAGTGCCACATCCATCCGACCACGGAAGTCCGGTACCAGTACTTCAATTTTAATCTCCGGGCTATATTTACGAATGGCTGCAATACAGTCGGCAAAATGCTGGGCACCGCCATCACGTAAGTCGTCGCGGTCTACTGAGGTAATCACCACATACTTTAACTTCATATCGCGAATGGTCAGTGCCAGCTTTTTTGGCTCTTCAGCACTGGGTGGCAGCGGCCGGCCATGGGCGACGTCACAGAACGGGCAGCGACGGGTACAGATGGCACCCAAAATCATAAAGGTGGCGGTACCGTGGTTAAAACACTCGGATAAATTGGGACAGGAGGCTTCTTCGCACACAGAATGCAGGCCGTGTTTGCGCAGTGCGCCTTTGATTTCGTCGATCCGCTCGGTGCTTTTCGGCAGTTTGATCTTCAGCCATTCTGGCTTGCGTAACATCTCGTCGCGCTCGGTGGGCAGTACCTTTACCGGGATTAATGCCATTTTCTCCGCATCGCGCAGCTTAACGCCGGGTTCCATACGTGCTGTTTTGGTCATTTTAGTTCTCTAACCCTGTTTTAACCACCGGGCTGCTAATTGCCAGATGTTGTTGAAAAAGTTCGGCCATGACGGTTGCGGCCTCAGAGACTTGAAGCGGTCCGCCCAGCTCACTACATTGTACCATTTGCATACCGGCATAACCGCACGGGTTGATCCGGCTAAAGGGTTCCATATCCATCTGCACATTCAAGGCCAGACCGTGAAAGGTACAGCCTTTACGTACCCGCAGCCCGAGCGAGGCGATCTTCGCTCCCGCAACATAGACGCCAGGTGCATCGGGTCGGGCTTCGGCGTTGATGTTATAACGGCGCAACAGCTCAATCAGAATATTTTCCAGCATGCTGACCAGCTGGCGCACGCCCAGATTACGGCGCTTGATATCCAATAGTACATAAGCCACCAACTGGCCCGGGCCGTGGTAGGTGACCTGACCGCCGCGATCCACCTGTACCACCGGAATGTCTCCCGGAAACAGCAGATGTTCGGCTTTACCGGCCTGCCCCTGGGTAAAGACCGGTGGATGCTCTAACAACCAGATTTCGTCCGGCGTGTTACTGTCGCGCAGATCGGTAAACTGCTGCATGGCCTGCCAGATCCGGCTGTAGTCCTGCAGACCCAGCTGGCGGATCACCAGTTGCTCGGTAATAGACAAGGTAAGCTCCGTGCTGATTTAAGCGGGCATTATACTGGATAAGTCGCGGATTTCGAGTACCTCTGGCGGCGTAAACTGCTCAGAGTACGTAGCGCACCAGCTCAATTTTGCCAAGCTCAGTGTACAGTAATTCAATATGCGACTTACTGGTGACTGTCACCTGTACTGTCACCGAATGGTAGGTTCCCTTGCCGCTGGGCTTAACACTGGGGCTATAATCGGCGGCGTCGGCATGTTGGCGGATCACCATCATCACCTCGTCAACCAGCCGTGCATCGGCCAGACCCAGTACTTTAAAATTAAACTGGCAGGGAAATTCCAGAAACTCATCAAAACGGGTATTTTTAACTTCAGTGACCATCTGCTTTACTCAGTAAAAATAAAAAAGTCCCGGCCAGGCCGGGACTTAGCTTAATCTCGGTGTGGCGTTATTGAAACTTTAACTTCACAGCATCAACCAGCCGGCTGAAAAAGCCTGCCTGTTCAATACTTTCCAGGGCCACAAGCGGGTAGCTGCCAAGCTGTTCATTGTTCAGCTGCAGCACCACCTTGCCAACCACATCGCCCTTGTTAATGGGGGCGATCAGTTGCTGATCCAACTGGATGTCTGCTTTTAAATTCCGACGCTGACCACGTTGTAAGGTCACAGTCGCATTTTCCGCCAGACCGACCGCAACCGTTGGCTGCTGACCTTTCCACAGTCGCTCGTCGGCCAGTTTTTCACCGGCCTGATGGGTAGTGACGGTTTCAAAAAAACGGAAACCATAGGTCAGTAACTTTTTATTTTCGGCGGCGCGGGCGCGCTCATTAGCCGTGCCCATGACCACCGACACCAGCCGCATACCTTCACGGGTGGCTGAGGTGATCAGGCTAAAGCCGGCTTCTTTAGTATAACCGGTTTTAATGCCATCTACTTCCAGGCTGCGATCCCACAGCAGGGAGTTACGGTTGTGCTGGGTAATGTTATTAAAGGTGAACTGCCGCTCAGAATACAGGGCGTATAAGTCTGGTACATCCCGGATCAGTGCCCGCGACAGTACGGCCATATCACGCGGCGTAGTGTACTGCTCGTCCAGATGTAAACCATGACTATTGCCAAAGCGGGTATTGACCATGCCCAGACGCTCGGCGTGCGCATTCATCAGATCGACAAAGGCACTTTCGGTGCCGGCGATATGTTCTGCCATGGCAACACAGGCATCATTGCCTGACTGGATCATAATACCACGCGCCAGATCTGCGACTTTGACCTGAGCGCCCACTTCAATAAACATCAGCGAAGAGCCGGGGAAGTTTCTCGACCAGGCGCGCTCGCTAACTGTAACCATATCGTCCAGACTGATATTGCCCTGTTTCAGCTCCATACCGATAACATAGATGGTCATCATCTTGGTTAAACTGGCAGGGGCCAGCGACATATCGGCATTTTCTTCCGACAGTACCGCGCCGGTATCATAATCGACCAGAATATGCCCTTTCGCGGCCACTTGCGGTGCCTGTGGCATCACACTTTGTGCGCTGGCTTGCGCTACCAGAAATGCACTGCTTACGGCTAAGGTTGCCGCACCAAAAACCTGATAATAACTGTTCATAGCACCTTTCTTATAAGTTCGGGACTAGCTGGAGTGATCAGCCGCACTGACCACCATCGACAAAAAATGCCTGCGGATAGCTGCCGGTGCGGAACTGATTCAGCCATTGTTGCGCCAGTTGGCTATCCGAGGTTGGACCTATTAACAGCCGGTGTAAGCCGTTACCGGAGCGGATCTCCGTTGGTACTGACCACTGGCTGGCAATTTGTTGCTGCAACTGACGCGCTCTGTTGTTGTCACTGATCGCAAACAGTTGGATATAGCATTGTCTGTTCGGTAGTTCAGCACTTCTAATCCGTGTTTCACCGGCACTGGGCGGCGCCGCGCGCTGCATCGGAATGCCTTGTTGCCCTTGTTGCTGCGCCAGCATCGCCGGCGATTTTATCAGCTCAACCTTAACCCTGGCTGTACCGCGTTGTAGCATGCCGATTTTATGGGCTGCTGAATAAGAGAGATCAATAATCCGGTCCTGGTGGAAAGGGCCGCGGTCATTGACCCGCACAATAGCGCTTTGGTTATTATCCAGATTGGTTACCCGCACATAAGACGGCAACGGCAGGGTTTTATGGGCCGCGGTCATGGCGAACATATTGTAGATCTCGCCATTCGAGGTATGGTAACCGTGAAATTTATTGCCATACCAGGAGGCAATACCGACTTCGGTATGCTCGGTCAGCTGTTGTAACGGCAGGTAATCCTGGCCGAAGATATTGTATGGGTTATTACCACCGCGGCTCAACGGCTCGGCCTTGGGTACCGGGTCGGTCATTTCCAGCAAGGTCGGTAAGCGGGGCGGTTTGCTGTCGGTTTCATCACGATAGCGACCGGCATTCGGTGATACCATCGATGGTGGTTTTGCCGCCGGTGTACCCGGGGCTGGTGGTTTGCTGCTACAGGCCGCCAGGGTAGCGGCAGCAAGCAGGGTGATCAGGCTGAGGCGTAATTTAGTCATATCAGGTTTGGGCCATACTGCGTTTATGTGTACTTACCGACATAATAATGCCAAAAGCGGCCATCATGGTCACCATCGAGGTGCCACCATAACTGACCAGCGGTAACGGCACCCCAACAACCGGTAACAGCCCGGAAACCATGCCTATATTGACGAACACATAGACGAAAAATGTCAGGGTAAAGCTGCCGGCAACCAATTTGCCATAATTATCCTGTGCCCGGGTGGCGATAAGCAAGCCCCGGCCAATAATAAACAAATAGATAGCCAGTAAAAACAATACGCCGACCAGGCCAAATTCTTCACTTAGCACTGAGAAAATAAAATCGGTATGACGCTCTGGCAAAAACTCCAGCTGCGACTGGGTACCCTGCAACCAGCCTTTACCATGCACGCCACCAGAGCCAATGGCGATCTTGGATTGGATAATATGATAGCCTGAGCCCAGCGGGTCACTTTCCGGGTTGAGAAAGGTCAGTACCCGGCGCCGCTGATAATCGTGCATGCCAAACAGCCAGAGCACGGGCGCAAAGGCAGATACCAGTGCCACGATAAAGGTGATGAGCTTCCAGCTCATCCCGGCCAGAAATAAGACGAAAATGCCGGCCGCGGCAATCAGAATAGCAGTGCCCAGATCCGGTTGCTTGGCAATCAGCAGCGTCGGGATCACACACATTAAGAAACCAACCGTCAGATGGCGCTTTTTCGGCGGCAGGTTATGCGAGGCAATAAACCAGGCAATCGCCATTGGTACTGCCAGCTTCATAATTTCGGACGGCTGAAACTTCATAAAACCCAGGTCCAGCCAGCGTTGGGCACCTTTACCGACATGACCAAACAGCAATACCGCCACCAATAGCAGGGTACCGACAATAAACAGCGGCAATGACCAACGCCGGATAGTGAGCGGGTTGATTTGCGCTACCCCGATCATTACCGCAAAGGCCAGACCCAGGCGGATAATCTGCGCTTCGACCATCCGCTCGCTCTGGCCAGAGGCGCTGTAAAGCACCAGCAGACCATAGCCGATCAGCGCCAGTAGGCCCAGTAACAGCGGCGTATCGATATGAAAAAACGCCAGCCGGCTGATGCGGGTTTTCGGGTTAACCAGACTGTCATTCATTGCTATTGACTCCGGCACTGAAATAATAATCCATCAACTGACGGGCAATGGGCGCGGCTGTGCTGCCACCACCGCCAATATTTTCTACGGTAACGGCGACAATAATGGTTGGATCAACCGCCGGTGCATAACCGACATACATGGCATTATCGCGCAGCCGCTCATCCAGTGCATTGGCATCGTATTTGGCATCCTGCGCAATTTTTACCAGCTGGGCAGTACCGGTTTTGCCGCCTGAGCTATAACTGGCGCCACGAAAGGCGTTAAAGGCGGTACCCTTTTGCGTACTGACGGTTTGCTCCATCGCATCGCGGATCACTTGCCAGTTGCGTGGGTTAACCACATTGACGGTCGGTTGCAATTCGGTACTGACCTGCTCGGTGCCGGCATCATTCGTCAGAGTTTTCGCCATATGGGGGATCGGCAGCATGCCATTATTCAGTAAGGCGGCGGTGGTGGTCATCAGCTGGATTGGTGTAGAAGTCCAGTAGCCTTGGCCGATACTGACCGCGACGGTGTCACCGTGATACCAGGGCTGGTTATGCCGGGCGCGTTTCCAACCGCGTGACGGCATATTGGTGTTGGACTCTTCCAGAATATCAATACCGGTTTTTTCACCAAAACCAAGCTTGTTCATATAATCAGAAATACGGTCAATCCCGAGTTTGACCCCCATATCATAAAAGAAGGTATCACAGCTCTCGATAATGGCACTGTAAACATCGACCCAGCCATGCCCCCAGCGTTTCCAGTCGCGGTAACGATGCTCGACGCCGGGTAGCTGAAAGAAGCCCGGATCCCAGATCCGGGTGCTGGGGGTTATAGTATTGGTTTCCAGCCCCAGCAATGCCAGATGCGGCTTAATGGTAGAGGCTGGCGGATATACGCCTTGCGTCACCCGGTTAATCAGCGGCCGGTCCGGTGAATTTAACAACGCATTGTAATTGGTACTGCTGATACCGTGCACAAAGAGGTTAGGGTCGTAGCTGGGATTACTGTAAAACGCCATCACGGCACCATCGCGGGGATCCATTGCAACAATAGCCCCGCGCTTACCTTCCAGTAACTGCTGGGCGGTGAGTTGCAGGCCCACATCCAGATTAAGCTGAATATTTTTACCCGATTGCGCCGGTACCGAGCGTAATACCCGGATCAGGCGGCCGCGGTTATTCACCTCAACTTCCTGATAACCCATGGTTCCGTGTAATTCGGTTTCGTAGTAGCGCTCTAAGCCAATTTTGCCGATATCGCGGGTGGCGGCGTAATTTGCCAGTTGGTCGCTCTCTTCCAGCCGTTTCAGGTCGTTGGTATTGATGCGGCCGATATAGCCCAGCGCATGGGTAAACAAATTACCGAACGGGTAGTGGCGGCTAAGACGGGCTTCGACAGTGACGCCGGGAAAACGGTGCAGGTTAACCGAGATGATTGCCACTTCTTCATCATTGAGCTGCTCTTTCAGCGCTATGCTATTAAAGCGACGCTGTTGGCGCACATCACGCAGGAAGCTTTGTTGTAACTCGTCCGGGATCTCGATTAGCAGCGCCAGCTCTGCCACCGTTTCGGTCATATTTTCGACCTGCTCCGGTACCAACTCGAGGGAGAACACCGGCCGGTTCTCAGCCAGCAAAATACCGTTACGGTCAGTGATCATGCCGCGGTTTGGCGCCAGTGGCACCACTTTAATCCGGTTACCCTCGGAGCGGGTTTGGTAGATCTGATAGGATTTCACCTGCAGGTGATACATATTAACAATTAACACGCAAAACAGCAGGCTGACTACCAGCATAGCGGTCAGCGCCCGCCGGCTGAACAAGCGGGCTTCGGCAGCAACATCCTGCATAGTGACGCGTTTTTTCAGCATGCCTACTCGCGGTGATAAGGGTGATTGGTACTAATACTCCAGGCGCGGTACAGGGCTTCTGCCATCACCACCCTGACCAGCGGATGCGGCAGCGTCAGCGCCGAGAGTGACCATTTGGCTTCGCTGGCTGCAATACAGGCTGGCGCCAAACCTTCCGGGCCGCCCACCAGTAAGCAGACATCACGGCCATCCTGTTGCCATTCCTGTAACTTGCCGGCCAGCTGCGGGCTGGTCCAGTTTTGACCCAGCACTTCCAGCGTCACGATGCGGCTACCTTTGGGCACTGCCGCCAGCATTTTTTCGCCTTCTTGCTCTAAAATGCGTTTGATATCCGCATTTTTACCGCGCTTACCAGCGGCAATTTCAATCAGTTCAAACGGCAGATCACGGGGAAAGCGACGGGCATATTCCTCAAAGCCGGTTTGTACCCAGGCAGGCATCTTGGTACCCACGGCAATCAGGATCAACTTCATAACTACTTAACCGCCCCAGAGCTTTTCCAACTGATAAAAATGCCGGCTTTCTTCCTGCATCACATGCACGACAACACTGTCCAGATCCAGTAATACCCATTCCCCCGAGGCTTCACCTTCGATGCCCAGTGGTTGAACGCCTTGTTTTTTCACTTCTTGCGCCAGGTACCCGGCAATAGACTTCGCGTGGCGGCTGGAAGTTCCAGAGCAGATCACCATAAATTCGGTGACGCTGGATTTACCCCGGACATCTAAGGTCACGATATCGCGGGCTTTCATGTCATCAACCTTGTCTACGACAAAGGCGACCAGTTCGTTTGTTTGCACCCTTATTCCTCATGCAAGCTAAAAGGGCGCTATTTTATCACACTTTGGCAGCGGAAACAGCGCAACCATAGAGCCCGTGTTGCTGAATATAACTAAGTACCGCTGGCGGTAGCATGGCCTGCACGGCTGGGTCCACGGCTAACTGCGCACGGACAAAGGTTGCGCTTTGTGGAAAATCCGGATTATCCAACAGCAGGATGCCACCGGCTGGCAGTGTGCTGAGCTCTGGCAGGCTGATGCCGTATTGGGTGAGTAGCGCTGGTGCGTCGCCATCCTGTGCGCTATAGCCGGGGCGCTTAAGTACGATCAGATGGGCCAATGTCAGGATCTGCTGCCACTGATGCCAGCTGCGAAAATACTGCAGTGAGTCCATGCCAATAATAAAACACAAGTGCGCAGCAGGATCTTGCTGCTTTAGCAGCGTCAGGCTATTTACCGTGTAAGACGGTTGTTGCAGGCTCAGTTCCAGCGGTTCGAGCTGCAGCTTTGGCTCTGCACTGATAGCCAGCTCGACCATCCGTGCCCGCTCGACACTGCTGACGCCCGGACTGGCACGGTGCGGCGGCAGATGGCAGGGCATCAGCTTAACGCTATCTAAAGCGCAGTGCGTCAGCACATAACGTGCAACTGCCAGATGGCCAAGATGGATCGGATCGAAGGTGCCGCCAAAAATCCCTACTAGTTTAGTCTGCGTCATACTGTTGCAAAGCAAAGGTTTTGGCTACCGGATGGCAGAATAAGGTCACCAGATGTAATAACGCCAGCGTGGTGTTAGTCAGCCGGCCGGCTTTAAATAAGCGATCAAAGGCCGCCAGTTCCTGTAACAAATAGTTTTGCCAACCCCGGCTAAGTCGCTGCAGGGCTTGTTGATATAATGGCTGGCGTTTCGGCCAGATCGCCAATTGTTTAAACTGTGCGCTCAGTTGGCCTTGTTGCTCCGCCTGGGCCAGCTGTTGCAGGATGCTCAGCTCTTTATGTAATTGCCAGGCGATAATCACCGGCTCAGTGTCCTGTTCCAGCAAGCGCTGCAGCCGGTGTGCGGCTTCGGCACTATGCCCGGCCAATACCGAATCGGTCAGTTGAAACACGTTGTAGCTGGAATGATCGGCTAAAAAGCGGCTAAAGGTCTCGGCATCAATGCGGCTATCCGGATGGGTCAGTGCCAGCTTTTCCAGCTCCTGCCGGGCGGCCAGCAGGTTGCCGGCACAGTGTTGTTGCAGCAAATTCAGCGCATCAGAGCTTAGCTGCAACTGTAACTGGCGGGCGCGTTGCTGCAGCCATTGCAGTTGTTGCCGCTCATCCAGTGGGTAAATGGCCACTTGCACGGCCTGCTCTGACAGTTGTTTAAACCAGGCCAGTTTGCTGACTTCACTAAAGCTGCGACTGCCATGCACCACCAGCACGATATCGGGATGCAGTTTGGCAGCCAGTTGCTTCAGTTGTTCGTTGACGGCAGCCGGCGGTTTGGCTTGTGCCAGTTCCAGTTCAATCAGCCGCCGCTCGGCAAACAAGGACATGGCACTGAGTTCGTTATCCAGCTGCTGCCAGTCGAACTGGGCATCAGCGCTAAAGCTCAGCCGCTCCAAAAAGCCTTGCGGTTTGGCCGCGTGCCGGATCGCTTCGATGGCTTCCAGTTTTTGCAGTGGCTCTTCGCCAAAAATCAGATAACAGGGCGCCAGCCCCTGTTGCAGCTGGGCTGGCAATTGATTGGCGTACAGCTTCTGCATCAGCCCAGGCGAGCCAGTTGGCGGATAATACGGTTGGCAGCCTGCTGGCGTAATTCGCTTAACAGCAGCTCCAGTTCCTGGGCTTTCGCCAGGGCCTGATTCGGATCATCCTGATAATCACGGTATAACTCGAACTGATAAAACTGTTCCTGCTCGCCGGGTAATTGGATCCGATACTCGACTTTGTAAATCAGCTCATATTCGGCAACCTGGCCATTGGCAAACAGCGACAGGGTGCGCCGCTCCAGCGTATCGCGCACCAGCTGCAGCGCCGGTCTGTCTTGCTGGTAACTGCCCAGTAACTCGACCTGATTTTGACTAAAGCGCTGTTTTAACAGCGCTGCCAACTCAGAGTGCGCTTCGCTTTGCACATAGATGGCCGGAAACTGACTGAGCGGCAGATTGCCGCGCAGGTGAAAGCCGCAGCTGCTCAGCAGACTGAACAGCAGCGCCAGCAGTGTCAGGCGCCAGGCCATCTTAGCCCACCACCAGATTAAGCAGTTTACCCGGTACGTAAATCACCTTTTTCATGGCGACGCCGTCCAGATAACGCTGCACATTCTCATCCAGTTTGGCGATAGCCAGTACCGCATCCTGCTCTGCAGCAGCCGGTACGGTAATTTTAGCGCGCACCTTACCGTTGATTTGCACCACCACCAGTTTCTCGTCTTCGACCAGGGCGCTCTCGTCGACGCCAGGCCAGGCGACCTGTTCAATCAGGCTGCTGTTACCCAGCTCGGCCCACAGATACTGCGCTACATGGGGCACGATCGGGTTTAATAACTGCAGCAGCGCATTGCAGGCCTCGTGCATCACAGCACGGTCCAGCGGCGTGGCCAGACTGGCTTTTTGCAGCTTGTTACTCAGCTCCATTACCGCCGCGATAGCAGTGTTAAAGGTATAGCGACGACCGATATCGTCGGTAACCTTAGCAATGGTTTTATGTAGCTCGCGGCGCAGGGTTTTTTGCTCGTCATTTAGCGCGTCTAGCTGCAGTTCGCCTGGCACACCCGCTGCCAGCACATCATGGATCAGCGTATAGATCCGCTTGATAAAGCGGTGCGCGCCCTCAACGGCGGAATCTGACCATTCCAGCGTTTGCTCTGGCGGCGCAGTAAACATCATAAACAAGCGCACGGTATCGGCACCGTACAGATCGATAACTTTTTGCGGGTCGATACCGTTGTTTTTCGATTTCGACATCTTGCTCATGCCGGCAGATAACACCGGCTGGCCGTCGGTTTTCAGGATGGCCTGGGTAATGCGGCCCTTCTCATCGCGCTCAACCTGTACGTCTTGCGGCGAGAACCATTCTTTGCCGCCATTGTCGGTTTCGCGGTAGAAAGTTTCGGCCAATACCATGCCCTGACATAACAAGCGTTTAAACGGTTCGTCGCTTTGCACCAGACCGACATCGCGTAACAGTTTATGGAAAAAGCGGGCATACAGCAGGTGCAGGATGGCGTGTTCAATGCCACCGATATACTGATCAACCGGTAACCAGTAGTTGGCTTTCTCCGGATCCAGCATCGCCTGATCATAATCCGGGCTGCAGTAGCGGGCATAATACCAGCTTGATTCCATAAAGGTATCGAAGGTATCGGTTTCATGGAACGCGGCTGCGCCCTGATATTGGGTTTTCGCCCATTCCGGATCAGCTTTAATCGGCGAAGTCACGCCGTTCATCACCACATCTTCCGGTAAACGTACCGGCAGCTGCTCGGCCGGAACCGGCACCACGCTGCCATCTGCCAGATTTAACATTGGGATCGGTGTACCCCAGTAGCGCTGGCGTGATACACCCCAATCGCGTAAGCGGTAGTTCACTTTAACTTCGCCCTTGCCCAGCTGTTGCAGCTTGGCTGCAATAGCGCTAAAGGCGGCGGCAAAGTCCAGGCCGTTAAATTCGGCTGAGTTAATCAGCAGACCTTTTTCGGTATAAGCCGCGTGCTCCAGTGTGACACTGCTGCCATCCGCTGCGGTAACCACTTGCTTAATCGGCAACTGATACTTGGTGGCAAACTCATAATCACGTTGGTCGTGGCCCGGCACCGCCATCACGGCACCTGAACCGTAGTCCATCAGGACAAAGTTGGCGACCCAGATCGGTACCTGCTCACCTGTCAGCGGATGAATGGCGTACAGGCCGGTGGCACAGCCTTTTTTCTCCATCGTTGCCATTTCGGCTTCGCTGACCTTGCTGCCTTTAATATCTTCGATAAAGGCGGCCAGAGTGCTGTTGCTCAGTGCCGCTTGCTGCGCCAGCGGGTGCTGGGCGGCTACCGCGACATAGGTCACACCATACAGCGTATCCGGACGGGTAGTATAGACTTCCAGCTCAGTGTCGCTGTCAGCGACGCCAAAACGGATATTGACGCCCTCGGAGCGTCCAATCCAGTTTTTCTGCATGGTGCGGACTTGTTCCGGCCACTCGGTTAACTGTTCCAGATCCTCTAATAACTCTTCGGCATATTGAGTAATACGAATAAACCACTGTGCCAGCTCGCGCTGCTCAACTAAGGCGCCGGAGCGCCAGCCGCGGCCATCAATCACTTGTTCGTTCGCCAGTACGCACTGATCCACCGGGTCCCAGTTTACCGTTGCCATCTTTTTATAAACCAGGCCTTTTTCATACAGCTTGGTGAAGAACCATTGTTCCCAGCGATAGTAATCCGGTTTGCAGGTGGCAATTTCCCGATCCCAGTCGTAACCAAAACCCAGCCGTTTTAGCTGTGTTTTCATATAATCGATATTGGCGTAGGTCCACTTAGCTGGCGCGGTCTTGTTATTAATCGCAGCGTTTTCAGCCGGTAAACCAAAGGCATCCCAACCCATAGGTTGCAGCACATTTTTACCCTGCATCCGCTGAAAGCGGCTGATCACATCACCGATGGTGTAATTGCGCACATGGCCCATATGCAGGCGGCCACTTGGATAAGGGAACATCGATAAACAGTAAAATTTCTCTTTGTTTGGATCTTCAGTTACTTTAAAAACATTCTGATCCTGCCACTGCTGCTGCAGGGCGGTTTCAATCTGCTGCGGGTTATATTGCTGTTGCATTGAGCTCTTCCAGAAAAGTCGGGGATGACCCGGCGTCAGCCTCAGGCTGAAATGGGTAAAAAAAGTGGCTATAGCATACCTTAGCCGCGGTTTGACAACAATAAGCTACCCTTTGTCTATACTCAGAATAGCGTTGCTAAATTACCAGTGGAGTACAAGATGGCAGACTTTAACGCGAAATACCGCAACTGGCTTAAAGACCTGAGTCAGACACTGCAACAGGCAGGGCAAGAACAGCTGCAAAGTATGCTGGATGTTGCCGACACCCTGAAAGCTTATCTGAAAGCTGGTAAGGAGCTCAGTGCCTATGAGACGCAACTGTTTCTAGAAACGCTGAAAAGTCAGTGGCAGCAAGCAGCTGCCGAGGAGCAGCAACCTTCGATGTGGACTGAGGAGCTGTGGGAGCAATTAAGTCAAATTACCGACCGGACGCAAGTAGAGTGGGCCGAGCTGATTGACGATTTCCAACATCAGGGCGTGTATTATCAGGGCGAATATGTTGGCATGGGCCGCTATCGCTGCAGTCAATGTCAGCACAGTATCGATTATACGCACCCGGCCGAGCTGTTAAGTTGCAGCCACTGTGGTGGCGTACAATTTTTCCGCGACGGCTTGCCGGTTTAGCAGGCTAGAGCCAAGCAGGGGATAATTGCGCTAAAGGACACTTAGTTGCAGTGAGTAAGCTAAGATGGCGATTTTCAATCGTTTTCAGAGGTTAAAACTGCTATAATCCCCCGTCATTTTATAAGGCGGCTGCTAATAAGCACGAGCAGAATCTCTTCTAATTGATTGAAATACAACGAGGGTGGGCCGGTGTAAATAACGCAATATCTGGATAATTTGCCTGGTGCAGTTATTTTTTATGTCTGTAACGCACTAAAGCGAAAAAGCTGTTATTCGCTGGTCGCTACCGGCAGCCATTTCTGTGGTAACAGTAAAGTCACTGCCGACAGGCAACTGCCATTTTGTTGTTATCGATACTGTCAGACTCTTGTTGGATGCTCTATGTTAAATTCCTTACGCCAAACCTGGTTTTCCAATGTGCGGGGCGATGTGCTTTCTGCCTTGGTGGTCGCGCTGGCCTTAATTCCTGAAGCCATTGCCTTTTCGATTATTGCTGGCGTCGATCCTAAGGTCGGCCTTTATGCCTCTTTTTGTATCGCGGTGATTACCGCCTTTGCTGGTGGTCGGCCGGCGATGATTTCGGCGGCAACCGGCGCCATGGCGATACTGATGATTACGCTGGTGCGGGAACATGGTCTCGAATATTTACTGGCCGCAACCTTATTAACCGGGTTACTACAAATCCTGTTTGGTTTACTAAAGCTGGGCGAGCTGATGCGTTTTGTGTCACGCTCTGTGGTTACCGGCTTTGTTAATGCACTGGCGATCCTGATTTTTATGGCACAACTGCCGGAATTAAGTGGGCAACATGGTACCTTGCTGGTGTATGGCATGACCGCGGCGGGCCTGGCCATTATCTATTTGTTTCCGTATATCACCAAAACCATTCCATCCCCTCTGGTGTGTATAGTAGTGTTAACCGCTATCGCCGTTTATTTCCAGCTCGATCTGCGTACTGTCGCCGATATGGGTGAGCTGCCTGATAGCTTACCAGTCTTTTTATGGCCGGATGTGCCGTTAAATCTGGACACGCTAAAAATTATTTTCCCTTATGCGTTGGCGCTGGCCGTGGTAGGTTTACTCGAGTCACTGATGACCGCAACCATTGTTGATGATCTGACAGATACCAGCAGCGATAAGAATCGGGAATGTGTCGGCCAGGGTATCGCCAATATTGGTTCTGGTTTACTGGGCGGCATGGCTGGCTGTGCCATGATCGGGCAGTCGGTGATTAATGTGAAATCCGGTGGCCGCACCCGCCTCTCGACCCTACTGGCCGGTATTTTCTTGCTGCTGTTTATTGTATTTTTAAGTGACTATGTCGGCATGATCCCGATGGCGGCGCTGGTTGCTGTGATGATTATGGTGTCTATTGGCACCTTTAGCTGGAGCTCGGTGCGGGACTTACGTAAAAACCCGCTAAGTTCCAGTATCGTGATGATCGCGACGGTGGTGGTAGTGGTCTTTACGCATAATCTGGCTTATGGTGTACTGCTTGGTGTGTTACTCAGTGCCTTGTTTTTCGCCAATAAAGTGGGCCAGATCCTCTACATCAGTTCTAGCCTGCAAGCCGGTGGCCGCGAGCGGCATTATCAGGTGGTCGGGCAGGTCTTTTTTACCTCGGCGGAGCAATTTGTCGCCGCCTTTGACTTTAAGGAAGCACTGGATAAGGTGCAGATTGATTTAAGTCGGGCGCATTTCTGGGATATTACCGCCGTTAGTTCATTGGATAAGGTCGTACTAAAGTTCCGCCGTGAAGGTACCATGGTTGAGCTGCTGGGGTTAAATGAAGCCAGCGCTACCCTGGTGGATAAATTTGCTGTGCATCAACAGCCTGACGCAGTCGAAAAATTGATGGGACACTAACGATGACAAAGCATGTCTACGCCTGTATTGATGCCTCACCCTATGCTGAGGCGGTTTGTGATGGTGCGATCTGGGCCGCGAAGGCGCTGACCGCGCCCCTTAGTCTGGTGCATGTGATTGACCGGGCTCAGCATACCCAAACGCCGGATTTAAGTGGCAGTATCGGTTTGGGATCGCAGGAAGTGTTACTGCAACAACTGGCAGAGCTGGATGAACAACACAGCAAGCTGGCATTGCAGCGCGGCCATCATATTCTGGATGCAGCGCATGCCCGGGCTACTGCCGCCGCAGTCGCTGAAATCAGCGAACTGATGCGGCACGGTCCGTTACTGGAGTCATTAAAGGCACTGCAGGAGGAAACCCGGTTATTGGTATTGGGTAAGCGAGGCTTAAGCAGTACCGATGCGCATGGGCAACTGGGGATGCATATCGAGATGATTATCCGCAGTATGCAAAAGCCTATTTTACTGACGCAGCAGCGTTTTTCCGCGCCGAAGCGGGTGATGCTGGCCTATGATGGCAGCGCTACCGCGCAAAAGAGTCTGGAAATGCTGGCCGCCAGCCCGTTGTGTCGTGGCCTACCGGTACATCTGGTGATGGCCGCAGTACCCAGTGAACAAGCCGAAAAACAGCTGGCCGAAGCCGCCAGTGTGCTAACGCTGGCCGGTTTTGATACCCGTACCGCGATAGTGACCGGCGAGCCGGACGAGGCGCTGCACCAGTACCAGCAGGAACAAGTCATTGATCTGCTGGTAATGGGCGCCTACGGCCATTCGCGGATCCGGCAGTTTATTTTGGGCAGTACCACCACGGCGATGCTAAGTAAGGCACGCTGCGCGATGCTGGTACTGCGCTAAATCAGTCGGCGCTGGCAGCTGCTGTTGTGATTGCTAGTTGTTTATTGCTGCATGTTGTTAGTGGTTGCTGAGCGCATTCGACTAAAGTCATCAGACTAACTGCAAATTCTGTTGCAGTTAGTGCTATTAAAGCGCAAAAAAGGGCGTATCATATGCGCTCAATATCAGGCATCAGCCCGATAGAGACCTTTCTGCCTAATCCAATCCCAGTGATTACCATGTCTTATTTAAAAGTTGCGTCTATCTTGTTGCTCAGCCTGTTGTGCTGGCCGAATATTGCTATGGCGGCAACCGGTCCGTTGCCGTTAACCGACAGTGCCCTTGGCATCACTGCCATCGTTATTTTCCTGCTGGCTTATTTGCTGGTCATGGCCGAAGAGAAAATTCATTTACGTAAATCCAAACCGGTGCTGGTGGCCGCTGGCATCATCTGGGCGATGATTGGCTGGCATTATATGCAGGCCGGCATGCCGACCGAGGCGGAATCGGCCTTTCGCCATACGCTGCTGGAATTCTCCGAGCTGATGTTATTTTTATTGGTGGCGATGACCTATATCAACGCTCTGGAGGAGCGGCGTTTATTCGATGCCCTGCGCGCCTGGTTGATCCGCACTGGCTTTAGTTATCGCAGCTTATTCTGGATCAGCGGCGTGCTGGCCTTTGCAATTTCGTCTTTTGCCAACAATATGACCACGGCCATGCTGATGTGTGCTGTGGTGATGAAAGTGGCTGAAGGCGATAAGCGCTTTATCAACCTGACCTGTGTCAATATCGTCGTGGCGGCCAATGCCGGCGGTGCCTTTATCCCCTTTGGTGATATTACTACCCTGATGGTCTGGCAGGCCGGTATCGTCACCTTTAATGAGTTCTTCACGCTGTTCTTACCGGCTGTGGTCAACTTTGGTGTGCCGGCGCTGATTATGAGCTTTTTTGTGGAGAAGCGCTCACCGGGTGGTCATGCGGAAGAAGTTGAGTTAAAACGCGGCGCACTGAGGATCCTGACCTTATTTTTATTAACCATTGCCACTGCCGTGGCCTTTCACTCTTATCTCGGCTTACCGCCGGTCTTGGGGATGATGACCGGACTGGGTTACCTGCAGTTCTTCGGCTTCTTCCTGCGTAAAACCTTACCGGGCAGTCTGGCGCGCAAGCGGGCACTGGCTGAGCGCGCCGGTGATATGGAGCGGATCCGTGCACTGGGGCAAGTGGTGCCTTTTGATGTGTTTAGCCGGGTAGCGCGGGCTGAGTGGGATACCTTACTGTTTTTCTACGGTGTGGTGGTTTGCGTCGGCGGGCTGGGCTTTATCGGCTATCTCGAGCTGCTCTCGACTGCGTTATATACCAACTGGAACCCGACTGCAGCCAATGTGGTGCTGGGACTGATGTCGGCGGTGGTAGATAATATCCCAGTGATGTTTGCGGTATTAACGATGAACCCGGAGATGTCTCATGGTCACTGGCTGCTGATTACGCTTACTGCTGGTGTTGGCGGCAGTCTGCTGTCTATCGGCTCTGCCGCTGGGGTGGCGTTGATGGGGCAGGCCAGAGGCTACTATACCTTCGTTGGCCATTTAAAATGGGCACCGGTGATTTTACTGGGCTACGCCGCCAGTGTACTCTGTCATTTATGGCTTAATGCCGAGCTGTTTACGGTATTTGGCCGCCATTAATACTCTGTTGCCTGCCGCTATATGCGGCAGGCTCGCTTAATAAGGGATGCTGATGTCAAAGAAAGTCTATTGTGTTGCCCAATTTTTGCCTAAGGTGGGAAAAGAAGCCGAGTTATTCCGGGTATTGCAAAGCCTGGAGCCAAATACCTTACGTGAGGACGGCTGTCTACAGTATGTGGTGACCCGGCAAATCCAGAGTCCTTTTGCTGACGGTAAGAGTTTCCCGATTGCCTTTAATGAAATCTGGGCGGATTTGGCCAGCTTTGAAGCTCACTGTCAGCGCGCGGAAATTCAAGCCTTTTTTGCGCAATATTGCTTAGCGGAGGATGGGCTGGCTGCAGAGTGGAATGTTTGTATCTATAGCGATGAACCTGCCAACTACGATGCGCCCAAGTTGGGTTAAGCACGGCACGCAGCAAATGCCGCCAAAGCAGGTCGCTTAAGCAACCTGCTTTTCTGCCAGATGTAACTCCATCAGCGCCTTTAATAGCCGGAACAAGCGGATAGAGGCATCGATTTCTTCCTTGCGGTTAGTCAGGCTTTCAACGTTGAGGCCCAGCGGCACCTCCAAATTCGCGCAGTGGGTTAAGATCTGTGTCAGATTATCGCGGCAGATCTTAATCGATTCGTTCAGTGGGTTTTCGGCATCCAGAATACGATAACGCGAGGCCTGTGGCACCGAAATACCGAGCCATTGCATAAAATCCAGTGTCTGTTCACTGCCGCACGGGGTAAAGGTTAAAATCACACGTTTTGGCGTCAGGCCCTGCTGTTTGCAGCTGCGGGCATAGCTGGTGATCAGATCAATGGTCGCCTGGGCGTTATATACCGCCTGCGAAATAAAGAATTGACAGCCCTGGGCCGCTTTATCAATTAAGCGTAAATGTTCATCGCCTTTTTTGGCATGGCGTTCGGCAATGGCAACTCCACCCAAAAAGAAGCTTGCCGGATGGGCGGCGAGCTGCTGATAGGCATGCGGTAAACTGAGCTTGATCTGGCCATGTGATGAAGGGCTACCCACTAACACCAGATTTTTCAGGGCAAAGGTTGCGGCACTTTCACTAAGCCAGTGCTCAAATTCGCTGCTATCACGCTGAGCCACACTTTTATAGGTAATGACATCCTGCGCCGATAGCTCGCGTAACAACCGGCTGTATTCGCGCGGGTCCAGAGTGCTCTGAAACGGGAAAGGACGCTCGGTGGCAACCCGGCTACTTTCATCCTGAATATCATAGACAATCAGGCCATCGTATTCGAGCTGTTGCAAACGGCCTAACAACTTACCCGCGATCCGCAAGCTTTTATCAGCGGCGGTGCCGGCTTTGGGTGGAGTAGTACCAATCAGATATACCCCTTGCTGTGGATCTGCAATTTTCTCTGCCAGTGATAATGCCATAATGCTGTTACTCCAAAACCTGATAGCATAAGTATACAGCTATTTAGACGTCTAGCTATCCATTTGGTGTGAAAGTTTTTCCAATCAAGATGAAAAAAATTCAAGTTGAGCCGGCTAAGGCGACAAGGCCAACTTAGCCGCCATCGTGCAGCAGTGCGCCCTTAACGGCCAACTCTGTCAGTAAGGGTAGCGCAAATTCGGTCAGTTGCGCTGCGCTGTAGGGCGCGAGTTGTGGTGCCAGGCTGGCAGTCAGTTGTGGCAAGGTTTGTCCCGGTTGCTCCGTCAGCTGATGTAACAGCAGTAAGCTGGCCTGATTTAACTGCACAAAGATCACTTCATCCTGCCAATCGCGGTAGATCAGAAAGGCCTGGCCTGGTCCGGGTTCGTTAACCTGATAATCCGGGCTCAGGTGCTGCACCGGATACTGGTATACGGCTAACAGGCTGGCTTCGGTTAGCTTTAACCTGGCCGACGTTAGTTGTGCCGGTGTCACGGCCTGCTGTGCTGACGTGACAGCTAGTGTCCCGACATAAAGCTCAGCCCATTCGTAATGGGCAAGTTCGGCTAAAAACGGCGGATCGGCGGCAGCGGGCTGATATTGCTGCAGAAAATCGACAAACTGCTGGGCAATATGCAAGAAATAAGGCGAGTGACAGCGGTAATCGGCAAAAAAACGTTGTTTCAGGCTTAGCCAGGCATCGGGCTGATATAGCGCACTGAGCACCGGGAAGGCATTATCGATAAAGCCGCTGACATTATTGAAGAACAGCTGCTGATAGATCTGCAGCCGTGCTGCTGGCACCGTCTGCTCCGCATAGGGCTCTTGGGGGTGGCGAATGGCCCGGGCGAACGCCAGTTGGGTTTGCTGTAAGTTAGGGGCTGTCGGCTCAGTCATACTGCTGCTGGTCTCGGGCTGGCAACTTGCTGCAATTGCTTAATCTGCGACAGTTCCTGGCAAAGGTCGGCCAGCGGCGGGATATTAAAGTCCCGCTCGTATAAGGTCGGTTTTACACCATGCTGCTGATAGCTAAGACGCAACAATTGCCAAACCGGATCAGGAATGGCAGCGCCATGGGTATCAATCAGTAAGTCGGCCGCTTGCTGGTAATGTCCGGCAATATGGTAGTAGGCAATGCGCTCGCTTGGCATCGCAGCTAAAAAGGCTCTGGCATCGTAGCCATGGTTGATGGAATTGACATAGATATTATTTACGTCCAGCAGCAGCGGGCAGTCGGCTTCCGTAAGCACCGCCAACAGAAATTCCAGTTCACTTAATTGCTGTGCTGGCGCAGCATAGTAGGAGACATTCTCGATAATCAATGGCCGCTCCAGGATCTGCTGCACCTGTTTAATCCGTGCCGCCACATAATGTACCGCTTCCTCAGTAAAGGGGATCGGCATCAGGTCATACAGATGACCGTCGGCAGCACAATAACTCAGATGTTCGCTATAGCGCAGGATCTGATGCTGGTCGAGAAAGTGTTTTAGCTGCTGCAAAAAATCCAGATCCAGCGGATCCGGGCCACCAATATTTAACGACAGGCCATGACAAAAAAACGCATAGCGTTCGGTCAGTTGCCGGAAATCCTTCGCCAGTTTACCGCCATAAGGTAACCAGTTCTCTGGCGCAACCTCAAAGAAATCGATGATAGCTGGCTTATCTGCTAACAGTTCTGGCAGCAATTCGCGGCGCAGGCCCAGGCCTGCGCTGCTGCTACTAAAGTGAGCGAGTGGTTTCATTTGGCGTTAGATAGAGCCGCATTTACCTTCGCCGCACTTCATTTCTTTGGCTTTATCACTGGCTTTTTTCTTGGCATCAGCGGCTTTTTCCTGACCGGCAGCTTTAGCTTCAGCGGCCTTAGCTTTGGCATCGGCTTTATGCATCTCGGCACCGCACTTGCCTTCACCGCATTTACCTTCGCCACATTTCATTTCTTTGGCTTTGTCGGCAGCCTGCTTTTTGGCATCAGCCATTTTTTTCTGCATTTCGGCGCCGCATTTGCCTTCACCACACTTACCTTCACCGCATTTCATTTCTTTGGCTTTATCGGTGGCTTGCTCTTTTACCTTAACTTTAACCCCGGTATTGTCCTGAGTGGTCACTTGATAGGCCATACTCAGTTGTTGCGCCTGAAATGGGTTGCTATCCGCCAGGGCATTACCTGAGCCCAGTGTAAGGGCGCCCAGCGCCAGAGTTAATTGCGTTTTGGTTAATGTATTCATCACGTTTTCCTCGTTTGTTCAACTGGCCAGCATTTCCGCTGGCCATCATCAGAAAATAAAAGTCTGTTCAGTACCCGGTAATACAGCGCCGGTTTAGTTTGCTGTTACGACGTAGTTAATAACGGGTAATCAGTTCCAACCAACTCGCCGGCAAATTTTCAGTCGCGAGCACCAATAGGGTTTGATCAAGGTTGGTTAAGATTAACAACGCCACCAAAATTAAACTATAACCCAAAATCTGGCGGCCGCGCTCACCTTTGGCAGCAAACTTGGGTAAAAAGCGATGTGCTGAGCCTGCCATCAGATAAGCAACGATAATCAGCGGCAGGGCTGCACCTAAGCCAAAGACAAACATCTGTAGCGTCGCGCTTACTATCGATGCCGAGGTGTGAGTAAAACTTAATGCTGCACCTAACACAGGTCCGGCACAGGGGCTCCAGATGGCACCTAACAACAACCCCAACCACAAGGCCCCACCGGGCTTCTGTTCCAGGCGGCTTGCCAGGTTATCCGCTTTTGCCGCTAATGGCGCCAGTAGTGAAGAAGAGCCGCTTTTAAATGCCGGCACCACCAGCATCACACCCAGCAATAAGATAATAATGGCAAAGACAGGTCTGCTTTGCGCAATGCTAATATCGAGTAACTGGAGTAAGCCATTTAGGCTTGCGCCCATTAATGCAAATCCAATCGCTAAACCCAGTCCGGTCAATACTGGTGCATAACGGTGTTTAGCTAACCCTGACGCCGCCATTACAGGCAGCACCGGCAGAATACAAGGGGACAGTGTAATCAGCATGCCAGCCAAAAACAGCAAAGGTAAAACGGAGACGTCAGGTAACATGGTGCCTCCGCTTACAGCGCTTTCATCAGTTCAGTTTTGATCGCATCAGCCTCGGTCAGCCCTCGGGTTCTTGATACTTCAACCCCGTCCCGGTAGACAATAATGGTGCTCTGGCCGGTTACACCAAAGCGTTTGTTCAATGCTTTTTCGGTAACCTGGTTATATTGCAGTACGGTGAGATTAGCGAACTCGGGCAGTTGCAGCGTGCTTTCGATGACTGGAATTTGTTTGCTACACACCGGACAGCCTGGCTTGGTCGCAACCAGCACAAAACTGCCTTTTGCTTCAGCCAGCTGAAAACTGTCTGCGGAATAAGCGGGTAAACTCAGAGTGCCAGCGTATGCAGCAGGCAACTGAGCGAATGTCAGAGTGATGACGGTGCTGATTAAAGCCGCGGTCAGTAACGAAGTCTTCATACTATGTTCCTTTTAGAAAGTCAGATTAAATGTGCCAGAACACGCTCTGGTCGCTAGTTATTGCCTGACGCTAAGTAAAAGGTTACAAAAAAAAGCGAAAATTATTTTATGCGGGTCTGTAACCTTTTGCTGTTTACCGGTCAATACTCCGATACAGGCAGATATGCCACGGGAATGAATAGAGAAATCTGATGGATGAGTGGTCGACTTTGCTAGTTAGAGCACAACAAGGGGATAACGCAGCCTATGAGCGCTTTTTGCGCCAGGCAGTACCCTTTATCAAGCGTCGTGGGCGACGTTATGTGAATAGCGACCAACTTGACGACCTGGTTCAGGAAAGCTTGTTAACGATACATCGGGTGTTACACAGCTATCAGCCGGGTTTGCCGGTTGAACCCTGGATTAGCGGTATTTTACGGCATAAATTTTACGAGAACCGGCGCCAACAGATCCGCCAGCAAGCAGAGACTTACCCGGAGGATGACTCCTGGCATCCAACAGTCGTGGCAGATCACGAGGATCAGGCGGAGGCATTGCAGCGATTATTATTACCGCTAACAGAGCTGCAAGCGGAGGTTCTTTACGCAACCAAGGTCGAGGAAATGTCAGTGGCGGAAACGGCAAATATGATGCAACGCAGTGTGGCATGGGTAAAAGTCAATGTGCATCGCGCGTTAGTGCTGCTACGCAACGAAATAAAAGCCGGTAGCACCGGGGGAGAGCGCAGATGAAGGATAAAACAGAGCAGTTAATCAACCAGCTGCTGGTGCGGCACAGCGCCGTTGTCCCAATGCTAACCGACAGACTGATAATGATAGGGTTGTTATTGTCATTTTCGCTGGCACTTTTGCTGTTAGCACCTTTGGGTTTCAGAGCGCAGTGGTCAGTATTGGCGCTGTTAAAAACGGTTGCGCTTTTCGCGTTCACCTTTGCGCTGCTGCGCTGCACCCAATTAAGCAGTCAGCCAGCCGAGTATTCCTATAGAGAATATCAGGGTGCGGCGCTGAGTGCGTTGGCGGGAGGGGCGGCTTTGCTGGCTATTGGTTGGCTAGCACCAGAGCTGTCGCTGACTGACGCCCTTGCTGAGCCATCATTCTGGAGCTGCGTAGCGTGGATTGGTGTTGTGGCATCGTTTTGCCTGCTGGGTTTGTTCCGTTTACTACGCCGGGCTAAACCACTTTATCGTTGGCGTTTGGTGCTGAGTTGTAGCGGTTTAGCGGGTTTTCTGGCCGCCACGGTTTACTCTTTACATTGTCCGGTGGATGCGCTGGCCTATTTAAGCACGGCCTATCTGTTGGCTATGCTGCTGGTTGTCAGCATTGGCTATGGCTTGAGCCGACGGCTCTGGCATTGGTAGCAGTTAGTGTTATACGGTTTAATGCACGCGATAAAAACGGCAAAAATAGTCGACGATGGCCGTTGCATCCAGGCGTTGAAACTTCAGCTGATGCCGCTCCATCAGCGCCTTACCCAGGGTTCTGAGCGTATACTCCAGTGGTGCACCGGTCGGCCGCTCTAACTGGTGCTCTTTAAACAAAAAGTCCAGCGCTAACGAGGTATAGGATTTGCCAGGCTGCGGTCTGGCCAGCTCCAGCTCCTGCAGGCGAACCCCCAGGTTACGGATTTTTTGCAGGCAGTCGCGCTCGTTCATCTGATACTCCGGTTTACAGTTATCGCACTTACCAGCTTATCGGCGTTAACGCAGAAAACTTTAGCCACAGCCTACAGCGCAGTAACCGGCTTTTTGTTACTATATAAAAAACTTACCTTTATTGTTAAGGCACTAAATGACGCAATTAGAGCAGCAACTGGCATTGACGCCGGCACAACTTGGCCCGCAACTGGATTCAGCACTGGTCTCCGATATTCTGCAGCAACCTGCTGTTCCCGCCGCCTTTATCGGCCAGGACCGCGCCCGAACTGCATTGGAGTTTGCCATTGGGATGGATATGCCGGGCTATAACCTCTATGTGATGGGGGAGCCGGCTTTGGGGCGCTTTACGCTGGTACAGGAAATTCTGCAGCTGGCCGCCAGTGAAAAAGCCACGCCGGAAGAGTGGTGCTACCTGAACAATTTTGATGACGAACGGGTACCCATTACGCTGCGTTTACTACCGGGTGAAGGCCGGGTACTGGTCAAAAAGCTGGAAAGTCTGATTGATGATTTGCTGGATACCTTTCCGGCCGCCTTTGATAACCCTGGCTATCAACGCAAGAAAAAAGCCATTCACCGGGCCTTTGACGAACGTTATGAACAGGCTATCGAACAGGTTGAAAAGAAAGCGCTGGAAAAGCAGGTTGTGTTATACGAAGAAAACGGTGCGGTGAGCTTTTCGCCAATCATTGATGGCAAGCCTTTGGATGATCAGGAATTTACTAAGCTATCTGAAGAGCAGCGGCAGTATTTCTATGATTTGGTATCGGAGCTGGAAACCATCCTCAACGAACAGCTGTTGGAGTTGCCGCAGTGGAAGCGGGAATTGTCGGAGAATTTGCGGGCGCTGCGCAAAGATACCATTGAGCAAGCGATTAAGCCGATGCTGAAAAAGCTGGAGCATCACTACAATGCCGAGTTGGGGGTCTTAAAATACCTGCGTGAGATGCGACCGGAACTGGTGAAAGCGGTAATGGAACTGCTGCCGGATGAGTCGGAAGGCGAGAAGGGCGAGGAGCCGGTTAGCCGCGAAATCTTTATCGAGGAATTTGTGCCTAATGTGCTGGTACATCATGAAACGATGTCTGGCGCGCCGATTATTTTTGAACCCAACCCCAGCTATGGCAACCTGTTTGGCCGGGTGGAATATAGCTCGGCCGGTGGTTCCTTATTTACCAATTACCGGATGATCCGCCCCGGCGCTTTGCACAAAGCCAATGGCGGTTATCTGATCCTGGATGCCGATCGGCTTTTAACCCAGCCCGCAGTGTGGGATGCATTAAAGCTGGCATTAAAGGCCGGTGAAGTGGTGATTGATACCCTTAGCGATCATGCAGTAACGAACTCGACTATTATTACGCCGCGCGCCATCCCGCTCAGCGTTAAGGTGGTGTTGCTGGGGTCGCGTGATCTGTATTATTTAGTGCAGGATTTCGATGACGAATTTAATGAGTTATTCCGGGTACTAGCCGATTTCGAGCATTATTTGCCTTATTTGCCGCAAACCTTAAGCGATATGGCAGCGCAAATTCAGCTGCAATTGCGGGAAATGGGTTTACAGTCGCTAAGTAGCTGTGGCTTGCAGCAGCTATTACAGTTTAGTTTCCGCCAGGCTGAACATCAGCGTAAGCTGTCTGCCCGTTTTGCCGATGTACTGGAGTTAGTGCGTGAAGCCTGCTTTTTTGCGCGGCAGCAGCAGGCTGAACAATTAACCAGTGAGCATGTCCGCCAGGCGCTGGCAGGAAAAAAATACCGTACCGGCCGCATCAGTGAGGCGTTTTTAGAAGATATTCAGGAAGGACATATTCTGATCGATACCGACGGCCTGGCAGTCGGTAAGATCAATGGCCTGACGGTACTGGAAATCGGTGATACCGCCTTTGGTACCCCAGCGCGGATCAGCGCGACGGTATTCGCCGGTTCCAGCGGCGTAGTGGATATCGAACGTGAGGTGGAGCTGGGTAAAGCGATCCACTCCAAGGGTGTATTATTACTAACCGGTTATCTGGGGGCCAAATATGCCCGCGATTTTCCGCTGACCTTAAGCGCGAATATTGCAATGGAGCAGTCCTACGGCCACATTGACGGTGACAGCGCCTCACTGGCTGAAGTCTGTGCCCTGATCTCGGCCATTACCGAGATTCCAATCCGGCAAAGTCTGGCAGTGACCGGCTCGATTAACCAATATGGTCAGGTACAGGCAATAGGCGGCGTGAATGAAAAAATTGAAGGTTATTTCCGGCTCTGTCAGTCACGAGGCCTGACTGGTGAGCAAGGGGTGATTATTCCGGCCAGTAATCAGTTAAATCTGGTGCTGGATCAGGACGTGGTGACTGCGGTTGCTGCCGGGCAGTTCCATATTTACACCGTCAAAACCGTGGATCAGGCGTTGGAGCTATTAACCGGTGAAGTCGCAGGTGAACGTAATAACCGCGGTCAGTATCCGAAAAAATCACTTAATGGTCGGGCGTTACTGCGCCTGGCGGAAATCGCTGAGCTGGTTAATGGCGGAAGTGAGGAATAAACGGCGAGTTGCAACAAGCCTGTAAAAAACAAAGCCGCGATATCGCGGCTTTCTATTATCAGGTTCAGTTAATTGCTGGCACAGCGATCAGCTGCACTTTTTACCCTTACAGCTGCCACCGCCGCTGCCGCCGCCAGTGTCACCACCGCCTGAACCGCCACCGGCACAACCGTGGGTGGTCAGGTAATCATGCGCCGCTTTCGCTTTGACAATACCTTTACCAAATTTCACCGCATCGCCGCCCGCCGGCCGCACTGCGGTCGCTTTTAAGGCATTGCGAATTTCAGTACCGGTACACTGCGGGAAATTAGACCATACCCGCGCCGCCAGACCCGCAACAGCTGGTGTTGCCATCGAGGTACCGCTCATATAACCATAATCTGATGCACCGATACTGATCGAAGCCGAGGTTGCAGCGACCAGAGCGCTGCGATCTTCAAAGGCGGCGCCAACAGCGGGGATGCTGGTTTGATTGCTGGTGCCAAGGGTGCCATACAGCATACCGGGTTCGTTATTAATCAGGATAGCGCCAATACCACCCGATAACTGACAGTTACGTACCTTGTCATGGAATGAGATAGTACCACGATCAATAACACAGATCTTACCGGCTGCGGCGCTGTTGGTGCTGGTGGCCAGACCCATAAAATAGGTGCTGCCTGAGGCATCGCCGGTGTTTTCCATTGCTGATGCGGCGTAGCCATTATTCCCTGCAGTGAGTGCTGCAAAGGCAGCGCCGCCAGAGGGGTAAGTGGATAAGGTATCCACGCCACCAGCAGTCACTTCGACACAGAGGCCTTCATTCGTAGTCTGATTTTTGCCAACGCCGGTAGTGCAGGATGGATACTGTGAAAATGAGGCAATCTGATCATTGGCATCATTAGCTCCGACCATCATTACCGATGGATAACCGGCCGGGAAAGAGCGAACGTTATTACCGCTGTTACCAGCTGCCGCCAGTACCAGGCCCCCATTATTGGTAAAGTTGATAAAGGCATTTTCTTCAGTGCTATTGGCACGACCGCCACCCAGACTCATATTGATAACTTTGGCGCCATTTTGTGCACAAAGATTAGCTGCATGGGCTAAATCAGAAGAATAGCCCCAGCCACTGTTATTAAAGACTTTGATAATATGCATCGGCGTGCCTGGTGCCATCCCGATCACACCAAAGCCGTTGTCCGCGGCGCCGATAGTACCGGCAACGTGGGTGCCGTGCGGGCCGCCATCGCGGAACCAGTCACCGGTGCCGGAGTTACTGGTGCCGCTAATACTGCCCCAGTCAAAGTCAGCATTATAACCACCGGTTTCACCGCTATCGCGCGCGATACCAGAGTCGATTACACAAACCTTGGGTGAGGCGCCCAGGTTAAACGGGGTCTGATGTGCCTGTGACTGCAGATAAGCATAGGGGGTTAATTGTTGCACTGTCGGATCGCCGGCGGTATCGTTATACAGCGCCATTGGGTAACGCTTGGCGTCCTCTTCAATCAGCTTAATATGTGGATTTCTGAGCAAGCCTTTAACCTGGGACAGATCTTTACCGCTAAAGGTAGCGGCGATAAAGCCGTCAGAGTCAACATGGATCTCGCCGCCCAGTTGTACTGCCAGCGCTTTTACGATGCCTTTTTTATCGTTATCGACCTGAATAATAAAACGATCTGACGCCACCGCCTGACCGGCTAAACCCAGAGCAACCAGGGTTGCCAGTGCCAGAGGGGTAAGGTGATTTTTTTTCATGAGACTTCCTTCATTGCTGTGGTAATGGCCTTGGGCCTTATTATTATTTTTGTCGCATCTAAGTGGCGACTTATCGCAAATGACTTTGCTGCAGAAGTTTTGTCATGAATTGCCAATAATTGCAACCGGCAAACTGGGTACAGCAGAAAAAAATAATCGAACAGGCCGCTCACCGGATACCGCTGGGCTTAACGGCGTGAGCGATAATGGCGCAAAGCGGCGAGCAGTAGTAGCAAAGTACTAAAGGAGAAAACCGGTAAGTTTCCCAGCTTTTGGTAAAGGGTTGCAGCGTCTGTCAGCAGCAGCTGGTCACTTAATACTGCTTCAGTAAACTGCGGCGCGCGTTGCCGGATCCGGCCATCGGCATCTATGGTCGCGGTGATGCCATTATTGGTGGCGCGTAACAGCGGTAAACCGAATTCCAGCGCCCGCATGCGGGCAATTTGCAGGTGCTGATGCGGGCCTATACTGTCGCCAAACCAGGCATCATTACTGACGGTCAGTAACAGCTGGGTCTCGCTGGTCAGATTGGCGCGGATCTGCGCCGGGAAGGCAATTTCAAAGCAGATCGCGGGCAATAAATGAAAGCCATTGGCAGTCAGGTTAGGCTGCACATAGCTGCCGCGGTTAAAAGAGCTCATCGGTAAATCGAAAATCGGTGCCAGCTGGCGCAGAAAGCTCTCAAACGGCACGAATTCGCCAATCGGCAGTAAATGATGTTTGCTAAAGCGGTTGGCATGGCCATGGAAATAGTGACCACTATTGGCGTCGGCAGTTTGTTTACCCAATACAATCAGATTATTCCAGGCTTCCTGGGTTTTCAGGTTGTAATCGATAATGCCGGTGATCACCGCGGTATCGCTATAGAATGCTGATTTATCCAGGTTCTCTAGAAAGTCATCGGCCAGAGGTTCAATACGCGGCACGGCGGCTTCCGGCCAGATCACCAGTTGGTGTTGACTCAGATGCGGCCGGGTCAGATCCAGATACTTCAGCATAGTCGGCCATTCCTGCTCCGGCACCCAGCGCAGCTCCTGCTGCACATTGCCCTGTACCAGCAACACACTTAACTGCTCGTTATTGTGGTGCCAGCCTTTAAACTGCACCAGCAGTGGGCTCAGCAGGCAAAGTAGTACACTGACTACGGCTGGCCAGCAGCGCGCAGGCCAGGAGAGACGCTGCAGCAGATTGGCCAGACTGGCGGCGATAAAAACCAGCACGGCGCTGATACCGATTTCACCCAGCAGCGGCGCATAGTGCCTGAACAGTGAATCCGTTTGACTGTAGCCGAGCGATAACCAGGGAAAGCCAGTAAGCAATACGCTGCGCAGCCACTCACTAAGGGTCCAGCACGCCATTAGCAGCAGTGGTAAGGAGAGAGTGCCCAGCAGGCGACGACTGAGCCAGGCGGTATAGGCCGGAAACAGTGCCAGATAGGCGACTAATAGCGCCATTAAACTCAGACTGCCAGCCAGCGGCAAACCGCCAAACTGGTCGATACTGACATGTACCCAGCTGATGCCTAGCCCAAACCAACCGACACCATAGCTAAAGCCATAGCCCGCGGCCTGGCGCGGGGTGGTGCTGTTGGCAATGGCTGCGCTAAACCAGGCCAGCGTTAATAGCGGCAACCACCAGAGGGTATAGGGAGCGAAGGCCAGAGTATTGGCTAAACCGGCCAGCAGTAAACTGACGGCAACCAACCAGGGCCGGGACCACAGCGCTTTGATGATTAGCTTCCTTCTGCTTCGCTCGGGCGCGAGCGGATCACCTGTAACTGCATCAGGCGGCGGCTATTGGCTTTACTGACTTTAAAGGTCAGATCGCCCAGCGTAATCGCTTCGCCCTTTGCTGGCATATGGCCAAAGGCATGCAACACAATACCGCCAATGGTATCGGCATCTTCCTCGTCAAACTGGGTACCAAAGGTTTCGTTAAATTCATCCAGTGGCGTCAGAGCGCTCACCTGAAAAACCCGCGAAGCCATCTTCTTGATATCGTGCTCTTCTTCATCGTCGTGCTCATCTTCAATCTCGCCGACAATTTGCTCCAGAATATCTTCAATCGTCAGCAGGCCGGAAACGCCACCGTATTCATCCACGACGATTGCCATATGGTAGCGTTTTTGCCGGAATTCCCGCAGCAGGGCATCGACTTTCTTACTTTCCGGGATGATGACCGCCGGGCGCACCAGATCGCGCCACTGCCAATCGGTATTGCTGGGGTCCAGTGCATACTGCAGCAGATCTTTGACTATCAGAATGCCTTCGATATGGTCTTTATCTTCATTTACCACCGGATAACGGCTGTGATTGTTTTCCAGCAGAATGGGTAGGACTTCGGCCAGCGGTTGCTCGATATCCAGCGTGGCCATCTGGGAGCGGGGGATCATAATGTCGCGGGCCCGCATATTGGATACGTCCAATACACCCTGCAACATATTCTTGGTATCGGTATCAATCAGCTCGCGTACGGCGGCTTCGCTGATAATGTCTTCCAGATCCGAGATATCCTGTGGCTCTGCGCTAAAAATGCTGGCAATACGTTCTAACCAGCTACGCGACGCAGAGCCGCGACTAGAGTGGGGATTGTCGTCACTCATCAGTGAACTTTAGCTCCATAACAATTGAACATCAGATTTCATCCAGTAAATAGGGGTTGCTGATACCAAGTTGCTGCAGAATCTGAATTTCTTCTGCTTCCATCTGCTCAGCATCAGCGTCATTTATATGGTCAAATCCCAATAAATGCAAGCAGCCGTGCACCACCATATGTGCCCAGTGTGACGCCAGCGGCTTGCCCTGCTCAGCTGCTTCCGTAGCAACGACTTGCGCACAAATCACCAGATCGCCAAGCAGCGGCAGCTCAATACCGGGAGGGCATTGAAACGGAAAACTCAGCACATTAGTCGGTTTGTCTTTGCCGCGGTATTGCAGATTCAGTTGCTGGCTCTCTGCGGCATCCACAACCCGGATTGTGACCTCAGCCTGCTCCTGAAACGGCAGGATGGCCGCGTCCAGCCAGGTTTGAAACTGGGCTGCGTCAGGCAAGTCGTGGGCACTGCTGGCCAGTTGTAAATCCAGGATAATACTCATCGGCGACTCCCGCTACGTGCTGGCTCATCAGTTTTTGGCTGCGCCGCTTCATAGGCTTCATAGGCCATCACAATACGCTGTACTATCGGGTGGCGCACGACATCTTTGGCATTAAAGAAGTTAAAGCTGATTTCCGGCACAGCACTAAGCACATCAATCGCATGTTTCAGGCCTGAATACTGACCGCGAGGCAAGTCGACCTGCGTGACATCACCGGTGATCACGGCTTTAGCGCTAAACCCGATGCGGGTTAGAAACATCTTCATCTGCTCGATGGTGGTGTTCTGGCTTTCATCCAGAATAATAAAGGCATCGTTCAGAGTACGGCCGCGCATATAGGCCAGCGGCGCTATCTCAATCACGCCACGTTCCAGATACTTCTCGACCTTTTCAAAACCGAGCATTTCAAACAGGGCGTCGTACAGCGGGCGCAGGTAAGGGTCGACTTTTTGCGCCAGATCACCGGGTAAAAAGCCCAGTTTTTCGCCGGCTTCTACCGCCGGACGGGTTAACACTATCCGTTTGACCTGGCCACTTTCCAGCGCATCCACCGCACAGGCCACGGCCAGATAGGTTTTACCGGTACCAGCCGGGCCAATGCCGAAACTAACATCATGTTGCAGCACGTTTGCCACATAGGCAGCCTGATTCGGGTTGCGGGGTTTGATTAAGCCTTTTTTGGTTTTTAGTGAAAATTCGCGCTGGGTGCCTTCCTGCCCCTGATACTGAATATCAAAGTGTTCACTAATGGTCAGATGTACCTGCTCCGGGCTGATAGCTTGCACTTGTTGCTGGCCATTCAGCGTTTGCTGATACAGCTCGCGCAGGATCAGGGCGGCGGCGTCAATATTAGCTGTGGGACCGTCGATGCGGATCTGGCCGGCGCGATGGCTGATCTCGACCAGTAAGCGCCGTTCCAGATGCTTCAGATTATCGTCATAGGGGCCGCAGAGTAAGGTGAGCCGCCGGTGGTCGGCAGGCTCAAGTTGTAATTCAATACTGCTACTGTCGCTGTTCAAGCTGGCTCTCTCTATTGGTTCAGACGCAGGCTTAGGGGACGTATGCCGTCACGCCTAACTCATCGGTTTTTGGCTGCCGGGCCAGAATTTGTGCCGGGGCAGTCTGGCGGCGCAGTTCCATTTGTTGCTCAGTTCGCAATACAGTACCACGCAATGAGTTACTGAATACATCGGTGATTTTGACATCAACAAACTGACCAATCATCTCGGGTGAGCCTTCGAAATTTACCACCCGGTTATTTTCGGTGCGGCCGGTCAGCTCCATAATATTCTTTTTCGACGGTCCTTCTACCAGGATCCGCTGCTCCGTGCCCAGCATACCACGGGCGATTTTCAATGCCTGCTGGTTAATCCGGTCCTGCAGAATATAAAGGCGCTGCTTTTTGGTGTCTTCGCTGACATCATCCGGCAGATCGGCGGCCGGCGTACCGGGGCGGGCGCTATAGATAAAACTAAAGCTCATATCAAAGTCAATCGCCTGGATCAGATCCATGGTCGCCTGAAAATCTTCATCGCTTTCACCGGGGAAGCCGATAATAAAATCGGATGACATGCTGAGGTGAGGGCGGATCTTCTTCAGTTTACGGATCTGCGCTTTATATTCCAGCGCGGTATGACCGCGCTTCATCAGCGTTAAAATCCGATCCGAGCCAGACTGCACCGGCAGGTGTAAATGGTCTACCAGCTCCGGCACATCACGATACACTTCAATAATATCGTCAGTAAATTCCACCGGATGCGAGGTGGTATAACGAATACGGTCAATACCGTCGATGGCGGCCACTAAGCGCAGTAATTCGGAGAAATGACAAATACCGCCATCATGGGTGGCACCACGATAGGCATTAACGTTCTGCCCCAGCAGATTGACTTCACGTACCCCTTGTTGGGCCAGTTGGGCAATTTCAAATAACACATCATCCAGTGGCCGGCTGACTTCTTCACCGCGGGTATAGGGCACCACGCAGAAGGTACAGTATTTCGAACAGCCTTCCATAATGGAGACAAAAGCAGTCGGACCTTCGGCCTTTGGCTCTGGCAGACGGTCAAATTTCTCGATTTCCGGGAAGGAGACATCAACTACCGGTGAGCGGTCACCGCGCACGGAATTGATCATTTCCGGTAACCGGTGCAGGGTTTGCGGGCCAAATACGATATCAACAAAGGGGGCCCGCTCACGGATGGCACTGCCTTCCTGTGACGCCACGCAGCCGCCAACACCGATAATCAGCTCCGGATTCTTTTCTTTCAGTGGCCGCCAACGGCCCAACTGGTGAAACACCTTTTCCTGAGCCTTTTCACGAATCGAGCAGGTATTCAGCAAGATCACATCGGCCTCTTCTGCCTCTTCGGTCAGCGTATAGCCATGTGTGGCATCCAGCAGGTCCGCCATTTTCGATGAATCGTATTCGTTCATCTGGCAGCCCCAGGTTTTAATATGCAGCTTCTTACCCATTATTCTTGCCTGTGTTGTCGCCTGTAAAAAAGGGAGCGTATTTTAGCCTGTCTGACGACGCAGTACCAGAGCGGGACGCTAAAGTATTCCATTCAGAGTAAGCGCTGGCGCGTCGTAATATAACCAGCATAGAAAATCACCAGCACCCCGGCAGCCCAGCTCATGGTGACCGGCTCCTGCCAGAACAGGTAACCAAAGGCGCCGGCAAAGATCACACTGCTGTAAGTCCACATGCCAATATCACTGGCCGGCGCGATGGCATAGGCACGGGTCATCGCTAACTGGCCCACCGCTGCCAACACCCCCATACCCAAAAATGCCAGCCAGACTTCGGTATTTAGCGGCTGCCAGTAAAAAGGCACCGGCACCGCCGACAGCACAGCGGTTAACAGCGAAAAATAAAAGACGATACGCACCGCCGGCTCGGTATCAGACATATAGCGGATAGTGGTTTTGGTCACCGCGACCAGGATCGCAGACGCCAGCGCCACCAGTAAGATCAGATTCAGATTGGGATCCGGGGTGGGTAATGCCAGTACCACGCCGGCAAAGCCGAGCACAATGCCGGCCAGCGTGATGCGCGAGGGCCGCTCTTTTAGCCAGAAGCGGGCGATGATTGGCACCACAAAGGGGGAAAGCAGCAGCACCAGCATGCCCTGTGCCAGTGGCAAGCGGGCCAGTACATAGAAAAAACAGTACATCGAAATAATGCCGGTCAGGGCCCGGCTGGCATGCAGATACCAACGCCTTGTTTTCAGCAGGCTAAAACCGTGTTTAAACAAAAACGGCAGCATTAGCAGCAAGGCAAAGAAATTACGGAAAAACACCACCTGGGCTTCACTGGCGGTGGCGCTGGTAAACTTTACTACGGCGCCAATGCCGGCAAAACAGGCCTCGGCCAGCAATAACAGCAGGGCACCTTTAACGAGATGGGGAGCCATAATGCATCCGGCGAATTACAAAGCCGCCAGTATACCGCTGAATCGTGACAAAAGCCTGAACCAGCGACTAAACAGCGTTTAAATCTGCCAGTTTTCGTTTTCACTGTAAGGCGCTGGTGCAAATTGTTCTGATTGCAGCAACGCCAGCAGGGCCTCGGCAGGTAAGGGTTTGCTAAACAGGAAGCCCTGGATCAGATAGCAATGGCGTTTATTAAAGAATGCCAACTGCTGTTCGGTTTCTACCCCTTCCGCCACGCAATACAGGCCGAGACTGCCGGCCATGCTAAGCATGGCATCAATAATGGTTTCGTCGTTATGGTCGATACCGATGTCCTGCACAAAGCTACGATCAATTTTAATTGCATCCAGTGGCAGCTCTTTTAGGTATTTCAGTGAAGAGTAGCCGGTACCAAAATCATCGAGCGCCAGCTTAATACCGGCATCACTCAGTGATTGCATGGTGCGGATTGCGCTTTGCTGATCGCGCATCAGCGCACTTTCGGTAATTTCAAAACGCAGTGCATGGGCTGGTAACCGGTATTTTTTCAGTAGTGCCAGCACGGTTTCCGCCAGTGCCGGTTGTTCCAAGTGTTGGGTGGTCAGATTGACTGATAAATAGAGTGCATAACCGGCCTGGCGCCATTGCTGCAGATCTGACAGCGCCCGTTCCAGTAGCTGTTGTGTCATATTGACGATCAGTCGTAAATCTTCGGCTAACGGAATAAATTCCGCCGGCGAAATCATGCCGTCACTACTTTGCCAGCGTAACAGTACTTCCGCACCGACAATACTATGCTCGCGGCTGTCGATAATCGGCTGGTAGAAGTTCACAAACTCCTGCTGCGCTATGGCTCTACGTAAGCGGGTTTCCCGCGCCAGTTGCATATGGGCTTTTTCGTTCATTTCCCGGATAAAGAACTGGAAGTTATTGCGACCCGCTTCTTTGGCATGGTACATGGCGACGTCGGCATGCTTCATCAGCTCAGTGCCATTTAACGCATCATCCGGGTAAATGGCGATGCCAATACTGGGTGAGACGGCGACGGTCTCGGAGCCAAGCTGCATCGGCTCACTGATGGTATGCAACATTTTGCGGGCGACATGACTGATATTGTCATTACTCTTATAACCTTCGAGCAGTACAACAAACTCATCGCCACCCAAACGGGCAACCGTATCACTGTCGCGCAGTGTTAGTTTCAGGCGCCGGGCAACCTCTTTTAACATCAGATCGCCGATATCATGGCCCAGGGAGTCATTGATATGTTTGAACTTATCTAAATCAAGGAAGCACAATGCCAGTGAGCGCCGCTCGCGTTTGGCCTGCTCGATAGCATGCAGAATGCGGTCCATCAGCAGGGCCCGGTTCGGTAAGCCGGTTAATGCATCATAGTTGGCCAGATAGCGTAACTCGTCTTCGGCTGCCTTTTGCGCGGTGATATCAGTAAATACCAGTACAAAGAAACTGACGTCCTGTTCGCCGACTGCGCTGATATTAATCAAGGTCGGACGTTCGCGGCCATCAGGCGTGATCACCTGCTCTTCGCCCTGCCAGTGATCGCCTTTGGCCATGGTTTTCAGCAACTGGGTGTAATAGCGGCGACGTACCAGACTGATCCCAAGATGATGCACCCGCGGGCTGTCAAGATAAGGTTCGATACCGCCAAAGGCCTGGCAGAACGACTGGTTTGCCGCCAACACCCGTTGCCGGGTATCCAGGATCACCACCCAGTCGCGGGTTTGCTGGAAGGCTTCACCAAACAGCCGGGCTTTTTCTTCGTTGGCCTTGGTTTCGGTAATGTTGCTGTAGGTGCCGGTGACACGGCTGGGCTGCAAAGCACTGTCCAGTTCGATCACCCGGCCCCGGTCACGGAACCATAACCAGCGGCCATCCTGATGCCGCATCCGATAGGTGATATCCAGCATTAGCTCAGGTTGGGCCAGCACTCTTTGCCACTGTTGTTCAACATTGGCCAGATCGTCGGGGTGGATCAGTGAGCAATGTTGTTGCCAGGTAATGCGGTTCATCAGCTCTGAGGTACCGAGCATTCTGGGCAGGCGGTTAGATTCCAGGCTGTTATTACCGGCCTGCCATTCAAAGGCGCCGCTGTTAATCGACGATAGCGCCTGATTGAGCCGCTGTTCGCTGCTTAACAGTTCTTTATGAGCGCGTCTTAGTAATAGTTGCTGCTGGCGCCGGCGCTGCCAAACCAGTAAGGCTGTCAGCATCAATACTAAGGTATACAACAGGTAAGCCGGCACAGAGCGCCATAAGGGCGGGGTGATGGTCAGCCACAGGCTGGCCACTTCACTTTGTTCACCGGTAAGGGGGGAGATTGCCAGCACATTAAACTGATAGTGACCCGGTGCCAGTTGCGGAAAAATCACCTGGTTGCCTTGTTGCTCGGCAGTATGTTGTTGCTGTTGACCGCTGAGCCAGAAACGGTAGCGCAGCCGGTGATTTTGCTGAAAGCTCATAGCGCTGAACTGTAAACGAACGCCACTTTGATTATAGGGCAGAGTAAAGCTGCGATTGTTCAGAAAACCCTGAGCTAGCGGTTGTTGCAAACTGAGGTTGGCGAACTCAGTGATAACGACTCGAAGTGGCACCTGCTGGTAATTCACCTGCGCCGGGGAGAGCAGCATGACGCCATTTTTGGCGCCAAAGGCCAGACGACCATCACTCAATTTTAACACTGCATCCGGGTTAAAATCGTAGAATGCCAGGCCATCAGCTTTACCAAAATACTCAACTTGTAGATTGGTGGTATCCACTCTGGCCAGGCCATGGCGTGAGGAAAACCAGAGATCGCCCACAGCATCACTGGTCAATGCCAGAATTTCGTCACTGCGTAATTGGGATTGCACTGAGAAATGTTTCAGTAACTCAAAAGTATCGGGTTGAAAAGCATATAAGCCTGCGCCCTTGATCCCAAGCCATAACACGCCATTGGCGCTGAGGTGCAGTGTCGAGGCATAGCGGTTTAACTGCGGACGCTGATCCGGCAGGCTGAACACCAGTTCTACCTCTCCGCTGGCAGGGTCATAACGCCACAGCTTGTCTGAGGTGCTGAGTAACAGGGTTTTGCCATTGTCGGCCGAACCCAGAAACTCACCAAAGTATTCCATTGGTAGCGCGGCAGTCAGCTGTTCCAGCGCGGTGATCTGGTTTTGTTCAGGGTTGTACCGGTAAATTGCCTTGTTTTGCACAAAGTAAAAAGTGCGCTGAAAATAAAACAGTGAATGTAACCCCGGACCGAGCAGATCGGCCTGGGCAATGGCAATGGGTTCTAGTTCACCACTGGCCGGGTTAAAGCGTTGCAAGCCGGCATAATAACTCTGCAAATACAGTTTGTCGGCATGTGCGACCAGTTTCTGGATCCGGCCCTGGTGCAGACTGGGTGTGGCATTCGTATTCACCAGGTACTGTTTAACTTCAGCAGTTTGCGGATTAAGCCGGTTTAAACCATTCTGGGTTGCCAGCCAGATATCACCTTGCAATTCAGTCATTGACTGTACATTGGGGTGGCTAAGTGCAAAACCGGTGTTCGCAGACCAGCTCTGGAAGGCATCGGTTTGCGGATGATAATAAAATACGCCTTCCCCCCGGTTTGCCAGCCAGAACCCCCCTTCGTTATCCAGGGCGATATCAACCAGCGTATTATCCTGTAATTGCTGATTGCTTTGGCTAAAACACAGTAATAATTCAGGGACGCTTTGGCTGGAGGTCAGTTGCCAGAGTCCGCTATCTGTCGCGAGTAGCAGATTATCGCCGCGGTAGCGTAGATGCCAGATATTCCGTTCTGCCACCAGGGTTTGTGCCTGATATGGCGTACCATGGTGCAGAAAATTGTCGATATCCTGCCGCGCTATACGGTAGAGGCCACTGACAGTACCAACGTATAGCTGCTCGTTTGTTGCCAGCAAGTATTTGGTATGTTGTTGTGCGGTGCTTGGTGTAGCGATCTCTGCTGGTAAATGTGGCAGATACCGATGCTCGCCACTGCTGAGATCCAGGTGGATCAGGCCATTAAAAGCGGCGATAAACAGCTGCTGCTGTTGCACCAGCAGATGACGGATCCAGCCTGCAGGGTAACCAATATTCGCCAGATCGAACACCTTGTCCAGTTGCCGATCTTTAATACGCAGCCGGTACACGGCCTGATTCACCACAAATAGTAAATGCTCAGCATCTAATTCAGTAACTGTGAGGATGGTGGCTTCTACCGGATGTCCGGGTTCACGCGGCGCTTTTACAAACAGCTCAAAATCACCGCTTTGCACGTCATAGAGGTACAAACCGGTATGATCCGCACTTAGCCAGAGCCGGCCCTGGCTATCTTCCAGAATATCGTTAAAGGCAATTTCCGACAGACGATGGTCTTTGCTGTGCAGTTCGATTAACTGATTGCCATCATAACGGTTAATACCGCCGGCCGTGGCGATCCACAGGAAACCATGGCGATCCAGATGCAGATCTCTGACCATGCCGTTGGATAAGCCTTGTTCCGGCGTTAATGGCAATAATGTTGTTTGCGCTTGCACGCTCAGCTGGCTGCAGATCAGCAGTAGCAAGGCAACAAAGACTGTTCGCACTAATTGTTCCTTTCACTGGTCAGGTCGGCGCTGCGTCACTGCTCTGATATCTGGCTATTGTGTTGAAAAGACAGCGCCGGCGAACTCAGGCTGATAGCAAAGCTACCTGAGTCGGCTAAGCAACATATAACGAGCAGACAGGGTTTGTCCAGTCTGTCGCGATACGCTCAGTGATCTGTCGGCGCAGAGGTTTAGCCTGGCATTGCGACAAACCATAGCAGGCAACAGCACAGGCACAGTAACAGCAGCCAGATATAGAGCTGATAATCGAGCAGGGTCAGCAGCCGTCTGACATCTGCGACCACCGGCTCATAGCGTTGTTGTAGGCGTGGCCGGCGAACCTCATGTTGCTGATAACGAGCCGGACCGCCCAGACTTACCTTCAGGGTACGGCTAAGTTGCTGTAACAACAGGCGGCGGCTAACAGGAAAGGCTTTACCCTCAGTCCGTTCGACCGGTGCTTGTGCCTGACGGCCAATACTTTGCAGGTGCAACAAAATGGCGCCGAGTAGATAAGCTGGCACATTAAACAGGCGGCTGCACAGCGCCGCGGCACGGCCAAATTCCCGGAACTCAGGCCGTTTAACTGACCACTGCTGACTGGCTATCTGGCATAAGCGACAGCACAGGGCGCCGGCGGCACCGGCAATAAGGTACCAGAAGATGATCGCCACAACCTGTTGCTGAAAGCGTACGGTCAGGCTCTCCAGCGCGGCCTTTACCAACCCTAACTGACTGAGCGCTTTGCTATCGCGCAATAGCAGTAGTTGAGCTTGTTGCCTGGCTTGGGCCAATTGCCCTTGCTCCAGCTGGCGGCACAACGATAGTCCCAGCTGGCGGTAGCCGGCCCAGCTAAAACAGCAGAGTAAGATAATGGCATCCAGTAACAGGGGCCAGGATGACATCAGATAGAAGCCATACCACAATAGCAGGGGCAGACTCAGCACTAACAACAGCGCCAGCAAACCGGCAAGACGCTGTTGTGCTGCGGGACGCCGGGCATCGGGATGGACTTTCAGCGCCAGTTTTTGACAGAAGCGGGCGACCAGGCTAACCGGGTGCAGTTGCAGGCTGACCGGCAGCAGCCAGGCAGCCTGCAAACTGACCGCGCAAAGTGCTGCGGCAAACAGCAGCGATTCGGCCATCCGTCAGTTACAACGTTAAGTCGCCAACTGCTGCCAGTAACTCCAGCACCATGGCAGAGCTGTGCTTGGAGGCAACTTCAAGATAGGCATCAAAGGATTGCGGCGATTCTTTGCCGGCAATATCGCTGAGGCTGCGGATCACAACGAAGGGGGTTTGCAGCATATAACAGCTTTGTGCAATGGCGGCGCCTTCCATTTCTACTGCCAGCATCTCTGGAAATTGTGTGCGGGTGCGGGCAATCCGCTCCGGATCGCACATAAAACTGTCACCGGTAGCAATCAGCCCTTTCTTGGTTTTACAAAAACCCAGGGTACTGATGCTTTGCTCTGCGGCCCGCACCAGCGCCGGATGCGCGCTAAAGGCCGGTGGCATCTGTGGCACCTGACCTAACTCGTAACCAAAGGCAGTGACATCGACATCATGATGCCGGACCTCGGTACTGATCACCACATCGCCGACATTCAACTCCGGATCAAAACCGCCTGCTGAGCCAGTGTTAATAATACAGTCGGGTTTGAACTGACAAATCATCAGGGTCGTCGCCACAGCCGCAGCAACTTTACCGATCCCTGATTGCACCAGCACCACCTGTTTGCCGGCCAGTTCACCCAAATAAAAGGTATAGCCGCCCAGCTGCTCGGTACGAACCTGGTTAATTTGTTGTTTTAGCAGGGCGACTTCCTGCTCCATCGCCCCAATAATACCAATCAGTTGCATGTGTTGAATCCGGATTAGTCGAAAACAACATTATAAAGCCAGTGCCCCGGAAAAGCACCGGCTTTCTAAACGGTCTATTGATGTAAGCGGATGCTCTGCGCCGGCTTGCCGGACGTTAAACGGCCACTCTGATAGTCGCGGATAGCTTGTTCAATTTCCTCCACACTATTCATAACAAAGGGACCATATTGCACGACGGGCTCGTTCAGCGGCTTTGCGGCCAGCAACAATACCCGGCAGGATGTCAGTGCCGTGAACTCGACGTCGCCTGAGGTTCCCAGCACCGCAGCATGATGCTCTTTGACTTTACTACCCGCCACGTTAATTTCGCCACTAAAAGGGTAAAGCAACACATTGTGGCCATCCGGTACCGGAATACTGAGGCTAGCGCCAGCCTCGACAGTAAAATCAAAATACAGCGGTGCTGTGCTCAGGCCTTGAATTGGACCAGCCCATTGCTGCCCTGGCTGTTCAAGGACTCCTGCGATAACTTTTGCGCTGATCCCTGCTGCAAGCTGAGCTGTCGGGATCTGCTCAGGAGCAATATCGACATAAGCTGCGTCTTTCATTTTTTCAGCGGCGGGTAAATTCAGCCATAACTGAAAACCGCGCATCAGGCCTGATTCCTGCTGTGGCATTTCGGAGTGGATAATACCGCGGCCGGCCGTCATCCATTGCACACCACCACTCTTCAGATGGCCTTTATTACCCAGGTGATCTTCATGCAACATATGACCATCCAGCATATAGGTGACCGTTTCAAAGCCCCGGTGTGGGTGGGCCGGAAAGCCGGCAATATAGTCACTGGCTTGTTCAGAGCCAAAACAATCCAGCATCAGGAAGGGATCTAACCGCAGTTGCGGTTGTTGTCCCAGGCTACGTTTGATTTTTACTCCAGCACCGTCCGATACAGTAACGGCTGGGATCAGTTGTTTGATGCTACGCATAGTCACCTCCGGTTAAGTTGTTGGTGCTATTAAATCTGATAATCGTTCGAAAGATAAGTGCAAAATTCGGCACTCTTTGTTCGCTTATCTAGAACTATCTCGCCACTTAGCCGCGATTCATAGCCGGTTAAGGCTAGCCGGCTAAATTAGGTCCCTGTGTAAAGCGCTAATTTAGCGCAGCAACCTTTATCTGGAGTTGTGATATGAACAAGACGTTTATTGCTCTTACTGTGCTTAGCACACTGACGCTGGTGCCCGCTGAAGCAAATGTCCGCTGGAATTATATTGGTGCCGGCTATACTGACGCTGGCGGCGATGGCCCTTATATCGGTGGCTCAGTGCAGTTTGCGCCAAACTGGGTCTTGCGTGCTGATTATAGCCGGCAATCACGGGGCCGGGCTGATTTCAATGTTGTCGATCTGGGGGTGGCCTATTTAACCGGCTTTAAGCTGGATTTCTCACCGCAAAGCCAAACCTATCTGCTGGCGGGTGTGAATTCTTATTCCGGCGATGCGGATGAAAGCGGTCTCTACTTTGGTGCCGGCGTTAAACATGCCCTGACACCCCAGGCCGAACTCTTTACCGAAGCCAGTTATCATACTATTGCCGATAATTACGGTAGCCTGGGGGCGGGTATTGCGTTTTATCTTAGTCGCGACTGGGCAGTGCGCAGCAGCCTGGCACTAAACAGTGGTGCAGCAAAGAACGAATTTCGTCTTGGCGTTTCTTATCAATTCTGAGTTAAGCCGCGCCAGACTGACAGCAGCCTCTGCTGCTCTGTCAGCTGGTGCCAGATTTTATTTGCCAAGGTAGTGTCAAGGGCATTGCAGTTGGTGGGGCAGGCTTTTAAGATGAGCCCTCTGCAATTGTTGCCGGGAGGGGCCACATGCTAGATGATTTTTTTATTCAACTCAGTACTGAGCCGGATAGTATCAGTTTTGCGCAAAGTATTGCGGTAATTGAACAACATTATTATTTCACACCGGTCGCCTTCCAAAACGGTGAGCTTAGTAATGCTGCCGGCGAAAATACCGGTTCTTGTAAAATTCTGGCCTTTGCACAATTACATCAATTGTCGGAAGCGCAAACGCTGCAATTATTCGGTGAGTACTACCGGCAGGTAATGGAATCTCCGGCTGGTACTGACCACCAGAATATCCGCAACTTTCAGCGTAGTGGTTGGGCCGGGGTGAGCTTTTCGGCGCCGGCTTTGCAGCTAAAACAAACTTAACGCTATAATCTTTCTCGCTTTTACTGGCGAAGCCAAACCTGCTTGCTATGCTTGGTATCAGGATGTTAAGCAAGCAGGAGCACTAATGCGTATCAATCAACCCGTCACCCAGCACGAACGTACCTTTAGCCCCGATGTTAAACTGATCTCCACCACCGATTTACGTGGCATGATACAGCACTGTAATGATGACTTTGTCAAAATCAGTGGTTTTACCCGCGAAGAACTGATTGGCCAACCGCATAATATAGTGCGGCATCCGGATATGCCGCCGCTGGCCTATAAAATTATGTGGGAGCATTTAAAAGCCGGCCGGCCCTGGATGGGGCTGGTGAAAAACCGCAGTAAAAATGGCGATTATTACTGGGTCGATGCCTATGTGACGCCAGTGACTGAACAGGGTAAGGTGGTGGGGTATGAGTCGGTTCGCTCCTGTCCCAGCCGGCAAAATGTTGAGCGCGCTGATAAGCTTTACCGGGCGATCAATGCCGGCAAATATTCGACCCGGCATTGGCATTTTAATGCCGAAAAAGCCTATATGTTGCTAACGCTGGTCGCGGTCGGTCTTGGCTACTGGCTGATGCCGGGTGTCGGTCTCCCGGTATTGTTGCTGGCCTTGTTGGTAGGCCATTTCGTGGTAGCGCACTACAGTCGAAAAAGCGCGTTACATAGTCTGGAGACCCTGTTACACAACGCCTTTAAGCATGAATTAGCGGTGTTAACCTTTACTGATGATGAGCCGGATCTCGGGGCACTGAAAGTCAGCATTATGAGTTCGGAAGCGCATTTGGGGGCGGTGTTAACCCGGATTGAAGACGCGGCTAAATCTGTTGCCGGGCAAGCGGAGCTGGGGCAACAACAAGCCGATGCCAGTCGGCAGAAAATCCGTTTACAACAGCAGGAAACGGATCAGACTGCTGCGGCGATGCATCAGATGACCACCACCATCAATGAAGTGTCCGGGCACGTGCAGGAAACGGCGGGCCGGGCTGAGCATGCTAATGAGTTGGCGGCACTGGGACGGGATGCTGCCCGCACCACGCGCAAAGTGATTGAGGATTTGCGGCAAACGGTGGCTGAGATTGCCAGCTCGGTGGCGGAGGTATCAGAGCAAACCCAAAAAATTGCCTCGGTGGCGCAAATGATTGAGCAAATTGCCGAGCAGACCAATTTGTTAGCACTTAATGCCGCTATCGAGGCGGCTCGCGCCGGGGAGCAAGGACGGGGTTTTGCTGTTGTGGCCGATGAGGTGCGTAATCTGGCACAGCGCACCCAGCATTCTACCAAAGAAATTCATAGCATTATCAATGAGCTTGGTAGCAGAGCGACCAATGCGGTACGGGTGGCGGCTGCGGGTACGGAAGGCGCCGAAAGTGGCTTACAGCAAGTCAGGCAAACGGCCGAAATGCTAAATGGTATCTCAGAAGCGGTTAATGCGATTACCCAGATGGCGCTGCAGATGGCGACAGCGGTCGAGCAACAGGCGCATGTTGCAGAAAGTGTTAATCAGCAGGTGGTAAATATTGCCGATCTTTCCACGCAAAGCCTGCAACAGGCTGATGCATCAGCCGCAACGACAGTGCAAATGCAGCATATTGCGCGCGAGTTACACGAATTAGTGGTGCGCTTTAAACGCCGGTAAAAAGGGCGGCGACAGTAAACTGAGCTTACTGTCGCCGTGACCTGTCGGTGACTATACCGAGATATTGATATTTTGACCCAGATTCCCCACCGGCTGTGCCATTGAGGTTTGTTCAACAGTTTGCATTGCACTTTGCACCAATAAATTGGTCATTTGTGCTTGCTGATTCTGTTGTTTCTTGGCCATAACAGCACCCAGTACCTCAAAGGCCTGAGCAGACGCCAGGGCGCCAACGGATTGACTCATTTTTCCCTCCGGTTAGCTTAACGGCGATCTTATATCGGCGTTGTTGTTTTTAACTTTAGTTATTTTTAGCGGCAGGGACAATAGCAGGCTGAATAAAAGGGTGAATGCCGCCTGTTGCAGCAGGCGGCATTCGATCTTAGCGCGGAGTGACTCATTTCTCCTGTGCGTTAAGAAGCTTGGATCAGCGCAGTAGACTGCGCTTTAATTTGTGAGTGTGAAAGCGCCGGTACTGCCCTCAAGGCAGGCGCTGCTAAGGTTGCGGTAGTGGGCTTTAACGAGCGGATTGGTCGGGTTGGCCCCTTTTTCACTAAACCCTTTAACGTCGGTTCGACCTTGGGCGCTGGCTTGCCTAGTTTTTGCGCCAGCGCAGCCTGTAATTCAGTCACAGTATAACCGGATTTAATGGCAATACGCAGATAGGGGATACCAGCTGCCTCCAGGGCACCGCTGACAAACCAGTCAGGTACCGCCTTATGACCATCCCTGTGCTGTACATTGACCAGATCGACTACGGCGATTACTTTCATCGATTCAGGCTCACACAGGATAAAATCCAGATACTTGGCATTTAATTTTAACAGCGTGCTGCGCCGGGTTTTGTCATTAGCACTGTCCCGTACTTCCAGTACATCGGCCAGTTTCACCCGATTCAATATTTTGTAATCAGCTGCCGCGGCTTTTTCCAGCAAACTCAGAAAGGAGCGCTCGACCGGACTAAACAAGCTTGGTTTAGCCTGCACCTGAAATGGATTACTATTGTCAATAAAACGGCTGGCGACCAGGGCGACCAGCACCACCAGCAAAACTAATAACAGCATGACAAATTCCATGCATCCTCCGACGAAAAATTGACAAGACCTGTAAGGTAGTGATGTCTAAGCATAAGCTGTGCCACAATTATTGTTGCCGCCACGATTTTGATATTTTCTGTAAGAATGCTTGTCATAGTCGCCATTAATGGCTTTTATGGAGAAATCCGGCTTATAGTAACTTCATCTGAAACAGTACAGAGGCAGCAACATGACAACAGCGATTACCCGTGGCGGCTTAACCATTAAAGCGCCGATCAGCGATGCCTATCAGCAGATCCTGACTGAACCGGCCTGTCAATTTGTCAGCGAGCTGGTACAGCTATTCCGGCCCCGGTTAAAAGCCCTGTTAGCAGCTCGGGCAGAGCGGCAGGCGCAATTTGATGCCGGTGCCTTACCTGATTTTCTGCCTGAAACCCAAGCCATCCGCGACGGCGCCTGGCAGGTTGCGCCCTTACCAGCCGATTTGCTGGATCGCCGGGTGGAAATTACCGGTCCGGTGGATCGCAAGATGATCATTAACGCCCTGAATGCCGATGTCAAAGTCTTTATGGCGGACTTTGAAGACTCACAAACGCCAAGCTGGGATGGTGTGATTGAGGGCCAAATCAACCTGCGCGATGCTAATCTGGGTACTATCAGCTATACCGATCCACAAAGCGGTAAACACTATGCGTTAAAAGACAACCCGGCGTTGTTAATTGCCCGGGTCCGCGGTTTGCACTTATGGGAAAAGCATATTGAGCTGGATGGTGAGCAAATTCCGGGCAGCATTTTGGATTTTGCACTGTATTTTTACCATAACTATCAGACCCGCCTGGCGAAAGGTACCGGCGTGTATTATTACCTGCCGAAATTACAAAGCCATCTGGAAGCGAAATGGTGGGATGATATCTTCCATTTTACCGAGCGTAAGTTTGCTGTGGCGACAGGTACCATCCGCGCCACTATCCTGATCGAAACCCTGCCAGCCGTATTCGAGATGGACGAGATCCTGTATATGATGAAAGATCATATTGCCGCGCTGAACTGTGGGCGCTGGGATTACATTTTTAGCTATATCAAGACCTTAAATAACCATCCGGATCGGGTATTACCAGATCGGCAGGTCGTGACCATGAATAAGCCGTTTTTAAGTGCTTACTCGCGACTGCTGATCAAAACCTGTCATAAGCGCGGTGCGCTGGCGATGGGCGGTATGGCGGCTTTTATTCCGGCTAAGGATCCGGCGGCTAATGCCGCGATTTTAGAGCGGGTGACTGCCGATAAAACGCTGGAAGCCAGTAATGGCCATGACGGTACCTGGGTAGCCCATCCGGGGCTGGCAGCTACCGCCAATGCGGTCTTTGACCAGGTGTTAACTGGCGGTAAAACCAATCAACTGCATGTGCTGCGCGAGCAGGATGCGCCGGTCACGGCCGCTGAGTTACTGGCGCCTTGTGATGGTGAACGCACTGAGCAGGGGATGCGCACCAATATCCGGGTGGCGCTACAATATCTTGCCGCCTGGATCAGCGGCAAGGGTTGCGTACCGATCTATGGTTTGATGGAAGACGCTGCGACGGCGGAGATTTCCAGAACCTCGATCTGGCAGTGGATCAAACATGGTAAGCAGCTGAGTAATGGTCAGCTGGTCACCAAAGCATTTTTTGCTACCTTACTGGAGCAAGAAGCCGAAGTAGTGTTCGCCGAGGTGGGCGCCGAGGTCTGGCATAGCCAGAATTTTGAACGCGCCAAAGCCTTATTGCTGGACATTACCACAGCAGATGAACTGGTGGACTTCCTGACCCTGCCAGCTTATCAACTGCTGGATTGATGTAACAAGACCTGAAAAAACCTGATGTGCAAGGCGCCCCTGTGGCGCCTTTTTCGATGTTATGTCTAACCCAGTTCAGGTCAGTTCAGTTCATCTGCCGTTTCGGTGATCAGACGGCGAAACCAGATATGGCTGGCATCCTGATGCAGCAGAGGGCTCCAGATCATTTTCAGTTCAATTGACGGAATGGCAAAAGGTGGGTCCATAATCGCCATCGTCGGATCTTTTTCGTATAAACGGGCGGCGCGGCTGGGCAGCGTCGCAATCAGGTCAATACCTACCGCCAGATGCATCGCCACATGGTAGTTACGGGTAAAGACGGTGATATTGCGTTGTTTGCCCAGTTTGGCCAGGGCTTCGTCTACCCAGCCGAGCTTTTGCACATCTTTCGGATCCATACCGACGCCGACACCAAAGCCGGTTTTACTGACCCAGATATGCTGCGCTTTCAGATAGCTATCCAGATTAAAGTGCGAGAGCACCGGGTTTTGCCGGTTTAGCAGGCAGGAAAAACTATCGCGCCAGACGGTTTTCTGATGAAACGACTGCGGTAATTGATCAAAGCGGTTAATCGCCATATCGACCTTGCCATTTTCCACATCATGAAAGGTCACATCGGACGGGGTCATAATATCCAGACTGGTATAGGGCGCCTGTACCCGCAATTTTTTTAACAGCGCTGGGATCAGCGTCGAGGCCGCATAATCGCTGGCCATGATCCGGAACACGCGCCGACTTTGTGACGGCTCAAAATCTTTGTTCGGTTGTAAGGTTTCTTCCAGAGTTAGCAAAACACCGCGTACCACAGGGGCTAATTCGCGCGCCCGCTCGGTAGGCACCATCCCCTCAGAGGTGCGCACCAGGATCGGATCGTTGAGTAAATCCCGCAGTCGTTTTAAGCCATTACTCATCGCCGGCTGGGTGATATTCAGCTGGTTGGCGGCACGGGTCACATTCTTCTCCCGTAGCAGCACATCTAGGTAAACCAGCAGGTTGAGGTCCATTTTGTTGATATTCATATCTGAAATGCTCAGCTGTCAGTACATTATTGCGCTGAATCATAGCATTGCTGCAAAGCGAACCCAATAGCCGTTTTTGCCATTCACTAAAAAAATGATGGGCATCATGAAAATCAGCTTTATGAATCTTTGTTTTGTTAACTATATTGAAAGCACACCACAGCGGTTACAGTTAAAACCAAGAGGAAACTACCATGACAGCTTATCAAGATCAGATCGCCGCATTAGAGCAAGTTGTTGGCAGCAACCAGGGCTGGAATGCTATCAGTCCTGAGTATGCGGCACGGATGCGTTTACAAAACCGTTTTAATACCGGTTTAGATATTGCGAAATATACCGCTAAGGTGATGCGCGCCGATATGGCCGCTTATGACGCCGACAGCAGCCAGTACACGCAGTCATTAGGTTGCTGGCATGGTTTTATCGGCCAGCAAAAGCTGATTGCGATTAAAAAGCACTTTGGTACCACCAAGCGTAAATACCTGTATCTGTCTGGTTGGATGATTGCCGCACTGCGCTCTGAGTTTGGCCCACTGCCGGACCAATCCATGCATGAGAAAACCTCAGTGCCGGCATTAATTGCTGAGTTATACACCTTTTTAAAACAAGCCGATGCCCGCGAGCTGGGCGGTCTGTTCCGCGAACTGGATGCAGCCCGTGCTGCCGGAGACAGCGCCAAAGCCGCAGCGGTACAGAGCAAGATTGATAACTTTGAAACCCACGTGGTGCCGATTATTGCCGATATTGATGCCGGCTTTGGTAATGAAGAAGCCACCTACTTACTGGCGAAGAAAATGATTGAAGCCGGTGCCTGTGCGATTCAGATTGAAAACCAGGTCTCGGATGAGAAGCAGTGTGGTCACCAGGATGGTAAGGTCACAGTACCGCATGCGGATTTCCTGGCGAAAATTAATGCCGTGCGTTACGCCTTCCTGGAGCTGGGCGTCGATGATGGCGTTATCGTGGCCCGTACTGATTCTTTAGGTGCTGGTTTAACCAAGCAAATCGCGGTAACCAAAGCGCCGGGCGATTTAGGCGATAAATATAACAGCTTCCTGGATGGCGATTACATTAGCAGTGCCGATGATATTGCCAATGGTGACGTGGTGGTAAAAGCCAATGGTAAGCTGTTAAAGCCGAAGCGTTTGGCCAGTGGGTTATTCCAGTTCAAACCGGGCAGTGGTATCGATCGGGTGGTATTGGATTGTATTACCTCATTACAAAACGGTGCTGACTTACTGTGGATTGAGACCGAGAAGCCACATATCGGTCAGATCAAAGAGATGGTTGACCGTATTCGTGAGGTGGTGCCGGGTGCCAAGCTGGTTTATAACAACAGCCCATCCTTTAACTGGACGCTGAATTTCCGCCAGCAGGTATTTGATGCCTGGCAAGCGGCAGGCAAAGATGTGTCTGCTTACGATCGCGCCGCCTTAATGAGCGCCGAGTATGATACGACAGAGTTGGCACTGGAAGCCGATAAGCGGATTCAGACCTTCCAGGCTGATGCGGCGCGTGAGGCGGGGATTTTCCACCACCTGATCACCCTACCGACTTATCATACCGCGGCTCTGTCTACCGACAATCTGGCTAAGGAATACTTTGGCGCCGCCGGTATGCTGGGTTATGTGGCTGGCGTACAGCGTAAGGAAATCCGTCAGGGCATCGCCTGTGTCAAGCATCAGAATATGTCTGGTTCAGATATCGGTGATGATCACAAAGAGTACTTCTCTGGTGAAGCGGCACTAAAAGCCGGTGGTACCCATAACACCATGAATCAGTTCTAAGTTTTCGCAACGTGGTCAGGTAACTGACATTGGGCAGCCTCGGCTGCCCTTTTTTGTTGCGAATAATGTATGTGGGTTTATGGATTTAGGTTTTAGGGTTTGCTGGATTTTTTGACCTCGTCTTCCCATTTCATTAGCAGCATGGTCAGATAAATTTTGGTCGGTAGCGACAGAATCAGGCCGAAAGCACAGCAGCCGGCGACAATAATAATGCCTTTAATACCCATTTTGGCGGGTAGGTCAGCAAAGGCCCATAAATAATGACCAAACATAAAAATGGCAAAGCCGCTAAACATCACAACTTTCAATACGCGGATCAGTTGTTGGTCAGTCATTTAATGCTTTCCTGCCAGGGCCTTTTCGCGTAAGAATAGACTGATTAAGTAATAGCTGAATTGATCGGGCGCATTAAAGTGGTTGATGTGATTTGGAGCCTGGTAGGCGCTGTGCTGTAATATTTGATAATCGGAATCCGGCATTTAAACGGAAAATAGCTATGCGGATACTTTTTTTTGTTGCGCTAATACTGTTAGCCGGCTGTCAGCCGGCACAGCCCCCGGTTAACCTGGCCGGGAATACCTGGCTGGGTTATCAGCCGCTGTATCTGGCACTGGCCGAGCGCGACTGTGCGGACTGTATCCTTGAACTTGCTGATAACCAGCAGTTGCAAGTGACTATGCTACCGTCGACCACTCAGGTATTGCGCTTGCTAAGCACCGGGCAACTGGATGCGGCTATGTTAACCCTGGACGAGGCGCTCACTTTTCAAAGCGAGACAGGCATTGATATCTGTATCGCCAGCGTGCTGAGTTATTCCAATGGTGCCGATGCGGTATTGACGCTACCGGATTTTGACCCTGCCAAAGCCTTTCAAATCGGTTATGAAGAGACAGCTTTGGGCGGTTATATGCTCAGGCGCACCCTGGAGTTAAAGGGGTGGGCCCCAGAACAGTTTACTGCCCGCACTCTGGTACCAAGGCGACATGTTCAGGCGCTATTGGATCTTGAAATCGATGTGGTTATTACCTATGAACCCTATGTCAGCCAACTGCTAAAAGCGGGTGCGGTCACGCTGTTAGATAGCCGGCAGTTACCCGGCGAAATTATAGATATTTTGGTGGTACGCCGTCAGGTGTGGCAGCAGCGACAACAGTTGTTCACCTTATTACTGAACGATATCTGGCCTAAGGGGCTGGCAAGGTTGCAGCAACCTGATACCGCCGCTCTGGCTTTGCTTAGCCGTAACACCGAGTTATCGTTAGAGGAACTACAGCAGGCATTGGCTGGGATGGTATTTCCGGATAAAGAGCCGGAGTATCAACGGTTGGCCGCTAAACTATTACCGCTAATCGACAGCATGAACCAGTATTTATTGCAAACTGCGCATATCAGTAAAGCCGCTCAACTTGAGGTATGCAGGTAATATCGCAATGATCGCTCAGTTGCTGAAAACTAACCGCTACAGTATCCGGGTCCGTATCACGTTAATTCTGATCGCGGTTTTTCTGCTACTGGGCCTTATCGCTGCCATAGCGCTGGTTAATGAACATCAGCGCCAGGCGCTGCAAAGTAGCGAGCAGGAGCTGCGCAGTATCGGCAGTTTAACCCAGGCGTCTTTTAACCGCGCGCTGCGGATGCAACTGCCGGAAGTAGTGGAAGAGCTAAAAACCGAACTACAGGCGCATCGTCGTATTTTGCGGGTGCTGCGGGTCAGTGAGCAAGGTCAGGTTTTGGATGCCTATAATCCGGATTATATCGGGCAAGCCGCCACGGCAGTGGTAACCCGCTTCTCAGCTGACTTATTTGCGCAAACAACCGCCAGCGGGTTACTGGCCTATCAGTATCTGCCAGAGGCACAACGTTATGTCCTGTATTTACCATTGACCGCCCCCGGTGCCACTTACAGTCAGCCACAGCGGCAGATGCTGCTGCTGGAATACCAACATCATAGCAGCTGGCAGGACGCGCTTTACCATCGCTGGCGCGCGCTACTGATTGCGTTAGTTTTACTGGCATTAACCAGCGTGTTGTTATGGCGTTATTTACAACAGACGCTGGCCAGACCGGTTGAGCAGTTAGTCAGAGCGCTAAATGAGGTCGCTGCGGATAAACCCTTACAGCTACCTCCCGGTGAGCGGCGTTCGGAAATTGGCCAGCTGACGTTAGCGTTGGAGAGCATGGCCAAGCAGCGCATGGCGGATGAAGCAGAACTACGAAAATTATCGGCTGCGGTAGAACAGAGTAAAGATGGGATCCTGATCACTAACCCGCAGGCAGAAATTGTCTATGTCAATTCGTCCTTACTTGAATTGACCGGCTATAGCCGCAGCGAATTGATTGGCCAAAATCCACGCCTGTTAAGCGCCGGCAAAACTGCGAACACTGTTTATCAGCAGATGTGGCAGCATTTGCAGTCAGGCCAGGCCTGGTCAGGGGAGTTTATTAACCGGCGTAAAGACGGAAGTGAGTATACTGAACTGCAAACCATCACGCCGCTTAAAGATCGCTACGAACGGCTAACGCATTATCTGAGTGTCAAGCGCGATATTTCCGAGCAAAAGGCCGCGCAGCAACGCCTGCACTTTCTGGCATTTTATGATGTGTTAACCCACCTGCCTAACCGGATGTCGTTGCTCGAACGTCTGCGTCAGCAAGGCAGGGGATGCAGCTTACTGGCATTAAATATTGACCGGATGAAGTTTATCAATGATGCCCGTGGTTTTGAGTACGGTAATCAGGTGTTACTTACCTTCGCCCGGCACTTACAGCAGCAAACATCGCTGTTTCTAAGCCATTTAGGTGCGGATAACTTTTGCCTGGTGCTACCGGCAGCTGATTATCCCGGTCTGACGCAGGTAGAAGACCTTGCCCAAAGGCTGTTATTACAGCTACAACAGCCGCTACAAGTAGCCGAGGAGCAATTGGTCTTGTCGGTAAGCATTGGCATTAGCCAGGCAGCGGAAGTGCTGCTGCCGGAACAATTACTCCAGCAAGCTGACACTGCTCTGCATGTTGCAAAAAATCAGGGTGGTAATCGCTACGCCTGTTACCGGCCCACTGACAGCCAGAGTGCGTTACAGGCGTTTCAGATTGAGAAGGCCTTGCGTCAGGCACTGGATCAGGATGAATTACAGTTGTTTTTGCAAAGCCAGTGCGATCAGCATGGCGTGCTGGCCGGCGCTGAAGCTTTGGTTCGCTGGCAGCATCCGGAGCAAGGGCTGATCTCGCCGGCATTATTTATTCCGGTGGCGGAACGCTCCGATCTGATTATTGCATTGGACAACTGGGTACTGGCCAGAGCCGGTGAATTGTTAGCCAACTGGCGCAGCCGTGGCCTGAATTATACCCTGTCGGTCAATATCAGTCCGCGACATGTGCGGCATGCCAGCTTTGTCGAGGATGTGAAAGCGGTGCTGGCGCGTTATCAGTTTGCACCAGCAGCACTGGTGCTGGAGGTTACCGAAGGTATTCTGGTCGATGATTTGCAAGCCAGTATTGATAAGATGCTGCAACTGACGGCCCTGGGGATTAGCTTTGCGATTGATGATTTTGGTACCGGCTATTCGTCGCTGTCCTATATTCGCAATTTACCGGTACAAGAGCTGAAAATTGATCAGAGCTTTATCAAAGGTATTCCGGATCAAGCCAATGATATCGCTATGGTGGAGACTATTATCGCTGTAGCACGGCAACTTAATCTCAGAGTGGTTGCCGAAGGGGTGGAGACTGCAGCACAGGCGCTGTTTTGTCAGCAGCAAGGGCTCTGGTCGCAGGGTTACCATATTGATAAACCCCTGCCTGTGTCAAAGTGGCAGGCCCGTTGGCTGGACCGGGTGACAGCGACTGACAGTTAGCCTTAATCGGGCAGCTGTAAATGCGGCTTACCCTTTAGATAGGCATTGCGAAATACCTGAAAGTACTCCGCTAACTGCTCTGCCGCCGGTTGATCGGCAGCCAGTCGTAGCACTTCAATCGCCACTTCCGCGGTACAAAGTTGATGCAAATGCGCCGCTTCGCGCAGCAGATAATCACTTTGTTGCGTCGGCTGGATCCCCAGCACCGGCAGGTTAGCCAGATAAGGGCTTTTAAACATTTTCTTCGCCTCGCGCCAGGTACCATCCAGCATCACAAATAGCGGCGTGCGCCCGGCGCTGGCCTGCTGTAGCGCAGCTGCATCGGCCAGGCAACGTTCTGCTTCGGCGTATTGGGTAGGAAAAACCACGATGGGCGCATAGCGTGGGTCGGCCAGCAGCGCCAGTAACGCCGGATCCGGCCTGGTGCGATCCCAGACAAAGGCATGGCTATCGGCGGCAATATCGCAGATCAGGCGCCCGGTATTACTTGGCTTATAGCATTCGCCGGTATACATAATAAAGCAAAACGCGGATTTTGCCTGCGGCACTGGCGTGGCTGCACAGATACAGTCAGCTTGGGGTAGCAAACAGTGCTCACAGCGGCGCACCTTGCTACCTCTGGCATTAAAAACGCGGGTGGCTTTTTGCAATTCGCGCTGTCGTAGCGCCAGAATAGCATTGCGATGCATAGGCAGGAGTTCCGGGCGTTGGCTGTTTGGGCGCGTATTCTAGCGGCTTTTATGCTAAGCTGCCGCCACTTTTTTGCTGCTTTGTTGGCTTAAGCCAGACGTCGTGATGTTAATTACTGCCAAACAGCCTTCTGAAATTACCTTGCCGGCGCATAATCAGGGCTGGCCGACGGTACTGGCATTTTTGTGTGCTCATTTTCCGCGCATTCCGGCTGAGCTTTGGCAGCAGCGGATCCGCGACGGCAAGGTCTATTGGTATCAGGGTGAGGCGATTACCGAGCAAACGCCTTTTTTACCCAGCCGCCGGCTCTGTTATTTTCGCGAAGTCGCGGCAGAGCCGAAAATTCCGTTTTTGCATCAGATCCTGTATCAGGACGAGCACCTGCTGGTTGCGGATAAACCGCATTTTTTACCGGTTACACCGGGCGGAGACTTTGTTAACGAATGCCTGTTGCAGCGGCTGAAAGAGGATACCGGGATCAGCGATTTAGCGCCGCTGCACCGGCTGGATCGGGATACTGCCGGCTTAGTGTTGTTTAGCTGTAATAGCATAAGCCGGCCACACTATTACCAGCTATTTCAGCAGGGGCAACTGGTAAAGCGCTATCAGGCCCGGGCCCGCTTAAGCACAAACTTACAGCCGCCGTTAAGCTGGCAGTTGAGTAACCGGATTGAAAAAGCCCAGCCGCGGTTTATTAATCAGATTGTACCGGGTGAGGCCAATGCGCAGTCTATTGTCGAGCTGGTCGGCGTTGATGGGGATATCGGCCAGTTTCAGCTGCAGCCGCTGACGGGGAAAACCCATCAGCTCAGGCTGCATATGCTGAGTCTGGGCATGCCGATCTTAAATGATGCTTACTATCCTGAGCTATTACCGAAAAATACCAGTGATTTTAGCCGACCCCTGCAGCTATTAGCACAGCAGCTAAGTTTTATCGATCCGCTTAGTCAACGCCGGCAGCATTTTGTCTCGCAGCAGGCACTATTTTAAGGTCAGTTTAGCCTAGTTGTTGTAATAGCCGGTCTAACTGATTAGCAAAGGCCTGACGATCGGCCTGGCTAAAGGCTGCCGGGCCGCCACTTTGCACCCCACTGGCGCGTAGCGTCTCCATAAAATCCCGCATTGTCAGTTTCTGCCGGATGGTATCGCGATCATAGCGCTCACCGCGCGGATTAATCGCTTCCGCACCCTTGGCCAGCACCTCAGCCGCCAGCGGGATATCACCGGTAATCACCAGATCGCCTTGGTGACAACGGCGCACAATCTCATTATCGGCTTCATCAAAACCCTTGCTGACCGTCAGGCTGCTGATAAAGGGCGAGGGTGGGGTACGTAGTGGCTGATTTGCCACCAGCACCAGCGGCAGTTGCTTACGCTCTGCGGCGCGGTACAGGATCTCTTTAATGACGGCCGGGCAGGCATCGGCATCGACCCAGATAGTAAAAGGCATAAGGTTATTCCGGATAAAGGTGACAAAAGCGCATGGCTTGCGGATAAGGGAAAATATCTTCCACCTGGCCCTGGCGGATCCGGTACTGCTTTTGTCGCCAGTAGCCGGCATCCAACAGCTCCGGATGTTTACTAAATAACATATCGCGGATCTCGGCGCCCGGTGTGACAAAGGTCGCCATTTGCTCCGGAAACACATCACCGGGTGCGGCCCAGCAATTTGCCTCTGCTTCCAGCGCCGCTTCAAAACTATCGACCTTGGGCAGGCTGCGGAAATTCACATCCAGCAGATATTGCACCTCGTCATAATCATAGAACACCACCCTTTTATGCCGGGTGACACCAAAGTTTTTCAGTAGCATATCGCCGGGGAAAATATTGGCGGCAATCATTTCTTTAATGGCGGTGCCGTAGTCATCCATAATGCTGGCTTTATCGGCAGTCGAGGCCTGCTCCAGATAGAGATTGAGTGGTGTCATCCGCCGTTCAATATACAGATGTTTAATCACCACCAGCTCGTCCTCAATTTGCAGTGAACCGGCAATACTGTCCTGTAGCTCCTGCAATAACTCAGGCGTAAAGCGTGCCTTGGGTAAGGCAACATCGGAATATTCCAGCGTATCGGCCATCCGGCCGACCCGATCGTGCTGTTTCACCAGTTGATAGCGGGCTTTTACCGTGGCACGGTCAAATTGTTTGGTTTCGCTAAAGGTATCGCGAATCACTTTAAACACATAAGGAAAAGAGGGCAGGGTAAACACCATCATTACCATGCCCCGGATCCCCGGTGCAGCAACAAAGCGATCCCGCGAGCGCTCAAGATGGGTCAGTAGTTCGCGATAAAACTCGGTTTTACCTTGTTTATGCAGACCTATTGCAGCATACAGTTCTGCCAGCGTTTTATGCGGTAGCAATTCGCGTAAAAAATGCACCAATGCCGAGGGCACCGGGCATTGCACCATAAAGTAGGCGCGTGAGAAGCCGAAGATAATACTCATTTGCTCCGGATCGGTAAGCAGCGTATCCAGATACAGACCTTTACCTTCGGCGTGCAGCAACGGAATAATAAAAGGTTGCTGGCCCTGCGGCGTCACCACCCGGCCAACCAGATAGGCGGCTTTATTGCGAAAAAACGGGGTGTGCAGAATATCTAACCGCAGCAGATGCACCGGGAAAGCGCCATGACTGGACTGACTGATAAAGCTGCGTAGCACACAGCGGATATCATGTTCCAGATCGATAAAGGGCGTACTAAAACCAAAGGCGGCAATAATATTGCGAATTGACTGCTTTAAGCCATCCTGTGCCGGGAAATAACTTTGGTACACCGAGGCAATAGGTGCCGGCAGATGTTGCTTATCCAAGGTTGATTCGACAAAGATATTCTGGTTATGAAAATATTTACGGGCAAATAACCGGCAAAATACCGAGTTATAAAAGGTTTCTGCCAGTTCTGCCTGCGGGTGGAATAGCAAATATTCCAGATAGTGTTGCTTAACCTGCTGCCACAGGGGTTCATTTAAACACTCGGCGGGTAATTGCTGGCGCAGCAGGCTGATGGTTTCATTGACCCGCAAATCATAAAACTGGATCCGCTCTGAGCTATCCTGCTGATAGGCCTGCCAGTCGGCTTGCTCAAAGCGCTGCCGGGCACGGGCCGTGACCTGCTGAAACAGACGAAAGTGTTTGCGAAAGCCCTTTAAAATAATCTCGGCAATTTGCCGTGCTTGATGCATAAGCCCTGCTGTGCTGCAAAAAAATCTAAGGCTACTTTACTGAGAAAGCTAAGTCACTGGCAAACGCTAAAAGCAAAAAGGGCTCGTATTGAGCCCTTTTTGTGCTGGTATCGCGGCTAGTTAACCTGTTCAGTGTGTTGCTGCACCTTGGATTGCAATGGCAGATCGGCGGGTTGTACATCAGCACCAAAGTTAAATACCACTGCCAATACCAGTACCACCGAGGAGGCCAGCATCAGTTTGACCATCAGCGGTAAACAGAAGCGGAACCAGTGACCGTAAGGGATACCGGCAATACCGATAATGCCCATTAGAATCGCATTGGTTGGGATAATCATATTAGAGAAACCATCGCCAAACTGATACGCCAATACGGCAACCTGGCGCGGAATTTCCAGCAGATCACTCAGTGGTACCATCAGTGGCATAGTGACGTAAGCCTGGCCACTGCCGGACGGGATAAAGAAGTTCAGCAAGGTCTGGATAAACAGCATACCCACTGCCGCCACTTCAGCGCCGACAAAAGACAACGGCATTGACATACCATGCACCAGCGAATGCAGGATCTGGCCATCTTCCAAAATCAGTGAAATCCCGCGCGCGACACCGATTAATACTGCGGTGGTGGTGAGCTCCATCGCGCCCTCGATAAATTTTTTCGCGGCAGTATCGGTACTGATATTGCCAACCAATACCACAAATAAGCCCCAGGCGATAAAGGCGGCACCCAGCTCATACAGATACCAGCCATTCATCCGGATATTGTAGGCTACCACACCGATAGTCAGCACAAAGCTGCCCAGGATCAGGCGATGCCGCCAGTTTAAGTTCGGATAATCGACCGCATGCTTATCACCCAGGGGGCAGGGCAAATCTTTTACCATCGATTGGCTCGGGTCTTGCGCGACCTTTTTGGCATAACTCCAGACATGGTGAAAACCAATTAACACAAAGGGCAGAAAAATTGCTGCCCGCAGCTCCCAACCGGATAAAATCGGAATATCGGCGATTTGTTGGGCAATCACCAGCGTAAATGGATTGACCGCAGAAATGCCGTAGCCAATACCATAACCGGCCACCGTCATACCGACTGCCGTCATCGCATCCAGCCGCATGGCTTTGCACAGCGCCACCAGAATTAATACGAAGGGAATATATTCACCGGCGGTACCAATAAAACTGGATGCCATCGCAAAGCAGAAGATCACCATAAAGATCAGCATCTGTGGCCGGGAGCCAAAACGCTCCAGTAAGCGGCCAATCAGCGCATCCACGGTACCGGTTGCGCGGGCCACTGCCAGCACGCCGCCTAAAATCATCACAAAGAAAATCACATCCTGGGCGGAGGCAAAAGCCCGTGGAATGGCCGTTAATAATTGCCAGGGTGTCAGATAGCTGCGCTCGTCAACCAGACTAAAGGTGCCCGGCACTACCACAGCCCGGCCGTTGGCCATGGTCTCGGTAGCAAAGAAACCCTGGGGAACAATCCAGGTGGCGATCATCGCAATCACCATCATGCTAAACAGTAGCGTGAGAGTGTGCGGAACTTTAAACTTTCCCATAAATAAACCTTAGCAGTGCGCCGGGGCGCGATAGAGGGTGTTGTTATAGTAATATTGGGCTGAAAGCCAGGTCGTCAGGGCTTAACAGGTTAGCGATACCGCCACTGCTACCGGCCAGCGCGCTGCAAGTCTAACCTATGACGCGCGGTTCGACAAATCAGACAAGGCTGCGGCTCCAGAGCAACAAAATTCAATCCGCAAACCTCAACATGCCCAGGCGTAATTTACCGTAACTAGCATACAGCGCGGCGGATAACCCTTGCTGGCAGAGCGCGCTTTGGGTAGGCTGACGCCTTTTAAGCGGAGTAGGCCCTTGTTATTTGCTCTGACCGTGCTGCTCAGCGCCAGTCTGGTGTTTTTGGTTCAACCTATGCTGGCGCGGCTGCTACTACCGTATTTTGGTGGCGGCGCTCAAGTCTGGACCGCTGCATTATTGTTTTTCCAAACGGCTCTGCTTGGTGGTTATTTGTATGCACACCTGCTAAGCCGCTTTGCCAATCTGACGTGGCAGCGTTTCTGGCATAGCAGTTTACTGCTGCTGGCGGTAGCCAGTTTGTTATTGCTCGATGCGAAACCCGATCCGCAAGCTGCACCCTTGTCGGGAATTCTAAGCTATCTTGCACTGGCGATCGGCTTACCCTATCTGCTGTTAAGCGCCACCGCGCCTTTGGTACAGCACTGGTTTGCCGCCCGTTACCCACAGCAAAGCCCGTACCGGCTTTATGCGTTGTCAAACCTGGGCTCTTTTGCGGCCTTACTCAGTTATCCGTTTTTAGTCGAGCCCTATCTGGCGCTACCGCAGCAGCAAGCATACTGGACTGGCGGTTTTATCCTGTTTAGCGGCTGTATTCTGGTGCTGCTGTGGCACTCACTGGCGCAGAGCAAGCTGCTGCCCGCGGCGCCACTGACGTTGCGGCGCGGCCATAGCGGTCGTTATCTGGCGTTATCTGCCGCCGGGGTGGTGCTGTTGTTGGCAGTAACTCAGCAATTAACGCAAAATGTGCCGCCGGTGCCCTTTCTCTGGGTAGTGCCGCTGGCACTTTACTTACTCAGTTTTACCCTGGTATTCAACCGCGATAGCTGGTATCAGCGCGCCATCTGGTTGTATTTGTTCGCCATCTGCTTAGTTGTTGCGCTACTGCTGTTTTATCTGGGCCGGCAGTTTGACTGGCTGTCACAGCTGCTGCTGTATCTGATGTTGCTGTTTAGTGGTTGTATGCTCTGTCATGGTGAGCTGGCCCGCAGCAAGCCGTCCCGTGAGCAGTTAACGGCATTTTATCTGTTGTTGGCTGCCGGCGGGGTGCTGGGCGGCCTGTTGATTAATCTACTGGCGCCGTTGCTGTTTAGTCGTTACTGGGAGTTTCCGCTGGTGCTATTGGCGATCCTCTGGCTGGTGACGCTGCATAATTGGCGCCGACAGGCGGTGTGGCAGACGGCAACGGCGTTATTGGCAGGTGGGATCTTTATTGGCAGTTTTTTGCTGATTGAACAGCAACTGGGGCGCCAGGATATCAGCAGCAGCCGGAATTTTTACGGTAGTCTGATTGTGCGCGATGTCGAGCTAAACGGGCACTGGCAGCGCCAACTAATAGATGGCACCACCAGCCACGGTGCGCAGTATCTGGACGAGAGTAAAGCCATGCAACCGCTGAGCTACTATCGGCCTGGTACTGGGGTCGCTTTGGCAATAACACACTTTTTACCGGCCGATCCGACACGTAGCAGCAGCCAGCTGAGCCGGCGTCATCTGGGGTTGGTGGGCTTGGGCGCTGGCGCTTTGGCGGCCTATGGGCGCAGCGGCGATCTGCTGCAGTTTTATGAAATTAATCCGGCGGTGATCGAGGCTGCCCGGCAGCATTTTAGTTATCTGGCGCAGAGCCCGGCGGAAATTCGCTTGCAGCTGGGCGATGCCAGACAGCTGCTGCAGCAGCAACTGGCAGAACAGGGCAGTCAGCAATTTGATCTGCTGGTGTTAGATGCTTTTAGCAGTGATGCCATTCCGCAGCATCTGTTAACGACAGAGGCGCTGGCATTGTATTGGCAGCATTTGTTGCCTGATGGCGTGCTGGCTGTGCATATTTCGAATAACTATCTGGATCTCAGTAGTGTGTTACGTAATCAGGCTGCGGCCTTGGGACTGGAAGCGGTCTTTATCCCGACGCCAGCCGATGCGGATAATCCGGCGGCGACCGAGTGGGTACTGCTAAGCCGCAATCAGCGTTTTTTACAACAAGACAGCATCCGGCAAGCCAGTCGGCCCTGGCCAACACCACTAAGACCCGAGGTGCGCTGGACCGATCAACACAGTAATCTGTTTCAGGTGTTAAAGTAGCTGTTGCTGCAGGTGTGGGAATTGGCAAGCGGTGCAGTCGCCCTGCGCTAAAGGCAGCAGGGCGACCGGTTTAGTGGCGGTTATTCAGCCGGACTGATAATGCGTAGCTGCTGGCGATAACTGAGGTTACCTTCGGCATCGGCACTGCAAGCACCGTCTTTACTCAGACGGATCAGATAAGGTGGCTCACTGACGGTGGCACTGTGAAAGTTGCTGCGGCACAGTGAACGGCTAAGGCTACGGTAGTGATCGCGGCTAAATAGCGGGCTCTTACTATGCAGCGGCTCGGCCAGCTCGGTCAGCGGCGCTTTAGCCGCGGCGGGCACCAGAGTTAGCGTCACCTGTTGGGGCACATTCTCAGCCTGGGGCGAGGCCTCAGCCGGGGTCAAAGTCTCCGCCTGGGGCAAGGCTTCCGCTTGCCAGACTATAGTATCTCCTGCTGTCAGGGTATAGGTGTGCGCCAGTAACTGCGCTTTGCTCGACTCTGGCAGTAACTCGCTGACATAGATCTCACCCGCGCCGCGGGCAGCCATTTGCACCAGCCCTGTGGCATAGTGACCCAGATCGACCAGCATGGCACTGGCTTCATCAACACCAAAAGCCAGTCTGGTCTGCGTTGCCTGCTGTAGCACTAAGAGCCGGGCCTGACGGCCGCGCTCGGCAAAATGGGTATCCAGCACACCGAGCGGGAATAATCCCAGGCCACCGGCCGCGGTGTAGGTCAGCTGGCGCTCACTTAAATTATCCGGGCAGCGGTTCTCTTTGCGACATCCCGGCCAGGGCGCAGGGCCCGCTACCGCGCCATATTGTAAGGCGTGATAGCTGTCGCCGTTGGAAATCATCGGTACCGCTGCCAGCTGAGGTGCCAGCCACTGATTGCCGCTCATCACTGCGGTACCAGCGCTGGTGCCACCAACCAGCAGCTGCTTGTTGGCAACGGCACTGAAGATTGCGGTCAGCTCCGGGCTGGCAGAGCCGTCCGTAAAGCGCAGCGCCTGATAGGTCAGACTTTGATCGCCGCCATTAAAGAAAATACCATCAGCCGCAGCAATTTTTGCAACCAGGGCTTTACTGCCAGCCTGACAGGCCTGCAGTTTAAGGGCGTAGAGATCGGCATAAACCTGTTCACGGCGGTAGCTACCATGGATCTCAGACAAAAATTGCGGCAGCGCCTGACAATTTTGCGCCTGCATTGCCGCCTGCAAGGCTGCCGTCAGCGGCAGCCACTCTACCTCTGCGCCAGCCTGGCGAAAGGCATCCAGATAAAAATCCACCGCGGCAAAAGGATCCCGTGATGAGGCGGTAACCATTAGCAGTTTTGGCGCACTGCGCCCTTTGTTACTGGCTTTCGTTGCCGCCAGACGCACAAACTCGCGGTACAGTTCAGCCGAGTGTTGATCCGAAGTCTTTGCCAAATCGACTTGTTCAGTTAACCGGTACTTACCATCACTGCTCAGGGTCGGCACTTCGAGATAATCGAAGACGACATTTAACTCACGGTCAGAAAGCTGTTGCCACAGGGTTTCACCATCCGGCGCTTGCTCTGTGGCCGGAGCCGCCCGCCACAGCCCGACCAACTGTTGTTCGGTTAGCAGCGCATTATGTTCAGCAGCAAGTTGATTAAACAGCTGCACCAGCTGTTGCTGCAATGTTTTACGTTCAGCGCTGAAAACTTCCGCGGTAGCGAAATTTTGCAGCAGACTCTGTTGTAACCAGTACAGATTACCGGTTTTTGCCAGGGCACTGAACTGAGTTTGTTCCAGGCAGCTGCGGTTTGACATTGAGCTACAGGTGGCAAGGCCGCCGCCCATTAACATCAGATCGTATTCAGGCTCCGGTAGTACTTGCGTCGGCGTGCTGGCGATATCCAGAATGCTGGGTTCAGCCTCGGTTGCCGGCGTCGCTGCATCAGCGGCTGCCAACGGCTGTTCTGTCTGAGCGGGTTCCGGCTGCGGCTCAACCGCCAATGCGCCCGGTACTGCCAGGCCAACCAGGCTGCTAAAAAGCAGCAGCTTTATGCAGGAAAGACGCATCTAACCTCCTGTTGCGAATTGCTGCGGTTTTTCGAAGGTGCCATACACCCGTGGCCGTCCGTCCTTTACCAGGCAGCGGCCTTTGGCGATCACGGTGTCGATACTCAGATCATGGCTATTGAGCAGCAGCATATCAGCATCTTTGCCAACTGCAAGCTGGCCTTTTTGTTTTAGGCCTAAAACCTGCGCCGGAGCCTGGGTTACCGTGGTCAGGGCGGCACTCAGTGGCACCTGAAATTCCAGCACTGCGCTTTGCAGTGAATGATGCAGGCTACACACTGCACCGACCTCCAACCCGAGTAAACGACCATCCGGGCTAAAAATCGGCAGACTGGCATTGCCATCCGAGCTCATGGTTAATTGCATTGGGCTGATACCCGCAGCCAGGGCCCGTGCGACGGCGGCGGCGGCGGCCACTTCGCCATGCTGCAAATCGTAGGTGGTGGTGCTGGTGGTAAAATCAATCACACCGCCGGCGCGCGCAAAGTCCAAACCCGCATTAAACAAGGCTTCGTTGCGGTTGATATGGGTCGGGTAAAATTGGCTTAAGCTTAACTCAGTGCCGGCGACCGCATCAAACAGCGGTTGCAGTAAGCTGTTGCCGCTGCCGACATGCACACTGACCACGCCGCCTTTACCTGCCAGCATACCGCCAACCCGGGCGGCAGCGGCGACCTTGCGGATTTCGCTGATAGTCGGTTGTGACGACCGGTGGTCGCTAATGGCAATTTCACCGACACCGATAATTTTATCAATCAGGATCAGATCGTCGGTAATGTTGCCGGTCAGCGTCCGGCACGGGATTTCATAAGAGCCGGTATGGCAATAGGTACTGATGCCCTCAATTTCCAACGCATGTGCCTTCGCCAGCAAGTTGCTTAAGGTACGGGTAGTGGCATCGGTACCCAACACGCCAATGGCGGTGGTTACGCCGGCCAAAGTGGCATCGGTCAGCTGCATTTCCGGGGTACGGGTAGCAAAGCCACCCTCTCCACCGCCGCCGATATAATGCACCAGCGAGTCAACAAAGCCGGGCACCAGTAACTTGCCGCTGCCATCGATCACCGTGATCGGTAAGTTGGTGTCATTAAGCATTAAATTATCGGCAATCGCCGCTATCGTATTACCGGCCAGCAGCAGATCCTTAGTGCCAAGCGCAGTAGGGGCATAGAGTTGTGCGCCCTTAATCAGAATAATCTGTTCCAAGATAACCTCATTATTGGTAATTAATCGCCACCGCCAGCAGCATAAAAGCCGACGCCAGCGCAAATAGCCACAGTTGTAATTTCCAGGCAAATTTCAGCCAGACACTCCAGTCCACTCTGACGACACCCAGGCAGCCAATCAAGGCGGCGGAGGTGGGGATAATGCAGTTGGTTAGGCCATCACCGAGCTGAAATGCCAGTACGGCGATTTGGCGTGATAAGCCAAGCATATCGGAGAGCGGGGCAATCAGTGGCATGGTTAGCGCGGCTTGGCCGGAGCCGGAAGCGACAAAGAAATTAAAAATAGATTGTAAAACCAGCATCAACCAGGCAGATAACCAAGCCGGAAAATCGCCCAGTGCCTGCCCGGAGTAAAACAGCAGCGTATTGAGTACTGAGGGTTGTTCGGCATTATCACCACCGAGGATCAGCACTATACCCTTAGCCATGCCAACAATTAGTGCTGCCGGCAACAATTCGGCCGCACCTTGTTTAAAGCCATCGGCTACTTCGTTAACGCGCATTCTGTTACCCAGTACCGCCACTATGCCAATGACCACCCCTATGGTGAAAAACTGACTGGCAATCTCCGGAATATAGTACTCGCGCTGAGTCACACCCCAGATAATCCAGCACAGTCCGGCAAAAAACAGCAACAGGATCACGCTGTCCAGACCGTTATAGCGGTGTTGCACGCTGCTACTTTGCTGCTGCCGTAACCGCTGATCAGTAGCAAAACTCAATGAGCTTTCCGGTGTGGCTTTAATGCGGGCGGCATAGCGCATGGTATAAATGATGCCGAACAGCGTAAATACCGCCCACATGCCATAGCGTAACTCAGCGCCTGATAACAGCGGGATCTCGGCAATACCCTGCGCGATGGCCACATTAAAGGGGTTCATCCAGGAGGTAGCAAAACCGATCTGGGTGGCGACATAGGTCACCAGCACGGTCGTGATCGCATCATAGCCCAGTGCCAGCATCAGCGGCAGCAGGATGATACAAAAGGCGATAGCTTCTTCCCCCATGCCAAAGACCGCGCCGCCGAGCGAGAACAGCGCGAACATCAGCGGGATAAACAAAAACTCGGTACGCCGGGTTTTTTCGATCAGCGCCACTATGCCATTATGGATAGCACCGGTTTTCATAATGATGCCAAAGGCACCACCGGTTAACAGAATAAAGGCTACCACTCCGACGGCAGAGCCCCATTTATTGCCGGAAACCAGGCCTTCAAAGGCATAGTTAAAAAAGCCGATACCGCCGCCTTCAGCAAACAGCGGTACACCTTGTTGCTGCTCGGATGCAAACTGAAAACTTTGCGGATCGAGTTTGCCCTTAGCTTTTACCGCGCCCTCGGTTGCGGCTGGCAATTCCGTCAGGCTAAAGCTGCCAGCCGGGATCAGATAAGATGCCAGTGCTGCCAAAATCATCACGAAAAACAGGATGACAAAGGCATCCGGCATCTGTGCCGGTTGTTTGGTTGATGGTGTCATACAACTAACCTGTGTGCACAGGCTGCCGGCAGTGGCCGGCAGCCCTGGGTTTAGAAGAAGTAGCTAAAGGATAACCGATAGTTACGGCCCAGTGCATTGTGATTGATGGAATCGAAGCCCCGGCTTGAACCATAAACCCGTGGCGGGTCGCGGTCGAACAGGTTGTCGATGTTAAAGCTGACAGTGGCGTTTTTAAAGTCGTAGCCAACATAGCCGCGTACTGTGGTCCAGGCGGCGACTTTGCGCTCACCGTTGTCATCCAGCACACCCAGATCTTCCATTTCAATAATATTACGGCTACGCAGGCGGCTGATATCATCGGCATAGGATGCGGTATAGCTCAGACCTAAGCCGGTGAAGAAATCCTCTGCCCGCCAGGACAGCCGCAGATTGGCGATATTGCGCGGATAGCGATAAGTGCCTACCAGCGACTCAATCTCATCTGAGCCGGCTTTGTTGCGTTCAAACGACAGATAATGGGTCCAGTCCAGATCTAGCCCCAGCCGTCCCTGTGTTAAGTCAAAGGTATGGCTGATACGGGTATCAATACCCTTAACTTGCTGCCGGCCAACGTTTTCCAGCAGGATCACATGGTCGCGGAATAACGGCAAGCTGGTAACCCGTGCTGGCGTGCTGTTGACCCAATTGGTCAGAATTTGCTGCATATTGGCATTCGGATTGGTCAGGTTACGGCCCTCGCTATCCAGTACCTGACAGATATTAAAGCGGTCACGGCCAACGGCCAGATCCGGATTCAGCGCGATACCAGTGGCCCCTTCAGGCACCAAACCGCAGTGACGCTGACTCACGTCAGTAATACTGCGTGCCAAAGCAGCGGTCATATCGGTGTCGACCAGCTTCTTATGATCAAATTGCCAGTAGTCTACGGTCACCGTAGTATTGCGGCTTGGGCTCCAGCCAAAACCGACGCTAACCGATTCTGAGGTTTCGGCTTTTAATTCAGGATTACCCAGTTCCAGTACGTTCAGACTGCCGGTGCCGCCCTGGCCGCCACAGTAAAACTGGTTTACCACGTCGTTGGCCGAACAATCATAGCGGGCGGTAGTGGTACGCAGCTTGACACCGGCCTGGGTTAATGAAGGCGCACGGAACGAACTGGCCCAGGAAGCGCGCAATACCAGCTCATCGGTTGGCCGGTAGGTAAAGCCGATCTTTGGATTAAAGGTGCCACCAAAGTCGTTATAGTGGTCGTAACGGCCAGCTGCCAGCATTTCTAACTGACTGGTCAGGGGTACATAGAACTCACCAAACACCGCGGCCTGATTACGACTGGCTGCGGATAAGCTGGAGCCAAAACCAAAGACATCGACCAGATAGCCATTATCGAAGCGGGCCTGGGCGTTTTCGGATGGCTCGTCGGTGATTTTTTCGCGTCTTAGTTCAGCACCAAAGGCCGCCCGCACCATATTATCGCGGAATTCAAATAGGTCACCGCTAATCCGCGCATCCCAACCATAGAGGGTACTTAAACCATCACGGGTAGGTACTTCCTGTGCTAACGCCAGTCTGGCGTCATTCGTGGCATCATTTTGTAAAAACGGATTATACAAGCCGACCAGATTAGTGCCAGTAGCACAGCTTAGCGTATTGCCGCTGCGGCTGGCGATACTGCCATCTGAGCAGAGCTCACCGGCGATAGCAGCATGATATTTATAGCGATTATAAATACCGGCTACGGCTTCCTGAGTCGATTTGGAGCGTGACACCAGGACGGCGCTTTCCCAATCCCAGTCGCGGTAAGTACCGGATAGCGCCGATACCAGTCGCAGCGCTTCAGTGGTAACTTCCACGGTGCGCGGCTCGGTAAAGCGGGCGTCGAACTGGAAGCCCCAGAGCCGGCGACCAGTAGGGGAGAAAAAGGGATCGATAAAGATGCGTTCGTTGCCAAAGTAGATAAAGTCATTATCGCGGGTGGTACCGGGAAAAATATCCAGCGCATTTTCCGGCACCCAGGCACCTTCGGCATCGTTTAGCTGGTTAATCGGCGCCGGGCTGGATACAGCGGTAGATTTGGTACGGGTATAGAACAAATCGGTTTGCCAGTTCAGGTTAGCGTTTAAGTCTTTATTAAACATTAAACCGGCTGACGCGCTCTTAATCGGGCTGCGCAGCACATCATCTTCATTCGGATAATAGGCGCAGATCTGCTCACCAAATTCAGTAGTCACCAGTGGTGTCGGACAGCCCGGTGTGGCAATTTCATCGCCGCTGCGGGTCGAGAAATAGTAAATATTCGGTGTGCCCTTTGGCAGGTAAGAATAATTACTTTGTAAAATTGGCGTGCGGGTAAAGTCGCGATCTGTGGCGCGGAAGGCTTTACGATCAAACAGATCGGCAAACAGGGTAAGGTTGCCACCCGCCACCTGTTGGCCCCAGATCAGATTCAGGTTGGCTGTGCCTTCGTCACTGGATGCGGTGCTATTGGCATAGGACAGATTGACCTCGGCCTTGTCATAATCTTTTTTCAGAATGTAGTTTATTACGCCAGCGACCGCATCGGCACCATAAATGGCCGAGGCGCCGGTGGCCAGAATTTCAATGCGCTCAATCGCAGCAATCGGAATACTGTTAATGTCGACAAAGTTTTGCGTACCGGCCGCAAAAGAGGAGGCGGCAACGCGGCGGCCGTTAATCAGGGTCAGGGTTGAAGCCGGGCCTAAGCCACGTAATGAGGCGGCAGCCTGACCGGCTGGCGTTGCGGTTGAGGTGGCGCCACTTTCTGAGGTAGAGAAGGTGCCGTTACCGCCTCGGAGCTGACCAAGATCCTTCAGTAATTCGTAGAGTGAGCCGGCGCCGGAATTTTTAATATCTTCGGCCGACAACACTACCAGCGGTTGCGCCCCTTCGAGATCAACGCCTTTAATGCGCGAGCCGGTTACGGCGATCCGCTCCAGGCTTTTCGCTTCGTCAGTTGGTTCGGTGCTTTGTTGGGCAGCAGCTGGTGCTGCCATAGCTAGAGCGGTAGCAATAGCCAGTGAGAGAGGAGCATAGCGTTTCATGGTTACACCTTCTTTGGATAAGCAGGCAGCCGCACAGCCCTATGCATCAGAAAATGCATAGCAAGATACTGTGAAGCCGCCTGGGGCTTCATTTTTGCTTTATGATTGTTATTTGGTTTTTTTGGGTCAAACAAATAGAAAAGCAGGCAGCGCGGCACCGAAAACAATCAGTGACGGGTCAACCTGTTGCGTTTCTACTCGTTAAACCACTCAGAGAGGTAGTATGACGAGTAGTGATATGAGCTAAGCTGGATTGCTTTTTTTAACATATCGCTACTTCTTTGTAAGTTCGTTCTTTGTAAGTTCTGGTACGAAACGAGTGCAGATGTCTTTTTCGCCATCTGATATCAGTTATATGACGGCAGCTGCAGACTGTCAAGCAGCAGTTGCAGATTTTTCGTCGCAGCCGCCGCGGGGGCAGGGTATAAAAATGCCCGCGATAAGCGGGCATTAAGCAGGGTAGCTAGTGTCAATTAAACCTGCAAGTAATCCAGGATCCCTTCAGCTGCCTTGCGGCCCTGGGCAATAGCCGTGACCACCAGATCAGAGCCTAACACCATATCGCCACCAGCAAAGATTTTTTGCTGATTGGTTTGCAGCGCATAGGGGCTTTGCTCGCTGGCTAAAACCCGGCCTTTACTATCCAGCGCTACGCCCTGGTCGATTAACCATTTTGGCGGACTAGGCTGAAAACCAAAGGCGATAATCACCGCATCAGCCGGCAATACTTGTTCTGAGCCAGGCACTGGCTGTGGGCTGCGCCGCCCTTTGGCATCAGGCGCACCCAATTCGGTCGTGACCACCCGTACGCCGCAGACCTGGCCAGCATCGTTTAATTCAATCCCCAGTGGTTGCAGATTAAACAGAAACTCAACGCCTTCTTCGCGGGCATTTTGCACTTCTTTGCGCGAGCCAGGCATATTGGCTTCATCGCGGCGGTAAGCGCAGCTGACTTTAGCTGCACCCTGACGAATCGAGGTGCGGACACAGTCCATAGCGGTATCGCCACCCCCTAACACCACCACGGTTTTACCGGCCATGCTGACAAAGGGATGCTCAGTTTGCCAGCCCATCAGGTTATTGACGTTGCCAATTAAAAACGGCAAGGCTTCGTAAACACCGGGCGCGTCTTCATTAACCAGGCCACCTTTCATCGGCGTATAGGTACCCAGCGCCAGAAAGACGGCATCATACTCTTCCAGCAGACTGTCGAAGCTAACATCCACCCCGACTGTGGTATTGAGCCGGAACTCAATGCCCATTTCGCTGAAAATCTGCCGGCGCAGTTTTAACACATCCTTTTCCAGCTTGAACGGTGGAATACCGAAAGTGAGCAGGCCGCCGATCTCCGGATAACGGTCAAACACCACAGGGGTAACGCCGTTACGCACCAGTACATCGGCGCAGGCTAAGCCAGCCGGACCAGCGCCGACCACCGCGACCTTGCGGTCGGTCTTGACCACTGCAGATAAGTCAGGCCGCCAGCCCATTTCAAAGGCTTTGTCGGTGATATATTTTTCGATACTGCCGATGGTGACAGCGCCGAAGCCTTCGTTCAGGGTGCAGGCGCCTTCACAGAGCCGATCTTGTGGGCAAACCCTGCCACACACCTCTGGCAGGCTATTGGTTTTGTGGGACAGTTCTGCCGCTTCGACAATACGGCCCTCATTCGCCAGCTTGAGCCACTGGGGAATATAATTATGTACCGGGCATTTCCACTCACAGTAGGGGTTACCGCAATCCAGGCAGCGGTCAGCTTGCCCCTCGGCCTGGGTGGCGCTTAATGGCTGATAAATTTCAACAAACTCGATCGTTCTTTCGGTTAGTGAGCGTTTTGGCGGATCAATCCGTTTTACGTCAATAAACTGGTATACATTCTGTGCCATAACGCCTCCCTTACATCGCTTGCACGCGCAGCTCGGCAGACGAGCGGGCGCGGTGACCAAGCAAGGTATTTACATCGCTGGTTTTTGGTTTTACCAGCTTAAATTTGCTTAAATAGTTGTGGAAATCATTCAGGATCCGCTGCGCTTTATCGCTGCCGGTTTCCTCGACATGCTGGTGTAGCAGGCTGCGTAAATGCTCCTGTAAAATCGGCATTTCGACATCCAGTGCTTCCACCAGCTCGCCATTTAAGCGCAGTGCCAAATCATCCTGCTCATCTAGCAGGTAAGCAAAGCCACCGGTCATACCGGCACCAAAGTTCACCCCGGTACAGCCCAGCACTACGACCACACCGCCCGTCATATATTCACAGCAGTTATCCCCGGTACCTTCTACCACGGCGACGGCGCCGGAGTTACGCACCGCAAAACGTTCGCCGACCTGGCCAGCCGCAAACAAGCGACCGCCGGTGGCGCCATACAGACAGGTATTACCGGCGATGGTAAAGCCATTTTTGGCAAAGCTGGCGCCTTTAGCCGGGTAAATTGCGATCTGACCACCGGTCATGCCTTTACCAACATAGTCGTTGGCATCACCCTGCAGCGACAGATAGAGGCCACCGGCATTCCAAACGCCAAAGCTCTGGCCGGCAGTACCGGTAAACTTAATGCGGATAGGATCGGTTGCCATACCCTGATTACCATGCTGGCGGGCAATAAAGCCGGATAAGGCCGCGCCAACCGAGCGATCGGTATTACGTATCGGCAAGCTTAGCTGGCCACCGGTTTTTTTCAGTACCGCCTGCTCGCATTTTTGCAGTAACAATTGGTTTAAGGCGCCCGGATCAAAAGGCGTATTATTTTGTACACAGTACAGCGGTTTATCCGAGCTTACGCCGGAGGCTTGCAAAATAGGCGTTAAATCCAGTTTGCCCTGTTTTTGCGTTTGCGCACTGCGATAATCCAACAGATCAGTACGGCCAATCAGTTGGGTTAACTCGGTCACGCCCAACTCTGCCATCAGCTCGCGCACTTCGCGCGCCAGGAAGCTGAAATAGTTCATTACCATTTCCGGCAGGCCATTAAAGTGGTCGCGGCGTAAGGTGGCGTCCTGAGTAGCGACACCGGTCGCACAGTTATTCAGATGGCAAATGCGCAGGAATTTACAACCCAGCGCAACCATAGGGCCGGTGCCAAAACCAAAGCTTTCGGCGCCCAGAATAGCGGCCTTTACCACATCGAGGCCGGTTTTCAGACCGCCGTCGACCTGTAGCCGTACCCGATCACGCAGACCGTTTTCTACCAGAGCCTGATGTACTTCAGCTAAGCCCAGCTCCCACGGACTACCGGCGTATTTTACCGACGTCAGCGGGCTGGCGCCGGTACCACCGTCATAGCCAGAGACGGTGATTAGATCAGCATAGGCTTTGGCGACACCGGTCGCGATAGTACCTATACCCGGCTCTGACACCAGTTTGACTGAGATCAGCGCTTCTGGATTAACCTGCTTTAAATCGAAAATCAGCTGCGCCAAATCTTCAATCGAGTAGATATCATGGTGTGGCGGCGGTGAAATCAGCGTCACGCCTGGCACTGAATAACGCAGCCGGGCAATTTCAGCGGTGACTTTCTCGCCGGGTAACTGACCGCCTTCGCCAGGCTTGGCACCCTGCGCCACTTTGATCTGAATCACTTCGGCGTTGACCAGATAATGCGGCGTAACTCCAAAACGGCCGGAGGCGACCTGTTTGATTTTCGAGTTTTTCTCGGTACCAAAGCGCCGCGGATCTTCGCCGCCCTCACCGGAGTTGGAGCGACCACCGAGGCGGTTCATCGCAATGGCCAGCGCCTCGTGTGCTTCCGGACTTAAGGCGCCGATAGACATAGCTGCGCTGTCAAAGCGCGGATAGAGCTGCTCTGCCGGCTCGACCTGCGCCACTGCCACCGCTTGCGTACCCGCTTTTAACTGGAACAGATCGCGGATATGTGCGACCGGCCGCTCGTTTACAAAGCGGCTATAGTCCTTGTAGTCTTCATAGTTGCCGCTGCGTACCGCTTTTTGCAGGCTTTGTACCACATCAGGGTTATAGGCATGGTACTCGCCATCGTGCACATATTTTAACAGACCACCATGATTCATCGGTTTGCGCTTTAACCAGGCCACGTTAGCCAGTTGCTGCAGATCCTGCTGGAAATCGGCAAAGTTAGCGCCGCTTAACCGTGACGGCACATCGCTAAAACACTGCGCCATCACATCCGGATGAATACCGACCGCTTCAAACAGGTTAGAGCAACGGTAGCTGGCGACCGTGGAGATCCCCATCTTCGACATGATTTTATACAGGCCTTTATTGATGCCTTTGCGGTAATTCAGCACGGCCTGACGGGCGGTCAGGGCGATATTGCCTTTCTCGACCAGCTGTTCGACGGTCTCATAAACCAGGAACGGGTAAATCGCCGTGGCACCCAGGCCAATCAATACTGCGAAGTGATGCGGATCGCGGGCGGCAGCGGTTTCAATAATAATATTCGAATCACAGCGCAGCTGAGCATTAACCAGTGCTTGTTGCACAGCACCGACGGCCATAGCTGCAGGAATGGGCAATAACCCCTGCGCAATGCGCCGGTCGGTCAGGATAACCAGTACCACTTGGTCATCTCTTACCGCACTCACTACTTGCTGACAAAGGGTGCTGACAGCTTGCTGCAGATCCTGCTGTGCCGGGTCGAAATTCAATGAGAAGATCTGGTGCTTATAGTATTTCTCATCCGCCTGTTTCAGTTGTTTTAAATCTGAATACATCAGCACTGGGGATTCAAACTGGATCCGCCGCGCATAGCCTGCAGTCTCTTTAAAGACGTTATGTTCGCGGCCAATACTGGTGGCCAGTGACATCACATGGGCTTCACGTAACGGATCTATGGGTGGGTTGGTAACCTGGGCAAATTGCTGACGGAAATAATCAAACAGGGTGCGCGGCTTACGCGACAGCACCGCCATCGGCGTATCGTCACCCATAGAGCCAACGGCTTCCTGCGCATCTTTCGCCAGTACCGTCACCACCTGCTCAATTTCTTCATAGCTGTAGTTAAACAGCTTATGCAGCACCAGCATTTCGTCATCGGTAAAGACGCGTTTGCCAATCAGATCGGTTTCATACTTTTCATAAGGCACCAGCCGCTGTACGTTTTCGGTCAGCCAGCTGCGATATGGGTGACGCTGCATTAAATCCTGATCGATTTCATCCGAGCGCCAGATCTTGCCGCTGGTGGTATCAATCGCCAGCATCTCGCCGGGGCCAACCCGGCCTTTTTCGACCACTTCGTCCGGAGTGTAATCCCAGATCCCGACCTCGGAGGCCAGGGTAATCAACTTGTCGCGGGTTATCACAAAGCGGGCGGGGCGCAAACCATTGCGATCCAGATTACAGGCCACATGCTGGCCGTTAGTCAGTACGATGCCCGCCGGACCATCCCAGGGCTCCATATGCATGGAGTTAAACTCGTAAAAGGCTTTCAGGTTATCGTCCATCACCTTATTGCCCTGATAGGCAGGCGGTACTAATAAGCGCATGGCACGGAACAGATCCATACCGCCGGCCAGTAATAATTCGAGCTGATTATCTAATGAGCTGGAATCGGAGCCGGTTTGACCAACAAAGGGCGCGGCATCCTGTAAATCCGGTAATAACGGCGAGGCAAACTTGTACTGACGCGCGCGGGCCCACTGCCGGTTGCCGGTAATGGTATTGATTTCACCGTTATGGGCTAAAAAGCGGAACGGCTGTGCCAGTTTCCAGCGCGGCATCGTATTGGTTGAAAAACGCTGGTGGAACACGCAAATGGCGGTTTCCATCCGGATATCGGCGAGATCCAGATAATAACCCGGTAAATCCGCCGGCATCATTAAGCCTTTAAACACAGTAACCAGAGAGGAGAAGCTGGGAATATAGAAATCGTTATCTTCGGTCAGCTGCTTTTCGACCCGGCGACGCACCATATAAAGGCGACGTTCCAGATCATGATCGCCCCAGCCATGGGGGGCATTAACAATCACCTGCTCAATTTGTGGCATTGAGCTCAGTGCCAAAGGCCCCAGCACACTGGCATCGATCGGTACCTTACGCCAGGCAACCAGGGTCAGGGTTTCGCGGGCAATTTCCTGATTAATAATGTCTTTTGCCAGAGCCGCTTTAATTGGATCCTGACTTAGAAAAATCATTCCGACGCCATATTTTTTCGCCAGGTTCCAGCCATGTTCCTCGGCCAGCGCGCGGAAAAAGCTATCCGGTTTTTGCATTAATAAACCACAGCCATCACCGGTTTTGCCGTCGGCAGAAATACCGCCGCGGTGCTGCATGCGGTCTAAACCATTTATTGCTGTTCTGACTATGCGGTGACTGGCGACCCCTTCCAGGTGCGCAATCAGCCCAAAGCCACAGTTCTCTCTTGCCTGACTATGCTGATACAACGCCATGACACGCCTCCAAACTTATCCTGAAATAAATAATTATTAATATTATTTGAATTATTATTCTTGTTGTTGTCTGTGCTACTGCTGAAAGCAAAAACCAGGTTGTCTCTCAGAGGTTAACGTGGTGCGGTCTTTAACTCGAAGGTTTTAGCCGTCTATACTTATAGAGGGTATCAGGTATACCGAGATTTATCAGAAAATGCAAGTGGGTTTTTCGCGTATATGGTGCTATTCCGCCGCATTTTTGCCGGGCGCTATTAAAATGTCTTGCTGTCAGCATCCAGGCAATAAGTCGCTTTGGTCAAAATCTGAATAGCAGAGTAGCCCAGAGTGAACCGATTTCTGGCTGACATTAAAAAGTAATAATTATGCGTTTATATCTTGCCTGCCAGAATAAAGCCGCAATAGGCGGTGCGTCAACCAGATTGTGCCTCAGCCAGCAAAGGGGTACTCTTAGCAAAATCATGGCGTTAGTTAGGAATCAAGCCTGCGGCTTTGGCGGGTATTGGCAAGTATTCAAAGGTTAACCTATGCAAATTTCCTCAATACCGCAGCTGACAACACTGGCCCGCCGCATCCGGCAATGGGGCAGTTGGCAGTTGGCAACCCTACTGGTGCTATTGCTGGCTGCGCTGGTACTACTGAGTTATCTCGGTTATGCGGCGATTTTTAACCGGGAAGTGGTCATTCATGAGTTGCAACTACTGCTGGTTTATACGGTGCCGTTGTTTGCTTGCCTGGTGTTTGTGATTTGTTATCTGGTAGTCAGGCTGGATGCGGCCTTGTCATTTGTACAAAACTCAACGCAATCTGAACAACAACTCAATCAGACCATGCAGCAGAGTATCCGGCAGCTTAACTTTGAAATCGAGGAGCGGAAAAAGGCATTTCAGGCAAAGCGGCGGGCTATCGAAGAACTGCGGAAAGAAATCAGTGAGCGCCGTAAAACAGAGCAGGAATTGGCGGAGCAAAGTTTGCTGATCCGCTCCATCGTCGATAGTTCGCCGGATCTGTTTTATTACCGCGACGAAAAGGGTTTACTGGCCAGCTGTAATAAGATGTTCGAGAGTATTATGGAGCGGCCAATGGCTGAGTTGATCGGCCGGGATCTGACCCAGCTCTATGCCGCAGACAGTCCGCAGGCGGCAATCTTATCTGAGTATGAGCAGGCGGAACCCGAGACTGAGCTGACGCTGGATGTCGAGTTTAAAAAAGAAGATGGCAATGTACTGTGGTTTGAAATGCGCCATTTACCCTTTTATGACAGACAAGGACGCTATATCGGTTTACTGGGCTTTGGTCGTGATATTACGTCACGCAAATTGGCTGAACAGGCGTTAGAAAAAGCGTATCAGGACAAAGGCCAGTTTATTGCAACCCTCAGTCATGAGCTGCGCACCCCACTAAATGGCATTGTCGGTTTAAGCCGGCGCCTGCTGGGCAGTGAACTGGCGCCGGAACAGTTCAGCTGGGCCAATACCATTTTTACCAGTGCCGAAACCCTGGGTAATATCTTCAACGATATTATTGACCTGGATAAAATTGACCGTCAGGAGCTCGATATCGTCTACCAGGGTGTACAGCTACAGCAGTTCCTGGATGATATTGGCAATTTTGCGCAGTTAATCTGTCAGCAAAAAGGGTTGAGTTTTCAGTTGCAAACAGAGGGCACTACCGCCTGCTACCTGCTGCTGGATCCTACGCGCTTACGTCAGGTGTTATGGAATCTGTTAAGTAATGCTGTTAAATTCACCCGGCAGGGGCAGGTGACCCTGCACTGTCAGCTAACACAGCAGTTTCTGCAGTTACAGGTGATCGACACCGGTATTGGCATCGCCGATCATGATCTGCCACGGATCTTTGATATGTACTATAAATCCCGTGATGGCCAGCGCTTGAGTATTCTTGGTTCGGGTATCGGCTTGTCGGTATCGCGTTCGCTGATCGAAGCCATGGCCGGTGAGATCAGTGTAAAGAGTACGCCCGGCGCTGGCAGTTGTTTTACCGTCAGTTTACCCGTCGTGTTTGCTCAGGCACCGTCACAACCCGCGCCCATTAACTGTCCGGCGCTAACGATTCTGTTGATTGAAGATGTGCCGTTAAATGCCGATATTGCGATGGCGCTGTTGGAACAGCGAGGTCATACAGTGTTACTGGCCGAAACCGGAGAGGATGCGCTCGCCTTGCTTGAAACAGAGGACGATATTGATCTGGTGCTTCTGGATATGCAGCTACCTGATATGGATGGCGATCAGATCGCCCGTTATATCCGCAGTGAAAGTCATTTATCGGCACTGCCCATTGTGATGCTGACAGCTAATGTGCGCAAAGCACAGCAGAAACTGGCGGATATCAAGCTGGACGGGGTGCTGTCCAAACCACTGAATACCGAAAAATTAGACTTATTATTAGCTGAGCTGTTTTCGCCCAGTGCTCTTAAACTGCAGCAAAACTCGGAGCAAACCGCGCCGACGGCGGCGAGTAGCGAGCAGGCTCCGGCTGTGCTGGATACCAATATTTTGCAGCATTATTTACAGACGTTGGGTAAGGATGCGATGCAGCGTAGTGTGTTGTTATTTGCGCAGTTATTACCAGGCTATATTAATAAGTTACTCGAGGCTGCGGTGCAGCAACAATTCAAAGAGTTGCAAAGTATGGCGCATAAACTAAAGGGGGCGGCAGCCGCGGTCGGTTTACTTTGGTTACAGGAACAAGCACGAAAGCTGGAAGAACAGGAGCCTGACTGGGCGCTATTGGAACGGCAATTACTGGAGCTGCATTTTACTGCAGAGCAGCATCTGGCTACTCTGCAGCAATATATTAAAGACGCTTAATTATTTATCGATCTTGCCGACAAAGCGATAGCCCTCACCATGGATGGTGCTGATTAACTCCGGGCTCTCGACATCAGATTCGAAGTGTTTACGAATACGACGAATGGTGACATCGACAGTACGGTCATTCGGACGCAACTCGCGGCCGGTCATATGACGGATCAATTGCTCACGGGTGAAGATCTTACCCGGTGTATCCAGCATCAAGCGCAGCGCACGATATTCACCCTTAGGTAAACGACGTGCCATCCCGGTTGGAGAGGTCAAATTACGGCTATTTTCATCCAGCGTCCAGCCGTTGAACTTCACTACACTCTTGTGCTCTTCCACTACAGGTTGCGCGACTGTACGATTTAACAGGTTGCGGGCACGAATAGTGAGTTCGCGTGGATTAAATGGCTTGGTCAGATAATCGTCGGCACCGATTTCCAGGCCGAGAATACGATCAACTTCGCTGTCGCGGCCAGTAAGGAATATCAGTCCGATATTTTGCTTTTGCCGTAATTCCCTTGCCAGGATCAGGCCGTTTTTGCCGGGTAAATTAATATCCATGACAATCAGATTAACTGGGTTAGTTTCCAGTTTCTGATACATTTCGTCACCATTTATGGCTTCGATAACCTGATAGCCCTCTCCCTGAAACAGACTAACCAGATTTAAACGGGTCACTTCTTCGTCTTCTACGACCAGAATCACGGGTGTTTGCATTAGCGTTAAACCTTATTTGGGAGTTGTAAGAAGTAGGTATTTAGACTGTAGACATTGTGTCTGACAGGTGTCAAATTAAAGCTGATTATAATCCAAGCGGCCAATTGTTAACAAGATTTTTGTTAACAATTAGTCTTTCCTAATGCTTCTGGTTTGTTGATTGCTTTATTTTTCAAGTGGTTAGTCTAGCGATTATTTAGTTTGCTTGGGCTTAGATTGCCCACCGGGAAATCAATATCGATTTGAATGCCTTCACCCAAACTACTTTCTAAGAGGATCTTGCCATTTAACGCCAGAGTGACCAGATTATAGACCAGGTGCATTCCCAGGCCGCTGCCGCCTTCACCACGTCTTGTGGTCACGAAGGGGTCAAAGATCCGCTTACGGATATGCTCAGGTACTCCCTTGCCATTGTCGCTGTAATGTAGCAGGCAGCGGTGATGTTTGAGCTCGACCCGAATATTGATCTCACCAGCGCTGCCCTCGTCAAAGGCGTGCAGCAGACTATTCATAATCAGATTAATCAAGATTTGATTAATGGGCCCTGGTTTACTGTTGATGGTAAGTTCCGGCGGGCAATCAATATGAATTTGATGATTCGTCTTTTTCAGATTAGGTCGCAGCGACAGCAGTACTTCATTAATCAGCTGCAGCATATTAAATTGGCGCTGATTCTCATTCGACTGATCAACCGCGACCTGTTTGAAACTGCTAATTAAGCCAGCGGCGCGCTCAAGGTTGCGATAGATAATCCCCAGGTTTTCTTTACTGTCACTAAGAAAGCGCGCTAACTGGTTTGAGCTCAGCGTTTTGTTTTCAAAAGCGCTTTCAATTTCCTGAACCTTGTCCTGCAGTAGTGTTGAGGCGGTAACCCCTAAGCCAATGGGGGTGTTTACTTCGTGGGCGATGCCAGCCACCATCTGCCCCAGGCTGGCCATTTTTTCGGTTTCAACAATCTGGTTTTGATATTGATGCAAGGTGGCCAGGGTATTTAATAATTCCTGATTCGACTCCCGCAGTGCGGCAGTCCGCTCGGCAATTTTTTGCTCCAAACTCTGATTTAACTGCTTAATTTCGTCTTCAGCCTGTGCGCGTTTATTCAGTTGGCTCTCAATTCGATCCATCATCGTATTAAAGGCCCGACTGAGTAGATTAAACTCTTGCACCTTAGCGGCCGGCGCCCGCACACAGTAATCCCTTTCCCGCGCTACGCGGTGTACTAAATCGAGCAGCACATTAAGTGGTCCGGTAAAGCGCTTTTGTAACTGTAACACCAGGATGTAACCGAGTAGTAAAGCGAGAATGGCGATCAGAATGCTGACCAGTGTTTGTTGACGTTGCGATTGTGTCAGTTCTTCCGCGGTGGCGCGAACATAAACATAACCAAGCAACTGATTATCCAGTACCACGGCTCGACCAAACTCTAGCGTATCGCCTTTACGGATCGGTTGTTTTTGGGTAATGATTTCGCTGATACGGTCAATCTGCAGTGGCCAGGGGCCAATATCTTTACGATTATAACTGACGAAGAAATTAAGCTGTTGCCCGGCTTCATCGTATTTATAGATATGAATATTCTTAATAGCGGTAATAGCATCAAAAGCGGCCAGGCGCTGTTCTTCGCGAAATCTGTTATTGGTTAACAGTGTCGACTGTGTATTGATGGCAATAATATTGAGCAAGGCCGCTAACTCTTGCTCCAGTTGCTTTTGTTGGCGTTTAAAATCCAGGCCATTGGATAAAATCAGGGCCACAGCCAAAGTTAAACTGCAAATCAGCATGACTAAAAAAATTAATGCTGTTTTCATTGAAGTGGTGCGATTGATGCCACTCATGTTCGGCCAGATGGTCCTTACTTTCGCAATCTGCTTACTAGATGCTAAACAGAATTCAGCTTTTTCGCAAAGGAAAGTGGAAATTTTATCCATCAATATTATAGTAGTTGCAGTTCTGGCGGGCGGAGGCCGAGCATGAATTTATGGCAAAGTTATAAAGAAACGATTTTCCTCTGTCACCAGGGCCTGGCTCCCGGCGTGAGTTTTGCCATCATCAGCGGCCAGAATCCTGCCGGTCAAATTACCCATACGCTATTTAACCAATTACTGGATAAGAAACTGCAACAGCGGTTACAGCAGCTGGGTTGTCCTTATCGCTCAGTGATAGGGGCGGCACCTGATTACAGTTTTCAGGAAAAAAGCTGGTTGGTGTTTTGTGATAAAGCGCTGGGCATTGCTTTGGCAGAAGAGTTTACCCAAAATGCGATTTACTGGGTGGAACGCAATGAGCTTTACCTAGTCCCGGTACTGCTGGCTGGTCAGGAAGAGTATCTGGGAAGTTTTGCCAGCCGTTTGGTGTTGTTACCGGCCTGATTAGGCCGTCGGGAAGCAGGCGCACTAGCGCCGGATAATCTGCAGTACCGGCTCCACATCATGTTGCAAATGCGCGGATAATTGTTGTTTTAAACGCAGCTGTGCCAAGCGTTGCTCGGGCGTTTCGGGCTCTGTCAGCAGGGGCGCAAAGTCAGTGACGCAAATACAGCGCAGGGCCGGGGCCGTCATACCGGGTAATTGCATAGCCCGGTACAGTTTATGCGGACAGGCCCGGGTCCGTCCGGGTGCCTGCAAACAACCCGCGCTGGTCGCCGCAGTAGCGCTTTCGATGGTCGTGTTAGTTTCGGCTGCAAGTAGTGCCGCTGGCATCAGCTTTACTAATATCAGACTGCCAAATGCGAATAAGCTAAACCGCACCGTTACTGCCTCCTGTTAAGGCTATTTTTTCGTAGCCTGATAAATCACAAAACCATTGGCTTTGGCCAGAATATTCACCTTACCAAAGGCTTGCTCCAGCAGTTGTTGGTAGGCGAGATGATTGTTGGCGACCAGTGTTAAGGTACCACCAGATTGTAGCCGCGCCGCGCTTTGGGCAATAAAGGCTTCACTGATACTGTAGTCGGTTTTAATGCCGGTATGAAAGGGCGGATTGCTGACAATATGCTTAAACAGCTGCGGCTGTGCGGGCAAACCATCAGCGGCAATAACCTGACCACTCAGTTGGTTAGCCTGTAAGGTGGCGTTGGTCGCAGCGATAGCTAAAGCACTGATATCCGAGCAATACAGCTCAATGCCTGGCGCCTGCTGTTTTAGTGCGGCGCCAATAATGCCAGCGCCGCAGGCGAAATCCAGCACCTTGCCATCCTGGATATGACCCAGGTGCTGCAGTAACAGCGCCGTGCCGGTATCCAGCTTACCGTGATTAAATACCCCAGGCAGCGAACAGATTGTCAGGTTCTTACCCTTATGCTGAATGTTAAACTGACTTATGGCGCCGGGTTTGATTTGACAGAGATCGCCAGCGAGTGAAAACCACAGGCAGTGCTTGGCGTTATCCAGTTTATGTGCATGTAACCCCAGCTTCTCGGCATGATTAACCAGGCTTTTAATACCGCCTTTATTATCACCTACCACATAGAGCTGGGCATCAGGCTGCAGTGCACTGGCGATACGGGCCAGATTATCGGCCAGTAATTCTTTACTCTTGGGATAAAACAACACTGCGGTGGCAAACTGCTGGCTAAAGGCCGGCGTAGCGCTAAAGTAAACTTCGGCACCGGCTTGCTGCCACTGCTGTTTAACGGCGGCATCGGTAGTAAAGCAGCTGATTTGTCCCAGGGCCGCTAACTGGCGGGCCAGTTGGTCGGCTTCTGGCTCGACAAATAATACCGGGCCCTGTAAATCGTCCAGGTTGCGTAAAATCAGCTGACTGCTGTTAGCAAGCATTAACTTATCCTTTTAAACATCAGATCCCAGACACCATGGCCCAAGCGCTGGCCGCGTTGTTCGAATTTGGTCAAAGGCCGGTGCTCCGGACGTTCGACATAGGTGTTGTTGGCGGATAAGTTCTGAAAACCTTCGGCAGCTTGCATGACTTCCAGCATATGCTCGGCATAGTTTTCCCAATCGGTCGCCATATGAAAGACACCACCGATCTTTAATTTACTGCGCAGTGCCTGCACAAAGTCTGGCTGCACGATCCGTCTTTTATGATGGCGCTTTTTGTGCCAGGGATCCGGGAAAAACAGTTGCACTGTATCCAGGCTTTGCTCTGGGATCATCTCAGCTAACACTTCAACCGCATCATGTTCAAACACTTTCAGATTGCTTACGCCCTGCGTAACGGCTTCGGATAAGCAGGCACCAACCCCTGGCTTATGCACTTCAATGCCGATAAAGTCTTGTGCTGGCGCGGCCTTTGCCATCGCCACCAGTGATTTGCCCATACCAAAGCCAATTTCCAGTACCCGCGGGGCGCTGCGACCAAATAACAGGTCCAGATCCAGTAGTGCTGGCTGATAATCCACGCCATAGCCTGACCAGTGATTTTCCAGCGCCAGTTGTTGGCCCTTGGTTAAGCGGCCTTCACGCAACACGAAAGAGCGGATCCGCCGTAAATAAGGTTGCGTACTGGCATCATCCGGCTGATGGTCGTTTGGCGGTGTGGCCTGGTTGGTCATGCAAAGCTCCAATCTGAAAAATAAGTGGGCTATTATCCTTGGAAACGGTAGCAAGCTCAACCTCGGGCTCTGTTACAATTGGCGCTTTTCAATGGCAGGAGTCGTATTTTTGCAAACTGATACCTGGTTTAGTGAGCAGTTGGTAGCATGGTACCAGCAACATGGCCGCAAAGATTTACCCTGGCAGCAACAGCCCAGCCCCTATAAAACCTGGCTCTCGGAGGTAATGTTACAGCAGACTCAGGTGGTGACAGTAAAACCCTATTTTCAGCGTTTTTTCGCCCGTTTCCCGGACGTTAACACCCTGGCTGCTGCGCAAATCGACGAGGTGCTGCACTACTGGACTGGTCTTGGCTATTATGCGCGGGCGCGTAATTTACATCAGGCGGCACGGCAGATCGTCGAACTACATCAGGGCGAATTTCCAACCGAATTTGCACAAGTATTGGCGCTGCCCGGTGTCGGGCGTTCTACCGCCGGTGCTATCCTGTCGTTGTCGCTGGGACAGCACTATCCGATTTTGGATGGTAACTGCAAGCGGGTACTAAGCCGTTTTGCCGCGTTAAGCGGCTGGCCGGGCGAGAAAAAGGTCGAGCAGCAGCTATGGCAACTCGCAGAGCGCTATACGCCTAAGGATACAGTAAAGCAGTTTAATCAGGCGATGATGGATTTGGGCGCTTCGCTTTGCAGCCGCAGCAAACCGCGTTGTGCCGAGTGTCCGCTCGCCCGGCATTGTCAGGCGGCGCTTAAGGGCGAGCAGCAAGGTTATCCGGGTAAAAAGCCAAAGAAAGCCTTACCTGAGCAGCAAAGTTTTTGGCTACTGTTAACCGTAGCCGATCAGGTGTTGCTAAAGCAGCGTCCGGCTAATGGCTTATGGGGTGGCTTGTATGGTTTTCTGGAATTTGCCACTGCCGCAGAGCGCGAGCAATTTATCGCGCTGCAAGGTCTGGCGGTGCAACAACAAACGGAGCTGGCGACCTTTCGGCATACCTTCAGCCATTTTCATTTATGGATCAATCCGCTTTGGCTGCAACTTTCCAGCTTGCCGGCGCGGGTAGAGGAGCAATCTGCCGCGCTCTGGTATACAATAAGCGCCATACCTGAGCTGGGGTTATCAGCCCCGGCAAAAAAACTGCTGCAGCAGCTGGCTGCATTAAGTCTGAGCAAGGAAAAATTATGAGCCGTACCGTATTTTGCCAATTTCTGCAAAAAGAGGCGCCGGGATTGGATTTCCAGTTCTATCCGGGCGATCTGGGTAAGAAAATTTTCGACAACATCAGCAAAGAAGCCTGGGCACAGTGGCAGGCAAAACAGGTGATGCTGATTAACGAGAAAAAGCTGAATATGATGAATGTTGAGCATCGCAAGTTGTTGGAGCAGCAGATGGAAGCCTTTTTGTTCCAGGGGCAGGATGTGCAGATTGATGGCTACACGCCACCTGCTAACTAAACGCTGCATTACGCCCGTTTCGGAGACTTATGGCCCGCCGTTTACCGCCACTTAATGCATTAAAAGCTTTTGAAACTGCTGCCCGGCATCTAAGTTTTACCAAGGCGGCCGAAGAGCTGTATGTGACTCAGGCGGCGATTAGTCACCAGATCAAAGCACTGGAAGATCATCTGGGGCTGAAACTCTTTATGCGGAAAAACCGCTCTTTGCTGCTAACCGAAGAAGGGCAGAGCTATTTTCTCGATATTAAAGAGATCTTTTTGCAGCTACACGAAGCCACCGAAAAATTGCTGGCGCGTGGTGCTAAGGGCTCGCTTACCGTCAGCCTGCAGCCAAGCTTTGCTATTCAGTGGCTGGTACCGCGGTTAAACCAGTTTAGTGAACAGCATCCGGATATCGATGTGCGGATCAAGGCCGTGGATCAGGATGAAGGCTCGCTGACCGATGATGTTGATGTCGCCATTTATTATGGTCGCGGTAACTGGCGTAACCTGCATGCAGATAAATTGCATACCGAATATTTATTGCCGGTGTGCTCGCCGCTGCTATTAAATGGCAGCAAACCGCTGAAAGAGCCAACTGATCTGCGGTTTCATAACCTGCTGCATGATGGCTCACGCCGTGCCTGGAAAGCCTGGTTTACTACCCAGGGTTTTAAAAACTTTAATGTCAACCAGGGACCGATTTTTAGTCATTCCTCGATGGTGCTGCAGGCGGCGATTCATGGTCAGGGCGTAGCCTTGGCGCATAATGTACTAGCGCGGCCGGATATTAGCTCTGGCCGGCTGATCGTACCTTTTAATCATGTGCTGATCAGTAAAGACTCTTACTATCTGGTGTGTCGCGAAAGCCAAACCGAGCTTGGCAAAATCATGGCGTTCCGGCAGTGGATGCTGGATATGGTCAGTGCCGAGCAGGCCGAATTCGCCGAGCAGCAATTTACCAATGCTGTGGCAATGGATGATTAAATGCTAGTCGATCGTCTGGCATTGCCGGCATTGTTGGCAGCGTTGCGGGTGCTGGCATGACAGCGGTGGCCAGGTTATTACTTTGCCATGGCGCCGGCGCCGGCTGTGATAGCGCCTTTATGCAGCAGCTGGCCGCAGCGCTGCAGCAACAGCAGATAGATGTAGCGTTGTTCGAGTTTGCTTATATGCAGCGTAAACTCGAACTTGGTAAACCGGTGCCGCCGCCTAAAGTTGCCAGTTTGCTACCGGAGTTAGCTGCGGCGATAAAGGCGCTGGGTGACGATTTGCCGCTGTTTATTGGCGGTAAATCAATGGGTGGGCGTGTTGCGTCGCTGCTGGCCGCGCTGCCTGAATCTTTGGAGGAGCGGGTTGGGGCGGTGTTTGCTTATGGTTATCCATTTCATCCACCGCGTAAAGCACAGTGGCGTACCGGGCATTTTTCTGAGCTTAGCCGGCCGCTTATTATAATGCAGGGCGAACGGGATCCCTTTGGCAACTACGCTGAACTGAGCGCGCTGATTTCAGCTTGGCCTGAGGTGACAGTGCATTGGTTAAAAACAGCGGATCACGATTTTCAGCCACTTAAAAGTAGCGGCTTGAGCCAGCGCCAATTAATAGCGCAGGCCGCCGAGCTTACCCGCGGGAGTATTGATGCAATTCTGGCTAAAGTTAAGTACTAGTCTGGCAGCCTTATACGGCGGCGCCGTAGTGGCGCTTGCGGCAGCATTGATGCATTTATGGCAAAGCAGCTTAACGGAGCTGGCGACCGGGCGGGTATTGGCTGCTTTAGCCATGTTGGCATTACATGCTTTAGGTTTGCTGCTGTTAAATATCTGGCAGCCGACGAAGCTGTTACTGGCCGTCAGACTCTGCTGGCATCTGGGTGTCTGGCTGTTTTGTTGGACACTGTTAAGCGGCGTTTTTGCCTTGCCGCTACATTTTTCGGCTTTGGCCCCGCTGGGTGGCCAGAGCTTTATTTTAGGGTGGCTGCTTCTGGCCATCGCAAGCTGGCGCCAGACAAGCTGGCATAGAGAGTAAGATGAAACAATTATTAGTATATTGCCGTGCCGGCTTTGAAAAAGAAGCGGCGGCTGAGCTACAGGAGCAGGCCGCAGCCTTTGAGGTATTTGGTTTTTGTAAACTGAAAGCCAACAGCGCCTTTGTGATCTTTGAGGCCTATGACAGTGAAGCGTTACAACGCTTTTACCGCGATTTCGATTTTCAGCACTTTATCTTTATCCGGCAGTGGTTATTGCTGCTAAGCGGCGAACTGGAGCTGCCAGCCCAGGATCGGATCGCGCCCGTACTGCAGGCCGCACTGGCGGAAGAACTCAGCGGCTGTGGTAGCTTGCGGGTGGAATTCCCCGATACGAACGATGGCAAGACGTTATCGACACTGGCACGCAAGCTGACTGTGCCGCTGCGCCAGTCCTTGCGTCAGGCTGGGGTGATGCTGCAAAAAGAACATAAACGTGCGCCGGTTTTGCACTTGTTTTTATTAAGTGGCACCAGCGGTTATCTGGGTTTGTCTTACCCGGAGAATAATTCTGCGCTGGAAAACGGTATTATGCGGCTGAAGTTCCCGCCGGAAGCGCCCAGTCGCAGTACTTTAAAGCTGGAAGAAGCCTTTATTGCCTTTATCCCGAAAGATGAATGGGAAACCCGGCTGGCGCCAGGTATGCAAGCGGTGGATTTAGGTGCTTGTCCTGGTGGCTGGACCTATCAGTTGGTGAAACGCAGTATGATGGTGACCGCTATCGACAATGGTCCCATGGCTGAGTCGCTAATGGAAACGGGGCAGGTGAAGCATCTGATGGTGGACGGTTTCAAATTTGTGCCCGCCAAGAAAAATGTGTACTGGTTGGTTTGCGATATGATTGAGCAGCCGCAGCGCGTTGCCGCGCGCATTGCAGAGTGGTTAATTCAGGGTTGGTGTCAGGAAACCATCTTTAACCTGAAATTACCGATGAAAAGACGCTACGAGACTGTAAAAGAAGTACTGGCTGCGTTTGAGCAACAGTTGCAGGATGCGGGATTCCGATACCAACTGCAGGCGCGGCATCTGTACCATGACCGGGAAGAGGTCACGGTACATGTGCAACCGATTAAGCGCTAAAGCGCTAATCGGTGAGCTGCAGGGTTAGCCAAACCAGCCGGTGATCTGAGCTGGCATCACGGGCGCCGACTAACGGATAGTCCGCATCGGCTTTTGCCGGCCAGAAGACTCCACCTTCTTTAATCTTCAAGCCTTGCTTCGATGGCAGCACATAGTCTGCCCGCATCCGCCAACTGGCGGTATGACTGGCTGCGTGTGGACGATCCGGGCTATGTTCAGCAGCGCCAATACTGGTCGGGACAAAGCTACCGTTTACCAGCGGATGCTGCACCAAACTTAAGATACCGCTATGAATCGCATCGCCTTCACCTTCCGCTGAGGCGTTCAGATCACCGACAATCACAAAGCGGCTACCGGCTGCCAGACCACCTGTTGTGCCCTGGTCATCGTAGATATAAGTCGCTTGCGTTGGTTGCAGATAATCTACCCAGAACCGGATCTCATCATGATTGCGTTTGCCATTGCGGTTTTCCGGGCCGTCAAATACCGGCGGTGTCGGATGGCTGGCCAGCAGGTGTACATTGATACCGTTGATCTGTATCGGGATATCCCAATGGGCTTTCGAAGACAGCGGCAGTTGTTGCCAGGCTTCGGCACTATACCAGGGGGAGCCGTCAGCTTTTAGCGTGACTTTATGCCCCGGCATGTCGCGCCATTTAAAATGCTGGAAAGTGCGGATCTGCTCGCTCTGGATCGGATATTTTGACAGCAACACCATGCCGTACTGGCCCGGATAAAAGCCATAGCCCCAGGCATCGGCGCCTACACCGGTCGCCGCGCCATCATTATCCAGGTCAAACGGGCTGGGTTGGCCAGTATTGACCGTATTGTAATAGTAGTAGGGGTAATCAATCGGCTGGCTGCCGGCTTGTGGCTGATTAAGATAGTTTTTGATAAAGGCTTCGATACCTTGTTTCGGATCGGCAATATAGTCAAATTCATTTAATAGCAGGATGTCTGGCCGCACCCGCTGAATAATGGCAGCAATATTTTTCACCTGAGGGTGGTCGCCGTTGGCCAGAATATCAATCAATATTTGGCTGCTACCTCTTTCGCCTCGCGGCAGGTAGTTCTCGGCTTCCATACTGACATTAAAGGTAGCGACAGTGATTTGCTGTGTGGCCATAAGCACCTGACTGTTGAGTAAAAAAAAGCCAACACAAAGTTTGGCGATCAAGCGTTGAAGCATTGCTGTTCCCGATATAACGAAAAGGTCAATCAGCATAGCCAGTCGATGACAGAAGATCCAGTATTGACCGGGCAAGCTGGCTGATAATGTCTGCAGAATGTCGGGAAGGGGAGGTGTCTTTGAGAAATTATAAAATTAAATGGAACTTTTTTCGTTGATTTTCTGCACTATTATTCGCATCAGAAATTAGACATGTTACACTAATATGACGGGAACGCCCTTTGACAGTATAACTATAGATAAGTTCCTATAATTTGGTATCTGTAACGAAAGTGAAATAATCTTAGTTTAGGCTTGGATACCCGATTGAACACTATCTGTGCAAAAAACTAAATCGGATTTAGCATAACCCACAACTACCAGGTGAAAACGATATGAAAATTAGACACTTAGCGATGGCTGTTACGCTCGCGCTTGGCGTAAGCAACATGGCATTTGCTGATACCTCTTCTGCAATTCGTGGTAACGTTGTTACTGCAACAGGTGAAGTTGCAGCCAACGCCCGCGTTGAAATTTTACACGTGCCTTCAGGCACCCGTTCTGTTGCAACGACTAACCAGGCCGGTGCTTTTGCCAGCTCAGGTTTACGTGTTGGTGGTCCTTACACCATTACCATTACCAGCCCGCAAGGTACTAAGGTTTATAACAACATCTTTATTTCACTTGGCGAGTCTTTCAGGATTAACGCTGAGTTAGAAGCACAACAAGTTGAGCGTATTGCTGTTACGGGTACTGCTATTCTGGCCGGCAATACCGGCAGCAGCAGCTACTTCAGTGCCAATGATGTTGCTAATACCCCAAGTTTTGACCGCGATATTAAAGATGTGGTGCGGAATAACCCACTGGCCGTACTAACTGCCAAAGATGGTGAGTTAGTGGTTGCCGGTACTAACCCACGTTTTAACAGTATCAGTATCGATGGTATTGCCCAGAACGACGACTTCGGTCTGAACGCTAACGGTTATCCAACGACCCGTTCACCAATTTCATTAGATGCCATCGACCAGATCACTATCGATGTATCACCTTTTAATGCCAAGGACAGCGGTTTCCAGGGCGCTAAAATTAACGCAGTAACTAAATCTGGTACAAACCAGTTTACTGGCAGCGTGATGTACGAAAAGCAAAGCGACAAGTGGGCTGGTACTCCAAAACAAGGCCGTACTCCTCGTCCACTGAATTTTGATGAATATACCTATGGCGCGACCGTGGGCGGTGCTATCGTTCAGGATAAATTGTTCTATTTCGTTTCTTACGAGTACTATGAAGCTGATACGCCAATCGAATGGGGTCCGGCTGGTAGCGGTGCAGCGAACACCTCAGTTGCCAGTTTAGCGGACTACGAAGCTGTGCGTCGTATTGCCCGTGACGTTTATGGTGTTGATGCCGGTTCTTGGGATTTAACACCTGTTACTGATGACAAGAAGCTGTTAGTTAAGCTGGACTGGAACATTAGCCAGGATCACCGCGCAGCATTCACCTATCAGTACAACAAAGGCAACAGAACCGCAAATACCACTTCTGCAGCTAACCGTTTACGCTTGTCTTCACACTGGTACAATCGTATCGAAGATCTGAACAACTACGCGTTCAAGCTTTACTCTGACTGGACGCCTGACTTCTCGACTCAGTTTAGTGTGACCTATATTGATAACCCAACGACTCAGGCTTCTTTTGGTGACTTTGGTGATATCACTGTAAATATCGGTGTCGGTAGTAACAACATCGGTTTAGGTTCTGACTTCTCACGTCATTCAAACGAACTGAATAAGAAATCAACCATCGTTGCTATCGATGCTGATTATCTGTTGGGTGATCATAACCTGAGCTTCGGTTACCAGTTCAAACGTTTGGATATCTTTAACATGTTCTTACAGAACACTAAAGGTTCCTACACGTTCAATAGTTTAGCGGATTTTGAAAACCGTCTAGCTTCACGCTTGATTTATCAAAACGCTACCAGCTTAAATCCAGCTGATGCAGCTGCTGAGTTCGTTCGTGACGAGCATGCGTTCTATGTTCATGATCAGTGGTTCGCTACCGATAGTCTGCAAATTGATATCGGTCTGCGTTATGAAATGCTGGCATCAAGCGACGTTCCTAAGTTTAACCAGCAAGCGAAAGATCGTACAGGGTTTGATAACACTGAAAACCTGGATGGTTTAGGTATCTTCCTGCCACGTTTTGGTTTTAAATGGGACGCTGCTGATGATTTAACCATTCGTGGTGGTATTGGTCGCTTCTCTGGTGGTCAACCAACAGTTTGGATTTCAAACGCTTACTCAAATCCTGGTGTAGGTATTGCACAGTTTGATGTTAGCCGTCCATCAAGCAACCCACTGGCTGCTGCTTTGGTTGGTGTAGATATCAAAGACGTTCCGCAAGCATTTAAAGATGCTGTTGCTAATTCAGCAGTATTTGCCGGTACTAACTTCACTGATCCTAACTTTAAGATGCCATCTGACTGGCGCTTCCAGTTAGCTGCAGACTATATGATTAATATTCCTTACGTTGCTGATGATGTAATGTGGACCACGGAATATATGTACAAAAAGCCACAAAATACGGCTTTCTGGATCGATCCAAGTCTGACTGGTCGTGAAGCAGGTTTTACTGCTGACGGTCAACGTATTATCTACAATGCTACTCAGCCACGCGACATCATGCTGACCAATGCGGATAAAGAAGGTCGTTCTAAGATTTTCAGCACTATGTTGAGCAAAGCCTGGGATAACGGTATTCGTGTGACTACCTCTTATACCAATCAGGATATTACCGACGCTCATACCAGTACCAGTTCAACTGCGAGCAGTAACTTCGGTTTCAATACGGCAATTAACCGTAACGAAGCACTGATCGGTCGTTCAGCTTTTGAAACCGAGCACCGTTTTGTGGTGAACTTCGGCTACGAGCATGAGTTCTTCGCTGGTTACAAGACCAATGTAAATATGTTCTATGAGCGTCGCTCAGGTAAGCCAATTACCTACTTCCTGAACGGTAATAACACGGCGTTTAATAACAGTACCGGTTTCGGTAACCCATACAACCTGCTGAGCCCGGGTACTACTTCTAACGCGTTACTGGTGTATATCCCAACACCAAATGACCCTAACGTAGTATTCCTGACTGATGCTGCCCGCACCAACTTCTTCAATACCATCAATGCATTGGGCTTGGATAAGTATGCTGGCGGTTATGCACCTCGTGGCTCAAGCACCACTCCTTGGGTGACGACACTGGATCTGAACTTCCGTCAGGAAATCCCGGGTCTGTTAGAAGGCCATAAAGGTACCTTCTACTTCACTATCGCTAACTTCCTGAATCTGTTGGACAGTTCACAAGGTCGCGTATATGGTAGTGATTTCGGTACTATTCAGTTGGTTGACTTCACAATCAACCCAACTACTGGCCAGTACGTTTATGGTAACGTTACCAGCAACACTAACAACTACGACAAGTTCTACAACCAGTTCTCTACCTGGAGACTGAAAATGGGTGTGAGCTACCGCTTCTAAATATTTAGCGGTCGTAAAAATGCCAGTCAATTGACTGGCATTTTTTTTGGAAGTTTTTATTCCTAATCACGGCGTTATTAGCGATAATTACCAGCTATTTGCAATTCTTTGGGCAGTGCTATGGGTAAAAGAACCATTATCGCAATAGCCGGTGCGTCAGCATCCGGCAAAAGTTTATTTGCCTCAACCGTTTATCAGGAACTGGTAGCTGAGTTGGGTGGCGAACGGATTGCGATCCTGTCTGAAGATGCCTACTACCGTGATCAGAGTCATTTGTCGTTTGAACAACGGATCCTGACTAACTATGACCATCCGTCAGCCTTCGAACACGAACTCCTGGTTGAACATTTAAAGGCATTGCGTGCAGGCCAAACCATAGCGATGCCGCAATATAGCTATAAACTTCACACCCGCATTGAAGACACTATCAAGGTTCAGCCGGCAAAAGTGATCCTGGTAGAAGGGATCTTATTGCTGACCGACGAGCAGTTACGTGAGCAGTTTGATATCACGGTTTTTATGGATACGCCGCTGGATATCTGTTTGCTGCGCCGGATCAAGCGCGATCTTGAAGACCGTGGTCGTAGTTTGTCCTCGGTAACTGAACAGTATGAAAGCACCGTTCGCCCAGCCTTTTTTGAATTTATCGCTCCCTCGAAACAATACGCCGATCTGGTGGTCACCCGCGGTGGCAAAAACCAGATTGCTATCGATATTATAAAAGCAAAAATCCGCCAGCTATTGTCGGAATAACAACCAGGAAAACATTATGATGGGATTAGTGGGCATTGTTGCCCTGTTATTGGTCGCCTACCTGGCGTCAGCAAATCGTCGCCGGATCAACTGGCGCACCGTCGGTGGTGCCTTTGCTATTCAAATTGCCATTGGCGCCTTTGTGCTGTACGTGCCCTTTGGTCAGGAGGTGCTATATAGCATCTCTCAGGTCGTAGCGAACGTTATTGGCTATGCCAACGCCGGTATCCAGTTTCTGTTTGGTGACTTGGGTAACTTCTCACAAGGCTTTATTTTTGCAATCCATGTACTAACCATCATTATTTTCTTCTCGTCATTAATAGCGGTGCTATATCACGTCGGTATTATGACCTGGGTAATTCGTTTAATTGGTGGCGGTTTGCAAAAATTACTGGGCACCAGCCGGCCTGAGTCGATGTCCGCTGCGGCCAATATCTTTGTTGGTCAGACTGAAGCGCCACTTATTGTTAAACCTTTTATCCCAACGATGACCCGCTCTGAGTTGTTTGCCGTGATGGTAGGGGGGCTGGCATCGGTAGCTGGTTCGGTATTAGCCGGCTATGCTGGTTTAGGTGTGGAGTTAAAGTATCTGATTGCGGCCAGCTTTATGGCGGCACCGGGTGGTTTTTTAATGGCAAAAATGATTTTGCCGGAGACCGAAACACCCAAAAATGATCTGGCAGAGATTACCACTGAAAAGCCGCATACTAATCTGATTGACGCCGCAGCCGCAGGGGCTTCCAGTGGTATGCAGCTGGCACTGAATGTTGGTGCTATGTTATTGGCTTTTGTTGGTTTAATCGCCCTGGTTAATGGCATTGTCGGTGGAATCGGTGGTTGGCTGGGTAAAGACGATCTTACTTTACAACTGATTTTTGGTTACGTATTCCAACCACTGGCTTTTATTCTGGGCGTGTCCTGGGAAGAAGCCCGCGCGGCTGGTAGTTTTATCGGTCAAAAGCTGGTGATTAATGAATTTGTCGCATACCTCGACTTTGTGCAGGTGAAAGAGCAGTTAAGCGCGCATACTCAGGTGATAGTTACTATCGCCCTGTGTGGCTTCGCCAATTTCTCATCAATTGCCATTTTGTTAGGCGGCCTGGGTGGTATGGCGCCAGGCCGGCGCGCTGATATTGCCGAGTTAGGTTTAAAAGCCTTACTTGCTGCAACATTAGCGAATTTAATGAGCGCTGCGATTGCAGGGTTCTTTTTTTCTTTAGGCTAAAAACAGGTCTTTTATATGACTCAACATGTTCCAACGTTGGATATAAGACGGTTTGCCACCGACAAAGATAACTTTGTTGCCGAAATTGGCAAGGCCTATACTGAGTTTGGATTCTGTGGCATTAGTGGTCACGGTATTCCGGATGAGGTAATAGAGAACACTTATCAAGCTATTAAGCAGTTTTTTGCACTGCCAACCGAAGTTAAAGCCAAGTATCACCAGCCTGGTCAGGGTGGGGCACGTGGTTACACCGGTTTTGGCGTGGAAAAAGCCAAGGATTCTAATCACCCGGATCTAAAGGAATTCTGGCATGTTGGCCGGGAGCTGGACGGCCCGGCGCCGCATCCCAGTTTATATCCAAATGTCTGGCCAACTGAAGTACCGGCATTTAAAGACGCGACTTACCGTTTATACACCGAGCTGGAAAAGCTGGGTAACCGGGTATTGGAAGCGCTGGCACTTTTCCTGGGGCAAGACCAGTCGTACTTTGCCGACAAGGTTAATTACGGTAATTCCATTCTGCGGCCTATTCACTATCCACCGATTAAGGATACCTCAACCCAATCGATCCGGGCTGGTCAGCATGAAGATATTAACCTGATCACCTTATTGGTGGGCTCTAATGAGGCGGGACTGGAAATTTTGCGCCGCGATGGTAGCTGGTTACCGGTGACCACCATTGAAGGCACTATTGTCGTCAATATCGGCGATATGCTGCAGCGCTTAACTAACCATGTACTGCCATCAACGACGCATCGGGTGGTGAACCCGGCGGGGGCAGCGGCGGGTGAGCCTCGTTATTCTATCCCGTTTTTTATGCATCCGAATCCGGATTATGTGATTGAAACCCTAGCCAGCTGTGTCAGTGCTGAGCGGCCAAACCGCTATCCGGAGCCGATTAACTCTAACGACTATCTGATGCAACGTTTGGAAGAGATTGGCTTGCTGAAAAAAGCCCAAAAAGGCTAAAACGCTGCTAAATTGTGCAACCGCGCTTATCAGGCTGAAAATCGTATTGACGCGGCCTGATAAGTCGCTATACTGCACGCCACGTTGAGCGTACTGCGCAAAACGTTATGCAGATGTGGTGGAATTGGTAGACACGCAAGCTTCAGGTGTTTGTGCCCACAAGGCGTGAGAGTTCGAGTCTCTCCATCTGCACCAAATTAACCGGCTAAGGCCGGTTTTTTTGTTTTTGCCGTCCTTGGCAAAAACCTGCTTTGCAGGCATTTATTTTTACTTCCTGATTAAGCGCGTTGTAAATTTAAGCAAACAGTAAGATTTTTAAAAAAGCCAGTTGACGCTGCTTTTGAAATCGTTATACTGCACGCCATGTTGAGCAGCTAGCGCTGTAAACATAACGCAGATGTGGTGGAATTGGTAGACACGCAAGCTTCAGGTGTTTGTGCCCACAAGGCGTGAGAGTTCGAGTCTCTCCATCTGCACCAAATCAACCGGCTTAAGCCGGTTTTTTTATCGGTTTAATTCAATACGCCGGATAAAATCTTCTACCAGCAGGTCATAGAGTTTACTGCCTAAATACAAGTCCTCGACACCATCATCAATATTTGGGTTGTCATTAACCTCAATAACAAATATCTGCTCACCAGCTTGCTTCAGATCGACACCGTATAAACTGTCACCTATAGGTTTACAGGCGGCAAGCGCAGCTTGCAGCACATGGGCCGGCACCTCTGCAATCGCACAGGTGGTAAAACCGCCACTCTGAGTTTTGCCCTTACCGTGCTTATAAATTTGCCAATGGTTACGCGCCATAAAATACTTACAGGCGAATAGTGGCTGACCGTTCAATACGCCAATCCGCCAGTCAAACTCGGTATAGGTATAGCGCTGAGCTAGAATAATGGCACTTTGTTCAAACAATGCCGTTAACTGTGCCCTTAGTTCTGTTAAGGTACTGACCTTAACGACACCGCGGGAAAAACTGCCATCCGGAATTTTTAGCACCAAAGGCAAACCTAGAGTATCCGCGGCACGCTCCAGGTTATCCTCGTCCTGCTTAAATAACATTAAACCATCCGGCACTGGTACTTTATGCTGCTGAAATAGGGTCTGTAGGTATACCTTATTACCACAGCGCAAGATCGAGTTCGGATCGTCGATGACGGCCAATCCCTCGCGCTCCGCTTTTACCGCCAGATGAAAGGTGTGATGATTAACGCCTGTGGTTTCGCGGATAAACAGACCATCAAATTCAGCTAAGCGCTGAATATCCCGGGCGCTGATTAACTCGGTATCCATTGCTGCGCGCTTGGCGGCTTTTCGGAATAACGCTATCGATTTGGGAGTGCAGGGCGGAAAGGGCTCTTTTGGGTTGGTCAGGATCGCTAGATCGTACTTAAAGCGTGCGCTCTTCGGTTCCAGGCGCCAGATTTTATGGCTGTAACGTTCTAAAACCTCGGCAAAATGCCCTTGTTCAATTTCGGTTAGCTTATGAACCGCCCCGATTCTGACTGAACGGATCTGCCAGTTTTTCTTCCGGGTTAGCTCAACCCGTAGAATAGGTACCGGTAAGGCATCAAACAGATAACTTGCAAATTTACGTAGTGTCTTGTCGGAGGTTTCACCAAAATAAATATTAAATATCAGTTGTTGGTCGTTTGCGTCAGCTAAAGCTTTATCCAACAGGTTTTGCAGCGTTCCGGGCAGTTCATCAATCAGCTCGGATATCTCATGACGATTAAATTTATTAAAAGCCCTTAATGAGGGCATGACATTGTGGCCGCGGGCTTCCGCCAATAATGAACAATAATAGCCGGTTCCCAGATAATGTGACTGTCGGCACAGATTAATGACCCGGACTCTTTGTTTTTGTTTCGGCTGCCATTTTAAATAGGCTGGCAGACTCATCACGCCATCATATTGATAGAACGGAGCCCAGTCTTGCAGTTTGTCGACGACAATAACCAGTTTTGCCATAAAGTTGAGCTTATCCTCTTTCCTGAGAACTTATCTAAAGTATCGGTAATAAAAATAAATTCCGCTACTATACTGAGCATAACCTGACATCTGCTTTGAGTACTGCGTCGGATGGATGTGCAAAAAGTTATTGAGATCCGTGAAGCAACCAGCCAGGACTTATCGGCGTTATTAGTGATTGAGCTGCAATGTTTTCAGAGCGATCGGCTGAGTCAACGCAGCTTTAGGCGCTTTATCTCCGAGAAGCGTAGTGATCTGTTCGTGCTCTGTCTTGATAAGCAGATTGTGGGTTATTACTTACTAATCTACCGGCGTGGTACTAGTATGGCCAGATTATATTCAATTGCCATCTTACCGCAGTTGCAAGGTCAGGGTTTAGCTAAACGCCTGATTGCCGATGCAGAACAAAAGGCATTGCTAAGACATTGTGTGTTGCTCCGTTTAGAAGTGCGGCCTGATAATCATGCTGCAGTCAGGTTGTATCAAAAACTCGGTTATCTTCCTTTTGGCGTTAAACTGGATTTTTATGAAGATCACAGTGATGCGCTGTGTTTGCAAAAGCAAATCCATCATTACCAGGCTGCGTCCTATACCAAGTTGGTGCCCTATATTGCTCAAACCACACCTTTTACCTGCGGCCCGGCTTGTCTGTTAATGGCATTTAACTATTTTCAACCGGGCGAATACGGTCCTGAGCATCTGGAAATTGAACTGTGGCGGGAAGCAACAACGGTATTTATGACGTCTGGTCATGGTGGTTGTGGTCCAAGAGGTTTGGCGCTGGCTGCGGCAAAGCGTGGTTTCAAAGTGCAAATCTTCCTGAATCAGCAAGGACCACTATTTTTAGATACGGTGCGCAGCGCAGCTAAAAAGTCGGTAATACAAAGGGTATACCAGGCGGATCAGGCTAAAGTTGAGCAACTGGGGCTGCCTTTATTCATCACCGAACCGGATCTAGATCTAATAAGTAAACTACTCCAGGATGGCTATATCTTGTTGGCACTAATCAGTACCTGGCAGTTTGACCGCTCGAAAGCACCGCATTGGATAGTTATCTGCGCGGTAGACGTAGATTTTGTCTATATTAACGATCCGGATGTAGCAGATATACCCTGGCTCTCGCCTACAGAACGCCACTATATACCTGTAAGTCAT